>NZ_JACVAT010000010.1:0-218420 GCF_014851985.1 Pseudomonas sp. PDM17
ACGACTTCGCCAACGCCCAGGAGCGCTCCTGGCAACTGCGCTACGACTTCGACCTGCGCAGCGTCGGTGTGCCCGGCCTGAGCTTCATGACCCGCTACGTCAACGGCGACCACATCGCCCTGGCCAATGGAGGCGAGGGCAAGGAATGGGAGCGCGACATTGAGCTCAAATACATCGTCCAGACCGGCACCTTCAAGGACCTCAGCCTGCGCTTGCGCAACTCTACCTACCGCACCAACTACGAAAAGTGGGCGCGGGACGTGGATGAGGTTCGCCTGATCGCCAGCTACCACTTTTCGCTGATGTGATACGGCTTGAGCCAGGTCCGCCATCCACGCCTCATTGGAAAATAATGAGAAGTCCGGCTCAGGCTTGATTGGAGTGGCAGCGGCAGCCAGCGTAACGTCGGCCCCACAGTCATCGAGGCAAGACTCGAAGCTGTGGACAGGGCCATTCCCCCCCAAGAGTCGACCCTGTCCTGATTCCCCTAGTGTGTATTGAGGCCTCCTTCCGCCCCGCCATTCGGAAGCGAGGCCTCCTTTTAAGTCCACAGGGCGATTTGTGGCACTCCGCTCCCAACCATCGACGTCCCCGCGCCAACCCAACTATCGGCGGAGGAACTGCCTCCACGAACAAGGAGAACGCAGTGACCATCAAGACTGCGCAACTGCTGCACATTCATCCGCAGGTGGGGCCGGCGCTGGCGGCTTACGCACCCGCTCTCGACAAGGCCATGCAGCGCTATCGCATCATTTCCACCGAACGAAAGGCCGCCTTCATCGCCCAGTTTGCCTACGAGCTCGGGCGACTCGAAAAACGCTACGGTGAAAGACAGCAGGATATCCAGCGTGGTTTGCTGCAGATCACTCGACAGGCGCCTCAAGGGCAGCAGAAAGGCCCGGGCGGCGGCACTACGGAACAGCACCTGGATTGGCTTGAGCAGCTCGAATGGGTAGCGATGTCCGCAGCCTGGTGGTGGTCACTGCGTGGCATGAACAGACTTGCCGACGCCGGCTGCTTCGACCAGATCACGCTGCGTATCAGCGGCGACGCGCACGACCTCGAAGACCGCCTGACTATCTGGCGCCGTGCGGTGCGAACGTTTGCCGAGGCGTAAGAAGCAAAGCTCTTACCCGTCGCGCCGGGTCTTTCGGCGGAGGGTCAGTACCACCCTCTCGCAGGCGATCCCTGCCAGAAGTCCCAGCGTGGCGACAGCGCTGTAGAAGTCCTCCTGAGCGAAAAAGCCCACCGCCGGAAACAGCTGGAGCAGCTTCCACAGTACTACGCCAAACAGGAGCCAGCCGAAGAGGTATCCGAACGCAAGTCTCACGCTGCGCGCATGCCGCCAGCGATATCGAGCCAGCTTCGACACCGCTGACTATCCGTGCGAGGGAGCGATGCAGGGGCGATGCATCTGTCGAGCCGCTTCATGGGGCCGATTCCTCGACAATCTCCAGACGTCCCACGATGTCGTTCAGTTTGTAGAGGTAGCTTTTGGCCTCACCGTCTGAGGTCAATTGGTGGACCCTGAAGAAATGGGTATCAAAGGAAATCCACAGCTTATCGACGGGCCGGCAGTTATCCGCGTGGCCAACGCCGAAGAATGCTGGCTTCGGGCTCGAGGCATGGTCGCGTTGATTTGGGACCATGGCGTAGAACTTGATTGAATAGATGGGGTATCGGGTGTTCACCGGAAATCCTGCAGTAGTCCGAAGAAATGGCGGCGGCGCGCTCAGAAGTAGTCGTTCCGGGGCACATCCCTGTGCGCGGAAACGCCGGTCGCGCCGAACCTGGGCGGCGGCGGGCAGCTATCGGTGCTGCCGAGAGTTGCTGATGTGGCGGAACTCCGGCTCTGGAACAAAGCCATCACGATTGGGCATCTTCACCTTGGGCAGGCTGTGCCGATCCAGCGTGGCATCGTCGGGCAGAATGCCATTGCGGTTGAGCAGGTAGGCCGCCAGCGCGTAGTAGTTGCTACTGCTCAGCGAGCCCGGTGCCTGGTAGGGCATGGCGCGATGGATGTAGTCATACAACGTGGTCGCGTACGGCCAGTAGCTGCCGACGGTCTTGATCGGGTGCTCACTGGCCAGGCTGCCGGTACCGCCGACCAGGCGATCCTTGAACCCACCCTCGCCGCCCGGCCCATGGCAAGCCATGCAGTTGTCATCGAAGAGCTTCTTTCCCTCAGCCACACTGCCGCGCCCTTCCGGCAGACCGGTGCCATCGGGTAGCACATCGATGTTCCATAAGCGGATCTCCGCCGGGCTCGCCGTACGGCCGAACTGGACCTCAGCGGCTTGGGCGTTCCAGGTGAGGGCCAGACCCAGAACCAGGATGAAGTGGCTAGCTGAGCGCATTGGTGACCCTCCCTTCAGCGTCGATTGCCCAGGTCTGCTGTGCGTTGTAATGGAACAGGGCGTTCTCACCCATGACCGCCAGGAGACTCTGGCGATCCGGCTGAACATGGCCCTTGTCGTCGGTCGAGCGACTGAGGATGCGCGTCGGCCTGCCGTCCCAGTGCCAGTCCGCGTCGAAGCGAACCTGGGCCTTGTGCAGGATCGGCGCATTGAGCCGAGCCTCGCGCCAACTGGCACCGCCGTCAGTGCTGATCTCGACCTTGGCAATCTTGCCGCGTCCGCTCCAGGCCAGGCCGGTAATGCGGTTGTAGCCAGCGCCAATGCGCATGGTCCCGGACGGCGAGGTAATAACCGAGTTGACCTCCTGGTAGAGCTGGAACTGGCGCGCCTTGCCGTTGGGCAGCAACTGGGTATAGCGGGCGGTTTCCCAGCGAGTCATGAAGGGCCGATCGCCGAACTTCAGACGACGCAACCACTTGATGCTCAGGTTGCCTTCCATGCCAGGTATCAACAGACGTATCGGGAACCCATGGGCCGGGCGCAACGGCTCGCCGTTCTGCGCATAAACCACAAGCGCTTCCTCGATGATCTCATCGGTCAGTGGAATGCTACGCGCCACACCGGCGGCGTCACCGCCTTCAGCCAGCATCCAGGTCGAGGCGGGATCAGCGTTGACCTGCTCCATCAGGTAGGACAGATGCACACCCGTCCACTCATGCATGCTGACCAAGCCATGGGTGTCCTGCACTGTCATGCCCGGGTCGGCCTTCTTCCAGTTCTCCCAGCCATTTCCAGAGCACTCCATGAAATGGATTCGCGACACCGAAGGCATGGCGCGCAACTCCTCCATGGTGAATACCAGTTCCTTCTTGGCCATACCGTGAATCAACAACCGGTGCTGCGCCGGATCGAGGTCCGGGGAGCCCGAATGACTGCGCTCGTAGTGCATGTCCGAAGGAGTGATCGCACCGACCAGCTTGTCGAGGGGCGTCTTCGAGTTGATTGCGAGCGCCGGGTCGACTCTCAACTTGCCCGGTGTCGCCTCGGTAATGCGCTCCAGATGAACGTACTTCGAGCGCTGGCTAAGCCCGCTGATCGAGTCACCAACCCGGCGGGCCGGTACATCGGCCAATGATTCGGCCAAGGCCGGAACGGCGACGGTAGCCACCGCCACGGTGCCGGCGGCACGGAGGAACTTGCGTCGGGCAAGCAGCGCACTGGCATCGAGCAGCGCCTGCTTTTCCTTGTTGTTACTCATGAAACGCTCCTTGAGAGGGAGAATCGGATGGAACGCTGGATCCACGCCGAGTGGGGGCCTGAATGGCCATTTCGAGTATTCCTTCGGCGGCCGACAGGCGCCCGGCCATCCCGGCTGGCAAGCCGTGACGACCGTCCAGACTGGCGGCCTCGTCGTACACCAGCCATGTATTGCCGTTGTCGTCTTCGCGAATGAGCACACGCAACGGCAACTCCAGCGCGAAATCCGGCGCAGCGTGCATCAGCGGGGTACCGACACCGGGGTTGCCATAGACCAGTACCGTGGTCGGCGTCATCTCCAGGCCGACCGCGCGGGCGGCGGCCTGGTGATCGATAACGACGAACACCGTCATTCCGTTAGCGCTCAGGGTCGAACGAACTCGATTCAATGTTTCGTTGAAGGAAAAATGGCTCAGCAATTTCACGCTTGAGTTCTCCTCAGCAAAAGCCGCACCCATGAATGGAAACAGCAACAACAGCAACAGCAGCAGAAACATCAGCAGCAGCAAGGCAATAAGCATCCGGTCAGTTCGAAAACTCAAACCTGAAGGGCGCATTGATTTGATCCTTCCATTAGCATGACATCCACAACGACCTGGCTCTTGATTTCTAAATCCCAGAACCAAAATCACACAATCTGGATATCGATCAGATCTCTACCAGAAAAAACCGGGCAGTCCTGACAATCTATCCACCGCTGCAGCCACCACCCCAAACCTGATACTCCAGAGACTTCCTCACCCCCTGTGAATCTTCATAAACCAGGGTAACAGGAACTACTCCGCAGGCATTCCGCGCATCGCTTATGGAAATTACTTTCGCTATATCCGGCTTGACTCCTGACATCGCTGAAGAACACCCAGAAACAGCCACCACCAATGCAATGACAAACCAGGAAACTTTCATGAAAACCTCCGAGCAGGTAGGTTCGCTCCTCGGCAGACGTCGTACCCACGATAGCCTCATCGGGAGAGAAACCACTGAGCCCAGTCATTTTGATCAGGCCCAGCAAGGTGTTCTATCGGCTGCAGCTCATTATTAGCTCCAATAATCTCAATAATGACCGCCCATAAAAAAAGGTCCGCCATATAAACATGAACGGACCTGAAGGGAGCGCTTTAACTCCGACCTGGCAGGCAGAGAAAAATATTCCACCGGCAACCCGACCGTCGAGCCTCACTGATCACAGAGAAACTCACCACAGCGCATATAACCAAGAAACAGACAACATCGCCTTTAAAAATAAAGAAGCGCCGGACTACCGAGATCAATCACCAGACTGTTGCTCGCCATTAACTAGCGCAGCTCGAAACAGAACAAGTTATTACTATCATAATGATAAAAACACATTCCCGATCCCGCCCCGCCAAGCAGCTTCACATAGGACGAACTGCCAACCGACAGTTCGAGTTGTCGCTGCAACGCCAGTGGGATCCTCAAACTTTTCAACAAATCGACCAAGCCACCAGTTGCCTCCCTTTTATTGATGGTCATATAGCCATAATTCCTCCATAGCGGCAGCACATTGCCTTCGACCGAAAGGCGCTCGATCTGCCCATTGGCCATCCAGGTCGAGCTGTAGCGGAATGATCCGTGGCCAAAGCTGATGGTCTCCAGGTTGTCCGCATACTCACCCTCCAGCCCCGGAGCGGCCACCATGACACGGGTTCGCAAACTGTATTCGGCGTTCTTCGGCAGCGGCCATTCCCGCAGGAAAAGATTGGCCACCGCCAACAGCACGACCACCACACCAAGACCGATCATCGCGGCAATTTTCCTACTCATGCTTCGCCACTCCCCGGCTTCATGCATTGGTCCACCACAACCGCCAACGGCACTTGAACAGGCGCCACATAGGCCCTGGCGACCTCTCCCGAATAGCACACAACGCGGTAGCGTCGTTCATAGACCCGGACCCAGACCGTACCCTTCAGACCTTCGGCGAATGTCGGCGAACGCTCGAGCAACTCGCTGCCTGTGGTCCGACTGCCCGAAGTGACGAACTTGAGCTCCAATCCGCCGACCCGATGTGTCTCGATCCTCAACGGATCACTGACGAGCAACTCGATCTCCGGCGTCATCAACCCGATCATCATCAGCAACGCCAAGCTTGCGCCGATTGCGAGCAACCATTCACTGCGACGAATCCCGCGTCGGCGCGGCTCCTCCCCGACACTGCATTGCGAATCAACGGACGCCGATTCGAGGGGAGGTTTCGTCGCCTCCGAGCACTGCGCTCGCAATGCCGCCGGAGCCAGACTGGCCTCGCTCTCGACGAAGTCGGGGTTGAACAGATAGCCCGCTTTCGGGCTCGTCACGATCATGCTGTGACCATCAGCACCGAGGAAGGAACGTATGTTGAATATCGCCTGGGTCAAACTGCCCGCCGCAACTACCCGGCCCGGCCAGGCGAATGAAATCAACTGGTCTTTGCTGAACACTTCGCCGGGCCTGGACAACAGGTGCTGCAGAACCCTGACCTCGGTCGCACCCAGAGCGCAGGCGACTCTCTGGCCGGCGCTGTCAAGCACCTTGAGTACCCAGTCATCCAGGTCGAAACTGAATCGGGCCACCTGGCCAGCTTCGATCCTCAGCAGAATCTCGAACACTTCCGGTTCGGTTTTCCCATCCAGCTTCATCATCAATCTCCAGCGCACCTATCCGCTCATTCGTGCTCAGCGAAGCGCTGCGCACGAGCCGATCAACAGGGTCGTGGCCTCATTTCCCGTCATTAATAATCAAATGACTTCCTGACATGCCGCGCCAGCCATCACCGTATGCCTCCGCCTCTGGCGGCTGCATCCGACTGAACTACCCGCAAAGAGCGCGATCACCGGCCTTGCCGGTTCGATTCCGCTCAAGGCCAATGGGCTTTACTGCCGATCCGCATGACGGAAATTGTCCGCCCGGCTGCGCTCCAAGGATTTCCCGATCCTCTCGATATTTATTCCGAAGTTCTCAAAGTAGCGGCTGTGCCTGCCGCTCAACGGCGCATCGCCCCAACCACAAACAGGATTGGATGGCCATGTTGTAAAGCCGCATCTATAGAGGCTTCGCCGGGATGACTTGCAGGGGCGGCTTGTATGACGCTCTCACCGACAGCGGTGCCGAAAGATCCTGCATTTCAGAAAGGCAACTCCTGGTGAGCCTTTCGAGTGTCTTGAAGTCCTCGTGCGCTCAGAACTCCATGGGACTGTCATCCGGGCCAGGGTCAGCAGGAATTCAACGATCGGCTTGCCGCAAAACGAAGGGATCGGGCATGTGCATGCCCAGCAAGAGCGGTCCGGGCCGTGGGGAATTTCGAGATGTCTTTTGTGGCGTATCGACAACACTCATGAGCTGCCAGCAGCAGGTCCCATGCCCGGGCCGGAGTCACTGAAGAGATTGAATGGGGCATTCAGGGAAAAGCTCTGAAAACGACATCGTCCGACTAACCTATCAAGGAAAGGTGCTGGCCCTCTGTAAACATGCAGCCGGCCGCCCTATCGCCCCCCTTTGGAGAATCTCGAATGACAGAAAACCTCGACACTACTGCGGCCTTTGGCGCACCGAAGGAGACCGCACGCGAGGGACATCTGGGCTACCTACCGGTCGCGCTGTTTGGCTCAGTCATGGGGCTGGCGGGGCTTTCTTCGGCCTGGAAGCTTGCCACGGTGATTTTCGGGGCACCGGCGTGGGTATCCCAAAGCATCGGCATACTGGCATTACTGGCCTTCATCGCGGTCAGCATCGGCTATGCAATAAAGGCCGCCACCGCCCCTCATGCAGTGAAGGCAGAATTCCTTCATCCCATCGCGGGCAACCTGTTCGGCACACTGTTCATCAGCCTGTTGCTGCTGCCTATTCCCCTGGTCGACTACAGCCTGTCCCTGGCGCGCACAACCTGGCTGATTGGCACGGCCGGCATGCTTCCATTCGCCTGGCTGATCATTTCCCGGTGGTTGAGCCAACGCCAGCAAGCCGCCCACGCCACACCGGCCTGGATAGTCCCAGTGGTTGGGCTAGCAGATATCCCGCTGGCCGTTCCTTTGCTGCAATGGGAGGGCGCCACCGATATCGCCTTCTTTTCACTCGCGGTAGCGTTGTTCTTCGCCGTGCCGCTGTTCACCCTGATCCTTTCAAGGCTGCTGTTCGAAGAGCCCATCAGCGTCGGCCTACAACCTTCCTTGCTGATCCTGCTGGCACCTTTTGCCGTAGGCTTCTCGGCCTATGTCAGCATCGTCGGCGAGATCGACCGCTTTGCCAGCGCGTTGTACATGCTCACGCTGTTCATCCTGGCAGTGCTCGCCGGACGCCTGCGACATCTGGCGCGCAACTGCCCGTTCCGCCTGGCCTGGTGGTCGGTGGGCTTCCCGCTGGCCGCTGCCGCCGGCTGCACCCTGCGCTATGCCGGCCACGCACCCGGGCCATTCACCAATGGGGTAGCACTTTTCCTGTTGGCCGCCGCCACGGTGGTGATTCTGGGAATGGGTCTACGCACCCTGACCGGCCTTGCAAAAGGCCAGTTGCGCAATCTGGCTACCTGAACTCCACTTCGTCGTGGATTACCCACCGCACAGCCATTCCGCCCCGACTGGCCGGTGGGCTCACCGGTCGACACTACGGGCGAGCCCAGTTGCTAGCCCGCCGGGCTGGCGTGCGGACTTGAGGTAGCAACACCTTACGTTGTTCGGCGGCCCCTTGGCGCGCTTCGGCAAGACTCACTGGCGGATACGGCCCCAGCCCCCATCTCCCTGCCCTTGCCGTCCAGTTTGTAGCGAACTATCCAACTGGCGACGTCTGCTTTGCTGATCTGCAGATACAGACTGTCACCATCGTTGGTCTTGCCCGGTACACCAGCCCTCGCCGGCGATTCAACGACTTTACTCGTCAGCGTGCCCCTATAGCCCTCCAAACGCCTACCCATACTCCCTACTCACCCCCCGTTTGACCCACACCATGGCGGCGTATTTTCGGGAAAGCTCTCGGAATTACTTGGGCGATGACCGGCTTCAAAGCTCGCAAACTCCAGGCAATATGGAAATTTGCCGGATAAATCCGGAAGATCGAAACGCCGGCCACAAGCCGGCTTTTCTAATGCCTGTGATTTGCACTCGCGCAGCCTGCGCAATCCCCCGCCAGACCGCTCGCCGGCCAATGCGCCGCTGTCACGGGCCAGGCATAAGATCGGACTATTCCCCCGCCGGTCCGCTGTCATGAAACGCTCGCCGCCCCTGCTGCTCGCCCTGCTGCTGACTGCCCCCGCGCTTGCCCAGGCGCAGGCGGCGGACTGGAAGCTGGCCAAGGACCAGGACGGTGTGCAGGTCTACCTGAGCGACGTACCCGGCTCGCGCTACAAGAGCTTCCGTGGCGTGACGCTGGTGAGGGCCGACGTTGCCACCCTCGGTCACCTGCAGGAGAACCTGCGGGTCTCCTGCGCCTGGCTGTACTCCTGTGCGCAGATGCGCCTGCTCAAGTACAGCGACGAAGCCATCTGGGTCTACCTCGACACCAAGCTCCCCTGGCCCGCCGCCCCACGCGACCTGGTGTTGAGGGTGAGCACCGAGGAAACCCCGGACGGCGGCATGATCCGCCACCTGCAGGCCGCTCCGGACTATATCCCGCCGGTGAAGGACCGCATCCGTGTGCCCAGCGTCTCCGGCACCTGGCAAATGGTCCCCAAGGGCCCGAAGCTCACCGAGGTCACCTATGAAATGCGCGGAGAGCCCGGGGGCAGCGTGCCGTCCTGGCTGGCGAACCAGTTCGTGGTGGACGCTCCCTTCGAGTCGCTGCGCATGCTGAAAGTGGTGGCCGAGCACCAGGGCGTCCGCGACGGCGGCTACTAGAAAAGCAGTCCGAAAGTACCGCTGGCTGCACTTGCACCATCGCCGGCCGCCTGGCCGAAGATTTGCCCGCAAGGCCCGTCTCTGCTAGTGTCGCGAGGTTTCCGAATACCCCCGCCGAGATGTCCGCATGGCCCGCAAGAAAGCTTCCCTCGACTTCGAACAGTCCCTCGCCGAGCTGCAAACGCTGGTGGAGCGCCTGGAAAGCGGCGAGCTGTCGCTGGAGGACTCGCTGGGTGCCTTCGAGCAGGGCATCCGTCTGACCCGCGACTGCCAGGCAGCGCTGACGCAGGCGGAGCAGAAGGTGCAGATCCTGCTGGAACGCGACGGCGAGCTGAGCGAAGCGCCCTTCGATCCGGAAGGCGACGACGCATGATCGCTGCGTACCAGGCGCGCTGCACGGCGCGTGTCGATGCTGCGCTGGAAAAACTCTTCGTCGCCCCCCGTGAAGAACTCACCCGTATCTATGCCGCCATGCGCTACAGCGTGGTCAACGGCGGCAAGCGCGTGCGTCCGCTGCTGGCCTACGCGGCCTGTGAAGCCCTGGGTGGCGAGGCCGAACGCGCCGATGGCGCGGCCTGCGCGGTGGAGCTGATCCACGCCTATTCCCTCGTGCATGACGACCTGCCGGCCATGGACGACGATGACCTGCGCCGCGGCCAGCCGACCACCCACATCGCCTTCGACGAAGCCTGCGCGATCCTTGCCGGCGACGGCCTGCAGGCGCTGGCGTTCGAGGTGATAGGTAACGCACAACTCAATCCACAGGATGCCCAGACCCGTCTGGACATGCTGCTGGCCCTGACCCGCGCCGCCGGTTCCGCCGGCATGGTGGGCGGCCAGGCCATCGACCTGGAGTCCGTCGGCCGCAAGATCGACCAGGCAGCGCTGGAGACCATGCACCGGCACAAGACCGGCGCGCTGATCGAAGCCAGCGTGCAGCTTGGCGCCCTCGCCAGCGGCCGCGCCAACGCAGACTCCCTGGACGCGCTGCGCCGCTACGCCGAGGCCATCGGCCTCGCATTCCAGGTGCAGGACGACATCCTCGACGTGGAAAGCGACACCGCGACCCTCGGCAAGACCCAGGGCAAGGACCAGGCCCACGACAAGCCGACCTACCCCGCTCTGCTCGGTCTCGACGCTGCCAAGGCCTACGCCCTGGCCCTGCGCGACCAGGCGCTGGCCGCGCTGGAAGGTTTCGGCGACAACGCCGAGCCGCTGCGCGCTCTCGCCCGCTACATCGTCGAACGCCGCAACTGATCCCTCCGGCACGCGCATTGCGTGTGCAAATCCCCCGAGTCCCCCATTGCGATGACCGCTTGCCGGTGCTTCACTGCATCGTAGGGATTTCGTATACCATATCCGACAACAGCCACCTGACCGGACAGCATCGTGCCGCTACGCAACGCTCCCAACCTGGGTATCGTCCCCTCCGCCTCGGAGACCATCGCCAAGCACCTGCGCGAAGCGATCATTTCCGGCCAGATGGCGGAACACGAGCCGATCCGCCAGGACGACATCGCGCAGATCTTCAACGTCAGCAAGATCCCCGTGCGCGAGGCGCTCAAGCGCCTGGAAGCCGAAGGCCTGGTGGAGTTCCAGCGCAACAAGGGCGCGCTGGTGACGAAGATTTCCGAGCCGGAACTGGCACAGATGTTCGAGGTGCGCGTGGTGCTGGAAGTCCAGGCGCTGCGCCTGGCGATCCCCAATATGAGCGCGCAGACCTTCGCCCGCGCCGAGAGCATCTGTGCCGAGTTCGTCGGCGAGGATGACATCGGCCGCTGGGCCGAACTGAACTGGGAGCTGCATGCCTGCCTCTACGAACCGGCGCAACGGCCCTACCTGGTCGGGCTGATCCGCTCGATCCACGACAAGGTGGAACGCTACCTGCGCCTGCAGATGAGCATGTCCGACGGCAAGGAACGCGCCGACCACGAGCACCACGACATCCTCGACGCCTGCCGCGCTGGCGACGCCGACCGCGCCGCACGTCTGCTGGAAGAGCACATCAACGGCGTCTGCCGCACGCTCTACGAGCACCTGCCGAACCGGCCGACCCCGAGCTGATCACCTAAAGGCACGCTGTGCCGATTTCATCATCGGCCCGGCGGAAAACCCTCAAGCTGTAATTCCCGCCCCGCGCCACCCTAGGGTCAACAACAAGACACCCCAGGGGGCAGCATGAAACGCATCCAGGTTCTCGATTCCCACACCGGCGGCGAACCCACGCGCCTGGTGCTCGAAGGCTTTCCCGATCTGGGCAAGGGCAGCATGGCCGAGCGCCGCGCGCTGCTGGCCGAGCAGCACGACAGCTGGCGCGCCGCGACCGTGCTGGAGCCGCGTGGCAGCGACGTGCTGGTCGGCGCGCTGCTCTGCGAGCCGGTAGACCCGAGCGCCTGCGCCGGGGTGATCTTCTTCAACAACACCGGCTACCTGGGCATGTGCGGCCACGGCACCATCGGCCTGGTGGTCTCGCTGGCGCACCTGGGGCGCATCGGCCCCGGCACGCACAGGATCGAGACGCCGGTGGGCACCGTCGAAGCGACCCTGCACGATGACCGCTCGGTGAGCGTGCGCAACGTTCCCGCCTACCGCTACCGCAAGCAGGTGCCGCTGCAAGTGCCCGGCCATGGGCTGGTGCACGGCGACATAGCCTGGGGCGGCAACTGGTTCTTCCTGATCTCCGATCACGGCCTGCGCGTCGCCGGCGACAACCTCGATGAGCTGACCGCCTACACCGTCGCCGTGCAGAAGGCGCTGGAAGACCAGGGCATCCGTGGCGAAGACGGCGGGCTGATCGACCACATCGAACTGTTCGCCGACGATCCCGAAGCGGACAGCCGCAACTACGTGCTCTGCCCCGGCAAGGCCTACGACCGCTCGCCCTGCGGTACCGGCACCAGCGCCAAGCTGGCGTGCCTGGCCGCCGACGGCAAGCTCGCCGCCGGCGACGCCTGGCGCCAGGCCAGCGTGATCGGCAGCCAGTTCGAAGGGCGCTTCGAGTGGATCGGAGAACCCTCCGAGGGCCGCATCATCCCGACCATCCGTGGGCGCGCCAACCTCAGCGCCGAGGCCACCCTGCTGCTGGAAGAGGACGACCCCTTCGCCTGGGGCATCCGCCCGTGAACGATGCCGATATCATCGTCATCGGCGCCGGCATAGTCGGCGCCGCCTGCGCCCACGCCCTCGCCCGTCGCGGGCTGGACGTGCTGGTGCTGGACGCGCGCCTGCCCGGCGCCACCGCCGTCGGCATGGGCCACCTGCTGGTCCTCGACGACAACGCCGCCGAACTGGCGCTGAGCAACTACTCGCTGCAACGCTGGCGCGAGTGGGGCCACGACATGCCCGCCGAATGCGCCTACCGCAGCAACGGCACGCTGTGGCTGGCCGCCAATGATGAAGAGATGGCCGAAGCGGAACGCAAGTTCGCCGTCCTGCGCGAGCACGGCGTCGCCGCCAGACTACTGAACAACGCCGAGCTGCAGCAGGACGAACCCGAGCTGCGCAAGGACCTGCACGGCGGGCTGGAGATCACTGGCGACGGCATCCTCTACGCACCGCGCGCCGCTGCCTGGCTGCTGGAATCGGCGCTGAAACCGATCCGTCAGCGCCAGGCGAAAGTGGTGGAAATCGACGAGCCCCGCGTGCGCCTCGACAACGGCCAGTGGCTGAGCGCCAAGGCCGTGGTGCTGGCCAACGGCATCCAGGCCGGCGAGCTGTGTCCCGGCCTGCCCATCGAGCCGAAGAAGGGCCACCTGCTGATCACCGACCGCTACCCCGGCAAAGTGCGCCGCACCCTGGTCGAGCTGGGCTACGTGACCAGCGCGCACAACGCCAGCGGCCCCTCGGTAGCCTGCAACATCCAGCCGCGCCCCACTGGCCAGCTGTTCATCGGCGCCTCGCGGCAGTTCGGCACCACCGACCCGCAGGTGGAAGGCTGGATGCTGGCGAAGATGCTGCGCCGCGCCGTCGACTACATGCCCGGCCTGGCCAACCTCAATGTGATTCGCAGCTGGGCCGGGTTCCGCGCCGCCAGCCCCGACGGCATGCCGCTGGTGGGCGAACACCCGCAGCGCCCCGGCCTGTGGCTGGCGGTCGGCCACGAAGGCCTGGGCGTGACCACCGCCCCCGGCACCGCTGACCTGCTCGCCGCGCAGCTGTGCGATGAGCCGCTGCCGCTGCCGGCCGAGCCCTATTCCCCGCGCCGCTTTCCTGGAGCCAACTCCCATGCCTGAGCTGATCCTCGACGGCCGCCCGCTGCGGGTCGCCGCCGGCACCACGGTCGCCGCCGCGCTCGCCCTGGGCGGTGACGGCACCACGCGCACTTCGGTCAGCGGCCAGCGTCGCGCGCCACTGTGCGGCATGGGCGTCTGCCAGGAATGCCGGGTGAGCATCGACGGCCAGCGCCGCCTGGCCTGCCAGACTCTGTGCCGAGACGGCATGCAGGTGGAGACCCGCCCATGAACGCTGCGGCCGATATCGTCATCATCGGCGCCGGCCCGGCCGGGCTGTCCGCCGCCCTCGCTGCCGCGCCCAGCGGCGCGAGCATCGTCATCCTCGACGACAACCCGCTGCCCGGTGGGCAGATCTGGCGCGACGGGCCCAATGCGCACCTGCCGGGTACCGCCACCGAGCTACGCGAGCAAGTGGCTGCCTGCGCCAATATCAGGATTCACAACAATACGCGCGTGGTCGCGCTGGCCGGCGAGCGCGGCCTGCTGCTGGAGGATTTCGAGCGTGGCTGGCGGCTGGACTACCGCAAGCTGATCCTCTGCACCGGGGCGCGCGAATTGCTCCTGCCCTTCCCCGGCTGGACGCTGCCCGGCGTTACCGGCGCGGGCGGCCTGCAAGCGCTGGTCAAAGGCGGGCTGCCGGTGGATGGGCAACGCGTGGTGATCGCAGGCAGCGGCCCGTTGCTGCTCGCCAGCGCCGCCACTGCCCGCGCCAACGGCGCAAAAATCCTGCGCATCGCCGAGCAGGCGTCCTGGCCTGCGCTCGCGCGGTTCGCCATGAAGCTGCCGCGCTGGCCGAACAAGCTGCTGCAGTCCTTCGGTCTGTATGACCCGGCCTACCGCGCCGACAGCCATGTGGTCGCCGCCCTGGGTAGCGATCACCTGGAAGGCGTACGCATCAACCAGGGCGGCAAGCTGAGGGAAATCGCCTGCGACCGGCTGGCCTGCGGCTTTGGCCTGGTTCCCAACGTGCAGCTCGGCCAGGCGCTGGGGTGCGCGGTGGAAGACAGCGCGATCCGCGTCGATGCCTGGCAGGCGAGCAGCCGTGATGGCATCTATGCAGCGGGCGAATGCACCGGCTTCGGCGGCTCGGAGAAAGCCCTGGTGGAAGGTCGTATCGCCGGCCACGCCGCAGTGGGTGAGCACGACCGCGCGCGCGGGCTCTGGTCGCAGCGCCAGCGCTGGCAGGGCTTTGCCGACGCCCTGAAGCGCGACTTCGCCCTCGATCCGCGCCTGAACCAGTTGGCCCAGCCGGACACCCTCGTCTGCCGCTGCGAGGACGTTCCCTACTCGGCGCTGGCCGGCAAACCGGACTGGACCGCCGCCAAGCTCGCCAGCCGCTGCGGCATGGGCGCCTGCCAGGGCCGCGTGTGCGGCGCAGCGGCGAAGCAACTGTTCGGCTGGCAACCGCCGGCCCCGCGCCCGCCCTTCAGCCCGGCGCGGGTGGAAACCCTGTTGCAGCTGGCCGAAGACTGAAGACTGCGCCTGTCCCGTAGGGCGCATAACGCCTTTGGCGTTATCCGCCACCCGCCGCCACATCGAAGCCAAGGCGGCGGATAAAGCTTCCGCTTTATGCGCCCTACGAGTTGACAGCGCCCCACCACCTCGCCACTTTGCACCGTACCTTTCGCCATGTTCCGACAGCCGACCCGCTTCCCGATGCACGACCTGATCCCCCAGGGCGCCCGCGACCTGGACAGCCTGCTGCAGACTTTCCGGCAGATAGCCCCGTTGCTCGATGCCATGCCCGGCGTGGTGTTCTTCATCAAGGACACCGCGGCCCGCTATGTGCTGGTCAACCAGACCCTGGCGCGGCGCTGCGGCGTGAAGGACGCCAGCGAACTGCTCGGGCGCACCGCCGAGGAAGTCTTCCCCTCGCGCTTCGGTCCGGTCTACACCGAGCAGGACCGCCGCGTGCTGGAAACCGGCGGCCAGCTCAGCGACCAGCTGGAACTGCACCTCTATCCCGGCCGCCAACCCGGCTGGTGCCTGACCCACAAGCTGGCGCTGCACGATGCGGACGGCGCAGTGATCGGCATGGCGGGGATTTCCAGTGACCTGCAGGCGGCGCAATCCACGCACCCGGCATACCAGCGCCTGGCAGCAGTGGACGCCTACATCCGCGAGCACTTCGACAAGCCGATCAACCTTGGCGAGCTGACCGAGCTGGCCGGGCTGTCCGTCGCCCAGCTGGAGCGCCACTGCAAGCGTATCTTCCAGCTCACCCCGCGGCAGATGATCCACAAGGCGCGCCTGGGCGCGGCCACCCGCCTGCTGGGCGAAGACCTGCCAATCACCGAGATCGCCCTGCGCTGTGGTTACACCGACCACAGCGCGTTCAGCCGACAGTTCCGCGCGCTCACCGGGCTGTCGCCGACGCAGTACCGTGAATCCCAATCGGTTTCCAACTGACGAAACACCTGTAGGAACCGGCTATGCCCGCAACCGGGGCCCCCGTCCACACCGATATGACGGCAGAGCACGAACGTAGGATGGCGTGGAGCGCAGCGATACCCATCCTACGAAAGCGTTCAGCAGGAGCAACGGCGGAGTGCCGTTCGCGAGCAAGCGTGGCCCGCTTTTACAGGGCATGACTGTGTCCCACCGAGTGCTCCCATAAGGGGCAGCGAAACGCACTCCTGCTTCATTTGGTAACAGCGCGCAGAACCCGCCTACAGTTAATTCGGAAGGCTCCCAGTACCCAATCCCCCAAACACCGGGCCCTGCGACCCATGGGTCACACCCGAGTGGTTTCTGGCACATGCCTTGCTCTAAGAAATATCGTATACGAAATCCATAATACAAAAACTGCTGCACAACACTGACTCAGAGAGGCCCCCATGAAATTCTCCCGAATTGCTCTAGCCCTCACCGCTGTGTTCCTCGTCGGTCAGGCCCAGGCCGACAAGCTCGACGACATCATCGAATCCGGCAAGCTGCGCTGCGCCGTGACCCTGGACTTCCCGCCCATGGGCTCGCGCGATGCACAGAACAACCCGGTCGGCTTCGACGTGGACTACTGCAACGATCTGGCGAAAGTGCTCGGCGTCACCGCCGAAGTCGTCGAGACGCCCTTCCCCGATCGTATCCCCGCGCTGGTTTCCGGCCGTGCCGACGTGATCGTCGCCTCCACCTCCGACACCCTGGAGCGTGCCAAGACGGTCGCCATGACCATCCCCTACTTCGCCTTCCAGATGGTGGTGCTGACCCGCGAGGACACCGGCATCACGAAATACGACGACCTCAAGGACCGCCCGGTGGGCAACACCAGCGGCACCTATGAAGCCATCGCGCTGGAGAAGGACGTGAAGAAGTGGGCCGGCAAGGGCAGCTTCCGCGCCTACCAGAGCCAGAACGACACCATCCTCGCCGTCGCCCAGGGCCACATCGATGCCACCGTGGTGACCAACACCGTCGCCGCCTCCACCCTCAAGTCCGGCAAGTACAAGGGCCTGAAGGTCGTGGGTAACGCACCCTACGTGATCGACTACGTCTCGCTGGCCGCCGCGCGCAACGAGTACGGCCTGATCCATTACCTCAACCTCTTCGTCAACCAGCAGGTCCGCACCGGCCGCTACGCCGAGCTGTACGAGAAGTGGGTGGGTGGCGCCCCGGTCGATCTCACCGTTCCCCACGTGTACTACTGACAGCGGGTGCGACATGTCTTCGATGCAGGCTTCAAGGGTGCGGGACTCACGCCTGACAGGGCGGGTCCTGATGGGGGGTAGCGCCGAAGGGGCGCTACTGTCCGCCGACACCGGGCTGAGCTTCTGGGGAGGCGTCGAGCCTTTCACGGGCGAGGTCATCGACCGCCACCATCCGCTGTCGGGCAGCTTCCTGCCCGGCCGGGTGCTGGCGATTCCCAGCGGTCGCGGCTCCTGTACCGGCAGCAGCGTGATGCTGGAAATACTGCTCAACGGCCACGCGCCGGCAGCCCTGTTGCTGGCCGAGCCGGACGAAATCCTCACCCTCGGCGTGCTGGTGGCGCAGGCGTTGTTCGGCCGCTCCATCCCAGTGCTGAGCCTGGGGCGCGAGGGTTTCGAGCAGTTGTCCGCGGGTGGCTGGGCCCGTATCGAAGACGGTCAGGTAACACTCAGCGCCGAGCGCCCTGCCGATGGCTGGCAGGGCGTGATGGCCAGCGACGCCGGCCCGCTGCCGGAAGGCCTGGCACTGAATGCCGGCGACCATGAGCTGCTCGACGGCAAGCACGGCAAGGCCGCCCAGGCCGCCATGCAGATCGTCCTGCGCATGGCCGCGCTGCAAGGCGCGAAAGACCTGCTCGATGTCGCCCAGGCGCACATCGACGGCT
The DNA here is from genome assembly GCF_014851985.1 of Pseudomonas sp. PDM17. Taxonomy (NCBI): domain Bacteria; kingdom Pseudomonadati; phylum Pseudomonadota; class Gammaproteobacteria; order Pseudomonadales; family Pseudomonadaceae; genus Pseudomonas; species Pseudomonas sp. PDM17. The sequence goes on from NZ_JACVAT010000010.1 coordinate 17,978, forward strand.
GCATCTATACCGGCCCCGCGAGCCTGCGCTTCGCCCGCCAGCTGGCGGACTGGGGTGGCCAGGTGAAGGTGCCGACCACCCTCAACTCCATCTCCGTGGACCACCGCCGCTGGCGCGAACTGGGCGTCGACAAAGCCTTCGGCGAACCCGCCGCCGCGCTAGGCGATGCCTACATGGAGATGGGTGCACAGATGAGCTACACCTGCGCGCCCTACCTGCTGGACAGCAAACCGGGCCTCGGCGAACAGGTGGTCTGGGCCGAATCCAACGCCGTGGTGTACGCCAACAGCGTGCTCGGCGCACGGACCCTGAAATACCCGGATTACCTCGACATCTGCATCGCCCTCACCGGCCGCGCGCCGAATGTCGGCAGCCACCGCGACGAAGGCCGGCTGGCCACGCTGCGGATCGATGTCGAGCTGCCGGCCGCACACGACGAGTCGATCTTCCCGCTGCTCGGCTACCACATCGGCGAGCTGTGCGGCTCGCGTATCCCGGTGGTCGACGGCCTGCAGCCGCTGGCCCCGGACAGCGATGCGCTGAAAGCCTTCGGCGCGGCCTTCGCCACCACTTCCGCCGCACCGATGTTCCACATCGCCGGGGTCACCCCGGAAGCGCCGGACGCCACCACCGCCCTGGGCAACAAGGCGCCGCTGCAGCACCTGCGCGTCACCCCGGCGGACCTGGTCGCCTCCTGGCGCGAACTGGACCACGCCAGCGAACCGACCGTGCAACTGGTCTCGCTGGGCAACCCGCACTTCTCCGCCAGCGAATGCGCGGACCTGGCGAAACTCGTCGCCGGGCGCCGCAAGCATCCGGGCGTCGCGCTGGTCATCGCGCTGGGCCGCGCCGTGCAGGAGAAGGCCCGCGCCGCCGGAGACGTGAAGGTGCTGGAAGACTTCGGCGCGCAACTGCTCAACGACACCTGCTGGTGCATGATCGGCGAACCAGTGATCCCGCCGGCCTGCACCACGCTGATGACCAACTCGGCGAAGTACGCCCACTACGGTCCGGGCCTGGCCGGGCGCCAGGTGCATTTCGGCAGCCTTGCCGCGTGCGTCGAGGCGGCCTGCAGTGCTCGCGCCGATGGCGGCGTGCCCAGCTGGCTGAGCGAGGGGGTGCGCTGATGTTCAACTACAGCTTCCACTGGCGTTCCGCGTTCAAGGCCCTGCCGGACATGCTCGGCGGCGCCTGGGTGACCCTGGAGACGGCCGCGCTGTCGATGATCCTCGGCGTGCTCATCGCGCTGCTGCTGACCGTCATGCGGCAGATGAAGAACCCGCTGCTCAAGGGCTTCGCCGACACCTGGGTGTCCATTGCGCGCAACACCCCGTCGCTATTCCAGATCTACATCCTGTACTTCGGTCTGGGCTCCTTCGGCCTGCACGTCAGCTCCTGGGTGGCGCTGCTGGCGGGGATCACCTTCAACAACGCCGGCTACCTCGCGGAGAACTTCCGCGGCGGCCTCAAGGCCGTGCCGGACACCCAGATGCGCGCCGCGCGCTCGCTGGGCATGAGCGCCTTTCAGGCGTACCGGATGATCATCGTTCCGCAGCTGCTGCGCATCGTCTATTACCCGCTGACGAACCAGATGGTCTGGGCGGTGCTGATGACTTCGCTGGGCGTAGTGGTAGGCCTGAACAACGACCTCACCGGCGTGACCCAGGACTTCAACGTGCGCACCTTCCGCACCTTCGAGTACTTCGCCCTGGCCGCGGTGCTCTATTACATCATCGCCAAGGTCATCGTGGCGGTCGCCCGCCTGTTGAGCTGGCGGCTGTTCCGCTACTAGGAGAAGCGCGCATGTTTTCCACGAGCTTCACCGTCAACGACCTGATGTTCCTGCTGCAAGGGGCCTGGGTCACCGTCAAGCTGACCGTCGGCGCCATGCTCATCGGCACCCTCGCCGGCGTCGTGCTGGGCTGGCTGCGCGCCGCCCTGCCGCGCGCCACGATGCCGGTCGGCTGGTTCCTCGACATCTTCCGCAGCGTGCCGCTGCTGATCCAGTTCGTGCTGTTCAACTCGCTGAAAAGCATCGTCGGCCTGAACTGGAGCGCCTTCACCGTCGGCTGCCTGGTACTGGGCATCTACGCGGCGGCGTTCTGCACCGAGATCATCCGCAGCGGCATCCTCGCCGTCGGTCCGAACATCCGCCGGGCGAGCCGCTCGCTGGGTCTGACCTACTGGCAGGACCTGCGCTACATCGTGCTGCCGCTGGCCGCGCGGGTGGCCTTCCCCGGCTGGCTGAACCTGGTGCTGGGGGTGATGAAGGACACCGCGCTGGTCATGTGGATCGGCATCGTCGAACTGCTCCGCGCCTCGCAGACCATCGTGACGCGCATCCAGGAACCCCTGCTGGTGCTGTGCGTCGCCGGGGTCATCTATTACCTCATGAGTTGGGTCGTGGCGCGCCTCGGTGCCCGGCTGGAAAAAAGGTGGCAGGAAAATGATTGAAATCGACAACGTGCACAAAGCCTACGGCGATCTGGAAGTGGTCAAGGGCGTGAGCCTGACTGTGAAGAAGGGCGAAGTGGTCTCGATCATCGGCGGCTCGGGTTCGGGCAAGTCCACCCTGCTGATGTGCATCAACGGCCTGGAGCCGATCCAGCGCGGCAAGATCCGCGTCGACGGCATCGAGGTCCACGCCAAGACCACCGACCTGAACAAGCTGCGGCAGAAGATCGGCATCGTCTTCCAGCAGTGGAACGCCTTCCCGCATCTCACCGTGCTGGAGAACGTCATGCTCGCCCCGCGCAAGGTGCTCGGTCTCTCCAGGGAAGAAGCCGAGGCGATGGCGGTGAAGCAACTCAAGCACGTAGGCCTGGGCGACAAGCTCAAGGTGTTCCCGCAGAAGCTTTCCGGCGGGCAACAACAGCGCATGGCGATCGCCCGCGCGCTGGCCATGTCGCCGGACTACATGCTGTTCGACGAAGCCACTTCGGCACTCGACCCGCAGCTGGTGGGCGAGGTGCTCGACACCATGCGCCTGCTCGCCGAAGAGGGCATGACCATGGTCCTGGTGACCCATGAAATCCGCTTCGCCCGCGACGTGTCCGACCGCGTGGCGTTCTTCCGCGAAGGACTGGTGCACGAGATCGGCACACCGGACCAGGTGATCGTCAACCCGCAGCGGGCGGAGACGGCGGAGTTCCTCCGCTCGGTGAACTGACCGCGCGTTCATTGGCCCATTCGCACAGGAGACAGACATGCGTTCGAGCAAGATCATCCATGTGGTCAGTTGCCATGCCGAGGGCGAGGTCGGCGACGTCATCGTCGGCGGCGTCGCCCCGCCGCCGGGCGACACCGTGTGGGCGCAGTCGCGCTTCATCGCCAGCGACAACGTGCTGCGCAACTTCGTCCTCAATGAACCGCGCGGCGGCGTGTTCCGCCACGTGAACCTGCTGGTCCCGCCCAAGGACCCGCGCGCGCAGATGGCCTGGATCATCATGGAGCCGGCCGACGTGCCGCCCATGTCCGGCTCCAACTCGCTGTGCGTCAGCACCGTGCTGCTCGACAGCGGCATCCTGCCGATGCAGGAGCCGCAAACGCGCCTGACCCTGGAAGCTCCCGGCGGGCTGATCGAAGCCGTGGCCGACTGCAAGGACGGCAAGGTGCAGCGCGTGGAAGTGCGCAACCTGCCCTCCTTCGCCGACAAGCTCGATGCCTGGATCGAGGTAGAAGGTCTCGGCTCGCTGCAGGTGGATACCGCCTATGGCGGCGACAGTTTCGTGCTCGCCGATGCCCACGCCCTGGGCTTCACCCTGCACGCCTCGGAGGCCGCCGACCTGGTCGCCACCGGCCTGAAGATCACCCAGGCGGCGAACCAGCAACTGGGCTTCAAGCACCCGGAAAACCACGACTGGGCGCACATCTCCTTCTGCCAGCTGACCGCTCCGGTGGAGCGCGTCGACGGCGTACTGCACGGCCGCAACGCGGTGGTCATCCGCCCCGGCAAGATCGACCGCTCGCCCTGCGGCACCGGCTGCTCGGCGCGCATGGCGGTCTTGCATGCCAAGGGTCAGCTGAAGGACGGCGAGCGCTTCGTCGGCCACTCGATCATCGATTCCAAGTTCCACTGCCGCATCGACGGCCTCACCAGCGTCGGCGGCAAACCGGCGATCCACCCCTGCATTTCCGGTCGTGCCTGGATCACCGGCACCCACCAGCACCTGCTCGACCCGTCCGACCCGTGGCCTGAGGGTTACCGGCTCTCGGACACCTGGCCGAACGGCTACTGATTCCCCCTTTCACCCCTGATTCGCCGCGTAGCGGCACCCGACGACGAAATTTCAGGAAAACCTTCCAGAACTTTCGTATACGAAATACGACAATTGGAGAAAAACATGAGCAAGAAGGTCAATTGGAGTGGCGTGTTCCCCGCAGTGACCACTCAGTTCAACGACGATTTCTCGGTCAACCTGGAAGCCACCCACAAAGTGATCTCCAACCTGGTGCGCGATGGCGTGTCGGGCCTGGTGGTGTGCGGCAGCGTCGGCGAGAACACTTCGCTGTCCATCGAGGAAAAGATGGCCGTCACCGAAGTCGCCAAGGACGCCTCCGGCGGCCGCGTGCCGGTGATCTGCGGCATCGCCGAGTTCACCAGCCACGGCGCCTCCCAGGTAGCCAAGGCGGTGCAGAAGGTCGGTGTCGACGGCATCATGGTGATGCCCGCCCTGGTCTACTCCTCCAAGCCCTATGAGACCGCCGCGCACTTCCGCAGCGTGGCCACCAGCACCGACCTGCCGGTGATGGTCTACAACAACCCGCCGATCTACAAGAACGACGTCACCCCGGACATCCTCATCTCCCTGGCCGACTGCGAGAACATCGTCTGCTTCAAGGACAGCTCCGGCGACACCCGCCGCTTCATCGACGTGCGCAATGAAGTGGGCAACCGTTTCATCCTCTTCGCCGGCCTCGACGACGTGGTCCTGGAGAGCATCGCGGTGGGCGCCGAAGGCTGGATTTCCGGCATGTCCAACGTCTTCCCGCAGGAAGGCGAGACCATCTTCCGCCTGTGCAAGGCCGGCCGTTACGAGGAAGCGATGCCGATCTACGAATGGCTGATGCCGATCCTCCACCTCGACGCCCGCCCGGACCTGGTGCAGTGCATCAAGCTCTGCGAAGAGATCGCCGGCCGCGGCACCGCCCTCACCCGCCCGCCGCGCCTGGCGCTGCAGGGCGCCGACCGCGAGCACGTGGAGAAGATCATGGCCAAGGCGCTGGCCAATCGGCCGAAGCTGCCGGATGTGGGGCTCTAAGGAAAACACAGCAGAGTTGAGAGCGTTTCGTGCCAGCCGGGACACCTGAGCCCCCGGTCAGCCGTGCCCTCTCCCTAACCCTCTCCCTGAAGGGAGAGGGGACTGGTTCGGCGTAAAGGGAACCCGCGTGCTCCGCCTGCAACCAAGGCATCAGCAAAGCACGGCCGCCAAAGCCACTCGGACACTCCCTCTCCCTTCAGGGAGAGGGCTGGGGAGAGGGGCTCTACGCCATACCGAAATCCAGCCCCAGAGAGCCTGCCCATGACCGCCCACAACTTCATCGCCGGCCAGCGCATCGGCGCCGGCACTGTCCGCCTGCAGAGCCTCGACGCCAGCACTGGCGAGGCCCTGCCCCGCGAATTCCTCCAAGCCACCGAGGCCGAAGTCGACGCCGCCGCCCGCGCCGCCGAAGCCGCCTTTCCCGCCTACAACACACTGTCACCGGAACGTCGCGCACAGTTCCTCGACGCCATCGCCAGCGAACTCGAAGCCCTTGGCGACGACTTCATCGCCACCGTCTGCCGCGAGACCGCGTTGCCCGCTGCACGCATCCAGGGCGAACGTGGCCGCACCGCCAATCAAATGCGCCTGTTCGCCAAGGTCCTGCGCCGTGGCGATTTCCTCGGCGCGCGGATCGACCGCGCGCTGCCCGAGCGCCAGCCGCTGCCTCGCCCGGACCTGCGCCAATACCGCACCGGCGTCGGCCCAGTGGCCGTGTTCGGCGCCAGCAACTTCCCGCTGGCCTTCTCCACCGCCGGTGGCGATACCGCCGCCGCACTGGCTGCCGGTTGCCCGGTGGTGGTCAAGGCCCACAGCGGCCACATGGCCACCGCTGAATTCGTCGGCGAGGCGATCACCCGCGCGGCCGAAGCCACCGGTATGCCGGCCGGGGTGTTCAACATGATCTACGGCGCCGGCGTCGGCGAGCCACTGGTCAAGCACCCGGCGATCCAGGCGGTCGGCTTCACCGGTTCGCTCAAGGGCGGACGCGCGCTGTGCGATCTCGCCGCCGCACGCCCGCAACCGATCCCGGTGTTTGCCGAGATGAGCAGCATCAACCCGGTGCTGGTGCTGCCCGCCGCCCTGGAAAATCGCGGCGAGAAGATCGCCCGCGAGCTGGCGGACTCAGTAGTCATGGGCTGCGGTCAGTTCTGCACCAACCCCGGCCTGGTCATCGGTATCGCCTCGCCGGCATTCAGCCTGTTCGTCGCCAACCTGATCGCCGAGATCGGCCAGCGCCCGGCGCAGACCATGCTCAACGCCGGCACCCTGAAGAGCTACGAAAAAGGCATCGCCCGCCTGCTCCCCCACCCCGCCATCCGCCACCTCGCCGGCCAGCCGCAGGAGGGCAAGCAGGCGTTGCCGCAGCTGTTCCAGGCCAGGGCCGAACTGCTGCTGGCAGGCGAGGAGCTGCTGCAGGAAGAAGTCTTCGGCCCGACCACCATCGTCGTCGAAGTGGCCGACGAAGCCGAGCTGCGCCGCGCGCTGGACGGCCTGCACGGCCAGCTCACCGCCACGCTGATCGCCGAAGCCGAGGACCTGTCGCGTTTCGCCGCGCTGGTGCCGGTGCTCGAGCGCAAGGCCGGGCGCCTGCTGATCAACGGCTACCCGACCGGCGTGGAAGTCTGCGACGCGATGGTCCACGGCGGCCCCTACCCGGCCACCTCCGACGCACGCGGCACCTCGGTCGGCAGCCTGGCCATCGACCGCTTCCTGCGCCCGGTGTGCTACCAGAACTACCCGGACGCACTGTTGCCCGAAGCGCTGAAGGACGCCAACCCGCTGGGTATCGCGCGGCTGGTGGATGGCGAGACGACGCACAGTGCGGTGACTCGCTGAGGGTTCGTCGGCGCGGGAGTGAACTGTCGGCCAGTCCCGCGCCGATGCTCAGCCCCGGCCTTGCGCCGGGGCTTTTTTATGCACAGGTGATGGGTTTTGCGTAGGAGCGGACTCCGTCCGCGATAGGTCCGCATCGCGCCGGAAACCATCGCGGATAAATCCGCTCCTACAGGGAGACCGTACTACTCCAGCAACCTGCGCAAATCGGCATACAGCGAATCGCTGATCTCCACCCCCTCGGCGAGGCTGCGCTGACGCGCCGCGAAACGCCGCTGCGACGGCAGCCGCGCGCCCATGTCGACGATGGACTCGAACAGCGTCTCCGCCCGCGCCAGATGTTGCGGGGCATCCGCGCCGAGGAAGCGCGCCGGGTCCAGCGCGATCAGCAGCTCACCGTGGTGTGGCGAGGACCTGGTGCCCTCATCGAACACCGTGGATTCCGCACTGGTCAGGTCGCCGATCAGCGGGCCGGCGATCAGCTCGACCATGGTCGCCAGCGCCGAGCCCTTGTGCCCGCCGAAGGTCAGCATGGCGCCATCGAGCACCGCGCTTGGGTCAGTACTGGGGTTGCCCTGCGCATCGATGCCCCAGCCCAGCGGAATGGCCTTGCCCTCGCGCTCGTGCAGCTGGATTTCCCCGCGCGCCACTACCGTGGTGGCGAAGTCGAAGACATACGGGGCCTTATCCCCACGTGGCCAGCCGAAGGCGATGGGGTTGGTGCCGAACAGCGGCCGCGTCCCGCCCGCTGGCGCCACATAGGCCTGGGCCGGGGTGACCGCCAGCGCGACCAACCCCTGGGCGGTGATCCGCTCGATCTCCACCCACAGCGCCGAGAAGTGCACGCAATGGTTGATCGCCAGCGCAGCCAGGCCCTGGCTGCGGGCCTTCTCCACCAGCTTCGGCAGGCCAAGATCGAAGGCGCATTGCGAGAAGCCGCCCTTGGCATCCACGCGCACCAGTGCCGGCGCGGGCTCGGACAGTGCCGGCACGGCATCGGCCACCACCTTGCCAGCGCGCACGGTGTGGATGCAGCCCAGCAGCCGCCAGACACCGTGCGACGTGCAGCCATCGCGCTCGCCCGCCAGCACGGTGGCGGTCACCGCCTGTACGTGAGGTTCGCTGAAGCCGTTGTGGCGCAGGATCGCCAGCGACAGCTCACGCAGTTCATCCAGGGTCAGTCGGGTCACAGGTCACTCCTTGCGGACAGGTTGGGAAGCCAAGGGCACCTTCTACTGTGATGCTTCGGCACCGGCGAATCTTGGTCCCTATCGGCCAGCCGAGCGACGAAATCGGCACAGTCCTGTCACTACACCGAAACGATCCGCCCATCGTTGCCGCTCGGAATTCAGCCTCATCTCGCTCAGAACATTTACCAGCAACCAGCCCCACTTCCCAGTAGCGCTGGCCAGAAGTTTCCAACAGCCGAACCGACGAAAACAGAACGCCCTTCAAATTTCCATCTGCCCCCAGGCCATCCAGGGGCTGGGGCCACTTCCAGACCAGTGCTGCCGCTTACCCTTTCGCGCAAACAAGATGGCGGAAAGACCACTTTCAGCCCCCCGAATACTCACACCTCAAGAGCACAGCCATGGAAAACAACTCTGGAAGTACCCGCAATCAAAGCTATTCACTCTGGGGCAGTTATCAGGCGAACAGCCTGTACACCAGCTCCGCAGCGACCCAAGCGGTTGCCACCACCATCACCGGCGCCTTCGACCTGTACGGCCCAGCCGCCGCCGACCTGACCAACGGCGCCACCACCAGCATCTCCCGTCTGACCTTCCACGGCACCGGCACCCCCGGTGAACTGATCAACGTCATGGCCGTTGCCATCGGCGCCGACGGCAAGGCGTCGGACATCTCGATCCACCTCGGCACCGCCCTCGTGCAGCAGAACGGCACCTGGCAGCTCAGCGCCAACCAGCAGCTCCCTCAGGGTGCCTACGACTTCCATGCCGGGTATGGCCCCACGGATGGCAATGCCTTCCACCTGGTCATCGACCGCTCCGCCGGCTTCCCTGCGCCCCAGCCACAACCGGAACCGCAGCCACAACCCGAGCCGCAGCCCCACCCGGAGCCGTCCCACGGTGACACGACCATCACTTCAGCCACCGACCACATCGGCCCGGTGACTGGCGAGCTCGCCAGCGGCGCCACCACCGATGATACCCGCCCGACCTTCCACGGCACTGGCACGCCAGGGGATCTGATCCACCTCAGCGCCACCGCCATCGGCGCGGATGGCAAGGCTTCCGGCCCGATCCTCGGCCTGGGCACCGCACTGGTCCAACAGGACGGCACCTGGCACTTCACCGCGCCTTACGCCATCCAGGAAGGCACCTACGACTTCCGCGCCGGACAGGGCCTGCTCGAAGGCGATGCGTTCCGCCTGGTCATCGACCGCTCCGCGGCCATGCCTCAGCCGCAACCCGAACCCGTTCCGCAGCCTGACCCGCAGCCGCTGCCGGAGCCGCCCCATGACAACGCCAGCATCACCGGCGCCGTTGACCACGTCGGCCCGGTCACCGGCGAACTGGCCAGCGGCGCCACCACCGACGACACGCGCCCGACCTTCCACGGTACCGGCGCCCCCGGTGAGCTGCTCAACGTCAGCGCCATCGTGATCGGCGCAGACGGCAAGGCCTCCGGCGCCATCCTCGGCCTGGGCATTGCCCTGGTGCAGCCGGACGGCACCTGGCACTTCAATGCTCCCTATGCCCTTCAGGAAGGCACCTATGACGTCCACGTCGGTCGTGGCGGCATCGAAGGCGAGGCTTTCCGACTGACCGTCGACAGCCATTCGCCGCTGCAGGCGAACGCCGGATTCGATGCCCAGCACAGCCTCCAACTGATGGGCCAGCAGAGCCTCGAGCTGAACCTGAGCGCACTGGCTCCCCAAGCCGGAGCGGATCAGGCCAAGGCGGCCTTGCCCTCGATGGGCAGCGTTCTGGAGACCGGACACGCGAACCTGACCTTCGCCGGTGACGCAGGCAGCCCCAACCAGGCCGGCTCGACCCCGCACTACGGCGCGATGGACGTGCGCCCGATGCTGATCGACGAGTTGTCCGTCCACCACCCCGTGATCTAAGCCGCGGCAGCGCAGCGGGTGGCCTCCGGGCAGCCCGCTGCGACGCTTTGCCACTCCCCGACCGGGACGCCCCGCCCGCTTCCGCCTGGGACGAAGACCGGCAATCCCGGCCACCAGCGCTTCTGCCCGGCCCCGACCATCCGGTCGTCCAAAGGATTGGCCCCACGTTGCTTGGGCCAATCCGGCGCTTCGGGTAAACTTCCGCATCTTTGCCTTCTCATAACGATCAGCCTGATGCCCACGACGTTTCACGAGATTCCCCGCGCGCGCCCTGCCACGCCCCTGCTCGACCGCGCCAGCACGCCGGTCGAGCTGCGTCGCCTGGGCGAAGCGGAGCTGCTGACCCTCGCTGACGAACTGCGCCAGTACCTGCTGTACAGCGTCGGCCAGACTGGCGGGCACTTCGGCGCGGGCCTGGGCGTCATCGAACTGACGGTCGCCCTGCACTACGTCTTCGACACCCCGGACGACCGTCTGGTGTGGGACGTGGGCCACCAGGCCTATCCGCACAAGATCCTCACCGGGCGCCGCGAGCGCATGGGCAGCCTGCGCCAGAAAGACGGCCTGGCCGCCTTCCCGCGCCGCTCGGAGAGCGAGTACGACACCTTTGGCGTCGGTCACTCCAGCACCTCCATCAGCGCCGCCCTGGGCATGGCCATCGCCGCCCGCATGCAGGGCTCCGGCCGCAAGTCGGTGGCGGTGATCGGCGACGGTGCTCTCACCGCCGGCATGGCCTTCGAAGCGCTCAACCACGCGTCGGAGGTCAAGGCCGACATGCTGGTGATCCTCAACGACAACGACATGTCGATTTCGAACAATGTCGGCGGCCTGTCCAACTACCTGGCCAAAATCCTCTCCAGCCGCACCTACAGCAGCATGCGCGAAGGCAGCAAGAAGGTGCTCTCGCGCCTGCCCGGCGCCTGGGAGATCGCCCGCCGCACCGAGGAATACGCCAAGGGCATGCTGGTCCCCGGCACGCTCTTCGAGGAGCTGGGCTGGAACTACATCGGCCCCATCGACGGCCACGACCTGCCAACCTTGATCGCCACCCTGCGCAACATGCGTGACCTCAAGGGCCCGCAGTTCCTCCACGTGGTGACCAAGAAGGGCAAGGGCTTCGGCCCGGCCGAGATCGACCCGATCGGCTACCACGCCATCACCAAGCTGGAGCCCGAGGGCGCCCCCGCCCACGCCGTGCCGAAGAAAGCTGGCGGGCCGAAGTACTCCAGCGTATTCGGCCAGTGGCTGTGCGACATGGCTGCCCAGGACCCGCGCCTGGTCGGCATCACCCCGGCAATGAAGGAAGGCTCCGACCTGGTCGCCTTCGCCGACCGATTCCCGGACCGCTACTTCGACGTCGCCATCGCCGAGCAGCACGCCGTGACCCTGGCGGCCGGCATGGCCTGCGATGGCGCCAAGCCGGTGGTGGCGATCTACTCCACCTTCCTGCAGCGCGGCTACGACCAGCTGATCCACGACGTCGCGGTGCAGAACCTCGACGTACTGTTCGCCATCGACCGCGCAGGCCTGGTGGGTGAAGACGGCCCGACCCACGCCGGCAGCTTCGACCTCTCTTACCTGCGTTGCATCCCCGGCATGCTGGTGATGACTCCCAGCGACGAGAACGAACTGCGCAAGCTGCTCACCACCGGCCATCATTTCGAAGGCCCGGCGGCGGTACGCTACCCGCGCGGCACCGGCCCCAACGCCCCCATCGAGGCGGCGCTGGAACCGGTCGAGATCGGCAAGGGCGTGGTGCGCCGCGAAGGCAAGGCCGGCAAGGTCGCCTTCCTGGTGTTCGGCGTGCAGCTGGCCGAAGCGCTGAAAGTGGCCGAGCAGTTCGATGCCACGGTCGCCGACATGCGCTTCGTCAAGCCGCTGGACGAAGAGCTGGTGCGCCAGCTGGCCGCCAGCCACAAACTGCTGGTGACCCTCGAGGAGAACTCGGTGATGGGTGGCGCCGGCGCCGCCGTCAGCGAATTCCTCGCCCGCGAGAACCTGCAGCAGCCAATCCTGCACCTGGGCCTGCCGGACTACTACGTCGAGCACGCCAAGCCCGCGCAGATGCTCGCGGAGTGCGGGCTAGACGCCGCCGGCATCGAAGCCTCGGTGAAGGCGCGCCTGGAGGCCCTCGGCAAGCGCTGAGACCGATCGGCGCATCCCTCCCCGGGAGTATTGCCAGTGACGGGCGCACCGACTAAGGTGCGCCCGTTTTCGTTCGAGGTAACGGGAAGCAGGTGAAAGACCTGCGCTGCCCCCGCAACGGTAACCGACGCGCCCCTCACGGAGCGCAGCATCGCCATCCGCCACTGCTGAATGCGGGAAGGCGGCGATGTGACGTCGGCAGCCCGGAGACCGCCCTCGACACGCCCCGACAGGTGTTGCGGAGGGCCGCACCGTCAAGTGCGGCCTGCCGCCCTTGCCACGCCCTCCTCGAAAGTCATCCGACCGCTTTTGAGGACGTTCCATGAAACTGACCCGACTCGCCCTGGCCACCAGCCTGCTGCCCGGCCTGGCCTTCGCCGCCGACGACATCTACCGGCTCTCCGACCAGGTGATCACCTCCGCACGCCAGGCCCAGCCGCGTGCCGAAGCCACTTCGGCCAACAGCGTATTCACCCGTGCCGACATCGAGCGGCTACAAGTGCGCAGCGTGCCCGCCCTGCTCGCCCGCGTGCCCGGCGTGCAGATGGGCAGCTCCGGCGGCGTGGTCTCGTACTCCGTGCGCGGCACCAGCACCGCGCAGACCCTGGTCCTGGTCGACGGCCAGCGCGTCGCTTCTGCAAGCAGCGGCATCGCCCGCCTGGACTACCTGAGCATCGACAGCATCGAGCGCGTCGAAGTGACCCGTGGCCCGCGCTCCGCCCTGTACGGCGCCGACGCCATCGGTGGGGTCATCCAGATCTTCACCCGTCGCGGCGAAGCCGGCCTGCACCCCGAAGTGCGCCTGGCTGCCGGCAGCCACGGCACCTTCGAACGCAGCCTGAGCCTGTCCGGCGGCGACGAGCAGACCCGCTACAACCTCGGTGGCAGCCTCGACGAGAGCCGGGGCTGGGATCGCACCAGCGACAACGTCGGCGCCGACAACGATCACGACGCCCAGCGCAACAAGGCCGTGCACCTGAACCTGGACCACCGTTTCAGCGAGGACTGGAAGGCCGGCCTGAACCTCAACGACCAGCGCGGCAAGAACGAATACGACGACGCCTACAACTTCGAGCCGGGCTTGCCCCGCGACGAATTCCGCGTCAGCAGCTACAGCGCCTACCTCGACGGCCAGATCACGAAGATGTGGAACAGCCACCTGGAACTGGGCCGCAGCTTCGACCGCAACAAGGCCGTGGGTGCCGCCGACAGCTGGAACAACGGCACGCTGGAAACCACCCGCCACTCGGCGAGCTGGATCAACCGCCTGCAACTGGACGACGCCAACCAGCTGGCGCTGGGCACCGACTGGTACGAAGACAAGGTCGACGGCACCACCGCCTTCGCCGACGACCAGCGCAGCAACCGCGCCTTCTTCGCCCAGCACAGCTTCAAGGGCGACAACTTCGGCACCGAGCTGGGTATCCGCCACGACAACAACCAGGCCTACGGCAGCCAGAACAGCTGGAACGCCGCCTTCAGCCTGCCAGTGGGCGACAGCCAGACCTGGATCGCCAGCTACGGCGAAGGCTTCCGCGCGCCGACCTTCAGCGACCTCTACTACCCCGGCGCGAGCAACCCGGACCTCAAGGCCGAGACCTCGAAGACCTACGAGCTGCAATGGCGTGGGGACTTCTCCGGCACGCATCTGGAAGCCTCGCTGTACCGCACCGAGATCGACGACCTGATCGCCTGGGACAGCACCAGCAACCAGCCCGAGAACATCAACAAGGCGCGCATCAATGGCTTCGAGGCCAGCGTCGCCCGCGACGTGCTCGGCTGGCAGGCCGCGCTCGGCCTGAGCCTGATCGACCCGCGCGACCGCGACACCGGCCACACCCTGCCGTACCGCGCGCGGCGCACCCTGAGCCTGGACCTGGATCGCCAGTTCGGCGCCTTCGGCGTCGGCGGCACCTGGCGTGCGGTCAGCCAGCGCTACGACGATGCGGCCAACACCCGCGAGCTGTCCGGCTACGGCGTGCTCGACCTGCGCACCAGCTGGCTGGCCAGCGACGAGATTCGCTTCGACCTGAAGCTGGATAACGCCCTGGACCGCGACTACACCCTGGGCGACTACCTGCGCCCGACCAGCCCGATGGACTTCATGGGCGAAGCCCGCCCCTACCAGGAACCTGGCCGCACCGCGCTGCTGGCGGTGACCTGGACGCCGGAGCTTTAAGAGAAGCGGCCTGACGGCCCCTCACCCTAACCCTCTCCCGGAGGGAGAGGGGACCGTTCAGCGCACGATGAAACTACAGCGTCAGCCGGCACAATCTGCTCCCTCTCCCCCAGGAGCGGGGCGCGCAGCCAGGGCTGGGGTGAGGGGGAAACGTCGGCACAGACTTGCCGGAAAGAAGACAGTTTCGTAGGGCGCATAACCTGGAACAGGTTATCCGCCGCACGTTACTCCGGCGGATAACGCTGGCGCGTTGTGCGCCCTACACCCACCCAGCCATCGGTGTGGGGATGAGGTCAGCCCAGCACCCCCGCCATCCGCCCCAGCTCCGCACAGTCCTGCGCGTGCCAGTCGGTCAGCTCGGGCCAAGGGTTCTCTGGCAGGTTCACCAATGCGCTGTGCGCACCGGCGGCGCGGGCGCAGTCGAGGTCGAAGCGGTAGTCGCCGACCATCAGCATTTGCTGCGGCGCCACGTCCCAGCGCGCGGCGAGGCGCAGCAGGCCGTCCGGGCTGGGCTTGGGGTCTGCCTCGCCACGGCCGAGAACATCCTCGGTCAGGAAGCAATCACCGATGCCAATCGCAGCCAGCGTGATCAGCGCCAGCTCATGGGCATTGCGGGTGAGGATGCCCAGGCGATAACCGGCGCCATGCAGCGCACGCACCAACTCGACTGCGCCGGGAGCCGCAGTGGAAGCCACCGCCAGCTCGCGCTCGTGCTCCAGCAGCCAGGCATGCTTGGCCGCCGCCTCGTCCTCCGGCAGCGCGGCCAGGTGAGTGAGGATGTCGTGCTCCTGGGGAATCCCCAGGGCGCGCTTGATCGCCGGGAAGTCATGCACCGCCAGGGTCAGGGTGCCGTCCATGTCGAACACCCAGTGGCGGATGCTTTCCAGCGTCATGCCCAGTCCTCGCGGCGGCGGATCAGGCCTTCCTGGGTCGAAGAGGCGACCAGCTGGCCGTCACGGTTGAAGATGCTGCCGCGTACGAAGCCGCGGCCATTGCCGGCCCAGGGGCTGTCGATGGCGTAGAGCAGCCACTCGTCCGCGCGCAGATCGCGGTGGAACCACACGGAATGGTCGATGGTGGCGACCTGCATGTCCTTCTGCCACACCGAGCGACCGTGGGGCAGCAGCGAGGTGGTGAGGAAGCCGAAGTCCGAAGCGTAGGCGAGGATGTACTTGTGCAGCGCCGGGACGTCCGGCAGCTTGCCGTCGGCGCGCAGCCAGAGGTACTTGACCGGCTCGCCGACCTCGGGATCGTACGGGTCGTTCTCGGTCACCGGACGGATTTCGATGGGCTTGGGGTAGAGCAGCTTGTCGCGGATACGCTCGGGGAACTGCGCAGCGCTGCGCTTCTTCAGTTCCTGATCGGTCGGCAGATTCTCCGGGCCGACCACGTCAGGCATGGCGATCTGGTGTTCGAAGCCTTCCTCATCGGTCTGGAACGAGGTGCTCAGGGCGAAGATCGGCTGGCCTTTCTGGATCGCGGTGACGCGACGGGTGCTGAAGGTGCCGCCGTCACGCACCCGGTCAACCTGATAGACGACCGGCTTGCTGGCGTCGCCCGGGCGCAGGAAATAGCCATGCATCGAATGCACGTGGCGCTCCGGCTCGACAGTCTGGCTGGCCGCCGACAGCGCCTGGCCGAGTACCTGCCCGCCGTACAGCTGGCGGAACCCGAGGTCCTGGCTCATGCCGCGGAACAGGTTCTCTTCGATCTGCTCCAGGCTCAGCAGAGCCACCAGGTTGTCCAGGATCTGGGTCATGCGCGTTGTTTCCTCAATTGCGGTCTTGCTGAAGTGGGAGTCGGCGTGGCGACGGATAGGCGGGAAGACTGCTGAGGCGTTCGTCCCAGACCGCGCGGCCGATGGTGAAATGATAGAGGCTGACCGGGCAGTCCGGACCGCCGCTGAGCAATTCGTCCAGCGCCGGGTCGAAATAGCAGCCGATGCCGGTGCCCGACAGGCCCGCCGCTTCGGATTCCAGGTAGAGCAACTGGCCGACCTGTCCGGCTTCCCAGTACAGGCGCGGGTAGGTCCACGCGCCCTCGGTCAGCGCGGCATCAAGATCAGCCAGCATGGCGAAAGCGACGCAGCCGTCGCTGGCGATGTCCTGCCCGCAGGAGAGGAACGCCGATAGCCCGCGTGCGTCGCCGGACAGCAGGCGGTACAGCGGCACGCCGCTCTCCTCCACGCTCTGCCACAGGTAATCCTCGCGCAGCCCACCCGCCTCGCGGCCGCTGCGGCCCAACCAGTAAAGGCCCGGATCCAGGCCCTGGACGCGGTGGACGAACAGCAGCAGGTCGAGGCGCGCCGGCTCGCCAGTACAGGCGAAGGGCACGGGCGAGCGCTCGGGCATCAGGCGGCGCAGCCAGGCATACAACAGCTCGGCGTGAATGCCGCTGCGGCCGTCCATGGACTGCGCGCTGCGTCGGCGATGCAGGATCGGGCGCAGCGGCAGGCCGGGGTTATCCACAGCCGCCTCGGCTTCCGATGTCGACCAGTCGCGCGTTGGCAGCGCAGGAGCACGGCACAGCTGATGCACCCGCTCCAGCTCCGGCCAGTGGCGATAGTCACGCGACAGGCGATTGGGCATCCCCGTCAGCGGCAGCTCGGCGAGGCCCTTGAGCAGCGTGTTCGGCAGCGTGATTTCGGCAGATTGCGCCGGGCCGATCCACAGCAGTGCATCGGCGAATTCGTGCTCGCTGAAGCCTTCACGGTCGAGGCCGATCAGACTATCCAACTGCGCTTCGGGCACACCGCGCAGCAGGCGCACTTCCCAGCCCTGGATCGCCGCGGCAATGGCGAGACAGGCCAGCGCGTGGCCAAGGTCGTGATTGCAGTAGCGGTAGGCGCGCTCGCCGTACTTCCAGGCCTCGCGCCAGGGAATGCTCGCCAGCGCCAGCAGGAATCCATCGGTGGGCAATGCATCGTTCAGTTGGCTGGCCAGCGGTGCGGGCAGTTCGGCGCGCACCTCCAGCACATGCTCGTCAGCGCTGTAGTGCGCCAGCAGCGCGGCGTTATCCACAGCCCCGAAGGGCAGCAGCAAGTAGGCCTCGGTTGGGTGCAGGTTGCCGCTCGACGGGTTGACCCGCAGCGCCCAGCGGCTGCCACCGGCGTCCTTCCAGGCCGACAGCGCCAGGCTGTCGTAGAGCAACTGCGAGACGCTGGCGAGGTTCAGCGGCGCGGGCGCGCCGAGCGGGCCGGCGAACACCTCGTCATATCCCGGCGACTCTTCCTGTGGCCGGTGCAGCAGCTCGATGCAGCGCGCCCCGGCATAGCGGCGGAAGGCGGCCGGCTGGGTCGCCCAATCGAGCTGGCCGGGGCCGGGGGCGAAACGCTCCGGGCGATGGCTGCTCAGCTCGTGATAGGCGCGCACGCCTTCGCTCGGCGTCATGGCCGAGAAATCCGATAGAGCACATGCAGGCGCAGCGGATGGCCCTGCGGCAGGCGCGGATGCTCGAAGTCACCGGCTTCGTCACGCTGCATCCCCAGGCGCTGCATCAGCCCCTGGGACGGCAGGTTGGCCGGCACGGTGAACGCCACTACTTCCTCCAGCCGCAACTGCTCGAAGGCGAAGGCCAGCGCCGCGCGTGCCGCCTCCAGCGCATAACCCTGCCGCCAGTAGGCCGTGTTGAAGCGCCAGCCGATTTCCACCGCCGGAATGAACGGCGCGTCGAAGGACACCCGCTGCAAACCGAGCACGCCAATGAATGCTCCATCCTCGTGACGCTCGACTATCCACTGGCCAAAGCCGTGCTCGTCGAAGTGCTTGAGGATGCGGGCGGCCAGCAGGTCGCTGTCCTCGCGGCTCATGCAGGCGGGGAAATGGCGCATCACCTCGGCGTCGGCGTTCAGCGCCGCGAAGGGTGCCAGGTCGTCATGGCGCCACGGCCGCAGCAGCAGGCGCTCGGTGGTCAGGCTGGGAAAATCCATGGGAATCATCGCGGATCAGCAAAGGTCACCATGATACCCGGCGACGGGCCTGTAGGACGCAATCCGTCAGACGAGGCGCAATCGATTCAGCACAGAGGCGGCTTCATCTGGTATTTTTCTCCTACCTTCGCTGTCGGTCACTGCCTTGACCGTGCTCACGCAGACAGCCGCGCCGCCATGGCGCACCGCAAAAAAAGACCAAGGAACTCCCATGACGACCTCCACCACCGGACTGCAACGCAGTACGGCTCTGGTGCTTTTCGCATTGGCTGTCGGCGGCTTCGCCATCGGCACCACCGAATTCGCCACCATGAGCCTGCTGCCCTACTTCGCCCCGGCACTGGGCATCGATGCCCCCACCGCCGGCCACGTGATCAGCGCCTACGCCCTGGGCGTGGTCGTCGGTGCGCCGCTGCTGGCGGTGCTCGGCGCGCGGCTGCCACGGCGTACCCTGCTGGTGCTGCTGATGGCGCTGTTCGCCATCGGCAACGGCCTCAGCGCCCTGGCGCCGACCTACCACTGGATGCTGCTGTTCCGCTTCATCAGCGGCCTGCCCCACGGCGCCTACTTCGGCATCGCCGCGCTGGTCGCCGCCTCCATCGTGCCGCCGCACCGGCGCACCGTGGCGGTCGGGCGGATGTTCCTCGGCCTCACCGTCGCCACCATCATCGGCGTGCCGCTGGCCAACTGGCTGAGCCAGGCCGTGGGCTGGCGCTGGAGCTTCGCGCTGGTCGCCGCACTCGGCGTGCTGACCATGATCTGCGTACGCGTCCTTGCGCCCTACTCGCCCGCCGAGCCGGACTCCAGCCCGCTGCGCGAGCTGGGTGCGCTCAAGCGCGGCCAGGTCTGGCTGACCCTGGGTATCGGCGCCATCGGCTTCGGCGGACTGTTCGCGGTGTACACCTACCTGGCCGACATCCTCGGCGCGGTGACCCACGTTTCGCCGAGCATCGTGCCGCTGATCCTGGCGGTGTTCGGCATCGGCATGACCCTGGGCAACCTGTTCATCCCGGTGCTCGCCGACCGCGCCGTGATGCCCACCGCCGGCGGCCTGCTGGTGTGGAGCGCGGTGGTGCTGGCGATCTTCCCGTTCACCGCGGGGAACATCTGGGCCATCTCGATCTGCGTGTTCTTCGTCGGCTTCGGCGGTGCGCTGGGCACCGTGCTGCAGACCCGCCTGATGGACGTCGCCGAAGACGCCCAGGGCCTGGCCGCAGCGCTGAACCACTCGGCCTTCAACTTCGCCAACGCGCTGGGCCCGTACCTCGGCGGCCTGGCCCTGGCGGCCGGCTACGGCTGGACCTCGCCGGGCTGGGTCGGCAGCCTGCTGGCCATCGGCGGCTTCGTGCTGTGGTCGGTCTCGGTGGCCACCAGCCGCAGCGCGCGACGCGACGCCGCCCTCTCCAACGAAGGCTGAAAACGCGGGCTCGAATGAAAAGTGGCCGGCGCAATGCCGGCCCTTTCGTCTGCGCGCTGCGCCGACGTACCCTGTGCAGCACATTCCCGATCCGCCGACGCCATGCCGCTGCCCCTGGTCTACCACGACGACTACAGTCCGCCCTTTCCGGACAACCACCGCTTCCCCATGGAGAAGTTCCGCCTGCTGCGCGACCACCTGGTGGACAGCGCCCTGGTGGAAGACGCGCAATTGCTGCGCCCGGAACTGTGCCCGACGGACGTCCTCGCCCTGGCCCACGACCGCGACTACATCGAGCGCTACTGCAGCGGAGAGATGAGCCGCGAGGAGCTGCGCCGCCTCGGCCTGCCCTGGACTGAAGCCCTGGCGCGCCGCACGGTGCGTGCGGTGGGCGGCTCACTGCTCAGCGCGGAGCTGGCACTGAAACACGGGCTGGCCTGTCATCTCGCCGGTGGCACCCACCATGCGCACCACGACCATGCCTCGGGCTTCTGCATCTTCAACGACCTGGCAGTGATCAGCCTGTACCTGCTGGAAAGCGGCAAGGCCAGCCGCGTGCTGATCTTCGACTGCGACGTGCATCAGGGCGACGGCACCGCGCGCATCCTGGAAAACGTACCGGACGCGGTGACGGTATCGTTGCACTGCGAGAAGAACTTCCCCGCGCGCAAGGCGCAGAGCGACTGGGACATTCCCCTGCCGCTGCACCTGGGCGACGGGGAATACCTGAAAGTGGTGCAGGAGGCGCTGGATTACCTGCTGCCGCTGTACCAGCCGGACATCGTGCTCTACGACGCCGGCGTGGACGTGCACAAGGACGATGCCCTGGGCTATCTGCAGCTCACCGATGCGGGACTGGCGGCGCGCGATGAGCACGTCATCCGTTGCTGCCTGTCCAGTGACATCCCGGTGGTGGGCGTGATCGGCGGTGGCTACGACAAGGACCGCCACGCACTGGCCCGGCGCCACGGCATCCTGCACCACAGCGCCGCGCGGGTGGCGCGCGAGTTTCAGTTGGACCGGTAGCGCGAGTTGTTGGTGTCCATGCGCGTAGGCAGACGCTGCTGCTCCCAGCGCATCATCTCGTGGTCGGAGAACCCCAGCAGCGCGGCGGCGCGTGGCCGGCAATCCGCAGCGTAGTGCTTCTCGCAGAAGCGCATCACCTGCTCGGGCACGTGGTGCAGCAGCAGCTCCTGTGCGCGCAATGGCCCCGCATACTGCAGGTAGCGCGGCAGCAGGCGGCTCCAGTTGGTGAACACGTAGAGGTTGTGCAGTGCGATCTGGATCGACAGCAGCTCCAGCACGCGTTGCTCGAACTTCTGTTTCGACCCCTGCAGGTTCTTGTTCAGGCGCACCACCATGTGGGCCACCGCCTCGTTGAGCAAGGCGCGGATTTCCTCATTGGGGAGGCTGCGGATGACAATATCGAGGCCATTCACCCGCACGCGGGTGTCGCTGCCTTCCACCCATAGGTGGGCCTCGTGGGAGCGAAGGTAATCACGGACTTTCATCGACAGTCGGACCAAGGTTGCAAGAGGCCCGCATGCTGATGGATTCACAAAAGCGCCAACATCGGCGCAATCCCGATCCCCTGTAGGAATTCTCGCAACCCCTACCCATCAGGGATCGAAACGGCGCTTCCTCACCTCCCTGGGTTTTCCACGACAACTGTGGAGCGGCCTGTGGATAAGCTGCGGGAAAGCGGCTGACGCGTCCGCCCCCGCCGGCTCCGGGCCAGCTGGACGAAAAATGAGCAACCGGTGTGCAGTGCCCCTGCGCTAGAATTGCGCCCTTTCCCGCCCTCCTTCGCCTGGCCCCCGCATGACCGATTCCCGCCCGCTCGCCTCCCCTACCGCCTTCGTCATCGGCGGCGGCCCCGCCGGCCTGATGGCGGCCGAAGTCCTGGCCGGCGCCGGCGTGCAGGTGGAGCTGTTCGACGCCATGCCCTCGGTCGGGCGCAAGTTCCTGCTGGCCGGCGTAGGCGGCATGAACATCACCCACTCCGAGGAGCGCGAAGCCTTCCTGTCGCGCTACGGCCAGCGCTCGCGGCCCCTCGCGCCGCTGATCGACGCTTTCGACAACCAGACGCTGTGCGCGTGGATTCATGGCCTGGGCATCGAGACCTTCGTCGGCACCTCCGGTCGCGTCTTCCCCACCGACATGAAGGCCGCACCGCTGCTGCGCGCCTGGCTCAAGCGCCTGCGCGAAGCCGGTGTAGTCATCCACACTCGCCACCGCTGGCTGGGCTGGAACGCCAACGGCGCACTGCTGATCGACGGGCCGGACGGCCAGCGCAGCCTGAGCGCCGATGCGACAGTGCTGGCCCTCGGCGGCGGCAGCTGGCAGCGCCTGGGCTCGGACGGCGCCTGGGTGCCGCTGCTCACCGAGCGCGCGGTAGATATCTCGCCGCTGCGTCCGGCCAACTGCGGTTTCGAGGTGGCCGGCTGGAGCGAGTTCTTCCGCGACAAGTTCGCCGGCGCGCCGGTCAAGCCGGTGGCGCTCTCGCTGGCCGGTGGCACGCCGCGCCAGGGCGAGTTCGTGGTCACCACCGGCGGCATCGAAGGCAGCCTGGTCTATGCGCTTTCCGCCGGTATCCGCGAGCGCATCGAGCAGACCGGCAGCGCCACTGTGCACCTGGACCTGCTGCCCAACCGCAGCCTGGAACAGGTCGCCAAGGCCGTCGCCCAGCCGCGCGGCTCCAAGTCCATGGCCAACCACCTGCGCGGTCGCCTGGGACTGGACGGCGTGCGCGCCGGGCTGTTGCGCGAGTTGTCCACAGCCGCCGACTACGCCGATCCACAACTTCTCGCCCAGCTGATCAAGGCGTTACCGCTGACCGTGGTGCGCACCCGCCCGCTGGATGAAGCCATCAGCAGCGCCGGCGGCGTGACCTTCGAGGCGCTGGACGAGCAGTTGATGCTCAAGGCATTGCCGGGTGTGTTCTGCGCCGGCGAAATGCTCGACTGGGAAGCCCCCACCGGCGGCTACCTGCTCACCGCCTGCTTCGCCAGCGGTCGCGCCGCCGGGCTTGGCGCACTGAAGTGGCTTGAGGCGCAGGGCTGAACCCTGCCAAAACTGGAACCATGGTGCTAGATTCTCGATTCCCCCTCAGGAGTCGCCTGCATGCCGCTGACCTTCCGCCGCGCCCGTCCCGATGATGTCGACGCCGCCGTCCCGCTGATCTACAGCTCCGGCCCCGACGCCTTCGACTATGCCTTCGCCCGCCCCGGCCGCAACAGCGCCGAGGACTTCCTGCGCTACGCCTTCGCCCAGGGCAGCGGGCAGTTCGGCTGGCGCCAGCACTGGGTCGGCGAACAGGACGGTCAGGTGGTGGCGGCCGGCACGGTATTCGGCGGCGAAGTGAACCTGGGCTACATGCTCGCGGCCACGCGGCAGATTCTCGGCTACTTCGGCGTGGGCTCGGCGGGAGTGATCCGTCGCGGTCTGCAACTGGAGAAGATCATCTGCCCGCCGCCACGCAAGACCCTGTACCTCGCGCACCTGGGCGTCATGCCGACCCTGCGCGGCGAAGGCCTGGGCAGCCAGCTGATCGACCACTTCCTGCAGATCGGCCGCAGCATCGGCCTGCCCATGGCGGCGCTGGATGTCTCGACGGCCAATCCCAAGGCCCAGGCGCTCTACGAGCGGCTGGGTTTCAGCGTGCAGGTGGAGCGCACCTCGACCCTGCCGGGCGTGGCCGGCAGTCGCTACATGCAGCGCCAGCTCTGAGTTAGACTCGCGACCAGCCGCCCGCCAGAGGCCGCCTGCTCCTTTGCCGTCATGAATGCCTGCTCACGAAATACCAGGAAGGTTGCCCCATGAGCACTGCCAGCGTTGAACTGAAAGTCTTCGTCCCCGCCCGCGATTTCGCGCTCTCCCAGCAGTTCTACAAGGACCTGGGATTCCTCTCGCCGTGGAACTCCGAGGAGCTCGCCTACTTCCACCATGGCGATCACTGCGCCTTCCTGCTGCAGAACTACTACGTCAGGGAGTTCGCCGAGAACCTGATGCTGCACCTGCTGGTGGAAGACGCCGACGCCTGGTACGCCAGGGTCCGCGACGCCGGCCTTGCCGAGCGCTACGGCGTGCGCCTGGGCGTGCTGGAAGACCAGCCGTGGAAGATGCGCGACTTCACCCTGCACGACCCGAGCGGCGTGCTCTGGCGGATCGGGCATAACCTCGACTGAATTTAACGCCCTAGCGCGCGCCACAGGACATGCCGCGCCAGAGCCTACCCTCTCCCCCCGCCCTCTCCCTGAAGGGAGAGGGAGCTATCCGTGCCGGCTGACGCAACCGTTTCAACCTGCACCGAGCCAGTCCCCTCTCCCTTCGGAGCGGGGCGCGCAGCCAGGGTTAGGGAGAGGGCAGGTACCACCCCCAAGGCTGATCCGAGATGTACTCGGTCACCTGCTTCACCTCCAGGTAGTTCTCCAGCCCCCACACGCCCAGCTCGCGGCCGATGCCGCTCTGCTTCATGCCGCCCCAGGGCGCCTGGGTGAAGGTCGGCTGCGAACAGTTGACCCAGACGATCCCCGCGCGCAGCCCGTCGGCTACCCGCGCGGCGCGCTGCGGATCGGCCGACATCACCGCGCCGGCCAGGCCGAAGCGGCTGTCGTTGGCCAGGCGCAAGGCCTCGGCTTCGGTCCTGAAGCGCTTCACGCAGAGCACCGGACCGAAGATTTCCTCGCGCCAGATCAGCGCATCCTGGGCCGGCTCGTCGAAGATTGCCGGCTCGATGAACCAACCCTCGTCCAACCCCGCTGGGCGCTTGCCGCCGGTGAGCAGCCGGGCGCCGCCGGCACGGCCCTTGTCGACGAAGCCGAGCACCTTCTCGTGCTGCCCCTGGCTGACCAGCGGGCCGAGCAGCACGCCCGGCTTGAGGCCGTTGCCGATGGTGATGGCGCGGGTCGCTTCCACCAGCCGCTCGATCAGCCGCGGGGCAATGCCCTCCTGAACCAGAAGGCGCGAGGTGGCGCTGCACACCTGACCCTGGTTCCAGAAGATGCCGAACAGAATCCACTCCACCGCCGCCTCGACATCGCTGTCGTCGAAGACGATGAAGGCCGACTTGCCGCCCAGCTCCAGGCTGACGTTCTTGATGTCCTGGGCCGCCGCCGACATGATCCGCGAGCCGGTCGGCACGCTACCGGTGAAGGCCAGTTTGTCCACCCCCGGATGCTGGCTCAGCGGCCCGCCGGCCTCCGCGCCGAGGCCCGGCAACACGTTGAGCACGCCCGCCGGCAGGCCCACGGCGTCCGCCGCGGCGGCCAGTTCCAGCGCGCTCAGCGGCGTCAGTTCCGAGGGTTTGAGTACGCAGGTGGCGCCCGCCGCCAGGGCCGGTGCGACCTTCCACGCCGCCATCAGCAGCGGGTAGTTCCACGGGATGATCTGCCCCGCCACGCCCACCGGCTCCTGGCGGATGCGGCAGCGAAAGCGCTCGTCGGGCAGCGCCAGCAACTGGTCCTGGCGCTGGTCCAGTTCCCGCGCCAGCTCGGCGTAGTAGCGGAAGCAGCCGATGGCGTCGGCCACGTCCCACTGCGCCTCCGGCAGCGGCTTGCCGTTGTCGCGCACCTCCAGTTCGGCCAGGGCATCCTGGTTGCGCTCCAGCTCCCCGGCCAGCGCCTCCAGCCATTCGGCGCGCTCGCTGCCACGGCTCTGCCCCCAGCCACGATTGAACGCGGTACGCGCCGCGCGCACGGCGTGGTCGACATCTTCCTCGGTGGCCGCCGGCACTTCCTGCAGCGGCTGGCCGCTGGCAGGGTCGAAACTGGTGAAGCGGCCGCCCAGGTCCGGCTTGACCCACTGCCCGTTGATGTAGAGCTGGTCGCGCATCCTCGAGTCTCCTTGAAGGCGGCCCTCAGGCGGCCTGAACGCCGGTGCGGCGGTTCTGCAGGTAGCGGGAGGTGAACAGCAGCGCCAACGAGGCGCAGATGATCACCGTGGAGATGGCGTTGATCTCCGGCGTGATGCCCCGGCGGATCGACGAGAAGATGTAGATCGGAAGCGTGGTCTCGGAGCCGGCGACGAAGAAGGCGATGATAAAATCGTCGAAGCTGAAGGTGAACGCCAGCAGGAAGCCGGCGAGGATGGCCGGGGCGATCTGCGGCAGGGTCACCCGCCAGAAGGTATCCAGCGGCGGCGCGTAGAGGTCGGCGGAGGCTTCCAGCAGCGACTTGTCCATCGCCTCGACGCGGGTGCGGACGATCACCATCACCAGCGCCATGGTGAACAGCGAGTGCGCCGCCACCACGGTGCCGAAGCCCATGTTGAGTTTCGGCAGGCCGATGTCCAGCAATGCCAGCAGCGGGTTGAGCACGTCGAACAGGGTGATGAAGGCAATCAGCGTGGCGATGCCGATGACGATCCCCGGCACGATGATCGCGCAGTAGGTCAGCGCGTCGAACAGCAGGCGAACACGCTTGCCGACCCGCTGCAGGCCGAACACCGCGAGGGTGCCGAACAGGGTGGCAATCAGCGCCGAGCACAGGGCAATCAGCGCGCTGTTGCCCAGGGCTTCCAGGATGAACGGGTTGTCGAAGGCGCGGCCGAACCACTGCACCGAGCAGCACTGGAAGCTCAGCCCGCTGCGCCCGGCGTTGAAGGCGAAGAGCATGATCAGCGCGATGGGCGCGTAGAGGAACAGGTAGACCGAGGTGGAGTAACTGCGCAACCACATGTCAGAGCACCCCGTCGTTGCGCGAGCCGCCGTAGCGGGCCACGAGTTTCAGGTAGACGCCGATGATCACCAGCATCATCGC
Organism: Pseudomonas sp. PDM17; assembly: GCF_014851985.1. Taxonomy (NCBI): domain Bacteria; kingdom Pseudomonadati; phylum Pseudomonadota; class Gammaproteobacteria; order Pseudomonadales; family Pseudomonadaceae; genus Pseudomonas; species Pseudomonas sp. PDM17. The sequence goes on from NZ_JACVAT010000010.1 coordinate 44,593, forward strand.
CACCAGGGTCATCGCCACCGCGCTGCCGAACGCCCAGTTGCGCGATTGCAGGAACAGGTCGACCAGCGCGTTGCCGACGAAGAACACCTTGCCGCCACCGAGAATGGCCGGGATCAGGAACTCGCCCATGAGCAGGATGAACACCAGCATCACCCCGGTGATCACCCCCGGCGCGGACAGCGGCAGGGTGATCCGGCGGAAGGTCTCGAAGGCGCTCGCGCCGAGGTCGCCGGAGGCTTCCAGCAGACGCTTGTCGAGCTTCTCCAGGGTCACGTAGATGGGGAATACCATCAGCGGCAGGTAGCCGTAGACGATGCCGATCAGCACCGCGTAAGGCGTGTTGATCAGGCGCACGTCGGCGATGCCGAAGGTTTCCAGCAGCGCCGGGATGCCGCGGCCGCTGAGCAGGAAGATCCAGGCGTAGGTGCGGATCAGGAAGCTGGTCCAGAACGGCACGATCACCAGCGTGAGCAGCAGCGACTTGTTGCGCCGCACCTTCACCGCCAGGAAGTAGGCCAGCGGGTAGGCCGCCAGCAGGCACGCCAGGGTGCCCAGCGGCGCCAGGGTCAGGGTGTTCCAGAAGGCCTGGGCGCGGGAGCCGAGGTTGAGGTAATTCTCCAGCGTCAGCCCGCCGCCGTAGCCCCCCACGGCGCTGCGCTCGCCGAAACTGAAGACCAGGATGATCACCAGCGGCATCAGGAGCAGCAGCAGGAACCACAGGGTGGACGGCAACAGCAGCAGGAGCGTGACGCGCCGGCCGAGGCTTTTTGCGCGCGAGGCGCTGGGCGTCGCCTGGGTCTGCGGCAACGGGGCGCTGACAGCGATGTTCATGTTCGATTCCCTACGCATGGAACGGACCTTCGCGGTAGGGCGAATAACGCGCCAGCGTTATCCGCCGCATTCCGCACAAGCGCCAGAATTGCCGATCAGGCAGCCTTGAACCGCGCCATCAGTTCGGCGCGCGCCGGGCTGGTAAGGGTCGCCGCGGCGCCGAACTCCAGCGGCGACAGGCGCTCGGCCGCCGGGTACATGATCGGGTCGTCGAGCATCTCCTTGGAGAGCAGCGCATCGACGCGCTTGTCCCCGCTCGGGTAGCCGTGGGAGAGCACCTCCAGCTTGTTGTGCTGCGGGTCGAGCAGGTAGTTGATGAACGCGTAGGCGGCATCGCGGTGCTCGGCGCTCTTGGGAATGGCGAAGAAGTCGCTCCAGATCTCGCCGCCTTCCTTGCCCAGCACGAAGGTCATGTCCGGGTTATCGCGGTGCAGCTGGGAGGCGTCGCCGGTCCAGGCCATGGCCATCCAGGCGTCGCCGTTGCGCAGCGAGGGCTGGATGTCGGAGTTGATCGCGAACAGGTGCGGCTTGGCCTGGATCAGCAGCTTCTCGGCCTCGGCCAGCTCCTTGGGGTCCAGCGAGTTGAAGCTGTAGCCGTAGTACTTGAGCGCGTTGCCGATGGCTGTGAGCTGGTAGTCATGGACGATGGTGCGGCCCGAAGCGCTGGTCAATGTCAGGTCCCAGAACTGCTTCCAGGAATCCGGGCTGCCCTTCACACGACTGGCGTCATAGACGATGCCGGTGGTGCCCCAGTTCTTCGGCACCGCGTAGACCTTGCCGTCCACCGTGCCCTGGGCCATGAAGCGTTCCTCGAAGGCCTTGGGGTCGAAGTTGGGGATGCGCGACAGGTCCAGCGGTTCGATCAGCCCGAGCTGCACGTAGGTACTGATGGTGTAGTTGGTCGGCACGAAGACGTCCCAGCCGCTACCGCCGGCCTGCAATTTGGCGAGCATCTCCTCGTTGGAACCGAACACGTTCATCTGCACCCGCGCGCCGGTAGCCTTGGCGAAGGCATCGAAGTTCTCCTGGCTGTGGTAGTTCGGCCAGGTGGCCAGGGCCAGGCGGTCACCGATGTTGCTGCCTTCGGCCGCGTAGGCCTTGCCGCTCAACAGGCCGGGAGTGTTGGCGGCGACCACCGCCATCGCCAGCCCGAGGCCGGTCTTGCCGAGGAAATCGCGCCGCGTGATGGAGCCGTTTTCCCAGCTGCGCATCGTCTTGATGAAGCTCTTCTTGTCCATCGTCACTCCCCGCCTGTCTGCTGATTGTCGTTATGGTTGGATCGTCGAACTCAAAGGGCCATGGCCAGGCCGCTGGCCTGGTTCCAGCCGACCTGTACCGGCGCGCCGTGCTCGAAGGCTTCCGCCTCGCCGCCGGCCTTGCGCGGCACGCGCACGCAGACGATGCCGAAGGCGTCGGTGCGTACGCGGTATTCAGTGAGGTTGCCCAGGTAGATGCGGTCTTCGACGCGACCCTTCAGGCGCACTTCTCGCTGCAGCTCCGAATCGGCGGCGGCGATGCCGACCAGCTCCGGGCGCACGGCGATGCAGCCCTCGGCCTGGGGCGCCAGCGCGGGGCCGGTGGGCGTCGGCGGGCTGCTCAGTTCCAGCCCGGCCGGGGTGCCCAGCACCACGCGACCGGAGTCGAGGCGGCGCACGGTGCCGGAAAACAGGTTGGACTCGCCGATGAAGTCGGCCACGTAGCGGCTCGCCGGGGTTTCGTAGAGCGCCTCGGGGGTGGCGGTCTGGATGATCAGGCCGTCCTTCATGATGCTGATGCTGTCGCTCATCGACAGCGCTTCTTCCTGGTCATGGGTGACCAGCACGAAGGTGATGCCGACCTCGCGCTGCAGGCGCAGCAGCTCCGACTGCATCTCCTTGCGCAACTTGCGGTCGAGAGCGGCGAGCGGCTCGTCGAGCAACAGCACGGTGGGCTTGTTCACCAGCGCGCGGGCCAGCGCCACACGCTGCTGCTGGCCGCCGGAAAGCTCGTGGGGCTTGCGCGTGCCGAAGCCGGACAGGCGCACCATCTCCAGCGCCTCGTCGGCCATGCGGCGCTGCTGCGCGCGGTCCGGGCGCGGCGTGCGGTAGCGCAGGCCGTAGGCGATGTTCTCGGCCACCGTCAGGTGCGGGAACAGCGCGTAGTGCTGGAACACCATGTTCACCGCACGCTGGTGCGCCGGCACCCCGGCCACTGCCTTGCCGGCCAGCAGTACCTCGCCTTCGCTGGGCTGCTCGAAGCCGGCGATCATCCGCAGGGTGGTGGTCTTGCCGCAGCCGGAGCTGCCGAGGAAGGAATGGAAGGCGCCGCGCTTCACCCTGAAGCTCAGCCCGTTGACCGCCGGCACGCTGCCGTAGCGCTTGACCACGTTGCGGAATTCGATATCGAAGTCCTGACCGCTCTCCATCACCGCGCGCTCCCGCTTTGTTCTTGTTGGGGCTCACGCTAGCAACGGGGCTTTCAGGGTGTATATATCCCTCGGGGGATAGATGTCGGGATTGGATCGCCCGGTGCGCGCGCTGACTCTCCCCCGCAGGAGCGCGCCATGCGCGCGATCGCGGGCATGGCGCGCTCCTGCAATGGGCGCCCGGAGCTTCCGATGACTGTAGGGCGCATAACCTGGAACAGGTTATCCGCCAGCGACGGCACGGCGGATAACGCTGGCGCGTTATTCGCCCTAGATGACCGTAGGAGCGAGCCGCGTGGCTCAGCCAACCTCACGCATCCCACCCGCCGCATCGCGCCCCGCCAGTTCGCGAATGAACAGCCCGAGCAGCTCCGACTGGCTGCCGATGCCGAGCTTGGCGTAGATGTTCTTGCGGTGGATCTTCACCGTGCCGGGGCTGATGTCCAGCTGTTCGGCCACCGAGGCGCTGGAATGGCCGCGCAGCAGCAGCTGGACGATCTCCTGCTCGCGGGGCGTGAGCAACTGGGCGCCGAACTGGTCGAAGGCCTCGCGGATCTGGTAGTCCAGGTCCTGCGCCGGGCGCGGTTGCGCGCGGCGCAGCTCCCAGGCCTCGCGCACCACCTGCTCGACCACCGGCCGCGCGCACTCCAGCAGCTGCATCTCGTCGCGGCTGTAGGCGGGGCTGGAGGTCTTGCGCATCAGCGAGAGCACGGCGGTGGCGCCATCGGCGAGGTCGATGAAGAAGGCGATCTCCTCGGTCAGGCCGGTCTGCTGGTAATACGTCTGGTAGTACTCGCCCAGGTAGAAGTGGTCCGGCGCGAACTGCCGCAGGCGCCACAGCCCCGGCGCCTGGTGGCGGGTGCAGGCGAGGTAGAAGGGATCGAGCAGGTAGGGTCCGACCTGGTAGTCCTCGACGTAGACGTGGCGGACGTCGGCCGGGAAGGTGTCGAACAGGTCCAGCGGCCGGTGGTTGCCTTCGTAGACGAAGAGCACGAAGTTATCCACCGCACAGACCTGCTGCAGCCACTGGCTGAGGCCGAGCAGGCGCGGACGACCGGCGGCCAGCGGGAGCAGATGGGCGACTCCGCCGGTCCAGGCTTTGAGTTCCTTGTGGCGCATGGGCTGTCGTTCTTGTTGTGTGCGCGATGGGCACACTATAGGCGTTCGGGATTCCACACGGAAATGCAGCTTTTGCGCCACAGCCCGCAAGACCCCGCCGCGCCTGAAGACAGCGGCTGATTCAGGCTCTGGCGCGCACCGCGATGAAGCAGGGGCGCGCCGAATCGGCTCAGGGCCGGCGAGCGCCCTTGCCGTTCGGCTTGCCAGCGGACGATTTGCCGGAAGAAGGTTTGCCAGCGGCCGGTTTACCGCCGAGGCCGAAGCCCGGCGTCCTGCGCACCGCCTTGACCTGCGGCTTGTCGTCCAGCAACGAGCCAAGGTGCACCTTGCCCGGCTTGCCTTCGGGCACCTTGGGTTGCTTGGGCTTCTTCGGCTTCTTCGTGATCTGGCCACCCGGAGCGGTGACGGGCACCCGGTGCTCCGCCTCGAAGCCGTCTTCCTCCTGGCGCTGCAGGGTCTGGCCGATCAGCGTCTCGATGGCGGCCAGCTGCTGCACTTCATCGGCGCAGACCAGCGAGATCGCCTGCCCGCTGGCGCCGGCACGGCCGGTCCGGCCGATGCGGTGCACGTAATCCTCGGGGACGATGGGCAGGTCGAAGTTGACCACCAGCGGCATCTCCTCGATATCCAGGCCTCGCGCGGCGACGTCGGTGGCGATGAGGAAGTCCACCTCGCCGGCCTTGAACCGCGCCAGGGCGCGCAGGCGCGAGGGCTGCGGCTTGTCGCCGTGGATCGAGTCGGCGCGGATGCCTTCGCGCTGCAGCAGGTCGACCAGTTCGTCCACACCCTTGCGGGTCTTGGCGAACACCAGCGCCTGGCGCCAGCCCTGTTCGCGTAGCAGGTGCAGGAACAGCTCGGCCTTGCGCTTCTTGTCGACGGTGAGCAGGTGCTGCTTCACCGTCTTCGCCGCCGTGTTGCGCGGTGCCACGTCGATGGTCAGCGGGTCGCGCAGCAGGGTGCGGGCCATCTGGCGGATGGCGTCGGAGAAGGTCGCGGAGAACAACAGGGTCTGCCGGCGCCGGGGCAGCGCGGCGAAGACCTCGTCCAGTTCGCGGGCGAAACCGAGGTCGAGCATGCGGTCGGCTTCGTCCAGCACCAGCACCTGCAGCTGGGTGAATTTCAGGGCGTTCTGCCGGTACAGGTCGAGCAGGCGGCCGGGCGTGGCCACCAGTACGTCGACGCCCTTGCGTAGCTTCATCATCTGCGGGTTGATGCTGACCCCGCCGTAAGCCACGGCAGTGCGCAACGGCACGTGCTGGCCATAGGCGCGGAAGCTCTCGTGCACCTGCTCGGCCAGCTCGCGGGTCGGCACCAGCACCAGCGCGCGGATCGAGTTGGCCGCCACCTGCGGACCTTCCTGCAGCAGTTTCTGCAGCAGCGGCAAAGCGAAGCCGGCGGTCTTGCCGGTGCCGGTCTGGGCGGCGGCCAGCAGGTCGCGCCCCTTGAGCACGGCCGGGATGGCCTGGGCCTGCACCGCCGTCGGGTTCTGGTAGCCGAGCCCGTCGAGGGCGTGCAGGAGGGGATCGATCAGGCCGAGATTGGCGAAGGTCATGGAGCGCTCGCAGAAACGATTCGGAATGGGCGGCATTGTAGCCGCAAGGGTCAGGAGCGCAGCAGCAGCGCGCCTTCGATGGGCACGTAGCGGGTGGCCGCGCGGATCAGCGCCTGGGCGGTGAGGCCCGGCACGCCGTAGGCGGTGGCGTCGGTGCCACCGGCACGGACGCGGTCGAGCAGCAGGTCGAAATCGCCGTCGCCGGAGGCCAGCACGACCTCGTCCACCTTCGGCGCGGCGTCGAGGATATCGATGGTGATGCCGACGTCCCAGTCACCCTTGGCCGAGCCGTCGGCGCGCTGGATGTAGGGCTTGAGCTTCACGGTGAAGCCGAGCTTGCGCAGGATCTGCTGGAACTGCTGCTGCCTGGCGTCGCCACGGTCGATGGCGTAGGCGTAGGCCTGGACGATGGTGCCCTGGGCACTCAGCTCGGCCCACAGCGCGGCGTAGTTGAAGTGGCAGCCGTAGGCCTGACGCACGGTGTAGTAGAGGTTCTGCACGTCGGCGAACAGGGCGATGGTCTTCAACGGTGACTCCGGGACTCGAACAGCGGGGGCGCATTATCGGCACAGCGGCGCGCCCCCGCCAGTCCCGGCGGGCGGGATGACCCCGCATTCGGGTCAGCTGAACAGGTCGCCGTCGTCGTCACCGAAGAAGCTCGAATCGTCGCCGAAGCTGCCGCTGTCGTCGTAACTCGCATCGTTGAAGCCGTTGTCGGCGTAGCGGTCACCGCCCAGGGATGAGTCATCGCCGCGCCCGTCGTCGAAGCTGGACGGCTCCGGTTGCACTGGCTGCTCCTGGATCACCTCGACGATTTCCTGCGGCTGGTTGTGGTGGAACATGCTGGTCAGCAGGTCCGCCACCATCACGCCACCGGCCACGCCCGCAGCGGTCTGCAGCGCGCCGCGCATGAAGCCGCCGCCCTGGGGCGCCGCTTGCGCAGGCTGGGCCGGCCTGAAGTCGTTCGGGTTGCTGGCGCCGGGGTTGTTGGCGTAAGCCGCGTTACCACCGACCGGTTGCGAGAAGCGTGTCTGGCCCCAGCCGTCTGGGCGCTGCTGCGCCTGATCCTGCCGAGGTTGCGGGCTCTGGCCGCCGCCGAACAATCCGGCAAGGAAGCCGCCGCTGCTCGGCCGCTGCTCCTGCGCCCTGGCCTGCTGCGCTTCCAGTTCCTTGACGCGCTGGTCCAGGCGCTTGATCGCCGCTTCCTGGATCAGCATCGCCTGGGCCATGTAGTAGGGCGCGGCCGGCTGCTGCACCAGGTGCCGGTTGATCTGCGCCTCGGCATCGGCGTCGCGTGGCGCGGTCTGTGCCTGCGCGTCACGCAGGCGGGTGAACAGACCATCGATCAGGGATTGCTCTTCGGAATTCATGGCAGGCCTCGAGTGAGCGGGTGGTTCGGCAGAACATTGCCTTTGCAACATTGGATCGGCTCGCAAAAAAACAAGTTCCGGTCGCAGAATTCTGGCGTCTTCAGCTGAGGGTTTGCTTAAGTTAGAGTCGAAGCCCTCGGACAGTATCGGGTTACTGATGAATCCCCTTTCCATCCTCCGCGACACCTGGTTCTTCTTCTCCCGTCACCTCGGCATCCTGGTGCCGCTGTGCCTGCCCTGGATCGTCATCGAGACACTGGTCCAGCAGCAGATCAACGTCGCCGCCGGCCCGCAGAACTTCGCGCCCTGGGGCATGGCCGCGGGCCTGGTGTTCTACCCGATCTACACCGCCAGCCTGATCCTGTTCATGATCGACACCGGCGAAGGCGTGCAGCGCAGCGTGCGCGAACTGTGGAGCGCGGCGCTGCGGCTGTGGCCGGCCTTCGCCCTGCTCTCGGCGATCACTTCGCTGCTGATCGTGATCGGCCTGTACCTGATGGTGCTGCCGGGCATCTTCGTGATGATCAAGCTGGCCTTCGCCGAATTCCTCCTGGTGCAGCGCGGCCGCTCGCCCATCGACGCGATGCGCGAGAGCTTCGCGCTGACCACCGGGCACTTCTTCCTGCTACTGATGACCTCCCTGGCCATCCTCGCGCCGGTCTGGATCGCCGAAGGCTGGATCACCGAAGCGGGCCAGAACGCGCCGGTGCTCAGCGTCGTGCTGCACTCGCTGAGCGGGTTCTTCCAGCTGCTGCTGACGGTGGCCGCCTACCGCATCTTCATCCTGCTCGGCCGCGAGGCGGCCTGAGCGGCAGCAACTCGCAACAAATCCTCCGGCGCATCGCGCGCCGGGGTTCTACGCTGGAGTCTCCTTCCCACCCCCCGAAAATCCGGAGTAAGGAGACTCGCCGTGAGCGACTTCCCGCCCAGCTGCCTTTCGCACATTTCCATCGGCACCAATGACTACCCGCGCGCCAAGGCATTCTACGACGCCGTGCTGCCGACCCTGGGCTGCCAGCCGATCATGGAGCACCCCGGCGCCGTGGCCTACGGCCGGGTGTTTCCCGAGTTCTGGCTGCAGAGCCCCATCGACGGCCGCCCGGCCAGCGTCGGCAACGGTACGCACTTCGGCTTCATGGCCAATTCCCGCGACGAGGTGGACGCCTTCTACCGCGCCGCGATAGCTGCCGGCGCCACCGACGAAGGCGCCCCCGGCCCGCGCCCGCTGTATGGCGACCCTTACTACGGCTGCTTCATCCGCGACCTGGACGGGCACAAGATCGAGGCATCGTTCTGGGACATGGCGCTGGCGGGCGGCGGTTTCGAGACCCACTCCCACTGATGAGCCTCACACGGAGGGCGGCGGATAACACCGTAGGCGTTATCCGCCCTACGTTAACTGTTCGAGCTTGCATCTGAAGCAATCACTCAATGCCCCGGCTTGAGCCCCGACATCTTCGGCACCAGCAGCTTCTCGAACAGCCGCGGGAAGAAGCGCGCCAGCAGCCGCGCCCGCCAGTTGACGTTGGACAGCACCAACAACCGCCGGCGGCGTAGCGCACCCTGGTAGATCGCCTCGGCCACGTCGCGCGGCGAGGCCACTTCCGTGCCCAGCACCACGGCCGGCTGGCGGATTACCGAGCCGTCCCCCACCAGGGCGTTCTTGCGCAGGTCGGTGGCGGTGAAGCCCGGGCAGGCCAGGGTAATCGCCACGCCGGTGCCGTCCAGTTCCATGCGCAGGGTGTCGAACAGTCCGTGCAGCGCATGCTTGCTGGCGTTGTAGGCGCTGCGGTAGAGCAGCGGGGCGAAGCCGGTCAGCGAACTGAGCACGACGATCTGCCCATGCCGCGCCAGCAGGCTGGGCAGCGCCGACTGAGTACAGTGCAGCGCGCCATAGAAGTTCACCGCCATCACCCGCCGGAACACCGCCAGCTCGGTCTCGATGAACAGGCTGCGGTGAGTGATACCGGCGTTGTTCACCAGCACGTCGATGCCGCCGAAGCGCTCGACGGCGAGCGCCATCGCGCGCTCCACCGCCTCGGCATCGGCGATGTCGCAGCGCAGGCCGAGGGCTTCGACGTTCAGGTGCTCGCGCAGGTGCTGCACCAGGCTGTCCAGCGCCGCCTGGTCGAGGTCGAGGATCACCGGATGCGCGCCGGCCCGGGCGAAGCGCAGCACCAGCGCACGACCGATGCCGGAACAGCCGCCGCTGACCAGCACCACCTTGCGCCGGTACACCGAGTGCGAGAACAACGAGCGTGGCATGGCGACCTCCCGGAGCAGGCGCAGGGCGCGGTGTACGGCCTGCCTCAAGGTTGCAGGATGCTTCGCGCGGCAAATGCGCAGGTGAAATGCGCGGACACAGACACTATCCTCTGGACCCAACAAGCATAGTCCCTGGTCACCCATGAGCCTCTCGCTTCGCCGCCGCTTCCTCTTCGTGCTGTTCATCGCCCTGCTGCTCGCCGCCACCGCTGCCGCCTGGCTGCTGGCCTGGCATCCCGCCGAGCGCGAGGCCGTCGCCGCGCAGTGCCGCGCGCCCGCGCCGCAACTGCAGCCAGGGCAGGCGCTGAAGGTGATGACCTGGAACGTCCAGTACCTGGCCGGCAAGCGCTACATCTTCTGGGACGACCTGCCCGATACCACCGGCCCCGACGACAGCCCCAGCCCCGAGGACATCGCCTACAGCCTCGACGAGGTGGTGCGGGTGATCCGCGACGAAGCCCCGGACATCGTCCTGCTGCAGGAAGTGGACGATGGCGCAGCCGTCACCGGCAAGCAGGACCAGCAGGCACTGATCGGCGACCGCCTGACCGATCTCTACCCCTGCTCCACCGCCGCCTTCGACTGGAAGGCGCGCTTCGACCCCAATCCCCACGTGTTCGGCAGCGCCGGACGCAAGCTGGTGACGTTCAGCCGCTTCCAGATCACCAGCGGCGAGCGCATTGCGCTGCCGCAGCGCTCGTCGATCCCGCTGCTGCACCTGTTCGCCCCGCAACCGGCGCTGCTGCAGAGCGACCTGCCGATCCGCGGCGGCGGCCAGCTCAGCGTGATCAACACGCGCCTGGAGCGCCCCAGCGGCGACGACACCCCGCAGCGCCAGGTCGACGCCGTCGAAGCCCACCTGAACACCCTGCAGGCCGCCGGCCGCCCCTGGCTGCTGGGCGGCGACCTCGGCCTCCTGCCGCTGGGCCAGTACCCCTACCTGCCGGAAGTGCTGCGCGCGCCCTACCGCGCCAACAGCGAGCTGAACCTGCTGGCGGCGCGCTTCCCGGTGGTCCCGGCGGTGGAGGAATCCAGCGGCGCCGACCAGGAGAAGTGGTACACCCACTTCCCCAACGACCCGCGCGTGCACAAGCCCGATCGCACCCTCGACTACCTGTTCCACAGCCCCGGCCTGAACCGCCTCGATGCCGGCGTGCGCAGCCACGATACCCTGCGCATCTCCAACCATTTGCCGCTCTCCGCGCGCTTCCTGCTGCCCCACTGAGAGCCGCGGCACATCGCCACCGGGCCAGACTGGACAAGCGAGGCGCGGCGGCCCCATGCTCGGCCGGCACTGCATAACAACGACAACACGCACTTCGGGTATCCATGCACTTTCGCCGTCTCGTCGGGCTGATCGTCGCCCTGCTCTGCCTCAACGCCTTCGCCTTCGCCGTCGACCGGCCCACGCTGGCCGACCGGCTACCGCATCCGCTGCCGGCCCTGACCGTCGGCTACTACGAATTCCCGCCCTACACCTATACCGCCCCGGACGGCAGCACTCGCGGCAGTGGCGCCGAGATGGTCCGGCGCATCCTGCTCAAGGCCGGTTATCGCGCCGATTTCCGCCCCTTGCCCAGCGCCCGCCTGTACCTGGGCCTTCAGGACGGCAGCGTGCAGCTCTGGGCCGGCGCGCCGGGCAAGCCGGAACTGCTGGGCAGCACGCTGGAGTGCGAACGCGTGCTGGGGCATGTCGAGCTGAACCTCTATCGCCTGGCCTCGCGCTCCTCGCCGAAGCTGCCCGAGGGCTTGAGCGGCAGTCGGGTGATCCTGATCAGCGGCTACAGCTACTGGCGGCCGATCACCGAGATGCTGGCCGACCCGAAACTGCAGCTGGAAGTGCACCGCACCAGCACCCACACCGCCGCCCTGCAGATGCTCGAACGCGGTCGCGGTGATTACCTCATCGACTACCAGACCCCGGTGGAACAGGCGCGCCGCGAGCTGAACATGGCGCCGCTGGCCTTCGACAATCTGTACAGCGTGCCGACCAAGCTCATCGTCTCCCGCCACGCCCCCGACGCCGAAGGCCTGCGCGCGCAGCTGGACCACGCCTACGACGAACTGCAGTCGGCGGGTTACGAGATGAAGTTGCCCTGACTCCGTAAGGCGGGAATGGCGCAGGAGCGTACTCAAGCGACGGAGACGACCTGTAGGAGCGGGCCATGCGCGCGATCGCGGGCATGGCCCGCTCCTACAGGGAGCACATCACGTCTGTGCCAGACCTACCCCTTGCGCGGCTTGGCCCGCGCCGTCGGCTCGGCGATCAGCGGGTCATCCGGCCAGTAGTGCTTCGGATAGCGCCCCTTCAGGTCCTTCTTCACTTCCGCATAGGTGCTGCGCCAGAAGTTGGCCAGGTCCTGGGTCACCTGCACCGGCCGCTGTGCTGGCGACAGCAGGTGCAGCTTCACCGCCACCCGTCCTCCGGCAATGCGCGGCGTATCGGCCAGGCCGAACAGCTCCTGCAGGCGAACGGCGAGCACCGGCGGAAACTCGCTGTAATCCAGGCGGATATTCGAGCCGGACGGCACCTGCAGCGCGCGTGGCGCCAGCTCGTCCAGCCGTTGCGGCAGCGGCCAGGGCAGCAGCCCATGGAGCATCCCGCTCAGCTCCAGATTGGCGAAGTGCGACAGCCGCGAGACCTTGCCCAGGTACGGCAGCAGCCAGTCTTCCAGCGAAGCCAGCAGCGCGGCGTCGCTGACGTCCGGCCACTCGCTCTCGCCCTTGCCTTCCAGATCGAGCCGACGCAGCAAGGAGATGCGCGCCTGCCACTGGCGCAGCTCCGGCGTCCACGGCAGCAGCTCCAGCCCCTTGCGCCGCACCAGCCCGAGCAGCGCGCGGCTGCGCGCCTCGGCGTCGAGTTTGGGCAGCGCCTCGGTGGACAGCACCAGCTCACCGACCTTGCGCTGGCGCTCGGCGCGCAGCGCGCCTTCACGCTCGTCCCACTCCAGCTCGTCGTGGACACTGACCTGTTCGGCAAGGATCGACTCGAACAGCCCCGGCTCCAGCGCCGCCGCCAGGTAGATGCGCTCTTCGCGCTGGCCCTGGCGGCTGCCGAGATCGGCGACCACCAGCCAGGCTTCCTTCATCAGCGCATCCGGCTCGCCGAACAGCGCCGCGCGGCCGTTGGCCAGGCGATATTCGCCGCCACCGACACGTCGCTGGCGGGCGATGCGGTCCGGGTAGGCAAAGGCCAGCAGGCCGCCCAGCCAGCGCGGATGATCGGGGTCGGCCACCGGCTCGCGCGCCGGGCCGCGCAGGTAGCCCCTGAACTGTCGCGCCAGCTGGCGCACCCGCTGCACCGCGCCCCGGCTGGCGCGCGGGCCGTTCTGCTCGCCGGCCAGCAAGGCGATGCGGTGATGCAGGTCGGCGTCGTTGCCGCGCAGGATGTCGCGCTCACCGAGCAAAGCGGCCAGGTCGCAAGCCAGTTGCCCCAGCCCGAGCGCATGGCCACGCAGCAGCAGGTGGGCGATACGCGGGTGCGCCGGCACTTCGGCCATGGCCTGACCGTGGGGCGTGAGGCTGCCGCCACCGGCGCGGGAAGCCAGCGCGCCGAGGCGCTCCAGCAGGTCCTGGGCCTGCGCATAAGCGGCGGCGGGCGGCAGGTCGAGCCAGGCCAGCTCCTGCGGGGCGACACCCCAGCGCGCCAGCTGCAGGGCGAGGCCGGCCAGATCGGCCTGGAGGATTTCCGCCGCGCCATAGGCCGGCAGTTGATCGTGCTGCGCCTCGGACCACAAGCGGTAGCAGGCGCCCGGCTCCAGCCGCCCGGCACGGCCAGCGCGCTGGGTGGCGGAGGCGCGGGAGACGCGCTGGGTTTCCAGGCGGGTCATGCCACTGCCCGGATCAAATCGCGGCACCCGCGCCAACCCTGCGTCCACGACGACACGCACGCCGTCGATGGTCAGGCTGGTCTCGGCGATGTTGGTCGCCAGCACCACCTTGCGCTTGCCCGCCGGCGCCGGCTCGATAGCAGCACGCTGGGCGTCGAGGTCGAGTTCGCCATGCAGCGGGCAGAGCAGGACATCGGAGCGGCCGACCAGGGCCTCGCCCAACTGCTCGGCGACGCGGCGAATCTCCGCCTGGCCGGGCAGGAACACCAGCAGGCTGCCGGGCTCGTCGGCCAGCGCCTGCAGAACCGTCTGCACCACGCGCGGCTCGATGAACTCGCCGGCCTGCCATGGCCGGCCCCAGCGAATAGCCACAGGGAACATGCGCCCCTCGCTGCGCACCACCGGCGCGTCGTCCAGCAGCGCGGAGAGGCGCTCGCCTTCCAGCGTGGCCGACATCACCAGCACCTTGAGCGGTGGCTCGTCGCGTAGCAGTGCGCGACCATTGAGGGTCAGCGCCAGCGCCAGATCGGCATCCAGTGAGCGCTCGATCATTTTGCCATTCGTCGTTTTTTGTCAACGAACAGAAGATCCTTGTCTAGCGTTAGGTTAGCAGGTAAGCAGAGATCATTCTCGCAATGACAATCATCAATTCGACAGCTTGCTTAAGGTACTTTCCCTTCTGCGTACTTCCCAGCTCGCCGCTGCAGCGCTTTCTGCAAATTGGCGCTAAGAGCGAGGCGAAGCAGACCGCCCTTAAGCTCTTCGAATGCTTTTGCGACTTGACCAATGCCGACCTCAGCACTCCGGAGAGTCAGCGGAAAACGGTGCTTAGGTTCGTTGGTTCCTTGAGCGATCAGTCACTCGTGAGCTCAAATAAGGACACCAGAAACAAGTACGCAAGATTAATTGTTTGGCTCTACAACCAAGTCATCTTCGAAGCTAATGAAGGGAATCCAATAGATTGGAATCCGAACCTTCCAGAGCTGCACTCCTCATATTGGAAAAGCTACTCGATAGCTCCAGACAAGCTAACTTACTGGCAAGACTGGGTTGTCGTTACTCGAAAAAAGAAAAATATATACATGCCTTTTCCGATAATCTACTTGTCGCATGGAAGTGAATTCGCACTATTACTTCATAGAGGCATAAAGCAATTCTTTGCATCTCAAGCTAGGCCAGTGCAAGCTGTCTTCTCAATTATGATGGAGTTCTTATCTGCCAATAAGAGCTCTTGGCCAGCCTCCACATTCCAAAACCCTGGAAAGGTATGGGACTTTTTTGCAAAGTTCATGTACTTCTTCTTCAAACGAGCAGAATCAAAAAAACTAAATCTAGAAGCACAGAAGAAGCTCTGGAATACATTCACTGCAAATATTCACGACTGCTTCATCGCTTCCAAAATATGGGCAACTCCTTACAAGCCTCTCCCACATGTAACAGCCAGCGACCTAGACCCAACAAAATCCCGCATTAAAATAAATCCAGACGGCAAACAAGTTAGAACAAAACTAATAACCGACATTCCACTACACATTACTGACGAGCAAGCAATTCAATTGCTCTTCAAAGAAATTAACGAAGATCTCGAAGTCGTAGTTAACTGGGCCCTATCTGAAACAGCAAAACTGATCAGTTCCCGGAGAAATCGAGATCGTTTAGCTGAGAAAGGCACGCCAATAAATAAAACAGTAGGCAGCAAGCCGCTGGAAAGCATAGGCCTCGAAAATGTGTGTGCAACTTTTGCACGGGACGGATACAAGTTCGACAGAACCTATCTTGACTCAAAGTTCGGAACTGATGTTTACAGAGTGGATTTAGCAAAGCTATTTGCTCTTCCGAGTTCCGCGGATCTTTTTCCGTTCCAGTGCTTGCTCGTAGCTCGACACCCCGAGATCACACATAGCTTTTTTGATGGCTTAAAGCTTTACGACATTCGAGGCGAAATGTCTGGATTTATTGAAACAACAAGCGGGCATCAACTTATTGGCTTCAAAGACCGGAAAAAGAACAAGAATTCAGAGCAAAAAATCGACTTAACATCAGAGACAGAAAATCTGGTTAAAGAGTTGATCAAAATCACAAACCCGATGAGGGAATACCTCAAGCTGAAAGGCGACGATCGGTGGCGGAATCTATTTTTGTCTTCGGGCAGAATTTACGCCGAGCCAACGTGTCCAGAAATATTTAGCTGGAATAACCTAAGGCTTCCCAGCAGCAGCACCGGACAAATTTTAGCTGCCCAGTTCGCTCCACACACATCACTGACAGGCGCTCAGCTTTTCGAATTCCTTAAGCGGGTTTCTCTATCAACGATCCGTGGCTCCAGAGTGGTGTCAAGCTATATAGAGCATAACAGCACATTACTGGCATCCCTAGAGCTTGGGCATAAAAATTACGTTCCGAACATAGTGGCGCGATATCTCCCCCATGAACTCCTGAACTTCATTCAGTCACGATATATTCGAGTGTTCCAGAACGCAATTATCTGCATTGCTTTAAAAGACAGCCCAGACATATTGAAAGCAACAAAGTCTAGAAGCATGGGCGAACTCCATGAATTCCTTAGCGCCTATGCACTTAAGGATATCCCAGAAGATGTATCTAGCAGAGAAAAGCTTGCAGAAGGCAATAAAAATCAAGGGCACGCATACATTAGCGTTAGCCCGTCAATTTTATCTGTACTCATGTCTCTGAAAATAGCAGTCGAGACAGCACAAGAGTCATCAAAGAAAAGCATCTCAGCCAAAGCTCAGTACTGGGCCAGATTTGCAAATACTCTAAAGCGAGAAATCGAGGCAGGCACCGACTTCACTCTGAAGAGCCACCTCTCAGAAGCGCTTAAAAATCTGGAACCAGATCAGATGAGCGAGATAATTTATGATCCTTCCTGACAGCTTAAGCTTCTTGAATGATATTTATACACTTCCTGATATCACGAAGTGTTGGTGGCTAGTCAGTGACTTTGACGCACCTACATGGCAGTACAGATTCAATAAGAAAGCCCAGGACATAAATTGGGCCATTCAATTGAGCGACGATTCATTACTGACGGATCCGCAACACGCGCGAACATTAAGAACAATTAAATCATATCTCATTGCAGCCACTATGAATTATGGCGGACGAGGCCTAACCAGCAACGCACATACAACACAGAAAATTCAGTTCAGATGTGCAATTAAGATTATCGACTACTTGCTCATTAATGATTCAAAGTTCGAGATTTGCAAATATGGTCTTGAGGGCCTCTCTACTGGCGACCTGAAATCCATTCTCAAGCAGATCTCCTCTCAAAAAGACACCACCGAATCAATTTACTCATGGAAGGCGTGTCTCAGTAACTTCTGCATCGAACTCATCAGCACGACCCCTACCAGCAAAATTGAAGAAGTGCTTTCAAAGCACCCGGAAATGAGTGTCGTATCCCCCGATCAGATCGAACAATTCAGTCTTAACTTTCCAATTGAACTTTTGACGAAGGTGAGGGCATGTCTATTTGCAGCCGAGCTATATCGACGCCCTGACCATAGCGAATACAGAATTCACACGATAAAAATATCGGAGATAATTTACAAGAACACTCTGTACGCCAGAACCACTCTGAAAAGCGCTGAAGAATCATTAAGCTTTTTCGCAGAAGCAGAACCTTTTGAGCGCGAATATACGGCGGTACCCGTAACAACAGGCACTGGCATACAAATGAGCCTAAGCTCGTTCGCCAACTATCGGAGAGCAATGTTCAGCCTAGCACTATTGCATGACTACGATCTCCCTGTGCCTTCCATGGAGTATCTATCAGAAATTTGCCATGTGGAGTTTGAGCATTCTGCAGTCGGACGCTTTCGGACACTCCCATCCGAAGTCGTATTTAACTGCTTAAGAAATGCAATCGAATTTCATTATGCGCATGCTGAAACCTTGAAAACCTCGCTAAAGAGAATTTATCTCTACTGCTCAACCCGTAAAACAACTGTATCGACATTAAACGAAGAGACTTATGCAAAGCTCAATGCAGCTCAGCCTTCTGCCGTCGACCTTGGACTAACTAAAATTGGTCTCTCCGCGAGAACATCGGGGCAGTACCACAAGGTGGTAAAATCAGCAAAGAATGAGCACTTCGAAGAACTCAGAAAAAATGCTGGGCTCATCGAAATGCTGCGGATATATATAGCATGCGTCCAAGTTGTTGTGGGTACATTATGCGCCCGAAGAGCTGGAGAGCTCATTGACCTACTGCTAAAAGGCTGTCTCGACGAGACAAAATCCTGGCTTATATTTTTTCTTCGGAAAAGCACAAGATCAGTTTACGGGATACGCGGAGCAGTAGCACGACCAATACCGTCTGTAGCTGTAGAAATGATTGAGACGCTGTCCGAACTCCATGACTTTGTAGGGAAAATTAGCGGAGAAAGTCTGCAGACTTTATTTTCCTCACCACATAAGAGTAGCTTCCATTTCGTTGAGGCGAGTGCGGCTACATTTAATAACAACTTAGACTTATTCTGCGACTACTTTCAAACGCCGCTAGACTCCTCAGGGCGGAGATACTACGTACGTCAACATCAGTTTCGCAGATTTTTTGCTCTTCTATTTTTTAAGTGCAGCAATATTGGAGGCTTAGACACTCTCCGTTGGATGTTAGGGCATACAGACCTTCAACATATTTGGAACTACATCACGGAGAACATTGATGGCGCAACAATAAACGAATCCAAGGCCCAATACATTGCAGAGGCAATGGTTGACCCGGAGCACCATAACGCTTACGAGGATCTTTCCGCGCTTATCAAGTCTGAATATGGTGTAGATAGTCACTCTCTTGTAGATACAACGGATTTGGAAAATGCAATTTTGAATCTAATTGATGATGAACGAATAGAAGTCACACCTGTTTTTTACAATGATCCCAAAGGCCAAAAACTCAAAGTCATTGTAATAATCAAGGAGAGATAGTATGACAAAGACATCCTCATCCGAAACCGCTGATCTGGGCAACACTGTGCGCCGGCTTTATGAGTTGCTAAGGGATATAGCCATAAACCCAAGGAGACATATTGAAGACAACAAAATCCGGGAAGCACTAAAACGCCAGAGCGCACTGGCAGAACTTGATCACTTCTGGATTGCGGATGGAGTTGAAGTCTCAACCACACCAATGAGTTTAAACACGCTGAAGCATTATTGCGACCTTCACATCGATGGAGGATTCAAGAAATTCGACTCATTGAGAAAGGACGCACTAGAGGCTCTTACAGTAGCAAAAACTCGCTCAAATACTTCCAACAAGCGAACCTTCAAAGGGATTAACTTGCGAGTTATTGAGCTTGAGGAAACCATAGATAAAACCAGAAAAGCCAACTTCATACTTCTCCAGGCTCTGTCACAATCCATCTCGGCAATTAACAGCATAAGAAGTGCGTCTACAAAACAGATACAAGACAAAAGAGCCGACGAATACATTAAGACAGTGCGCGCCATTGTCAGCCTTAACTCTGCACCATATGACGTCATCTCGGACGCCACCAATGTCACGCCGATTACAGGACGCTGACATGGACGCCAAACTTAGACACAAGCAGCTATTTACTCCGCTAAAAGACTTTCAAATATTTGATTTCTTTTCCACAGATAAGCTATTCACAAAAAGCGGCGACAACATTCCATTCATTAGCTGGCCAGATGGATCGCCCTGTTTTATAGCAAATCTGTATATCCTTGAGTTATTAAAACGAAGAGGCAGAGGGGGACAAGGACTCTCAAGAAAAGGCAACAAATGCGGAACACTGGGAGAGTATGCCCTTCAATTTGGCCAGCTTCTTAACTATTGTTTCTACCAAGGAATTTCTCTCACAGACCTAACAGACAGCACCTTCAGTGAATTCATTTACAAGCTCAGAACTCAGAAGTCCACCAGATTTCCTGAGCGAGATCAGAGCACCACAAACAGAGTTATATCTGTCGGAAAAACATGTCTCGGCTTCCTGGAGTTCGTTGGAAGATTCCATGGTGATGATAATTTTGTAGCCGAGAATGGAACGATCAACATTACAAAGCGGCGCGTGACTGCACGTAACAAACACCAAAATCACGGAGGCTACAGCTTAGATCATCACTCTTTTGGGCCAAACGCACGCACTCGCACTCGAAACCCGATCACTCCTGAAAGAACCAATATGCTTCGTGTCGCGGCCGCCGATCTTACTAATAGCTCTCATATAAAGTATCGCCGCTCTTTGTCCATTTCTTTACTAGAGCATACAGGATGCCGCATAGGCGAACTTACTGAAACGACTACTGCAGATATATACAATGCCATTCGCATGAAGCATCCAAAGCTAAGAATGGTCACTTTCAAACAAGGGGGCATTGTAGAGAGGCTGGTGCCCGTCACCAAGATGCTCTTAAGTGAAGCCATTAAATACATAGAGCTTTACAGGTCAGCGACTATTCGGCGATTCTTAAAATCGGATCATGGCCTTCTATTTGTTTCTGACACCACAGGAAAGCCATTATCCTCACGGTACCTTTCAAATGAATTCGGAACATTGCGCCATCATGCAAAAATCGAAGAGCAGGCGTGTGCCCACATGTTCAGACATGCTTTTATTACCAATCTTTTCATAGAGCTCATCACTAGATATGAAATTGAAAACACTAGCACTTTCAAGCACAAGCTATTCCTGAACGCTATTTTCTTTGCTGAGATACGGGAGTTAACGGGGCATAAAGACCCATGGTCGTTAGTCCCTTACATCCATCTTGCATTCAAGCAAATTTCAGGATTCTCTAAGGTCATGGCGTCTATTAACAGATCAAAGGTTATTGATACTTTCGATCAGAAGCACGATGAGCTTTTACAACAGCTAAAGCACGGCATGCCCGTTGCTGAATACATAAGGCAGTACGCTGAACTGGTACGGCTACGAGATGAAGACCTATTGATCGCTGACGAGCGAAATACCTAGTCTCATTTTCTAGGTTTCGCCCGCGAGGTGGGTTCTGCCTCCATTGGGTCGTCCGGCCACCAGTGTTTGGGGTATCGCCCCTTCAGATCCTTCTTAACCTCAATGTATGTATTCGCCCAAAAGCTTTCGAGATCCTGGGTTACCTGAACGGGCCGTCGTGCAGGAGACAGCAGATGTAGCAAGACCCGTAGCCGGCCACCAGCAATTCGCGGTGACTCCGCCAGCCCAAATAGCTCCTGAAGGCGCACCGCGAGTACAGGGGGATACTCAGAGTAGTCCAGCGCGATACGAGAGCCAGAAGGCACCTGCAAACTCCTCGGTGCGAGCTCATCCAAGCGCTGTGGCAATGGCCAGGGCAAGAGCCCTAGTAGGATGCTCTGCAGATCCAGATTCGCGAAATGACTGAGCCGGCTAACCTTGCTCAGATAGGGCGGAAGCCATTCCTCAAGCGAACTCAGTAGTGCCGCATCCGACAGATCTGGCCACTCACTCTCGCCCTTCTGCTCCAGATCCAACCTGCGCAGCAGCGCTACACGCGCCTGCCACTGACGAATCTCTGGTTTCCAAGGCAACAACTCAATTCCTTTACGGCGAATAAGCCCGGTCAGGGCTTTGGAGCGAGCCTCTTCATCCAGGCTTGGAAGAGCCATTTGGCTGAGCACCAACGCACCCACTCGCTGCTGCCTTTCTGCCTTCAAGACACCTTCTCGCTCATCCCATTCGAGCTCGTCGCACTGTGCTACCTGCTCTGCTAATACAGTGTCGAAAAGGGAGGGATCGAGGGCTGTAGCCAAATAAATGCGCTCCTCACGCTGCCCCTGTCGGCTACCGAGATCAGCAATAACGAGCCAGGGCTCCCTCATCAACGCGTCTGGCTCACCAAACTGTGCCGCACGACCATTCGCCAGTCTGTAGTCACCGCCGCCCTCTCGCCGCTGACGAGCTACTCGATCTGGATAAGCAAATGCCAGTAGTGCTCCCAACCAACGCTGATCATCAGGATCAGTAACCGGCTCTGATGCTGGGCCTCGTAGGTATCTGAATTGTGCTTGGGCTGAACCCGTGTTCTCTGGGCACCCGATACTGGTAATAGGCTCGGCATTGTTCTCCGTGATTTCCGTGACCGCCGTCCTTGTAGAGAACAGGGCATTTCGGCCTGGTAACAGCTCTGCACACTCGGAACTACTCGCAAATTTCGTAGAGGCTGGTGTTCACCAAGCTGTATGCATTGGCAACCGCAGGGAGGTCGCTGCTGCGGTATATGCGGGAACGAAAAGCTGTGCCCTACAGGACAATCGAGACATGCTGGCGGCAGTCTCGGATCTCAAGAAAGCAGAGGCCTTCGGGCCTGGACTGAGCGTGATTGATGGCGTCGTTAACTCGTCCCGCCAGAGCGGAGCCGACGCTTGCTACGAAAGTTACCTAAAAGCAGAGGAGCTCTGCCCAGGAGTGACAGGGACACTCTCCGAGGAATCGCTGAGCGCAATCCGAGAGTACGAGCAAATTAAGAAGCAGAAGCCTTAGCTCACCCTAGAGACGTCGAGTTTCAGTAATTCCGTTTCTCGGCTGCTAATGCAGCCAAGTCGATTAGGTTCGCTCTCAGCAGCCGACCCTGGCGAGCCCTATCGCGAGATACCAATGTTTGAAAATTCAGAACCTATCTCGATGCTCATGTGCGACGCTTGTGGCAATGCCAGGCTGGAAGGCATCCACCACACTCTGCAGCGGGTGATCGGTGTGAGTCTACGCGGTGTCCCCAAACACCGCGCCCCAGAGCTAATGGTCAAATATTGAGTCAACTCAGATACGAGCGTTAATCCACTCCCATACTTGATTGTTCAGCCAGCCTTGGTGAGTACCAGCAACAACTTGCGTAACGAAAATGCGATCATTTCCGTCCATCTTCGTACGCAGGTCATCCGACACCTGATTCGCCGTCCAGTTAGTACTGACCCAGCGAACAGATTCGAGACCGCTATCTTTTACACTTTCGTAGCGATCAAGGTGCTGAATGAAAGCACGACGCGCTGCGTCATAGTTACTACGTTCTTTATTGAGATTCCAAGTAACGAGATAGACTGCCATATAGGAAATATCCTTTCATTTAAGAAAACTAACAGACCCGCCACTCTCAAGATCTATGGCGGCTATCCACAGAGTGAATCAATGATTAATCGTGTGAGTCCACACCGGCATCCAGCCCTTGGCTAAGTAGCTCACCAGTTTCTGGTCACCGAAGAAGCGGAGCCGCCCGCTGGAATAGAACGCTAGAGCAGACTGGTCGATCGCCAGACCACTAGCGCGAGCCTTGGCTGTGAGCGCATAGAGGAGTCCGTTGTTGTCACCCGACAGGGACTTCGCATCAAAGACCGCGAAATTGATCCACCCTCCGCCTACAGCGCGCTCACGCAAATGAGCCATATTTATCTTCATGAATATTCCTCGAAGTGCCAAAGGAGTCCAGCAGGAAGCATTGGTACGGGCTAAACACTAATGAGCATCTCGTGAAAGAGATAGCCTCTTAAAAGCGAATTCGCTCATCAATACCCGAGGAAAATCACGAGCACTCATGATTGCTAACAAACAGAATATTCCGGAGGCAAACGTGAGGAAACGCTCACGTTCAGCACAACTTTAAAACAAAATTCTATGCTACTCTCGCGTGCTTACCGAAGAGGAATAGACCATGAAGAAAATAGCCGTGATTGAAGACTCTCGGGATGTCAACGCCGCGCTAACCGAGTTTTGCAAGAAGCTTGGGAACGACATCAACGTAGATCAATTTTACGATCGTGAATCAGCGGAGTCCGCGATCAAAGAAACCAACTACAACCTAATTGTTCTAGATATTGAATTACCACCCGAGAAAAACGCTGGAATTGGGATAGTCTATACAAACGTGACGCATCACAAGAGCCCAGTCTTGGTTGTATCCGGACTTGAGCAGACTGTTTACAAAAACGTCATGAGCCAGCTAAACGTCTGGGACTACTTAGAGAAACCAATTGCAGCAGACGGCCAAGAGTTTATAAGCTCAGCACTTAGAATGCTTCGAGCAAAAATTGACATCCCCGTCACTCAAACACCAGACCTAGTAATACATGACAGCTCCACAGGAAAGGTCACATACGATGGCAGCCCCCTAAACTTGCCACAAACAGCAAAGCTGATCCTGATGCGCACATATGAGCGCAGAGGGAAATGCGTGTCTTATCCAGAATATTACGACCTTGTTAAAACGGGAAAAAACCCAGAGGCTATCCGGCAGCACGTTAAAACCATTCGAGACGCTCTTATCGAGGCGGGAATCGAAAAAGAACATATTGCTGTAATCAGGATGAAAGGTGTCCAGTGGCAGGACTAGCCAAATCCATTTCTCGCCTACTGCAGAATATAGGCCGCGCAAAAGCAAGAGTTTTAGTTTTCGGCACGCTTCTAGTGATGATAATTATCGTCTTGCTGGGGACTGTACTTGTACTACGCCTGAGCTACTCCCCTGTTGTAAAACAGTACCAAATCGGAATCCAGAGGACACTACAGCGAGTCGCCTCAGACTTCGAAAGTCTTGATGGGCGAATTGCTTTTATGAACATAGATAGACCTGCTCCCGGGGAAGGAGGCCTACCATTAACCCGACTACCTCTGGACTATTTAAACTATCTCCCAGGACATATTGAGGAGATCAAGCAGCTAGACGCTTGTAGCTACCCCTATATTAGCCAGCCAAACTCAGAGATATGTGCAGGAATTTTAGAAAGCCGCAAAAATGGCGCTATGGCTTACATCCAAGGATCATTTGACCTTGTAGGAGAAATCAAACCACCGGTTTACTCAAAGTCACCGACATCAGGGCACCACTTCTTAGTGTCTATTGAAGCTCGTGGGCAAAAGCGAGAGTTCGTCGTTACGTTCGACCTGGTTCGGCGCCCAGATTACGCAGGAAAATCGGCGGTTCCCGATGCTTGGAGCATGACCGGATTTAGGTACTTGGGCGATGGGATGCAATCCTACACTCGAGAACCTAACATCAAAGGTCGGATCCTGATAGCTGACGCAGCTAACAGTCATTACCAGTTCATACTCCAAGTTCCAATTCAGGCTTATATGGAGGATGCACTTACAGATGAGCGCGCTTGGCCTCCCGAGGATATAAGCAAGTCAAAGGTCACCCTGCGAGTCGTCACCCCTGCCGACAACGTTCCAGAGCAGACCATCACTGACACTGCAGAGCTACAGACAATCCCGCGTTTTTCTTTCTCGGGAACATCTGAGTATCTCGCGCTAGGCGAAACACTCACGTTCAGCCCACCCACGGTTGCTCGTGGCGAGGCCATCGAGGTGAGAAGCTCGCAAGCCGCAGCCTCGCGTGCGGAACGAAGTGGAGTCAGGCGAGTTATCGAAAGCATCTCCGACACCTTCATACGAACTGTAACACCTAGTATTTCGACTCAAAAAACCTACAGCTTCGTGGACGGGAGCTCTATCGAGCTCAATGGAAACGCATCGTTAGTACTCAGCGGCTGGAGATCTGCGGCGCACGCCAGCATCACCTTTGCGCTGCTGCTCTGCACCTTCCTTATTCTAGCTGGAGTAATTCTCCATCTATATCTGCTATCTCCGCTTAATAACCTAAGACGAAACACCCTATACCTACGTGACAAATTCTCAGACGCTGAAAGCTTTAAACTACCCTACGCTATAACCAACAAGAGTGACGAGATTGGCGTGCTATGGGCCAGTATTCTCGACCTGCACAGATCAATTACATCGTATGGACGAGAAGCACTAGAGAATGCGAGCAGACATGCTGACTTTCTTAGGGCCCTAGGTCATGAAATCAAATCCCCGCTACAGGATTTGACTATTCGGCACAGCAGCCCACAAGACCCTAGTTCCAAAAGCGTCAAGCGCATTACACATGCGCTGAAGATACTTTCGAGCTCTCCTATGGGTACAACCGAAATTAGCCCATCCGCTATCAGCCCTAAAGAGGCAATCAGCTCTTTTAGAGGAAAGCTGAGTCGCGAGAACGTGTCGGAGTACCTCAGCAATGCGGAGGAATCGTACCCAGACATTAAGAATAACAGCCGTGATCAATTACTGACGGTTAGTGCAGATGCAGAGCTGCTAGAAGCAGCCCTGACGGCAATTTTGAATAATGCGCAGGATTTTCGAGAGCCAGGCACCGAAATCACCATCACAGCATATAACGACGCTGACTGGGTACTGATTCATATTTTCAACACCGGCCCATATATCAAGAACCAACCTATCGAAGAGATTTTTGAGTTTGGAGTCAGCAGCCGCTCTGGGGAAAACGAACACCAAGGAATGGGGTTGTTCGCTGCAAGACAACACATTGTAAATATGGGTGGCGACCTAACAGTGAAGAATATGGACAACGGCGTTCGCTTTGACATCAAGCTGATCAGAGCCAAATAGGCATCAGCTCTGCCGATGGGAAAAGATGTGGCGGAGCCGCCCTCCTCCGTGCCTCTTCCCAGACGTGCCTCGAACAGCTCGTACTTTTCCGGCAACGCCGGGCTAAAGAAGCATGAGGAAAGGAACCCCTACTAGCGACAGGAAGGAATATCCACTTTGAGGTATCACAATGTCGGACAGCTCAACCAACATCGCACTGCTATCGGCCGTCATTGCGTTCACGTCTATGTGCATCACTGTGCAGCTCTGGCAGAGGACAAACCGGCCTATTCTTAGCGCTCGCGTCACGACGAGTTCAGGTGGTAAAGATGGAATTGCCTTGAACCTGCTCCTTGAGAACACTGGCAACAGACCCGCTAAGGACATTTCGCTTAGCGCGGACGA
This sequence comes from Pseudomonas sp. PDM17, assembly GCF_014851985.1. Taxonomy (NCBI): domain Bacteria; kingdom Pseudomonadati; phylum Pseudomonadota; class Gammaproteobacteria; order Pseudomonadales; family Pseudomonadaceae; genus Pseudomonas; species Pseudomonas sp. PDM17. Next base: position 70,755 of record NZ_JACVAT010000010.1, read on the forward strand.
GCCCTACATCCTCAATGCCTTGGTGGACTCAAATGCTGGAGAAGTTCCTGGAGATGCAAAGCGCTGCTTGCTTGAGGAGAGGATTATTCCAGTGCTCGCCAATGGCAGGGTCGCTTCCAATGCTTTCGGATATCTTGGGAGCAAATCTGGAGCGTGGCAGAGCGGTTCAGTAGTCCCCGTTGTGATTACGTATAGGAGCCTTGAAGGGCGAAACTACACCAGCAAGATGAATTTGCTCCTCGCCGATGATGCTGGTTTTGCCCAGACGTTCTGGAATGAACCGTCATAAACCTTCCCGGCCAGGGCAAGCCTATCCTCGTGAAAACACCTTGAGATAGACCACATGTCCTCCAACCGTAAGGCCGTCCAGCAAGCCCATGAACATGCAGTTCTTGCAGCCGCGGTCGCGGAGCACAACCGCATAACTGGTGGAGCTCTAAAGGTTACACAGCGCCCTGATCCGCCGGACGCGATCTTGTCAGATGGTGTAACCACCACCTGGATGGAGCTCACCGACGCGTTCTTCTCTCCCGAATGGGCCAAGGACATTGTTGGCTTCGCGGCCGACCAGGTTCACCGTCCGATGGAGGCTGGCCTGTACATGGATATGGACGCCCAGCTTGCCAGGGCCTTCTGCGACATTGTCCGTCAAAAAGCCGCTAAGACGTCCTACCAAGCTTTCATTAACTGCTATGGGCCTGGAGTGCTGGTGGTAGGCCTAGAGTCGCCTTGGCTAGATGAGGAGATCGTTGAGGAGATTGACCGCGAATGGCGTGAGCAGGGATCACCGGACGTAAGCCAGACCTTCAGCCATATCTACCTGGGATTCCGCGACAGCAACGGAAACTTCGCAAGGTTGTGGAAGAAGTACTGATCCATCAACTCACAGCATTAGAGCCCAATGACCGTCAGGCGCCTGGATGGACACCAATACATAGTAAATCTTCGTCATGACCGGTAGATCCGAATGTCTAGACGTCCTCAGCGAAAACTCCAGGTCTGCTCGCTTCAGGTGACCATCCAGCGAGCTCTTCGACACCCTGCCATCAATCATCTTGCTGGCCATAAGCGGCCTCAACGACCAATCGGGGGCCTCGGCTTCAACGGTTTGGCATAAACACCGAACCACAAGGGCGAGCTCTTGGCGACGTAGGGGTGGCCAATAGCAAGCTCAGATTGGTTCATAGTCCTCAGCCTAAACTTGACAACATTTCCTAGGTTTTGATGCAAATGGCAAAACGTGGAATTCGTCGAAGATCACCAGCCCCACGCCCTCCAGCGCCGGGTCATCCTGCAGGCGGCGGGCGAGGATGCCCTCGGTGACCACTTCGATACGCGTCCTGGGGCCGACCTTGCTGTCCAGGCGAATGCGGTAGCCGACGGTCTCGCCGACCTTCTCGCCCAGCTCCGCGGCCAATCTTTCAGCGGCGGCGCGGGCGGCCAGCCGGCGCGGTTCCAGCATCAGGATCGACTGGCCGTCCAGCCACGCCTCATCCAGCAACGCCAGCGGCACGCGGGTGGTCTTGCCGGCGCCGGGCGGCGCCTCCAGCACCACCTCGTGGCGCCCGGCCAGGGCCTGGCGCAGGGCGGGAAGGACGCTGTCGATGGGAAGGGCGTTCATGCCGGCTCCTGGAACTCGAATTTCATAAGGCGGTAACCCGGACTGCGCGGGGGGCGGCGATTATAGCGGGCGAACCACGGTGCCAACCCAGCAGTCATAGAAGCAACGAGAACGCTGGCTAGTGCGAATCTGCCAGCAGCGACAGCAAGCTCGTTGATATAGTTGTCCGCATCATCCTCCCGGAGGTTTTTTCATGCGTCTTGCCACCCGAGTCTCCTGTGCAGTTCTGAGCGCCGCCCTGTTCAGCCAGCTGACGGCCTGCGGCACCCTGTTCTATCCCGATCGCCGCGGCCAGATCGACGGCCGGATCGACCCGGCAGTCGCTGCCCTGGACGCCGTCGGACTGTTGTTCTACATCATCCCGGGCCTGATCGCCTTCGGCGTAGACTTCGCCACCGGCGCGATCTACCTGCCCGACGAGAAGTACTCGGTCGCGCCGGAGAAGCTCAAGGATGCCGTGAGCGAAGACGGCACCGTGGACAAGGCTAAACTCAAGGCGATCCTCGAGCGTGAAACCGGCCGCAGCCTGCCCCTGGACGATCCGCGTCTGATCCAGCGCAGCGGCTACCTCCAACAACTCGCCAGCCTGGGCCTGCGCCCGGAGGCCTGATATGCACGGCGCTCTCGCTTCACACCTTCAGCAACTCCTGGCGTACCACCAGTGGGCCTACGAACGCATCCTGGAGGCCGTCGCGCCGCTGGATGAAGAGGCCTATCGCGCACCGCGCGGGCTGTTCTTCGGCAGCCTGCACGGCACCCTCAACCACCTCGCGGTGGTCGATCGCATCTGGTTCGCCCGTGTGCAGCGAGAGCCCTGGCAGTTCGAACGCCTCGACGCCGAGGCCGCGCCCGACCGCGCCGGCCTCGCCGACTTCCTGGGTGACGGTGTCGGCGCCTGGCGCCTGTGGCTGAGCAAGCAGAGCGATGCCACCCTCGGCACCCAGCTGGACTACCGCAACATGGCCGGGCAGGAACACCGCCAGAGCCTGGCGAACATCGTCCAGCACCTGGTCAACCATGGCACCCACCACCGCGGGCAGATGAGCGCCGCGCTCACCGCGCTGGGCCACAAGGCGCCGCTGCTGGACTACATCTACTTCCTGCCCAACCGCCTGGACACCTGATGCTCAAGCACGCCAGCCACGCCCACCTGATGCGGCTGGCGACCTTTGCGTCGCTCGGCGTCGCCACCACCCTGATAGTCGCCAAGGCCATCGCCTGGTGGCTCAGCGGCTCGGTCAGCCTGCTGGCCGGCCTCACCGACTCGCTGCTCGACGGCGCCGCATCCTTCCTCAACCTGCTGGCGGTGCACTACGCCATCCGCCCCGCGGACGACGACCACCGCTACGGCCACGGCAAGGCGGAATCGCTGTCGGGGCTGGCCCAGGCGCTGTTCATCGCGGTCAGCGCCGTGTTGGTCGGCACTCAGGCCATCGACCGCCTGCAACACCCGGAACCGGTGGAAGCCGTGGGCTGGGGCGTCGCCGTGATGATCCTGTCGCTGGCGCTCACCGCCGGCCTGTTGCTGGTGCAGGGCTACGTGGTGAAGATCACCGGCTCCAACGCCATCCGCGCGGATTCGCTGCACTATCGCTCGGACCTGCTGCTCAACAGCAGCATCCTGGTGGCGCTGCTCCTGGCACAGTTCGGCTGGCAGCAGATGGACGCCATCTTCGGCCTGGGCATCGCCTTCTACATCCTCTGGAGCTCCTTCCAGATCGCCCGCGAATCCGTCGCGGTGCTGATGGACGAGGAGCTGCCGCCGGACGTCAGCACGCGCATGCTCGAACTGGTGCGCGAAGTACCCGGCGTGCTCGGCGCCCACGACCTGCGCACGCGGATTTCCGGCACGCACTGGTTCGTCCAGCTGCACCTGGAGCTGCCCGGCGAGCTGTCACTGTCGAAGGCGCATCATCTTTGCGACGAGGCGGTGCTGGCGATCCACAGGGAATTCCCGCGGGCCGAGGTGCTGGTGCACGCCGACCCGCAGGAAGTGGTGGGCAAAGAGACCATCAGCTAGAGAACATCAGTTGACGCTGTAGCCGCGCCCGCTCAGACAGGCGCCCAGGGCGCGGCGGTAGTTGTCGGCGACGTAGGTCGGCGGCGCATAGCTCGCCAGGGCCGGGTCGAAGCCGCTCTGGTCGGCGGCCCAACGGTGGCATTCATAGCGATCGCGTGCCTGCTGGTCCGGGCCCTGGTTGTACATCGGGTAAGCCATCACGTCATAAGCCGATTGCGCCACGCTGGCCACCTGCTGCTGCGGGGGCTCCACCACTTCGTAATCCTGCGAGCCGGCCTGCCACAGGTAGTAGGTGCCAGCCGCGAGGAAGTAGCCGATGCTGCCGATCCACACCTGCTCGGCGTAGGACGGCAGGTAGCGCACGCGTACACCGTAGGGTGGCGTCACCACCACATAGCGTGAGCCGTAAGGGCGATACCAGTAGCCATCGTTGAAGTAGTAGTCGCTGCCGCGATAGGGCACGCGGTAGTGCCCGCTCGGCATGGCGTTGACTACATAGCCTGGCCGCCAGTAGGACGGATGCGGGCCCCAGTTGCCGTGGGAAGGCGGCGGGCGGCCCTGCCAGCCTGCCGATGGCGGACGGTTGCCGCCCTGCCAGCCGGGGCTGCCGTGATCGTGGCCTCGGTCGTTGCCTTGCGGACGACCTTGCCACTGGCCGCCGTTGCCGCCCGGCGGACGTCCCTGCCACTGCCCGCCATTGTTGCCCTGCGGACGCCCCTGCCACTGACCGCCATTATTGCCCTGCGGACGGCCCTGCCACTGATCGCCATTGTTACCCTGCGGATGGCCCTGCCACTGACCGCCGTTGTTGTCCTGCGGACGGCCCTGCCACTGACCGCCATTGTTGCCTTGCTGATGGCCCTGCCACTGCCCGCCATTGTTGCCCTGCGGACGCCCGTGCTCACGGTCACCATTGCTGCCCTGTGGGCGGCCTTGCCACTGCCCGCCGTTGCCGCCCTGCGGACGCCCGTGCTCCTGGCCGCCATTGTTGCCCTGCGGACGCCCCTGGGACTGCCCGCCAGTGCCGTTCGCGGACGGATGGCCCTGCATATCGGGACCTTCGGCCGCCAGCGCCTGAACCGCGACAGCCAGAGAAAGCACAGCGAACGAGGCGAACCGCCCGATGCCCGACTTCATGGATTCCTCACTTCGGCAACGGCCGAAAACCGTGATGCGACATAGCCATAGACCACGGCGCAAAGCTGCCATTGCGGGGCGCTGGGTAAAGTCAGGGTAAAGATGGCGGGGCAAATCGCAGGCAAGAAAAAAGGGAGGCTCGTCAGCCTCCCTTCCGGAATCTCGTCCTGCTCGTCGCTGTTGGCGCCGGCTCACCTCGCTCCGCCTTCTGGGCAGTGCGTAGCCCGGTGGCCGGCGCGATCCTGTTGGGTCGGCGGGCCGCGAAGCGCCTGATTGGGCGGATCGCTGGGGACGTGATGTCCGGGCTGTGAATCTGGAAGAAATAGTAAAGCGACAGAGCGGGGAAATGATTGCTAATATTGCTCATACAGGCACCACCTGAGCAACAAATACCTAAAAATTACGCCACAAGCGCAATTCAATCGAAATACGAGGCCTTCATGGACAAGCTGGACCGCTACGACCTGCGAATTCTTGCCGAACTGCAACGCGACGCACGCATCTCCAATCAGGAGCTGGCCGAACGCATCGGCCTGTCGCCTTCCCCCTGCTCGCGGCGGGTCAAGCAGCTCGAGGACGACGGCTACATCGTCCGCCAGGTCGCCCTGCTGGACAGCAAGAAGCTCGGCCTGAGCCTCACCGCCTTCGTGCTGATCGGCATGGACCGCCACACACCGGAGCGTTTCGAACACTTCCAGCAAATCATCGGCAAGTGCCCCGAGGTGCTGGAGTGCAGCCTGGTGACCGGGATGGACGCGGACTACCAGCTCAAGGTGATGGTGCCGGACATGGAACACTACCAGCACTTCCTGCTCGGCACCCTGACCCGCATCGAAGGCGTGACCAGCGTGCGCTCGAGCTTCGTGCTGCGCAACGTGATGGCGAGCACCGAGCTGCCGCTGGATCATCTGCGGGTCTGATCGCTGCCACGGGCATGGCGTGCTCCAGCGGGGACGGGCCATGCCCGAGGTCTGTCCGCAAGGTCGACGCCACCCTGCGACACAGCATCGCACCCCAGTTCCCGCCAAACGAAATCGATACCGCAGATTTCCCGCGCCAACCGGCGTGCGGCGGGAATTTCCAGGGCGTTCCGCCCGTCCCGCAGCAGGAACTGATCAGTTTATGAACGGCTCTGAACGACAAAGCGCCGCATGCGTATAATGCGCGCCTTCTTCACCACCACCGCGCCCCGGCGTCCCTCGGAGACCCTCCGCACCGGGCAGGAGCTGTAATGAACGAAAGTTTCGAAGACTGGATGATGTATGGCCTGGTGACCGGCCTGATCCTGTTCATGGCCTTCATCGTCTGGGACCTCGCCAAGAAGTCCAAGGCCGGCCGCATGGGCACCATGGTGCTGTTCTTCGCACTGGGCCTGGGCGTACTCGGCTTCCTGATCAAGTCCGTGGTCGTCGCCGGGCTCGAAGGCGGCTTCTGACCCCGCGCCCTGCCCCGAGTCTCAGAGCTCGGGGCTGACTTCACGCCACTGTCCCGGCTGCAGCCCCTCCAGCTGCCATGGTCCGATGCGCACGCGCACCAGGCGCAGCGTGGGCAGGCCGACCGCCGCTGTCATCCGTCGCACCTGGCGGTTGCGCCCCTCGCGGATCACCAGTTCCAGCCAGGCGGTGGGCACCGACTTGCGGAAACGCACCGGCGGGTCGCGCTCCCACAGCTGCGGCTCCTCCAGCCGCCGGGCCTCGGCCGGCAAGGTCGGGCCGTCATTGAGCTGCACGCCCTTGCGCAGTTGGTCGAGCTGCTCGTCGCTCGGCTCGCCCTCCACCTGTACCCAGTACGTCTTCGGCAGCTTGTGCTTCGGATCGGCGATGCGCGCCTGCAGGCGGCCGTCGTTGGTCAGCAGCAACAGCCCTTCGCTGTCGCGGTCCAGGCGGCCGGCCGGGTAGATCCCCGGCACATCGACGAAATCCTTCAGCGTCGCGCGGCCCTCGCTGTCGTTGAACTGCGTCAGCACGTCGAACGGCTTGTTCAGCAGGATCAGCCTGGGTTGCGCCGGCGGCGCCTTGGCCACGCGGCGAGGCGCGGGGCGGGTGGCGGAACGACGATTGGCGGGACGCGGAGGACGGGGCATGGCGAAAAGACTGGTAACCGAGGATGGGGGGGCGAGGAATGCCCGGCATGCTAGGTTGTGCAAAGCCCCCACCGCAAGAGCATGCCCATGAGCCACCCCACCTGGCTGATCACTTTGCAGAACCTCAGCGGTCGCCTCGGCGCCCGCTATCGCGGCCCGCAGACGGCGCATTTCGACGGCGCCCGCTTCCATAACCTCGACCGCCAACCGCACAACGGCCTGCGCGCCTTCCTGAAATGGCAGCGCGAACGTGGCCGCCAGCAGGAGTGGATCGCCCAGCCCGGCCCCGACACCCGCCCGGAAACGCCGGCCCGCGTCGAAGGCGACGAACTGCGCGTCACCTACATCAACCACGCCACCCTGCTGATCCAGCACCGCGGCCTGAACATCCTTACCGACCCGCTCTGGTGCGAGCGAACCAGCCCGATCCGCTTCGTCGGTCCCAAGCGCGTGCATCCGCCGGGCCTGGCGCTGGACGAGCTGCCGCCGATCAACCTGATCCTGGTCAGCCACAACCACTACGACCACCTGGATATCCACAGCCTGCGCGAACTGGCGCGGCGCTTCCCGTCGGCGAAGGTGGTGACCGGGCTGGGCAATGGCGAGCTGATCCGCGCCTGCGGCTTCACCGACATCGCCGAGCTGGACTGGTGGCAGAGCCTGCCGATGCCCGAAGGCATGCTGCTCACCGGAGTGCCGGCGCAACACTGGTCGGCGCGCTCGCGGCGCGACACCAACCGTACGCTGTGGATGGGCTTCGTGCTGGAGTCGCCGGACGGCCCGCTGCTGTTCCCCGGCGATACCGGGCTGGGCGAAGAATTCGGCCTGATGCACGAGCGCTTCGGCCCCATGCGTTTCGCCGCCCTGCCTATCGGCGCCTATGAGCCGCGCTGGTTCATGCGCCACCACCACATGAACCCGGATGACGCAGTGCAGGCGCACCAGCACCTCGACTCGCAGTGCAGCATGGCGATCCATTTCGGCACCTTCCGCCTGAGCGACGAAGGCCAGTTCACCCCGGTCAGCGACCTGGCGGCCGCCCTGCAGCAACGTGGTGTTGCGGCGGAGCGTTTCCGCGCTCCGAAGCCGGGGGAACAGTGGCTGGTGCCACCCATGCCGGATGCATCTCTGTAGGTGCGCGCCCTGCGCGCGATCGCGGGCAGGGCCCGCTTGTACATGAACTCATGCACGGGGCACCGCCCTCTCTCTGAAGGGAGAGGGGACCGTTTGGTGCAGGATGAAACCATGGCGTCAGCCGGCACAATCTACTCCCTCTCCCTTCAGGGAGAGGGCGGGGGAGAGGGAAAACCCAGGCACGGACTCTCAGAAGAAGACAGTTGCTCCTACAGGAGTTGGTATCAGTTCTCCCGTACCCGCTTGCTGCAGCAGTTGCGATAGCGCTTGCCGCTGTTGCACGGACATGGCTTGTCGCCGCGGCCGCCCAGCTCCAGCCAGCTTTCCAGGCGCTGGCGCATGGAGTCGCGGACTTCCCGGCGCTCGTCGTCCATCTGCGGTTTGCTCAGTTCACGGCTGAGCCAGAGGTAATCCTCCAGCAGTTCGTCACGCTCCAGCGCGTGAAGCTGTTCGGCGACCGGAACACCTTCGTAGCGACGTTTCGGATCAGGCAGGAAGGCGATGGCATCGCCGCCCGGCAGCACGTTCCACAAGCGGCCCTGGGCGTCGCGCCAGCAGGCGCTGAAACGGGCGCGCAAGGCAAGGCCCGGCCACTCTTCCAGGCACCAGCCATCCACCCGTGCCCCGCCCAGACCTTCCACTGCCTTGCCCACGGAGAACCAGGGTTCGCCGGTGATGCTGTCGGGCAGCGGCAGTGGCGCGGCGACTTCGGGCACGCCGTTGTCCACCAGTCGGCGGGCGAAACGGCGCAGCGGGTTGGTGAGGTGCGAGGGGGCGCGGAACGGCATGGGATCACCAGCGGAAATGGTCGGCGAAGGTCCGACCGGAGGGACGCGCCACGGTTCCCCGTGGCGCGAAAGGCGAGCATTCTAGGCGCGCCTCTGGCGGCGTCAACGCGGCGCGATCAATAGTCCCGCGTGGAGATCGGCTTCGCCTCGCCGCTCAGCTCGCGCAGCAGGTCATCGAGCAGTGCAGACGCACCGAAACGCAGATGTTCCGGCTTGATCCAGCCCGCGCCGAAGCGCTCCTCCGCCAGCTTCTGGTAAACCTGCGCATCAGCCAGCGTGCGCAGCCCACCGGAGACCTTCAGCCCGACCTTGCCGCCCTCCTCCTCGATGGTTTCGAGCATCACCCGCACGGCTTCGGGCGTGGCGTTCACCGTCGCCTTGCCGGTGCTGGTCTTGAGGAAGTCGGCGCCGCCGGCAATGGCTTCGCGGCAGGCCTTGCGGATCAGCTCCGGGTCGGCCAGCTCGCCGGTTTCCAGGATCACCTTGAGCCGGTGGTACGGCCCGCACAGCGTCTTGCAGGTGCGGATCAGTTCGACCGCGCCAGTGTCCTGGCCGGCCTTGAGCTTGCGCCAGGGGTAGACCAGGTCGATCTCGTCGGCGCCCTCCGCAAGAGTCTTGCGCACCTCCTCCACCACATCGGCCAGGGGCGCGTCACCGCCGGGAAAATTGCATACGCTGGCGACCCGTACATCGCGCCCACCCAGCGTATTGAGCGTGCGTCGGGCAACGTGCGCCAGCTTCGGCCACACGCACACCGCCGCCACTTCGCCGTAGGGCGTCAGCGCGCGGCGGCAGAGGTCCACGGTGCTTTGCAGGTCATCGCCGGCATTCAGCGAAGTCAGGTCCAGCAGGGCGAGCACACGGCCCGCCGGGGTCTTGCGAGGATCGGTCATCGGCAACACTCTCCATCGGCTTTCTTCAGGCAGCCGGGGCAACCACCATCGCCCCGGCAGGCGCTCCGCGCCCTGTCGCAGATCAGCGGAACGGCGGCTCGTCGAAGCTGCGCAGCTTGCGCGAGTGCAGCGAGTTGAGCTGGGTGCGCAGCAGGTCCACGGCGGCAACACCGATGGACAGGTGCTGGCTCACCGCGCGCTGGTAGAAAGCCGTGGCGGCGCCTGGCAGCTTGATCTCGCTGTGCAGCGGCTTGTCCGACACGCACAGCAGCGTGCCGTAAGGCACCCGCAGGCGGTAACCCTGAGCGGCGATAGTGCCGCTTTCCATATCCACCGCGATGGCCCGCGCCAGGTTGATCAGCGGGCGCTCCTGGGCCCAGTGCAGCTCCCAGTTGCGGTCGTCGTAGGTGAGCACGGTGCCGGTGCGCAGGCGGCGCTTGAGCTGGTCGCCGCGCTCGCCAGTCACCAGCGCGGCAGCTTCCTGCAGCGCCAACTGCACCTCGGCCAGCGCCGGGATCGGGATGTGCGGCGGCAGCACGCGGTCGAGAATGCCGTCGCGGCGCATGTAGGCGTGAGCGAGCACGTAGTCGCCGATGGTCTGCGACTGCCGCAGGCCGCCGCAGTGGCCGACCATCAGCCAGCAGTGCGGACGCAGCACGGCGAGGTGGTCGGTGATGTTCTTCGCGTTGGACGGGCCGACGCCGATGTTCACCAGCGTCACGCCGTCGCCATCCTCGGCGATCAGGTGGTAGGCCGGCATCTGGAAGCGGTGCCACTCGACGCTGGCGACAATGGCATTGGCCTCGCCCTCATCCGTGCCGCGCTCGATGATCACGTTGCCCGGCAGGACCATACGCACGAAGCGCGGGTCGTCGCGCAGGCGCTCCAGGCCCAGGTGGATGAACTGGTCGACGTAACGGTGGTAGTTGGTCAGCAGGATCCACGGCTGCACGTGGCGCCAGTCGCTGCCGGTGTAATGCACCATGCGGCGCAGGGAAAAGTCGGTGCGTGCGGCGTCGAACAGCGCCAGCGGCATCGGATCGGCGTTCTCCCATTCGTACAGGCCGTCCGCCACACCGTCAGAAGTGGCCGACAGATCGGTGCTGGGGAACACCCGCGCCAGCTCGGCGGCGGTCACGCCCGAGCCACCCAGTTCATCACCGCCTTCCACCACGTAGGGATACGGAATGTTCTGCGCGCTGACGCCGACTTCCACGCGCACGGTGAAGTCTTCCATCAGCGGGCGGAGCTGCTCCAGCAGGTATTTGCGGAAAGCCTTGGGCTGGGTGATGGTCACGGCGTAGGTGCCGGGCACCTGGACCTTGGCGTAGGCGCGGGTGGTCGAGGGCACTTCGCCCTGGCACAGGTAGGTCACCCGCAGCAGCGGGTAGCGGAATTGTTCGCGCTGCTGCGCGTCGGGGACTTCGCGGTCCTTCAGGTACCGCTTGAGCGCCTGGTTCAGGGCGCCGGTGGCGCGCTCATGGAGCACGGCCAGTCGATCGACGGCCTCTTCGGCCGTCTGCGCGACGAAGAACTCGTCGCCAGTCGTAAGACTCATGGTGGGCATCCTGTCTGAACGATCAGCTCCATCTTGCCTGCTTCCGTCACAGAAAGGGATGACAGATTCCGCGCCGGCAGGACGAGCGGAAGGGTTGAAGAAAGCCTATGACAGAATCCGCGACCGCGAGTGCGGATGACAGCCGAAAGGAATCGACTGCATTCCATTTTCGTATATCGCTTGTCAGGTCGTCCCAAGCTGCTGGAAGTGCCTTGTTCACCCGCCTGAGCAGGATGGCAACCCGGATAGCGCGCTCAGGCGTGCTGCTCGATGTACTCACTCAACGCCCGGCGCGTCAGGTCGTTCAACGTGATGTTCTGCTGGATGGCGGCGATGCTCGCCGCCATGTGCAGTTCGTGGCCTACGCGTACGTTGAAGGAGCCCTTGCAGGGGATTTCCGGCTCGACGTCCCTGGCAGCACAATCAGACAGGTAATCATCGACCGCGGCCCTGAACGAGCCGGCCAGCTCGGCGACGGTGTCGCCTTCGTAATTGATCAGGGCGCGGATGAACAGCAGCTTGCCGAACAGGCAGTTGTCTTCCGGGCTGGCCTCGATGGACCCGTAATAGCCGCGGTGCTGCAGCAGGTTGTTCATCGTACACTCCTCCGCTTTTCAGGTGCTCGACCACCTGGCGCCTGGCATAGGCCTTCAATTCATTGCCGGGATGAGGTTTGTGCAGGTTGATCATCGCGCGAGGGTCGCCGTTGTCGAACTTGACCCGGCTTCCATCGCCTTCGAGCTTGCGATAACCCAGCCCGCACAGCAGTACAACCAACTCCTGCCAGGTGAACACAGCCTGCCTGTTCAGCAGTTTGGCCAGCAGCTTCTCATGCTGAGACATTCCCCTCTCCCAACTGCAACTAATTTTAGTTGCAGCTATAGACCAAGGCAATCTCAACACTGAGCTGCCTGCACCGAAATGAAGACCTGCGAGGCTCATCCCGGCACCGGCGAAGAACACTCCTCCTGCAACCTATTGTTCGACCAGCGGTGGTTCAAACCGAAAACCTCTACTGAAATTTCCTCACACCAGATGCGGCGTCGCCCGCGCCACCAGCGCTTCCACGTCCACCCCGCGCGGCAGGGTGCCGTAGACGCGGCCGCCGTCGTCCAGGCGGCTGGTGATGAAGGCGTCGGAGACCACCGAGTTGCCCGCTTCCAGCAGCAGCTTGGCCTGCAGGGCGATGGCGACGTTTTCGGTGAGCTGGCGGGCGCGATACTGGATGTCCTGGGTGTCGGCGAAGGAAGCCTTGAGGTTGCCGATGAACGAGGCCAGGCGCGCGTCCCCATGCCCATCGCCGAGTTCGGTGAACAAAGCGTCGAGCACGCCGGGCTCCTTCGACAGCGCACGCAGCACGTCCAGGCACTGCACGTTGCCCGAGCCTTCCCAGGTGGAGTTGACCGGCGCTTCGCGGTACAGGCGCGGGAGGATGGTGTCCTCGACGTAGCCGGCGCCGCCCAGGCATTCGGCGGCCTCGTTGATCATCGCGGGGGCGCGCTTGCAGATCCAGTACTTGCCCACGGCGGTCACCAGCCGGGCGAACTTGTCTTCCTGTTCGTCGTGCAGATTGTCCAGCGCGCGGCCCATGCGCATGGTCAGCGCCAATGCGGCTTCGCTTTCCAGGGCGAGGTCGGCCAGCACGTTCTGCATCAGTGGCTGCTCGGCCAGCACGCGACCGCCGACCTGGCGGTAGGCGCAGTGGTGCGCGGCCTGGGTCAGCGCCTGTCGCATCAGCGAGCTGGAGCCGACCATGCAGTCGAAGCGGGTCATGGCGACCATCTCGATGATGGTGGGTACGCCACGGCCTTCCTCGCCGACCATCCAGGCCAGCGCGCCGCGGTATTCCACTTCGCTGGAGGCGTTGGACCAGTTGCCCAGCTTATTCTTCAGGCGCTGGATGTAGAACTCGTTGCGGCTGCCGTCCGGGCGGTGGCGCGGCAGCAGGAAGCAGGTCAGGCCCTTGTCGGTATAAGCCAGGGTGAGGAAGGCGTCGCACATCGGCGCCGAGCAGAACCACTTGTGGCCGACCAGTTCGTAGGACTGGCCCGGACCGGGGATGCCCACCGGGTAGGCGCGGGTGGTGTTGGCACGCACGTCGGTGCCGCCCTGCTTCTCGGTCATGGCCATGCCGATGGTGGCGCCGGTCTTCTGCTCGATGGGCAGGTTGCGCGGGTCGTATTCGGTGGAGAGGATCTTCGGCAACCACTTCTCGGCGAGGTCCGGCTGCAAACGCAGGGCAGGCACGCTGGCGAAGGTCATGGTCAAAGGGCAGCCCGTGCCGGCCTCGGCCTGGCTGTGCAGATAGCTCAGGCCCGCACGGGCGACGTGGGCGCCAGCGCGAGGGTCGGTCCAGGGCATGGAGGGCAGGCCGGCCTCGATGGCCGCGCGCATCAGCTCGTGGTAGGCCGGGTGGAACTCCACCAGGTCGACGCGGTGGCCGAAGCGGTCGTGGGACTTGAACACCGGTTTGTTCTCGTTGGCGAGGAAGCCCGCCGCCATCAGCGGCCCGCCGGCCAGCGCGCCATAGGCATCGAGTTTCTGCTCGGCCCAGCCGCCGCCGTAGCGGCGCACCCACTCCTGCAGCGGCACGTCGACGCGATAGAGGTTGGCGCCGTCCAGCGGCGGCACCTGGTTGGTCACTTCGTGGGTTTCGGCGTACGGGTGCGGGATCATGGCTGGTCCTCCATAACGGGCGTGGGCTTGGCTGGCTTGGGCAAGGCAGATGTGGACGCGCCGACGGCGCGCAGGCAGAAGCTGGCGAGGGCGTCGCTGACGTCCTCCAGGGAAACGTTGGACTGGCCGGCATCCCGCGCGGCGCGGGCGGGCGGCGAAAGCGGGCCGATCAGGGCTTCGGCGATGGCGCCGACCAGGCAGGCGGCGGTCAGCTGCACCGGCTGGGGCTGGAACTCACCGGCGGCGATGCCCTGCTCCAGCAGGGTGACGAACAGTGCGGCGTAGGCTTCGCGGTAGATCAGGCGCTGCTCGTCCACTTCCGGGTCGACCGGCTCGGCGATCAGCGCGAAGGCCAGCTGGCGGCTGCCCCAGGCGCGCGCGGCGAACTGCTGCAGGCCAAGGTTCAGGCGTTCGCAAGCGCTGCCGGGAGCTTTCAGCAGCGCACCGAGGGTATCGACCTCGTGCTGGCTGGCACGGGCGAAGACCTCGGCGGCCAGCTCGCCCTTGCCGCTGAAGTGCCGGTAGAGACTGCCGGTGGCGATGCCGGCGGCGTCCGCCAGGCTCTGCATGGTCAGGGCGGCGAAACCACCGTCGGCCACCCGCGCCAGCGCCAGCTCGAGAATGCGCTCGCGCAGTTCGCCGTCCTTTTGCAGCCGTGCTGGGGAGTGTCGGTAGGCCATGATCTGAATCCGGATTCACTGCATGAAATTCAGTGAATCACGGTTCAGACCTTTGCTGAAAGGGACATTCCCGCCACGGGCGGAGCGATTCTGGCCAAACCGCCCCCGCCCGTTAGGACGGTTACCAGAGCGGCATCTGGTAGCTGACGATCACCCGCGTTTCGTCGATATCGTTGCCGAAGTCGCTGCGGAAGGCGCCGTTGCGCACCTTGAAGCCGAGGTTCTTCAGCGGGCCGTTCTGCACCACGTAGCCGATATCGGTGTCGCGCTCCCACTCCTTGCCGCGCCCCTGGCCGTTCAGCAGGTCGATGTGGTCGCCTTGCAGGTAGCGGGTCATGAAGGTCAGGCCGGGCAGTCCGAGGCCGGCGAAGTCGTAGTCGTAGCGCGCCTGCCAGGAGCGTTCGTCCTTGTTGGCGAAGTCGCCGATCTGCACGAAGTTGGTCAGGTACGGGTCGGTGCCGCTGAGGTAGGCGAAACCGGTGTCGCCGGACATGCGCTGGTAGCCGACGCCGAAGCCGCTGCCGCCGATGCGGTAGGTGAACAGCGCGTTGAGCGCGCGGTTGTCGACGTTGCTGCCGCCATCGTCGGTGGAACGGGCCCAGCGGATATCCGACTTGAGCGACTGGCCCTCGGTGATCGGCAGGGTGTGCACCACGCCCAGGTAGTGCTGGCGGTAGAAGTTTTCCAGGCCGCCGTAGTGGTAGCTGGTGCTGAGGTTTTCGGTCCAGCGGTAGGTGCCACCGGCGAGATTGAAGCGGTCGCTGCTGGTGTGGCTGCCGAGCACGATGTTGCGCTTGTTGCCGCGGGTCATCGACAGGTCTTCGTCGTTGGTCGAGTCGCGTTGCTTTACCTGGCGCAGCTGGCCGAGTTGCGCGGTGAGGCCGTCGATCTCGTTGACCTCGGCAAGGCCGCCCTGGAAGGTCTGCGGCGCCAGACGGGTGTCGTTGTACTGCACCACCGGCAGCTTGGGCAGCAGGGTGCCGACCTTCAGGGTGCTCTTCGAGGCGCGCAGCTTGGCCGTCACGCCGAGGGAGCTGTAGTCATCGGCGGCGCGCTTGTCGCTGGCCGAATACGGCAGCAGGCCGGAGCCGGTGCGATCAGGGCTGGAGTCCAGCTTGATCCCCAGCAGGCCAAGGGCATCGACGCCCACGCCCACCGTGCCCTCGGTGTAACCCGACTCGAAGCGCAGCAGGAAACCCTGCGCCCACTCCTCGGATTTCGACTGCGCCGCATTGCTCTGGCGATAGTCGCGATTGAAGTAGAAATTGCGCAGTTCCAGATTCGCCTTGCTGTCCGCGATGAAGTCCGCGTGGGCGAACAGGGGCAGGCAGGCGAAGCTCGAAACGAGCGCCCGTACGGGAAGATTTTTCATTGTTGTTGTCTCTTCGTCAGGTGAGGTGAAGGCGGCGCCGCTCTGCCTGAGAGTCTGTGCCCGGGCCTGCCCTCTCCCCCGCCCTCTCCCTGAAGGGAGAGGGAGCTGACCGTGCCGGCTGATGCAGTGGCGTCACCCTGCACCGGACGGTCCCCTCTCCCTTCAGGGAGAGGGTTAGGGAGAGGGAGAACCCCGCTACAGTCCCCCAGACGTTCGCGGTTGCTCCCACGCCGCCGCATTAAGAATCACTGGGTGAGCAACCCCTCCAGTCGCTGGCGGATCAACTGGCGCGCCTGCTCGACGATGTCGCGCAGCAGTTCCTCGCAGCTGGGTTCGTCATCGATCAGGCCCTGGACCATGCCCGCCGACCAGATTCCCAGGTCGGTGTCGCCCTGCTCGTAGACGGTGCGCCCGCGCAGGCCGCTGACCAGCGTGGCGATGTCGGCGTAGGTGGCGTTGCCGCGCGCCTCGATGGCCAGCACTTCCTGGCTGATGGCGTTGCGGGCGACCCGCGCACTGTTGCGCAACGAACGCATGATCACGTCCGTGGAGCGCTCGTCCGCCGCGCGGATGGCCGCCTTGACCTGCGGGTGGATCGGGCACTCGCGGGTGCTGAGGAAGCGTGTGCCCATGTTGATCGCATCGGCCCCCAGCGCCAGCGCCGCCACCAGCCCGCGGCCGTCGGCGAAGCCACCGGAAGCGATGATCGGCACGCGCAGCCGGTTGGCCGCCGCAGGCAGCAGGACCAGGCCGGGAATGTCGTCCTCGCCTGGGTGGCCAGCGCACTCGAAGCCGTCGATGGACACCGCGTCCACGCCCAGTTGCTCGGCCTTGAGCGCATGGCGCACGGCGGTGCATTTGTGGATCACCTTGATCCCGTGCTGGCGGAACTCGGCAATGTGCTCGCCGGGATTGTTGCCGGCGGTTTCGACCACGCCGATGCCGCCCTCGATGATCGCCGCGCGGTACTCCGCGTAGGGGATCGGCTTCTGCGTCGGCAGCAGCGTGAGGTTGACGCCGAAGGGCTTGTCGGTGAGTTCGCGGCAACGCGCGATCTCGTCGGCCAGCGCCTGCGGGGTCGGCTGGGTCAGCGCCGAGAGCGTTGCCAGCCCGCCGGCATTGGCCACCGCCGCCGCCATCTCGGCGCGCCCCACCCACTGCATGCCGCCCTGCATGATCGGGTGTTCGACGCCGAAGGTTTCGGTGAATCGGGTCTTGAACATGCGCCTGTCCTCCGGCGGTTCAGATCGGGTCCCAGGAGAACACGTCCGGGCTGCGCGCCAGGTCCATGAAGCTGCCGCGCAGTGCGGGCATACCGTGCTCGGCGATGCTCTGCGGGGTCCAGCCGTTGTCGCTGTGCACACTGCGCAACGGGCGGCTCTGGCTCATCAGGAAGATCTCGTGGTTGCGCGCGGCGAACACCTGCCCGTTGACCGCACTGGCAGCGTCGGAAGCGAGGTAGACGGCCAGCGGTGCGTTCTTGTCCGGGGTCATGCGCTGCAGGTTTTCCACCCGCGCCTTCTGCTCCGGCGTCTCGGCCGGGATCGAGTCGGTCATGCGGCTCCAGGCGAAGGGCGCGATGCAGTTGGAGCGCACGTTGTAGCGCTGCATGTCGAGGGCGATGGACTTGCTCAGCGCAACAATGCCCAGCTTGGCCGCCGAGTAGTTGGCCTGGCCGAAGTTGCCGATCAGCCCCGAGGTGCTGGTCATGTGCACGAAGGCGCCGCTGCTCTGCGCGCGGAAGTGCTCGGCGGCGGCGCGGCTGACGAAGAAGCTGCCGTTGAGGTGCACGTTGATGACCGACAGCCAGTCCTCGGCGCTCATCTTGTGGAAGATGGTGTCGCGCAGGATGCCGGCGTTGTTCACCACGATGTCGACGCGGCCGAAGGCGTCGATGGCGCTGGAGACGATGCGCCGGGCGCTGTCCCAGTCCGACACGCTGTCGGTGTTGATGGCGCCGTCACCGCCGCGCTGGCGGATCAGCCCGAGGGTTTCCTCGGCCGGGGAAGCCGAGCCGCCCTCGCCCTGCAGGGACACGCCGATGTCGTTGATCAGCACCCGCGCACCGCTGTCGGCCAGGGCCAGGGCGATCTCGCGGCCGATGCCGCCACCGGCGCCGGTGACGATCGCTACCTTGCCTTCGTTGAGTCGTTGGGTCATCGCTAATTCCTTACTGTTCGGTTCGTTCAATCGGAGAATTCGTTGCGCGCGGGATCAGCTCGGCAGGCCGAGCACGGCCTTGGCCAGGATGTTGCGCTGGATCTCGTTGGTGCCGCCGTAGATGGTGGTCGGCCGCGACTGGATGAAGATGCCCGCCGGGTGCAGCTCGGCATCGTCGGTGAAGGGGTTGAGCAGCGCCGAATCCGCGCCGGCGATCTCCAGTCCCAGCTCGCTGATGCGCTGGTACAGCTCGGACTGGTGGATCTTCAGCAGGGAAACGTCCGGGCCCAGCTCCTCGCCGCGCCGCAGGCGTTCGGCGAAGCGCTCGTAGAGCGCCTTGTGACAGTCCAGGTCCATGCTCAGGGCGGCGAAACGCTGGGCGAACACCGGGTCATCCCACAGGCCCTGGTGACGAGCCAGGCGCACCAGGCGCTCGAGGGCGAAGGTGGCCTGCTTGGGCGAGCCGAGGAAGATGCGCTCGAAGCCGAGCAAAGCCTTGGCCATGCCCCAGCCGTGGTTGACCGCGCCGACGAGGTTCTCTTCCGGCACGCGCACGTCATTGAAGAACACCTCGCAGAACTCGCCCTGCAGTTCCAGGTTGAGGATCGGCCGCACCTCGACGCCGGGGCTGTCCATCGGCACCAGCAGGAAGCTGATGCCCTGCTGCGCCTTGACGCTACGCTCGGTGCGCGCCAGCACGAAGATCCAGTTGGCCTCGGTGCCCATGGTGGTCCAGGTTTTCTGGCCATTGATGACCCACTCGCCGTCACGCAGTACCGCCTCGGTGCGCAGGCTGGCGAGATCGGAGCCGGCGTTGGGCTCGCTGTAGCCCTGGCACCAGATGTCCTCGCCACTGAGGATGCGCGGCAGGAAACGCTCGCGCTGGGCATCGGTGCCGTAGCGGATCAGCAGCGGGCCGAGCATGGTGATGCCGCTGTCGGGCAGGCGTGCGCAGCCGTAGTTTTCCATCTCCTCGATCATGATCAGCTGCTTGCCGGCGGCGAGGCCCATGCCACCGAACTGCACCGGCCAGCCGGGGCACAGCCAACCCTGTTTCGACAGTGCCTGGTACCACTCCCAGGTGTCATCGCGGCCCAGGCGGTGGGCCGGGTTGCGGATGCGCTGCGGGTAGTTGGCGGCGACCCAGTCGCGCACCAGCCGGCGGAACTCGCCATCTTCGAGGGCGTTGTAATCGGTCATGTCACAGCTCTCTTGATTACTGGCCCCGGAAATTCGGGGAACGTTTATCGAGGAAGGCCGCCTTGCCTTCGGCATGGTCGGCGCTGAGGAACAGCTGGCTCTGGAAATCGCCTTCGCGCTCGAGCAGCAGCTCCAGGCCGTCGGCCAGCAGGGCCTTGGTCAGGGCCAGTGGCAAAGGCGCCTGCTGCTCGACCTTGGCGGCCAGCGCAAGGGCGGCGTCCAGCGCGGCACCCGGTGCGCAGAGCTGGTCCACCAGTCCGATGCGCTGCGCTTCCTCGGCTTCGATGACCTGGCCGAACATCAGCACCTGCCGCGCGCGGCCGACCCCAATGCGCGCCGGCAAGGTGTGCAGCTGGCCGAGATCGGCGATCAGCCCGACCTTGCCGAAGCCGGCGGCGAAGCGCGCCGTACCGCCGCACACCAGGCTGTCGCAGGCCAGCGCCACCGACAGCCCGGCGCCCACCGCCCAGCCTTCGATGGCAGCGATGATCGGCTTGCCCATGCGCAGCATCTGGCGGATCAGGTCAGCGTTCTTCTGCATGCGCACCCGGCCGGCGTTGAGGTCGGTGACATGCATGTCGCTGAGGTCGCCGCCAGCGCTGAAGACTTCCGCCGAACCGGTGAGGACCACGCTGCGCACGGCGGGATCGGCGTCCGCTTCGCGCAGCGCTTCGAGCAGCTCGGCGCGCAGTGCGGGGGACAGCGCATTGCGCCGCGTTGGGTTGTTGAAGCGCAGAAGGCGCACCGTACCGAGTGTTTCCTGCAGCAGCATCTCGCTCATCACGCCACCTCCGCCTGCAGCAGGGCGATGTAGCGCGCCCGGTGGAAGGCCAGCGAACCCTGGCTGTTGAGCAACACCATGGCGCGGCGCAGGAACAGGCCGATGTCGGCCTCGTCGGTGTAGCCGATGCCGCCGTGCAGCTGGATCGCCTGGCGGGTCACCAGCATGGCCGCCTCGGCGGCGCGCACCTTGGCGGTGGACACCAGGCGCTGCACCTGCGCGACCGGCGCGCCGTCGTCCAGCGCGGTGGCCGCTTCGCCGACGATGGCGCGGGCTAGTTCGATCTGCAGTTTCAGGTCGACCATGCGGTGCTGCAGCGACTGGAAGCTGCCGATCTCGCGGCCGAACTGGCGGCGCACGCCGAGGTAGTCGCGGGTCTGTTCGAAGGCCGCATCCATCAGGCCGACCAGGTAGGCGGCGCAGGCCAGTGCCGACTCGTCGAGGGCAGCAGGCGCGGCGTCGACGAGTTGCGCGGGCGTGCCATCGAAGCGCAGGCGCGCCAGGTGGCCGCCGTCCTGGGTCGGTTCCTGGTGAACGCTCAGCCCTTCGGCATTGCGCTGCACCAGCACGAGACCGGTGTTGCAGGCCACCAGCCACGCATCAGCGGCAGCGCCCAGAGCCACATGGGCGATCTCACCGCGCAGTTGCCCATCGCGCAGCACCGGCAATGCAGCGCCGGCTTCATAGCGGATGCCCGCGGGCAGGATCAGCCGCTCGCCGGCCAGCAGCGCGTCGCGCTCGGCGGCGGGCAGCAAGGGAGCGACCAGGCTCGCCTCGATCAGCGGTTCGGGCAGCAGGCCGCGTCCGAGTTCTTCCAGCAACGCGGTGTACTCGCCCATGCCCAGTCCACTGCCGCCCAGCTCTTCGGCTAGGCGCAGGCCCGGCCAGCCCATGGCGCAGACTTCCGCCCAGGCGTCGCGGTCGAGGCCCTGCGCCTGAAAGCGCAAACGGCGCACCCGGCCCAGGTCGCCGCCGCGCGGCACCAGGGAAGCGGCGCTGTCACGGATCATCCGCAGGCGCTCTTCGCGCTCCTCGGCCATTGCGGTGTTGTCGGTCATTTCGTCATTCCCGTGTCGGTTGAACAGTGCCAGCCGCAGCGGGCCGGTACTTGAAACTGCCGGTGGCGCTGGCGACCAGCTCGCCGGCCCCGTCGAAGATTTCCGCCGCGCAGAAGCACAGCGTGCGGGTCCGCCGCAGCACCTGGCCGACGGCGTTGATCTCGCCGCTGGTGCTGCCCATGAAGTGGGTGGCCATGTCGATGGTGACCATCGAGCAACCCGGCATCTGCGCGCGAATGGCCCCGGCCATGGCGGCATCGAGCACGCTCATCAGCACGCCGCCGTGAAAGCTGCCGATGTAGTTCATCAGCTCCGGGCGGTGGCGCAGGCGCACCCGCACCACGTCGCCATCAATCCAGCGCTCCAGGCCAAGGAACTCCTGGAAGGTGAAGCGGCCGCTGGGGAACATCTCCAGTCCACTCTCAGCAGGTGCAGCGGCGCAGGTCGAGGTGAGATCGGTCATCGAACGCTTTCCTCCGTGGCAGGCTGCCCCACCGGGCGGGCCACGCCCTGTGCCGCCGGGCGTGCGGGCGCTGCAGGTGCGGCACCGGGCTGTGGGCTGCGCGCTTCGCGGTTCGGGTCATACAGGCGGTTGGGGATCATCAGCGCGGGGATCAGCCCGGTGATGACGTAGGTGATGCCCATGACCAGGAAGCCCGCGCCGATGGACACGTGGGAGGCCAGCAGGCCGATGGCCGCCGGGGCCACCGCCGCGCCGATGCGGCCGAGGTTGTAGGAAGTGCCCACGGCTGCGCCGCGTACCTGGGTGGAGAAGCTCTCGGTCATGTAGGTGGCCAGCACGCCCACCGGTACGCCGTAGATGAAGCCGAACAGCGCGAGGATCCAGACGATGTTGTCCGGCGTGTGCCAGAACACGATCACCGGCATGAAGATGGCGGTGCCGATGGCGCCGGCGGCAAAGGTGGCGCGGCGGCCGAAGCGGTCCGAGGCGATCCCGGCGAGCACCTTGCCGAGGATCATCGCGGTGTAGGTGCCGACCATGTAGCCGGTCATGGACTTGAAGTTCATGCCCAGCTCGCTTTCCAGGTACGAGGGCATCCAGTTGTTGGTGCCGTAGTAGCCGAACAGCAGGAAGCACGAGGTGATGCTCCAGAGCACGAACATGCGGCGGGTGGACGGATCGACCAGCAATTGACGCATGCCGCCGCTGGGCGCGCTCTGCTGGCGACTGCTGGCCTGCTGCGCGCGTTGCGCACGAGCCGCCAGCCAGGACGGCGACTCCGGCACCCAGGGTCGCAACGCCAGGCAGATCAGCGCCGCGCCGATGGCAGTGAAGAACAGCGCGCGCCAGCCGTAGTCCGGGATGATCTGCCCGGCGAGGATGGTCGCCACCAGGTAGCCCACGGTCCAGCCGGCCTGCATGGTCGCTAGGATGGTGGTGCGGTACTTGGCGGTGACGAACTCGGACATCAGGATGTTGCAGGCCACGAACAGCGAGCCCAGGCCCAGCGAGGAAACGAAGCGGATCAGTGCGAAGGCCCAGTAGTTGTGCGCCAGGCCCAGCAGCGCGGTACCGACGGAGAACACCAGGATGGTCCAGGTCACCACGCGCACCCGGCCGAAGCGGTCGCACGCCCAGCCGCCGTAGATGCCGCCGATGGCCATGCCGGCCAGGGTGATGCTGCCCAGCGAGCCGGCCTCGAAGTTGGACAGGCCGAACTCGGCCTTGAGGCTGTTCAGGCTGTAGGCGAGGAACATCAGGTCAGCGCCATCGGCGAGCAGACCCAGGAAGCAGAAGAAGAAGGCGATCACCAGGGTCCGCCGCGGTATCGCGGCGCTCTGGGCCAAGCTGTCGGGTGCGTTCATTGTTGTTGTTCTCGCAGGTTGGTTGAGGTCGTCGTCGCGCTAGGCCCGCCCGGCTGGTTCTCCACGCTCCGGGGTCAGGCTCACGCGGCCGTTGTCCAGCACCACCACGTCGCGCTCGACGACGCGGGTGCGGAAGGAGCCGTCATTCCAGATTTCCGTACGCAGGGTTTCGCCCGGGAATACCGGTGCCGAGAAGCGCACCTGCAGGTGGGCGAAGCGCTCCGCGCGGTAATCGGCGAAGCCGCGCAGCAGCGCATGGAAGGCCACGCCGAGGGTGCACAGGCCGTGCAGAATCGGTCGCGGGAAACCACCGCGAGCGGCCGCCGCGGGGCTGGCGTGGATCGGGTTGTCGTCGCCGTTGAGGCGATAGTGCAGCGCCTGTTCCGGGCGGGTCGGCAAGTCGATGACCAGGTCTGGCGCCTGCTCGGGCAGACGGTGCGGCTGACTGAGCGACTGACTGTCGCCGCCGAAGCCGCCGTCACCGCGCAGGAAGGTGGTGCCACGGGCAATCGCCAGCACCTCGCCGCTCTGCGCGTCACTGACGACTTTCTCGCTATAGAGCAGCGCGCCCTTGCCAGCACCTTTGTCCACCAGGCCGGTGACGCGGGTGCGGCCGATCACTTCGCCTTCCACCGGCAGCGGTTTCAGCCACTCGATACTCTGCTCGCCATGGACCAGGCGCAGGGCATCGACGCCGGTATCCGGATTGCCCAGCCAGAAGCCGGGGTGACCGAGAACCACGGCCATGCAGGGCAGCGCCTGGAGGTCGCGGTTGGCGTCGACGAAGGTCAGTTGGTGCTCGTCCATCGGGTCGGCGCCGAGGCCCACCGACAGCGCGTAAAAGGCGCTGTCGTGGCGGCTGAAACGCTGCCGAACTTCGGGGATCGGGTAGTTCAGCAGGTGCTCAGGATTCAGCGCCATGGGCCACCTCCTCCACTTCCAGCACCGCATCGGCAGCCCACGCGCCCTGCCCCTCGGGCATGGCGAAGACCGGGTTGAGGTCGACCGAACGCAGGCGCGGACCGGCCTCGGCAGCGAACTGCGAGAGCTGCGCGAGCACCCGCGACAGCGCCCTGATGTCGGTCACCGGACGACCACGCGCCCCCAGCAGCAGCGGTGCGCCCTTGATACTGCGGATCATCTGCTCAGCCTCGTCGACGCCGAACGGGCAGCGGCGGAACACCACGTCCTTGAGCACTTCGACGAAGATGCCGCCGAGGCCGAACACGGCCACCGGCCCGAACTGCGGGTCGCGCTGGATACCCATGAAGCACTCCACGCCGCCCTGCAGCTGGCGGGCCACCAGCACGCCGTCGAGGCGGGCGTTCGGCGCGTGTTCGGCTGCTCGCTGGAGCAACAGGTCGTAGCCTTCGCGCACGGCCTGGGAGCTGCTGACGTTGAGTAGCACGCCGCCGATTTCCGACTTGTGCAGGATGTCTGCCGAGGCGATTTTCAGCACCACCGGGAAGCCGATCTGTTCGGCGAAGGCGGCGGCTTCGGCTGCGTTTTTCAGCACGCGCTCGGGCGCCGATTCGATGCCGGCGCGCGCGAGCAATTGTTTGGCTTCGGCCTCACCGGGCGTGCTGGCGGGTAGCTCGACACCGCCGGGCGCGGGAATCCTGCGCAGCGGGCGGGCGAAGGCCTCCCCCAGCTGGCCCATGGCCTGGATGGCGCGCACCGCGCGGGTCGGATCCTCGAACAGGGCAAAGCCGGCCTTCTGGTACGGCGCCAGCTCCTCGCCCTCGCCCATCACCGAGACCACGAACAGGCGGTCCGGATGATCGACCTTGATCCGCGCGAACTGCTCGGCCAGGCGCGGGCCGATGGAGGCAGCCGTGCCGGCCTGGGTGAAGAAGGCGATCAACGAGCGGTAACCGCCGTCCACCACCATGGATTCAGTGAAATCGTGGACCAGGCTCAGGTCGTTCAACGCCTGGGCGGTGCAGTCCACCGGGTTGAGCGGCGAGGCGTAGTGCAGGCGCTGCTTCAGGCGTGCCTGGGCCGCTTCGGGCATCGGCGGCATAGGCAGGCCGAAGTCCTCGGCGGCGTCGCTGACGATGATGCCGGCGCCACCGCTGACGGTGATCATTCCCAGGCTGTTGTTCACCGGGTAGATGCGCTGGGTGGCGAGGTAGGCGATGTCCACCAGCTCCTCGGTGGTGCGCGCGCGCACCACCGCGTAATCGGCCAGCACCGCGTCGAGCACCTTGTCGTCGCCGGCCAGGGAAGCGGTGTGCGACATGGCCGCGCGGCCGCCCAGCTCGCTGCGCCCGACCTTGTGCAGGATCACCGGCTTGCCGGCGCGATGGGCCGCTTCGAGGGCGGCGAGGAAGCTGTCGACGTTGCGGATCGATTCGGCGTAGGCCATTACCACGTCGATCTCCGGCGACTCCACCAGCCAGCCGATGGCGTCGCCCAGGGTGACGTCGGCTTCGTTGCCGGTGGCGACGCAGATTGGCGTGCCCAGCCCGCGCTGCCGCGACAGGCCGAGCAGGTGCGCACCGTAGGCGCCGGACTGGGTGGCGATGCCGACCCGCCCGGCCAGCGGAATGCCGCGTTCCAGGCTGGTGGAGAAGAAGGCGTAGTAGCCCAGGTTGGCGTTGAACACGCCCAGCGCGTTCGGCCCCAGCAGACGCATGTTCGCCGCGCGGGCGGCTTCGACGATGGCGTCCTGCATGGCCACGCCTTCCTCGCCGACCTCGCTGAAGCCGGAGGAGAACACGATGGCGCTGCGCGCGCCCTTGCGGCCCAGCGCCTGGACGGTCTCCAGCACCTGCGGCGCCGGCACCGCGATGATCGCCACGTCCGGCGCCTCGGGCAGCGCATCGACGCTGGCGTAGGCCGGCAGGCCCTGGATCTCCGTGCGGTTGGGGTTCACCGGCAGGATGCGCCCGGAAAAGCCGTTGCGCAGCATGTAGGCAATGGGGCGGCCGCCGATGCGGTGCGGGTCGCTGGAAGCGCCGACCACGGCGACCGAGCGCGGCTGCACCAGAGGGGTGAGACTGGAGAAACCGGTGTGTTGCAAGTGACTCACTGACATGACGTTCCACCTGAACAAGTAGCGGGTGCCGGGCGTTTGCGTGCCGGCGCGAGGGCGAGCGCATCCACGGCAGGCTGCGGGCAGCAGCCACCGGGAGCGTCGGCCCTGGGTTTCAGAGCCCTGAATTTCAGAGCACGGGCTTTCAGAGCACCGCTTGGGTGCCGAGCAGTGCCGTCACCTGGCTGGACAAGGTGCCGCCGTTGCCGTGCAGCAGCGCCACGTCGGCCTTCTTCAGCTGGCGTTCACCGGCCTGGCGGCGCAGCTGGGTGACCGCCTCGATGATCAGGAACATGCCGTACATGCCCGGATGCACACAGGACAGCCCGCCACCGTTGGTGTTCACCGCCAGTTCGCCGCCAGGAGCGATGCGTCCGCCCTGGACGAAGCGACCACCCTCGCCCTTCGGGCAGAAGCCGAGGTCTTCGAGGAACAGGATCGTATTGATGGTGAAGGCGTCGTAGACCATCACCAGGTCGATGTCCGAGTGCTTCACCCCGGCCATCTGCATGGCCCGCGGGCCGCTCTCGGAAGCGGCGGTGACAGTGAGGTCAGGCATGGCGACGATGGAGCGGTGCCACTGCGCGCCAGCGGCGCCGAGGAAATAGATCGGCGCTTTGGGCAGGTCGCGCGCGCGGTCGGCACGCACCATCACGCAGGCGCCGCCACCATCGGTGACCAGGCAGCAGTCGGCCTTGCTCAGCGGGTCGCTGACCATCCGTGCGGCGAGCACCTCATCGATGCTCAGCGGGCCACGGGCAAAGGCCTCGGGGTTGAGGTTGGCCCAACCGCGCGCCGCCACGGCCACTTCGGCCAGGTGCTCGCGGGTGGTGCCGTATTGATGCATGTGGCGGCTGGCGGCCAGCGCGTAAGCGGTGATCGGGTGGCGCGGCTGGTAGGGCGTCTCGTGCCACTGCGGCTCGCTCATCGACACCAGCTTGCCGCCGGCAGTGCGCTGGTTGGAGCCGTAGCAGATCAGCGCCGCATCACACAGGCCGGCTTCCAGGGCCAGGGTCGCCTGCAGCAGATGCAGCTCGAAGCTGGAGCCGCCGACGTTGGTGCCGTCGACGAATTTCGGCTTGATGCCGAGGTACTCGCAGACCGAGAGCGTCGGGAAGGCGTGGGAGCTGGTGGCCGAGAACACCGCGTCGATGTCCGAGAGCGCAAGACCCGCATCGGCGATGGCCTTCATCGAGGCCTGGCCGAGCAGTTCCATGGCGCTGTAGCCGTGGGCTTCGCCGATACCGGCGCTGCCGATGCCGACGATGGCGGTCTTGCCGCGCAGGACCTGGCTCATGACTGTGCCTCCGTCAGGGGCTCGAAGACGACGGCGGGGCCGCTGTCCTGCTGAGCGATGCGCGCCTTGAGGCGGGTGCCGATGGGCAGACTGAGGTGACCTTCGATACGGGACATCATGCGCACGCCTTCGTCGAGGTCGACCAGGGCGACGTTGTAGTCACCGCTGCGGGCGCGGTTGACGGTCAGGGCATAAAGGGTGCCCAGGCCACTGGCGGGAACCCATTCCAGGTCCGTTTCGCCGCTGCCGGGCACCTGGGTGCGCGGGTAGAACACGTGCCGGCCGGTGGAGGCGCTGCGCTGCAACATGAAGCGACCCTGGGCGAGGAAGGCGAGGTACTGCGCCTCTGGCCCTGGCATGTTGCGGTCGGGGAAATCCACCATTGAGGTTTCTCCTTTGTTCTTGTTCTGCCTTTGTTGCAAAGTGCGTTACCGCCCATGCCAAGCCAGCTTCACGGAAGCCGTTGCAGGCGTCGCAGGGCCAGAATACATTCACAATACTGAATGTCAATCAGAATACAGAATATGACCACTGAAAAGACCGTCGAAGAAGCCAGCAAACGCACCGGCAGCGCCAAGGATGTCGGCGCCGTGGTGAATGCCATCCAGATCCTGCGCCACCTGGCCAATGCCGAAGGCCCCGAGGGCGCAACCGCCATCGCCCGCGCCACCGGCATCAGCCCAAGCACTACCTTCAATATCCTGCGCACGCTGAGCAACGAGCAGCTGACCTCGTTCGACAACGAGACCAAGACCTATCGCCTGGGCCTGGGCCTGTCTGAGCTGGCAGTGAGTTTCATTGGCCGCAGCTACGCCGACCTGATCCAGCCGGAACTGGAACGCCTGAGCACCAGCCACCACATCCTGATCACCTTGTGGCAGGTCACCGACGATGCGCACATCCGCGTGATCGCCGTGTCCGCGCCGACCGTGGCGCACGTCAACGTCGCCGTGGGCTCGCGCTTGCCGGAACTGGTAGGCGCCGCCGGGCGCTGCATCGCCGGGCTGCGCAACCTCCCCGAGGATGAACTGCGACGCCGCCTGACCCGCGTGCGCTGGGAGAGTCCACCGAACTTCGAGGAGTACCGCCGCGACGCCGCTGCCACGCTGGAGCGCGGCTGGGCCATCGACCAGGACCACCTGTATCGCGGCGTCAGCATGGTCGCCAGCGCGATCATCGACCACGACCGCCAGCCACGCTTTATCATTTCCGGCATCGGCATCAGCGCCCAGCACGACCGCGAGAAGCTCGAGCAGATCGGCGCCAGCCTGCACGAGACAGCCTGTTTCATCAGCCGCTCACTGTTCCCGCAAAGCGCCATCAGCCCAGCGGAATAGCTCCGTCATTCAACATATGAAATGACATTCATGTGAATGGATGACTTCGACAAGAACAACGGCCCCGGCGCGAAACCGCACAGCAAAACCCCGCGCGCCGGCG
The DNA here is from genome assembly GCF_014851985.1 of Pseudomonas sp. PDM17. Classification (NCBI taxonomy): domain Bacteria; kingdom Pseudomonadati; phylum Pseudomonadota; class Gammaproteobacteria; order Pseudomonadales; family Pseudomonadaceae; genus Pseudomonas; species Pseudomonas sp. PDM17. The sequence continues at coordinate 99,517 of NZ_JACVAT010000010.1, forward strand.
CCCGCGTCGCAGCATTCCCGATGCGACTGATGGCAGCGATATTCGCCGCCAGGGGCCCACAGCCGCGACTATCGCCGGTATCATGGCAAGTCTTGATGGAGTCCTGGCGGTGACCATCCCGCGGAGAACACCGTTCCCGCCGCACGCCTGAATCCCTTGCGATTCAGGCGACCCGCCGCCAGAGCCCGCCAAACCTTCTGCCCGGATGTTCGCCGGCCTTGCATGGCTCGCGGCAGCCGCAGGTAATCCCATTGAATGAGGCAACCATGGAACAGAAAGACATCGATTGGGGCACGCTCGGATTCGATTACATCAAGACCGACTTCCGCTACATCTCCCACTGGCGCGATGGTCTGTGGGACGACGGCAAGCTGACCGAAGACAACACCCTGCACATCAGCGAAGGCTCCTCCGCCCTGCACTACGGCCAGCAGTGCTTCGAAGGCCTGAAGGCCTACCGCTGCAAGGACGGCTCGATCAACCTGTTCCGCCCGGACCAGAACGCCGCGCGCATGGCCCGCAGCTGCGCCCGCGTACTGATGCCGCAAGTGTCCGAAGAGCAGTTCATCGAGGCCTGCAAGCAGGTCGTGCGCGCCAATGAGCGCTTCATCCCCCCATACGGATCGGGCGGCGCGCTGTACCTGCGCCCGTTCGTGATCGGCGTGGGCGACAACATCGGCGTGCGCCCGGCTCCGGAATTCATCTTCTCGGTGTTCTGCATCCCGGTCGGCGCCTACTTCAAGGGCGGCATGAAGCCCCATGACTTCGTGATCTCCACCTACGACCGCGCCGCCCCCAACGGCACCGGCGCCGCCAAGGTCGGCGGCAACTACGCCGCCAGCCTGATGCCGGGCGCCCAGGCCAAGAAAGAAGGCTTCGCCGACTGCATCTACCTCGACCCGGCCACCCACAGCCGCATCGAGGAAGTGGGCTCGGCCAACTTCTTCGCCATCACCCATGACAACGAGTTCGTCACCCCGCGCTCCAGCTCGGTGCTGCCGGGCATCACCCGCCTGTCGCTGATGCAGCTGGCCGAACAGCGCCTGGGCCTGAAAGTGGTCGAAGGCGACGTGCAGATCGACGACCTGGCCCGCTTCAAGGAAGCCGGCGCCTGCGGTACCGCAGCGGTGATCACCCCGATCGGCGGCATCCAGTACAAGGACAACCTGCACGTATTCTTCAGCCGCGAAGACGTCGGCCCGGTGACCCGTCGCCTCTACGAAGAGCTGACCGGTATCCAGAAGGGTGACGTGGAAGGTCCGGAAGGCTGGGTCGTCAAGGTCTGAACCTGACCCGCAACCCCAACGAAAACGCCCGGCAGATGCCGGGCGTTTTCATTTCAGGCGCACCACTCAGGCCGGACTGGGCAGCGCCGGCTGACACAGCAGCCAGTCATGGAGCAGCGCCTGCAGCTCCTCGAACTTCACCGGCTTGGCCATGTAGTCGCTCATCCCCGCAGCCAGGCAGCGCTCGCGGTCGCCGCTGTGGCTGTGGGCGGTGATCGCCAGCACCGGCAGGTCGGCGCAACGCGGCAGCGTGCGAATCGCCCGGCAGGTGGCGAAGCCGTCCATCACCGGCATCTGGCAATCCAGCAGCACGGTGTCGATGGCTTCCCGGCGCAGCAGCTCGATGGCTTCGGCGCCGTTGTCGGCCGTGCGCACGCGGTAGCCGAGCTTGAGCAGCATGCCGCGAATCACCAGCTGGTTGATGGCGTTGTCCTCCACCACCAGCACGGTGCACTGGTCGGGACTGCGCAGTACTTGACCGCCCGCGCGACGCGGCGGCGGAGCGATGCCCTGCACCGGCTGGCCGACATGCAGCTCCAGGGCAAAGCGACTGCCCTGCCCCGGCTTGGATTCGTGGCTCAGCGTACCGCCCAGCAACGCAACCAGCTTGCGGGTCAGTGCCAGGCCAATACCAAGGCCGCCGTACTCGCGGGTCAGCGATCCGTCGAGCTGGAAGAAGCGCTGGTACAGCGCGCCATCCGGCGGAGTGGAAAAGCCGATGCCGCTGTCCTGCACTTCGATGCGCAGCGCCAGCCCTTCGTTGTTCGGCACACCGGCCACCCGCAGGTGGACACCACCCTGGTGGGTGAACTTGATGGCGTTGTCGATCAGGTAGCCCAGCGCCTGGGTCAGCTTGCCGGCATCGCCCTCAAGGGTGTCGGGCAGGCTCTCGTCCAGCTGCAGGACGAAGCGCAGTCCGCGCTCTTCGGCACGCGGCGCGTACTGCGCGCGCAGGCCGTCGCACAGGCCGCGCAGACTGAACGGCTCGCGGCGCGGATAGAGCTTGCCGGCCTGCAGCTCGATCAGCGCGAGGATGTCGTTGACCATGCGCATCATGTCGCGCGCCGAGCCGGTGGCAGTCTTGTGATACTGCGCCAACTCGATGTCCATGGGCACCGTCTGCATCAGCTCCAGCGAACCGATCACCCCGCTCATGGGCGTGCGCAGTTCATGGGTGACGGTAGCGAGGAATTCGTCCTTCAGGCGGTTGCTGCTGGCCAGCTCCAGGTTCAGCTGCTCCAGCTTGCGGCTGGTTTCCTGGAGGATGCGCGTGCGCTCCTCCTTCATGGCATTGATGCGGTCCGCCAGCGCCAGGGACAGCAGGCCGACCTCCAGCGCCGAACCGATCTGGCTGGCGTACATGGTCAGGAAGACGTTGGGCAGCAAGCCCAGCACCATCAGCGTGTTGATGACTCCGCCGAGCAGAAAGGCGCTCCAGGCAAAAATGAAGTAGCGCGCCACGCGCATGCCGCGCAGCCAGGCGACGATGCCGGCAGTGAAGATCACCACGGTGAAGGCCAGCGCCAGGTAGGTGGCCAGCCGCAGGGCGATGGCGTAGCTGACGGTCAGCGCCAGCACCATCACCAGCGCGCCAACCCCCATCAGCACGCGCAGGATGCGGTCGATCCACAGACTGTGCTCGCGGGTATGCAGGAAGCTGCGGGCGAACTGGCAGCCGAACAGGCCGGCCGAACCGATCAGGAAAGGCGTGGCGGCGTTGGCCCACCAGGGGTTGTTCGGCCAGAAGTACTCGATGCCGGCGCCGTTGACCGAGATCTGGTAGAAGCCGAACGAGGCTATATAAAGGATGTAATAGAGATAGCTGGTGTCGCGGACGCTGAGGAAGATGAACAGGTTGTAGATCAGCATCACCAGCAACACGCCATAGATGATGCCCAGCACATAGATGCGCCCCGGCTGCTCTTCCAGGTAGGCCTTGGATGACCAGAGCGTCAGCGGCGCCTGGATCGAGCCCTGGCTTTCCAGGCGCAGGTAGACGCGCAACGGCTTGCCCGGTTCCAGCTTGAGGTCGAACAGGTAGTTGTTCTGGCGGATCGGCCGGCTGTCGAACGGCAGGGTGTCGCCGGTGCGCTGGGCCAGCTTGAAGCCGCCCTGGCCGTCGGGCAGGTAAAGGTCGAGCTTGTCCAGCGGCGGGTAGGCCAGCTCCAGCAGCCAGTTGGCCGGGTCGCGCGAGGCCTCGGGCTGGTAGTCCAGGTCCAGACGCAACCAGAACACCGAGCGCGAGTAGCCGGCATTGAGCACGTCGCGCTCATGGTGGCGAAAACTGGCGGCCAGCGCCGGCGAACTGATCTCGGCGATATCAGCCGTGCCGCGCACGTCCTCGAAGACATCCATCGCCCGCCCCAGGGGCAGTTGCCCGACGTGCTCGTCGAAGCTGATGGCGCCCGCCACTGGCGAGAGGATGAGAAGGATCAGGAAGATCAGCCAGTGCCGCATGGTGCCCCGCAGTGCCGCCGACAGCTGCGCCGGAGATCCCCATCCCCTGCATTGGCGCGCCGTGGAGGCGTTGTGTTGGAATCGGCGAACTCTAGCACAGGCCTTGTGGCCCGTGGCATTCGACCATTCGGGCAGGGCGCGGCCGGGCGATGCGCATTGGACCGTTCGGTCAGCTCAGCGTGGCGATTTGGTGATAAGCTCCCGCGCCATGAAAACACCTGCCTCCCGTCCCGTAGTGCTCTGCCTGTCCGGCCACGACCCCAGTGGCGGTGCCGGCCTGCAGGCTGATATCGAAGCCCTGATCGCCCAAGGCTGCCACGCGGCGCCGACCGTCACCGCGCTGACCGTTCAGGATACCGTCAACGTTTCCGACTTCCGCGTGCTCGACCGCGAGTGGGTGCTGGCCCAGGCCAACGCCGTGATCGCCGATCTGCCGGTGGCTGCGGTCAAGCTGGGCATGCTCGGCTCGGTGCAGATGGTCGACACGGTCGTGGAGGTCATGCAGTCCCTGCCGGGCATCCCGCTGGTCTGCGACCCGGTGCTGCGCGCCGGTGGCGGCGGCTCGCTGGGCAAGGACGACGTGGGCTACGCCATGCGTGAACGCCTGCTGCCGATTGCCGCAGTGGCTACCCCGAACCTGCCCGAAGCGCGCATCCTCGCCGAACTGCCCGAGGGCACCGCGGACGAGTGCGCCGACAAGCTGCTGCCTTATATCCAGACCCTGCTGATCACCGGCGGCCATGGCGACGAGTCCGAGGTGCACAATCGCCTGTACACCCGCGACGGCCAGCGCCACACCTTCACCTGCCAGCGCCTGCCCGGCAGCTACCACGGCTCGGGCTGCACCCTGGCGAGCACCCTCGCCGGCCGCCTGGCCCTGGGCGAGGAACTGGTGAGCGCGGTGCGCAGCGCCCTGGACTACACCTGGCGCACTCTGCGCGACGCGGAAGCGCCTGGCCACGGCCAATACGTGCCGCGCCGCCTGCCACTGGACTTCTGCAACTGATCTGATCGAGGCCTTGATGAAACTGCGCGGACTCTACGCCATCACCGACAGCCAGCTGCTCGACGGCGGCCGCCTGCTGCCCTATGTCGAAGCCGCCCTGAAGGGCGGCGCCAGACTGCTGCAGTACCGCGACAAGTCCGACGACGCCTCGCGCCGCCTGCGCGAAGCCGAGGCCCTGCGCGACCTCTGCGCGCGCTACGGTGCCACGCTGCTGATCAACGATGACGCCGAACTGGCCGCGCGCCTGGGCGTCAGCGTGCACCTGGGGCAGACCGACGGCTCGCTGGCCGCCGCCCGCGCCCTGCTCGGCCGCGACGCGGTCATCGGCGGCACCTGCCACGCCAGCCTCGAGATGGCCGAGAAGGCCATTGCCGAGGGCGCCAGCTACGTCGCCTTCGGCCGCTTCTTCGCCTCCCAGACCAAACCCGGCGCGTCCGCCGCCAGCGTCGAACTGCTGGAGCAGGCCAAGGCCCGCTTCAACGTGCCGCTGGTGGCCATTGGCGGCGTAACCCTGGACAACGCGCCCGAGCTGATCGCCCGCGGCGCCGACATGATCGCCGTGATCCACGCCCTGTTCGCCGCCGACACCCCGGCCGAAGTCGAACAGCGCGCCCGCGCCTTCAGCCAACTCTTCGAAACCCGCTGAGCGCCACGCGCCCAGCCCTTCACAGCTTCGCGAGGTACACCATGTCCCGTTCCGAAACGCTTTTCGCCAATGCCCAGAAACACATCCCCGGTGGCGTGAACTCGCCGGTGCGCGCGTTCAAGAGCGTCGGCGGCACCCCGCTGTTCTTCAAGCACGCGGAAGGCGCCTACGTGGTGGACGAGGATGACAAGCGCTACGTCGACTACGTCGGCTCCTGGGGCCCGATGATCCTCGGCCACAGCCATCCGGACGTCCTCGACGCCGTGCGCAAGCAGCTCGACCACGGCCTGTCCTACGGCGCGCCGACCGCGCTGGAAGTGGAAATGGCCGACCTGGTCTGCTCCCTGGTGCCGTCCATGGACCTGGTGCGCATGGTCAGCTCCGGCACCGAAGCCACCATGAGCGCCATTCGCCTGGCCCGCGGCTACACCGGCCGCGACAGCATCATCAAGTTCGAGGGCTGCTACCACGGCCACTCCGACAGCCTGCTGGTGAAGGCCGGTTCCGGCGCCCTGACCTTCGGCGTGCCGAACTCCCCCGGCGTGCCGGCGGCCTTCGCCAAGCACACCCTGACCCTGCCCTACAACGACATCGCCGCCGTCGAGAAGACCCTGGCCGAAGTTGGCAAGGACGTGGCCTGCATCATCGTCGAGCCGGTCGCCGGCAACATGAACTGTGTGCCGCCGGCCCCGGGCTTCCTCGAAGGCCTGCGCAGCCTGTGCGACCAGCATGGCGTGGTACTGATCTTCGACGAAGTGATGACCGGCTTCCGCGTGGCCCTGGGTGGTGCCCAGGCGCACTACGGCATTACCCCGGACCTGTCGACCTTCGGCAAGATCATCGGCGGCGGCATGCCGGTGGGCGCCTTCGGCGGCAAGCGTCAGATCATGGAGCAGATTTCCCCGCTCGGCCCGGTCTACCAGGCCGGCACCCTGTCGGGTAACCCGCTGGCCATGGCCGCCGGCCTGACCACCCTGCGCCTGATCAGCCGCCCCGGCTTCCACGACGAGCTGACCACCTACACCACCCGCATGCTGCAAGGCCTGCAGGAGCGCGCCGACGCCGCCGGCATTCCCTTCGTGACCACCCAGGCGGGTGCCGCGATGTTCGGCCTGTACTTCACCGGCGCCGATGACATCGTCACCTTCGACGACGTGATGACCAGCGATGCGGAACGCTTCAAGCGCTTCTTCCACCTGATGCTGGATTCGGGCATCTACCTGGCTCCGAGCGCCTTCGAGGCCGGCTTCACCTCCATCGCCCACGGCGAAACCGAGCTGAAACTGACCCTGGACGCCGCCGAGCGCGCTTTCGCCGCACTCAAGTAAGCCGCCCCACGCGAAGGCGCCCGTCCGGGCGCCTTCCGCTCTGTCCCGATGCTTTCAGCGCTTTATCCCGGCGTTACACTCACCCCGCCATCACAGTCGTTTCCAGCAAAAAAACAGAAAAGAAGGTAAAGACTTTGTAAGGAAGCGCCTGCTTATTTCATAATGTGAAGGCTGGCGCATTTCGCTGGCCGGGTTTTACCCGCCCCGATCCTGGAGGCCGTTTCTCCCCATGTACCGTTCCGGTCGCACCCTGCTGGGCTGCCTGTTGCTCGCACTGCCCCTGTTAACTCAGGCGGGCGGCAACTCGCTGCTGATTCCAGCCACCGGACGCTGCACCCTGAACACCGTGCCCGAACAGCTGCAACAGGCACTGGCCAGCTGCCAGCAAGCCGCCAACGCCGGCGACGCACAGGCGCAGTTCGAACTGGGGGAGTTTTTCTACACCGGCGAGCGCGCGCCGCGCGACTTCCAGGCCGCCCTGCACTGGTACGAGAAAGCCTCGCTGCAAGGCCACGCCGACGCACAGCTGCGCCTGGGCACCATGTTCTTCCGTGGCGAAGGCGTGAAGGCCAACAACGTGCAGGCCTACATCGTGCTGAAGATGGCCGCGGTCAACGGCGCCGAAGACGCCATGGACAGCGCCGACCTGGTCGCCGAGCAGATGAACAAGGACGAATTGGACATCGCCACCAAGGTGCTTGGACAGATCTTCCGCAACTACCTGATCGAACTGCAGACCGCCGGCAATTCGCCGTTCTCGCCACTGCCCTGATTCACGCCCCGGTAGATACGTGTAGGAGCGGGCCATGCCCGCGATCGCGCGCATGGCGCGCTCCTACAGTTTGAGACTGGATTCCGTGGTCCGAACTCAGAGCTCATGGCACCCAGCGTTTTCCACCCGCCAGAAGCAGCGTCCAGCTCAGAAAATAGCGCAGAAGGTCAGTTGTCCTTGCCCGGCATCGGCATGGGGAACGGCATCACGTTGCCGCTGGGCTTGGCCTCACTGATCTTCGCGGTGCCCAGGCGCTCCACTTCGTCGATGCGGATGATCGAGTGCAACGGCACGAAGCTGCGGATGACGCCGTCGAACTGCGCCTTGAGCTTCTCCTCGCTGGGGTCCACCACCACCTGGGTGCGCTCGCCGAAGACGAACTCCTCAATCTCCAGGAAACCCCACAGATCGCTCTGGTAGATCTGCTTGGCGTACATCTCGTACACCTGGCCCTGGTTGAGGAAGACCACCTTGTAGATCGGGTTCTCGCGCTTGCTCATGAACGAAGGATGACAGCTTTGCAAAAAGGGCACGCAGCATAGCACAGACAACCACCCCTCAAGCCCGCCGCTGGCAGATGCCCGCACCGGGGCTTATAATGCGCGGTCATTTTTTAACCAGAACAAGACAGGTTCCATGGCCAAGAAGCTTTTCATCCAGACCCACGGTTGCCAGATGAACGAGTACGACAGCTCGCGCATGGCCGACCTGCTGGGTGAACACCAGGCCCTGGAAATCACCGAAAAGGCCGAAGAAGCCGACGTCATCCTGCTCAATACCTGCTCGATCCGCGAGAAGGCCCAGGAGAAGGTGTTCTCCGAGCTGGGCGCCTGGCGCACCCTCAAGCAGCAGAACCCCGACCTGGTGATCGGCGTCGGCGGCTGTGTGGCCAGCCAGGAAGGCGCGGCCATCCGCGAGCGCGCGCCGTACGTCGACGTGGTGTTCGGTCCGCAGACTTTGCACCGCCTGCCTGAAATGATCGACGCCGCCCGCACCACCCGCAAACCGCAGGTGGACGTGTCCTTCCCGGAAATCGAGAAGTTCGACCGCCTGCCCGAGCCACGCGTCGACGGCCCTACCGCCTTCGTCTCGGTGATGGAAGGCTGCAGCAAGTACTGCACCTTCTGCGTGGTGCCCTACACCCGCGGCGAGGAAGTCAGCCGCCCGTTCGACGACGTGCTGGCCGAGGTGATCCACCTGGCCGAGAACGGCGTGAAGGAAGTCACCCTGCTGGGCCAGAACGTCAACGGCTACCGGGGCCCGACCCACGACGGGCGCATCGCCGACTTTGCCGAACTGATCCGCGTGGTCGCCGAGATCGATGGCATCGAGCGCATCCGCTACACCACCTCGCACCCGCTGGAATTCTCCGACTCGCTGATCGCCGCCCACGCCGAAGTGCCGCAACTGGTGAAGTTCGTCCACCTGCCGGTACAGGCCGGCTCCGACCGCATCCTCGCGGCGATGAAGCGCAACCACACCGCGCTGGAATTCAAGTCGCGCATCCGCAAGCTGAAGGCGGCGGTGCCGGACATCTGCATCAGCTCGGACTTCATCATCGGATTCCCCGGCGAGACCGAGAAAGACTTCGAGCAGACCCTGAAGCTGGTGGAGGACGTCGGTTTCGACTACTCCTTCTCCTTCATCTACAGCTCGCGCCCAGGCACCCCGGCCGCCGACCTGGCCGACGACACTCCGGACGAGGTGAAGAAGCAGCGCCTGCTGACGCTCAACAGCCGCCTCAACCACCAGGGTTTCGAGATCAGCCGACGGATGGTCGGCACCATCCAGCGCATCCTCGTCACCGATTACGCCAAGCGCGACCCCGGCCAATTGCAGGGCCGCACCGAGAACAACCGCGTGGTCAACTTCCGCTGCGACAATCCGCGCCTGATCGGCCAGTTCGTCGACGTGGAAATCTACGAGGCGCTGCCAAACTCCTTGCGCGCGACCCTGGTGGAAGCACGCCACTGACAGTAGAAGCACGTCACTGGCAACCGACCGTTGACTACCCCCTTGGCGACTGAACTTTCGTACTCGGTCGCGCGGGGTTATTCTTCGACCATCTCCCTTTGAAGCACGGCGACTTAGACAACACCTTGAACGCCCCCCTGGATATCCATCGTTTCCTGCTCGAGCCCTTCGAGGCCCGCAGCTTCGCCAACCTGTGCGGTCAGTTCGACGAACACCTGCACCAGATCGAGAAGCGCCTCGGCATCGAGATCCGCAACCGCGGCAACCAGTTCGAACTGGTCGGTGACCCCGAGCGCACCCAAGCGGCCGAAAACCTCCTGCAGCGCCTCTACCGCGAAGTGCAGAACGGTACCGAGCTGACGCCTGACATGGTCCACCTGTTCCTGCAGGAGTCCGGCCTGGAAGAGCTCTCCGTCGAGCCCGTCGCCCCGCTGGTCACGCTCAAGACCCGTCAGGCGCACATCCGCCCGCGCGGTGCGAACCAGCAGCGCTACGTGAAGGCCATCCTCGACCACGACATCAACTTCGGCATCGGCCCGGCCGGCACCGGCAAGACTTACCTCGCCGTGGCCTGCGCCGTGGACGCCCTGGAGCGCGAGCAGATTCGCCGCATCCTGCTGGTGCGCCCGGCGGTCGAAGCCGGCGAGAAGCTCGGCTTCCTGCCCGGCGACCTGTCGCAGAAGATCGACCCGTACCTGCGCCCGCTGTATGACGCACTGTACGAGATGCTCGGCTTCGAGACCGTGGCCAAGCTGATCGAACGCCAGGTGATCGAAGTCGCGCCGCTGGCCTATATGCGCGGCCGCACGCTGAGCAACAGCTTCATCATCCTCGACGAAAGCCAGAACACCACGATGGAACAGATGAAGATGTTCCTCACCCGGATCGGCTTCGGCTCCACCGCGGTGATCACTGGCGACGTTACCCAGGTCGACCTGCCCAAAGGCACGCGCTCGGGCCTGAAGCACGTGATGGAAGTGCTGCGCGACGTCCCCGGCATCAGCTTCACCCACTTCAAGTCCAAGGACGTCGTGCGTCACCCGTTGGTGCAGCGCATCGTCGATGCCTACGACGCCTACGAGAATCGCCTGACCGGCGTAGAAGGCCAGGGCAACAAGCATGCTTGAACTGGACCTGCAGGTCGCCTCCGAAGCGACCGGCCTGCCGAGCGAAGCGCAGTTCCGCCACTGGTGCGAACTGGCCCTGCGCCAACGCCAGAATGATTCGGAACTCACCATCCGCCTGGTGGACGAAACCGAAGGGCGCGAACTGAACAAGACCTGGCGACACAAGGACTACGCCACAAACGTACTGTCCTTCCCCGCCGACGTTCCCGACGAGCTGCTGGACATCCCGCTGCTCGGCGACCTGGTGATCTGCGCCCCCGTGGTCACTCGCGAGGCCGCCGAACAGGGCAAGTCCGCCGAGGCCCACTGGGCCCACCTCGTCATCCATGGCTGCCTCCACCTGCTCGGCTACGATCACATCGAAGATGAAGAAGCCGAGGAAATGGAAGGCCTGGAACGCGAATTGCTGGCTGAACTGGGTCACCCGGACCCATACGCGGCCGATGAAGAATAAAAGCCACCGAGCAAGGAAAAGATGAGCGAAGACCGATCGAGCAATGGGCACAAGTCGTGGTTGGACAAGATCACCCAGGCTTTTGCCCATGAGCCGAGAAACCGCCAGGAGCTGCTTGAGCTGCTGCGCGAAGCCCACGACAACAAGCTGCTGGACAGCGAAGCGTTGTCGATCGTCGAAGGCGCGATCCAGGTGGCGGACCTCCAGGTCCGCGACATCATGATCCCGCGCTCGCAGATGATCTCCATCAAGTCGACGCAGAAACCTGCCGACTTCCTCCCGGCCATCATCGAAGCGGCGCACTCGCGTTACCCGGTGATCGGCGAGAGCCTGGACGACATCATGGGCGTCCTGCTGGCCAAGGACCTGCTGCCGCTGATCCTTCACGACCAGAACCACGCCTTCAACATCAAGGACCTGCTGCGCCCGGCCACCTTCGTGCCCGAGTCCAAGCGCCTGAACGTGCTGCTGCGCGAGTTCCGCGCCAACCGCAACCACATGGCCATCGTCATCGACGAATACGGCGGCGTGGCGGGGCTGGTGACCATCGAGGACGTGCTGGAGCAGATCGTCGGCGACATCGAGGACGAGCACGACGTCGAGGAAGACAGCTACATCAAGCCGCTGCCCAGTGGCGACTTCATCGTCAAGGCGCTGACCCCGGTGGAAGCCTTCAACGATTTCTTCGGCGCGGAATTCTCCGACGAGGAATTCGACACCGTCGGCGGCGTGGTGATGAGCGCCTTCGGGCACCTGCCCAAGCGCAACGAAACCACCGAACTGGGCGGCTTCCGCTTCCGCGTGCTGAACGCGGACAGCCGTCGGCTGCACCTGCTGCGCCTCACCCCGCTGCAGGACTGAGCCACCACGCACCCTGTAGGAGCGGGCCATGCCCGCGATCGCGGACAAAGTCCGCTCCTACAGGAGCGCGCGAAACACCCCTCGCTGAATTCCTACAGAAAAACCCTCCGCGTCCTGCAACATCCCGCCGCAGTCAGCTCATGGCTTTTGGCTTTCATCCCCATAGCCTACCGTTCGTCTCTCCATTACTCTTGCGCATCGCTTAACCGCAACAAGGATTTCCGATGCGCTGGATCACCCGCCCCGGCCTGCCAGGCCACCTGCTCGCCCTGGCCGCCGGCGCGCTCACGCCGCTGACCCTGGCCCCGTTCGGCTACTGGCCGCTGGCAGTGCTCTCGCTGGCCCTGTTCTATCTCGGCCTGCGCGGTACCACCGCGGGTTCGGCGCTCTGGCGCGGCTGGTGGTACGGCTTCGGCGCCTTCATCGCCGGCACCAGCTGGATCTACTTCAGCATCCACAACTTCGGTGGTGCGTCCGGGCCACTGGCCGGCTTCCTGGTCGGCGGCTTCAGTGCCGGCGTGGCATTCTTCTTTGCCCTGCCTGCGTGGGTCTGGGCGAAGTTCTTCCGTCGCAACAATGCGCCGGTCAGCGACGCACTGGCCTTCGCTGCGCTGTGGGTGGTGCTGGAGCTGTTCCGCAGCTGGTTCCTCACCGGCTTCCCCTGGCTCTACGCCGGCTACAGCCAGCTGGAAGGCCCGCTGGCCGGCCTCGCCCCGCTGGGCGGCGTCTGGCTGGTGTCCTTCGGCATAGCCCTGACCGGCGCACTGATCATCAACATTCCGGCCCTGACCCGACGCCCGGCGCGCCTGGTCACCGGCCTGGTCCTGCTGATCGCTCCCTGGGCCGTGGGCCTGGGCTACAAGGGTCACGCCTGGACCACCCCGGCCGGCGCACCGCTGAAGGTCGCCGCGTTGCAGGGCAACATCGCCCAGGAAATGAAGTGGGACCCGAAGGCCATCACCCACCAGTTGGAGCTGTACCGCGACCTGACCGCCGAGCAGAACGACGTCGACCTGATCGTCTGGCCGGAAACCGCCGTGCCGGTGCTCAAGGACCAGGCCACCGGCTATCTGGAGATGATCAACGGCGTCGCCACCGCCAAGAAAACCGCGCTCATCACCGGCGTACCGGTACGCGAGAAGACCACCGAAGGCATTCGCTACTACAACGGCATCACCGTGGTCGGCGAAGGCAGCGGCAACTACCTCAAGCAGAAGCTGGTGCCCTTCGGTGAATACGTCCCGCTGCAGGACCTGCTGCGCGGCCTGATCAGCTTCTTCGACCTGCCCATGTCCGACTTCGCCCGCGGCCCGGCCGATCAGCCGCTGCTCAAGGCCAAGGGCTACTCCGTGGCGCCGTACATCTGCTACGAAGTGGTCTACCCGGAATTCGCCGCCGAACTCGCAGCGCAGAGCCAGTTGCTGTTGACCATCAGCAACGATGCCTGGTTCGGCACCTCCATCGGCCCGCTGCAGCACCTGCAGATGGCGCAGATGCGCGCCCTGGAAGCCGGGCGCTGGATGGTGCGCGGCACCAACAACGGCGTCACCGCGCTGATCGACCCGTTCGGCAAGCTGGCGGTGCAGATTCCGCAGTTCCAGCAAGGCGTGCTGCGTGGCGAAGTGGTCCCGATGCAGGGCCTGACGCCGTATCTGCAGTGGCGCGTCTGGCCGCTGGCGATCCTCAGCGCCGTGCTGCTGGTGTGGGCGCTGGTACGCCGCCGTACGCACCCGGAAGAACGCCGACTGTTCGGCTGATTCCAACGAAAAAGGGCCCCACTGCGAGGCCCTTTTTTTTGGCGGAGGCTAGCGGTAGAACAACCGATAGCCAACCAGCCCGATCGCCTCGTTGAGCAACTGCCCGCTCTGCCAGATCGCCCGCCCTTCCGGCAGCCAGCCGCCCATGGGCACCACGTCGTCCGTGCCGATATAGCCCGAGGGTGCCGGCAGCACTTCCAGCCCTGCTTTCTCGAAGCTCCAGATCGAGCGCGGCATGTGGATGGCACTGGTGACCAGCACCACCCGTTTGACGCCGGCCTCGCGCAACATGTCAGCGCTGAACCGGGCGTTCTCCCAGGTCGTACGGCTGCGTCCCTCTTCCCAGCGCACCGGCACGCCGTAATCGTCCAGCAGGCTCCGCGCCATGATTTGCGCTTCGGAAGGCGGCGTGCCGTAGTGCAGGCCGCCGGAAGTCAGCACTGGCAGGCCGCTGGCCTTGGCCAGGCGTGCGGCATAGCGAATACGCTCGCGGGCCATCAGGCCAGGCTGGTCGTCATCCCATGCGCTATCCCCGCGCACCCGACCAGCCCCGAGCACCACGATGGCGTCGGCGCGCTGCGCCAGCCCCGCCCACTCGGTCTGTTTCAGCGCATCCTGCTGCTCCAGCTGGCGTGCGCCCCACTCCACCGTCACCGGCAGGCTCATCACCAGCAGACCGAGGAAACCGGAAAAGAAGCAGAACACCGACAAGCGCGGATAGCGCCGGCGCAGCACGAAGCCCAGGAAGAGCAACAGCAGCAGCAATCCCGGCGGCATGAAAATCTGTTTGAGGATGAAGCGGATAGGCATTGGCGACTCCTTGTCGAGGCGCCAAGCCTAACGGATCGGGGAAATGTCAGCGTGCCTTCGCGTTGCGGAACAACTGCGAGCCACAGGAAGTGCAGGGCAGCACGCCCTGATTGCGGCTCCAGGCCACCGGCGAACCGCACAGCGCGCATTGCAGCTGCTGCGGGCGCGTCACCAGGCGGGGACGGCTGGGCGGTGTGGGTTGGCGCACATGGCGCGGCACCCGAGCCGGGGCACGCTCCAGCATGGCGAGCTCCTCCGCCGCGGCATGCCAGCCACGCAGCCAGTTCACATCCTGGTCCAGATAAGCCCTGATCAACTCCATCTCGGCACTGCTCAAACCGCGCAACTCCAGTTCCACGGGGCATTCGTCACGTAGTCGCTCAGCGGTGTCGGCCTCATCCAGGGCCAGCGCGAGCCGTTGCAACAACCGTTCATACAGACCGGAACCCGAAGCACTTGCGCGATGCAGCTCAGCCATCAGTCACCTCAAGACAGGCGGAAACCTCCCGCCCTCAGGCAAAGCTTAGCGGCACACCCCGTGCAACACCGAGCGTGCGACAAACGGCGCGGGCTACCGGCTCGAGTGGGGGTCATGTATGCTACGAGGCTTTCTGTAGCCGCCCGGCCCGGGTCTTCTCAGGGGTCGGTTCAGCGAAAGGGCCACTCGACCTTCCTGGCTGCACAATTCTTTTCCGTACAGGTTCAAATCGCGCCATGCACGAGCAATATCAGCCTCTCGAGATCGAATCCCAGGCCCAGAACTTCTGGAACGAACACAACTCTTTCCGCGTCGACGAAGTCGCCGGCAAGGAGAAGTTCTACTGCCTGTCGATGTTCCCGTATCCGAGCGGCAAGCTACACATGGGGCACGTGCGCAACTACACCATCGGTGACGTGATCAGCCGCTACCACCGCATGCAGGGCAAGAACGTCCTGCAGCCGATGGGCTGGGACGCATTCGGCATGCCGGCGGAAAACGCCGCGATGAAGAATAACGTCGCCCCGGCGGCCTGGACCTACGACAACATCGCCTATATGAAGTCCCAGCTCAACAGCCTGGGCCTGGCGATCGACTGGTCCCGCGAAGTCACCACCTGCAAGCCGGACTACTACCGCTGGGAACAGTGGCTGTTCACCCGCCTGTTCGAGAAGGGCGTGATCTACCGCAAGAACGGTACCGTGAACTGGGACCCGGCGGACCAGACCGTACTGGCCAACGAGCAGGTCATCGACGGCCGTGGCTGGCGTTCGGGCGCGCTGATCGAGAAGCGCGAAATCCCGATGTACTACTTCAAGATCACCGCGTACGCCGAAGAGCTGCTGTCCAGCCTCGACGACCTGCCGGGCTGGCCAGAACAGGTCAAGACCATGCAGCGCAACTGGATCGGCAAGTCCCGCGGCATGGAGATCGCCTTCCCCTATGACCAGGCTTCCATCGGCGAAGCGGGCCAGCTGAAGGTCTTCACCACCCGTCCGGACACTCTGATGGGCGCCACCTACGTCGCCGTAGCCGCCGAGCACCCGCTGGCCACTCTGGCCGCCGAGCGCGATCCGTCGCTGCAGGCGTTCATCGACGAGTGCAAGCGCGGCGGCGTCGCCGAAGCCGACATCGCCACCCAGGAGAAGAAAGGCGTCGCCACTTCCCTGTTCGTCGAGCACCCGCTGACTGGCGACAAGCTGCCGGTGTGGATCGCCAACTACGTCCTGATGACCTACGGCGAAGGCGCCGTGATGGCCGTGCCGGGTCACGACGAGCGTGATTTCGAGTTCGCCAACAAATACACCCTGCCGATCCAGCAAGTGATCGCCCAGGTCGATGCCGACAACGACTTCGAATCGACCCTCTGGAAAGAGTGGTACGGCCTGAAGGATGAGAGCGTCATCACCGTCAACTCCGGTAAGTACGATGGCCTCGGCTACCAGGCCGCGTTCGACGCCATTGGCGCCGATCTCGCCGCCAAGAGCCTCGGCCAGCAGCGCACCCAGTTCCGCCTGCGTGACTGGGGCATCAGCCGCCAGCGCTACTGGGGTTGCCCGATCCCCATCATCCATTGCGACACCTGTGGCGACGTGCCGGTCCCGGCCGACCAGCTGCCGGTGGTCCTGCCCGAAGACGTGGTGCCGGACGGCGCCGGTTCGCCGCTGGCCAAACTGCCGTCGTTCTACGAGTGCAGCTGCCCGAAATGCGGCCAGCCGGCCAAGCGCGAAACCGACACCATGGACACCTTCGTCGAGTCCTCCTGGTACTTCGCCCGCTACGCCTGTCCGCAGTTCGAAGAAGGCATGCTGGACAAGAAGGCCGCCAACTACTGGCTGCCGGTCGACCAGTACATCGGCGGCATCGAGCACGCCATCCTCCACCTGCTCTACGCGCGCTTCTTCCACAAGCTGATGCGCGACGAAGGCCTGATCGACTCCGACGAACCGTTCAAGAACCTGCTGACCCAGGGCATGGTGGTCGCCGAGACCTACTACCGCGTCGCCGCCAACGGTGGCAAGGAATGGTTCAACCCGGCGGACGTGGAAGTCGAACGTGATGCCAAGGCCAAGGTCATCGGCGCTCGCCTGAAAACCGACGGACTGCCGGTGGAAATCGGCGGCACCGAGAAGATGTCCAAGTCCAAGAACAACGGCGTGGATCCGCAGGCCATGATCGATGCCTACGGCGCCGACACCTGCCGCCTGTTCATGATGTTCGCCTCGCCGCCGGACATGAGCTGCGAATGGTCCGACTCCGGCATCGAAGGCGCCAACCGCTTCCTGCGCCGCGTCTGGCGTCTGGCCCAGGCCCACGTCAACGCAGGCCCTGCCGGCGCCGTGGACAAATCCGCGCTGGACGACGCACAGAAGGCCATTCACCGCGCCATCCACCTGGCCATCCGCCAGGCCAGCCAGGACGTGGGCCAGCACCACAAATTCAACACCGCCATCGCCGCCGTGATGACCTTGATGAACGTGCTGGAGAAGGCCCCGACCGACTCCGCCGCCGACCGCGCCCTGCTGCAGGAAGGCCTGGAAACTGTCACCCTGTTGCTCGCCCCGATCACCCCGCACATCTGCCACGTGGTCTGGCAGGAGCTGGGCAAGGACGGCGCCGTGATTGACGCCAGCTGGCCGCAGGTCGACGAAGCCGCTCTGGTGCAGGACAGCCTGCAACTGGTGGTACAGGTAAACGGCAAGCTGCGCGGCCACATCGAAATGCCCGCCAGCGCCAGCCGCGAGGACGTCGAAGCGGCCGCCCGCGCCAACGAGAACGTGCTGCGCTTCACCGACGGCCTGACCATCCGCAAGGTCATCGTGGTGCCCGGCAAGCTGGTCAATATCGTCGCCAACTAAAAGCAACGCTGGAAAAGACCCATTCGCCCATGGCACCTTCGCCACGGGCATACCGGATCAACAGGAGTGAGGGAAGCTTGATGAAACGTATCCTGACCAGCCTCGCGCTGATCGGCCTGGCCAGCGTGCTGAGCGCCTGCGGTTTCCAACTGCGTGGCCTGGGCGATACGAACTTTGCGCTCAAGGAAATCGACGTGAGCGCGCGCAACGCCTATGGCGACACCGTCACGCAGCTCAAGCAGGTGCTTGAAGGCAGCGGCGTGAAAGTCCTCTCGCGTGCGCCGTACCACCTGATCCTCGCCCGCGAAGACGTGACCCAGCGTAGCGTCAGCTACACCAGTTCGGCGCGCAGCGCAGAAAACGAACTGACCAACACCCTGAGCTACGAGATTCGTGGCACCGACAACCTGCTGCTGCTCGCCAACCAGGTTCAGGTCCGCAAGGTCTACGTGCAGGACGAGAACAACCTGATCGGTTCCGACCAGGAAGCCCAGCAGATTCGTGCCGAAATGCGCCGCGACCTGGTCCAGCAGATGGTTACCCGCCTGCAGATGATCACCCCGGCCCAGCTCGACGACCTGCAGGCCAAGGCAGAAGCCAAGGCCAAGGCCGAAGCGGACGCGATGAAGGCCGCGGACGAGGCTGCCAAGTCTCAGCCGCAGCAATCGCCGATCGAATTCCCGAAAGCGCAGTAAGCGACAAGGGGCCGGCCAACCGGCCCCTTTCTCATTATGAAGCTCAATCCCGGACAACTCGCCAAACACCTGCAAGGCAATCTCGCGCCCGTCTACGTCGTCAGCGGCGACGAACCGTTGCTCTGTCAGGAAGCCTGCGACGCCATCCGCACCGCCTGCCGCCAGCGCGATTTTGGCGAACGCCAGGTATTCAACGCCGAAGCCAACTTCGACTGGGGCCAGTTGCTCGAAGCCGGCGCCAGCCTCTCGCTGTTCGCCGAAAAGCGCCTGATCGAACTGCGCCTGCCCTCCGGCAAGCCCGGCGACAAGGGCGCGGCGATCCTCCAGGAGTACCTGCAGCGCCCGCCGGAAGACACCGTCCTGCTGGTCAGCCTGCCCAAGCTCGACGGCAGCACGCAGAAGACCAAATGGGCCAAGGCCCTGATCGACGGCAATGCCGCCCAGTTCATCCAGATCTGGCCTATCGACGTACACCAGCTGCCGCAGTGGATTCGCCAGCGCCTGTCCCAGGCCGGCCTCGCCGCCAGCCAGGAAGCCGTTGACCTGATTGCCGCGCGCGTCGAAGGCAACCTGCTGGCTGCCGCCCAGGAAATCGAAAAGCTCAAGCTGCTTGCCGACGGCCAGCAGATCGACGCCGATACCGTGCAGGCCGCCGTGGCCGACAGCGCGCGTTTTGACGTCTTCGGTCTGATCGATGCAGCCCTCAACGGCGAAGCCGCCCACTGCCTGCGAATGCTTGAGGGCCTGCGCGGCGAAGGCGTCGAGCCACCGGTGATCCTCTGGGCCCTGGCCCGGGAAGTCCGCGTGCTCGCCAGCCTCGCTCAGCAGTTCAGCCAGGGTATACCGCTGGACAAGGCCTTCAGCCAGTGTCGCCCGCCCATCTGGGACAAGCGCCGCCCGCTGATGAGCAAGGCTCTGCAGCGGCATACCGCGCAGCGCTGGAACCAGATGCTGCAGGACGCCCAGCTGATCGATGCGCAGATCAAGGGGCAGGCACCCGGCAACGTCTGGAACAGCCTCGCCCGCCTCGCCCTGCTGGTCGCAGGGCAGCGCATCGGCCTGCCTTCGGCCTGACCTCAGCCGTTACGTGCCGGCCACGCCCGCGCTAGCGCCCATCGGACGCTCCTACAACAATCCATACAGATCACCTGCAGGAGCGATGAGCGCTGTCTCACTCCCACTCCCGTACCTGGCGTACCTCCACACAGCCCAGCCGCCCCGGTGGAATCTTCGCGGCGATGCGCTCAGCCTCCGCCATGCTCTGCGCCTCGATCAGGTAGAAGCCGCCCAACTGCTCCCGCGTCTCGGCAAACGGCCCGTCGGTAACGACTAGCTTTTCCCCCTGCCCACGCAATGTGCGCCCCGTTGGCGTCGGCAGCAGCGCGTTGGCCGCAAGGTAATTCCCGCTGCGCCGCAGCTGTTCGCTGTAGGTCATGCAGTCGTCAACGATGCCACGCAGCTCAGCCTCCGGCAGCTCGGCCGCCTTGCGCTCGTCGAAGTAGATCATGCAGAGAAACTTCATCGCCCTTGTCCTCGTTCTTGTCCGTTTTATCAGAAAGGTCCGTCGTCCCAGCGTAGCCCCGAACGCCGCGCGCTTGCCGTGGCCCGCCTGCCGGTAGACCAGCGGCATGGACAAGCGTGCCAGATAGGCGGAAGATGCGCGCGCCGGCAACGGCGCCGGCCTCAACGAGGAAAGTCAGATGGCGAAGAAATCCAAACGGCCAAACAAGGCCAAGTCTGTGGTCGCACAGCCCCTGTTCCGCAGCCGCCAGGAACAGCCGCTCAAAGGCAAAGGCAGCTACCGCCGCGAAGCCTCCCGAAATTGGGAGGCTTCTTCGCTTCTGGCGGCCTGAAATCTTCAGAAAACCTGAACCACCCCCGCCCTTTAGCTTTCAACCGGACAGCCAAGCCCTGGAGGTCCTCACAATGAAAGCCCCGCTGATCCTCGCCATCCTCGCCCTTCCCTTCAGCCTGTCCGCCCATGCGTTCTGCTCCGACCAGGAAGCCGAAGCCAAGGGCAAGCAAGTCGCCGCCAAGGTCACCGAAGTCACCCGCAGCGATCCCCAGCGCGCACAGAAGCTCAATGAAAAACTCGCGGAAATGAAGAAGTCTCGCTCCAGCGAACAGCGCCCGGACGACTGCGCCGCCTATGACGACATGCTGAAGGAACTGAACCAGAGCGCGCCGAAGGTTGATCAGGAAACCGGCAACACGCCCAAGCAGTAGCGCGCCAGTCCTGCAGGAGCGAGCTACGCCCGCGATCGCGCCCATGGGGCGCTCCTGCATGGATATTCTGTTTCACCGCCCAGCAGATGTTTCCGTCCCGGGGGAATTTTCCCGCAGCCGCGTCATCGAATTTGCACACCCGCCGCATCTGCACAACGCAGACGCGTCACAGCGGCCATGTTAAGGTGGCCCCTCCCCTGCCAGTTCCCGAGGAGAGCAATGCGCAAGCCTGTTTCACCTGTTGTCGGCCAACGCTGCCTGCTCGTTGCCGCCCTGTCCCTGGCCAGCTTCGGTCTGCTGACCTCCTGTACCGAGCCGCCGCCCAAGGGCGCCGCCGCTGCACACATACAACCCACGCAGAGCTTCGCCCAGTGGCGCGATGGCTTCCGCACCCAGGCGCTGGCCGCCGGCATCCGTGCGCAGACCTTCGACACCGCGTTCGAAGGTATTGAGCCGGACGACTCCGTCGTCACCGCCGACCGCAGCCAGCCCGAGTTCAGCCGCCCCGTCTGGCAGTATCTGGAAAGCGCTGTCTCCCCCGCGCGAGTGCGCAACGGCCAAGACCGTCTGCAGCAGAACAACGAGGTGCTGCAACGCATTGACAGCACCTACGACGTGGACCGCGAAACCGTCGTGGCCATCTGGGGCATGGAGAGTAATTTCGGCCAGCAGATGGGCAGCAAGAACGTCATCCGCTCCCTGGCCACCCTGGCCTATGAAGGCCGGCGCCCGGACTTCGGCCGCGACCAGTTGATCGCCGCGCTGCAGATCCTCCAGCACGGCGACGTGCCGCCCGGCAACATGATCGGCTCCTGGGCCGGCGCCATGGGCCAGACCCAGTTCATCCCGACCACCTACAACCAGTACGCCGTAGACTTCGACGGCGACGGGCGGCGCGACATCTGGGGCTCATCCTCCGACGCCCTGGCCTCCACCGCCAACTACCTGAAGACTTCCGGCTGGCAGCGAGGGCAGACCTGGGGCTTCGAAGTACGCCTGCCACAGGGCTTCGACTACGCCCTGGCGGAGATGAGCATTCAAAAGCCCATGGCCGAATGGCTACGTCTGGGCGTGCGGCCTGCCAGTGGCACCCTGCCTTCGGACCCGCAGGCCAGCGTCTCACTGGTGCTGCCGGCAGGCTATCGCGGCCCTGGATTCCTGGTGACAGACAACTTCCGCGCCATCCTCAAGTACAACAACTCCACCTCCTACGCCCTCGCAGTAGGCCTGTTGGCCGACAGTTTCAAAGGTGGCGGCCAGTTGGCAGGGCGCTGGCCGGTGGAAGACGCCCCACTGAGCCGCAGTGAGCGCATCGAGCTGCAACAGACCCTGGCCGACCGCGGCCTGGCACCCGGTACAGCGGACGGCATCATCGGCGCTAATACGCGCAAGGCGATCCGTGCCTTCCAGCAGTCCATCGAGCAACCTGCCGACGGCTACCCTACCCCGGCACTGCTACGGCAATTGCGCAACACGAATTGACTAAGGCAGGAAAAGGCGCCCGAAGGCGCCTTGGTCCTTGCCGTGCCCGACGCCCAAGACTCAAGAGACTAACAACACTTAGAAGCGCTCCATCTTTTAGCAATTGAATACTTACTCCTTTCGCACTACCAGGACTTGCCAACACAGAACCAACAGTCGACGTACCGTTCATCCGCACGAAAACAACCGTCTGGATCACGCACTCCTGCAACTGAATATGAAACCCGGTTTCCTTGGCTGTTGAACCTACACTGGGGAAATCCACCAGGGCGGATCTATCCAGAAGGACAGTCTATTTCGCAGCTCCTAAGGAAACTGTGCAAGTCGGCGCTATAAACTGAAAATGAACGGGACTAGTTATCTGACTGCCAAATTTCCAGGTGCACTGCCCAAATGTGCCGCCCGGTATACACCCCCAAGTTTCCGTCCTGATATCCGAAGCGCACGAGACTCTCCTGGAAGACTCCAGGGGCCAGTGAGATGTTAGTGCGCACCAGATCAAGCTTGTAGGTATAGACTGCGGTCGAACTGGCTGCTGCCTTGGTGTGTTGAGCATTCTGACCGTAGTTATCCCCAGCACTCCTCCCATAGCTGGTGGGCCTGATTATCAGTCCGTCAGGCAAGTACATGCGGCACCCCAAACCTTGCAGACTTATCCCGTAGCTATTCGAAATCTTCTACCCATCCTGCAGAGGCGATTGAGGGGTGTAGTTCATTGCCCGGAAATCATTGACTACTCCAGCGCCGGCGCAATTAACTGTCAGCGTGGCGATCGCGAAACCTGGCCGACAGGAGTGGTTTTGCTGATGAACACGACTGCCGGGGAAATTGGGCTTGCCACTATATTTCCGGAACAATAAGCAAAAGACTCCCCACTAGTAACCAGCAGCGGCAGCGGCAGCGGCAGCGGCAGCGGCAGCGGCAGCGGCAGCGGCAGCATGCGACCTAAGATTTTACCGAGAGAGAGCCGGCAGGCTACAGCCAAGTCCAAGAGGACTCGAACATATTCTGGAGCGGCTTTCACAAAGAGAAAACCACTGATTTGAATACTGTCTTTTCGGGTGCCTGCTTCATTAAAGTTGGTTCTGAGCCAATGCAGATTTACCCAACACAGTCCGGCAGGTCGCATCCGTCTTCATAAAAGGGGCGTCCTTCTTAGCACCAGCCGGCAGTTGATAGTTGATCTGACAGCGCTGGCCGGAGCCCTCGCCCCACTTGACCATCAGTTCTCCCGTGGAGGCCAGGCCCCGCAAGAAAACACGGCCGCCCTGCCCCACCATGGACAGGCTGTTACCTTTGGCATCCAGTACTTCGGCACCAAGAGGGATGACTTCGCCGTCGTCGCGCTTCACTGTCATCAGCACAGGCGCACCGGTCACTGTCGGGTACTTGAGCATGACGATGGAGCCGAAGCGCGGCGCCACACTTTGGGAAGTGACCTGCAGTTCGACATCCTCGGAGGTGCCCTTGGGGTCGATCTCGATGTCGTTCTGACGGTAGGGGGTCAGCCCCCCCACGACGGCATAGCCGTTGCCAGCCACCTTGGCGCCGACGTTGGAGTTGATGGCCGCACCTTCGGCGCCCTTGGCTTCGAGAACGGCCAGGGTCTCCCCCTGGTTCTGGCTGAAGTTGACACCGCCAGGGTGCACGACGATCGCGCCGCGCGCGCCCACACCTGCCTGCTTGTAGCCGTCGCCACCACTGGCGTTGGCGTTGTAGACGGCGTAGGGCGAGTTGTAGGTGACGCTGCCACCGCCGTTGTACTTGCGATCGCTATCGACCTTGTTGCCAGAGCCATACACGGAATAGCTGAGCTGGCGCTGTTCGCCCGTGGTACCACTGAGAGTGGTCTGCACATTGTTGTTCTTGCTGTCGGTGACGTTGAGGTTGGTCGTCAGCGACAGAGGGTTGTCACTGTCCGTGCCGATCGGGATGTTGACGCTGAGCATGTAGGTGTTCTGGTAGTCGCTGCGGCTCAGGTTGTCATTCCAGTCGCTTCTGCCGTTGTTGACCGAGCTGCCAATGCTGGTTCGCGACGCACTCAGGTTGACGGTTCCCCAGTTGAAACCGGTGCTGTAGCCAGCCTGGAAACTGGTGTCGGTGTCGCTGCGGTTCCAATAGTTCTGCTTGGATCCGCTGACGTACAAGGAGCTGCGCTCGCCGACCGGTTGGTTGAGCGTCAATTGGTAGCGGTTGCGCTGGCGGTCGAACTCGTACTTCTCGCTGAGGCGGCCCCACACCTGGGCGTAATCCTGCAGGCTCAGGTAGTTTTCACTGTTGAAGCGGTAGGCGGCAATGGTCATGTTGGTGGAGGTGGCCTCCAGCAACTTGCTGTAGGTCAGCCGGTAACTCTGGCCACTCATGTCGGACTTGATGCCATAGCGATCGGTCGGCAGGTCGGTGGCACGCGACTGGGTGACGTCCGCCGCCAATGCCCCCAGCGCGGTACTGAAGGCGAGGCCTCCCTGGGCGGCCTGGTAGGAGTTGGCAACGATGCCGCCGGTGTAAGCCGTCATGAAATTGTTGAGGCCGTACTGGTAGGTGCCCTGGCCAAAGTTGGGTTCGCGATCGAGGGTCTTGTCGTGGTACTGGCCCGCTGTCGCGCTGTAGCGGGACACGCCCGGACGGACCAGTTGTCCGACGGAGGCATAGGGCACCAGGAATGACTTCACACGGCCGTCAGCTTCGGTGACCTCTACTGTCAGGTCTCCGGCGTAGCCGGTGTTGAACAGGTCGTTGATCTCAAATGGGCCTGGCGCCACGGTGGTTTCGTAGATGACGCTCTCACCTTGCTTGATCCGTACCCGCGCATTGGTTTCCGCTACACCGCGAATATCCGGCGCGAATCCGCGTTGGGAGTCCGGCAGCATCCGGTCGTCGCTGCCCAGTTGGACGCCGGTGAAAGGCACGGAGTCGAACAGGTCACTGGGAGTGTAGTACTGGCCCGCGGTGAACTGGGACTTCAGGCTGGTGACATCGCGCTGGGCATAGCTACTAATGGACTGGTAGCTGCTCTGCGTCGGGCTGCCATCGGTCTTGCCATGGTTATAGGTACCGTTGTAACGCAGGCGCCAATCCGCCAGGTTCATGCCAGCGTTGATGCCGGCATAGGCTTGGGTGGAGTCGGAGCCCTGACTGTCGGTGCGATACAGGTTGGTGTCGTAGTTGAGGAAACCGGCGGCGACTCCGCCGTCCCATTGCGACGGGTCAACGTAGCCGCGGACCTGACGGCCAACGTAGAGCTGCGGAATGGACACACGGGCCGTCAGTTCGGAGAGGTCGACGTCGATCTTGCCGTCCGGGACGGCAGCGGCGAAGTCGACGCAGTCACCGGTGACGAGCTTCTGGTTCTCCACGGGCAACTTGCTGACAGCGACGCCCAGCTCAGGGAGTTGCGCCGCCTTGACGCAATATCGAGAGGTCGCATCCTTGCCGCTGCCATTGGCTACGGCAGTTATCGGCATACGACCGATCCAGGAATCATTGACGTAGACGTCCAGCCGGTAGGTGCCCGGCTCCACCGGCGTGCCATTCTCGAATCGCGAGACATCCACGCTGGGGGTGCTACCGCCATTGTCGAAGAAGTTGGGGTTGAACGCGGCGAAGGAAGGGGAATCATGGCGAGTGCCTGAGGATGCTCCCTTATTGGCAGGCTCTGCAGCCATAACAGCGCCACTCCCTAGCATCAGCAAGGCGCTCACTACCAGGCTGCAGCCAACGGCCACCGGTGAGGCTGCATGCTCTGCGACGGCGGCAGCCAGCGATGATCGCCTGAACTGCTGGAAGTATGTGCCTTGCTTCAGATCCATGGTTTTCTCCAGTCGTCCGCCATTCTCAGGACGAACGAATCCTCGCCGCGCGGAGTGCCAGGCGGCGGAACCTAGTGAGGTTGAATGCAACTGGCCGGACTCAATCCGGCCATGCTCAGGTAGCAGCTATCAGAGGGCGCTCTCGTGCTGGCTCAATGCGCCGTAGTCCGTCACCCACTGGTAATCAACCTTGGCGCCGGCACCCGGGTGACCCGTGAGGCTCGGCAAAGGGAAGTCCATGCTGCTGCCCGGTGCGAGCATCTTCACGTCGTCCTTGCGCACGTCGTAACTCCTGCCGTCGGCGACAAGCTGAACGCTGGCAAGGGAGACGTGGAATGCCGTGCTATTGCGAGCGCGGATCACGTAACCACTACCGGCCTGGACGACCGACCAGGTCAGGCTTTCCGCAGCCTGGTTCGGGTTGCCCTCCAGACCGTCAGGGCGATAGAAGATCTTCATCCGCGAACGCACGGCAACCTGCAGGAAGTTGGACTCCTGATCCTTTGGCATGGGGGGAACGTCCAGCACGTTCAGCCAGAATACGGTCTCCTGCTTTTTGGAAGCAGCATCATCGCCGGTGTAGACCAGACGCAGAGTCTGCCCCTTCTTGGCCTCGACACGAGTGATGGGGGGCGTGATCAGGAACGGGCCATCGGCCTTATCGGCGGTAAGTTTCTCGTTGCCCCTGTCGACCCAGGCCTGCACCAGGGAAGGCTGTTCGCCAATATTGGTCATCTTGATGGAGACCTCCCGATCTTTGGCGGGATAGACGACACGGGAGCCCTGGATCACGATGCCTGCCTGAGCCAGGCCGCACCAGAAGGTCGCCACGCTCAGGCAACCGGCGAACCAGAAGGATTTTGAAGTCAGACTTGCCATTGCACGATCACCTTAGAAGACCGGAGGAGGCCCGAGATGGAACGCCTCCCCCGGGTATTGCCAACCGCGAGCGTCGAGATCGACGCAGACCGATTAGTAGGTCAGGGTCCAGTAACCGACGGTCTGCAGCTTGCCAGCGGTGGCGGAGCCAGCCTGGGAGTAGTACTGCGCCATGTACTTCAGGGTGGCGCTGCCATCGGCGGCCGGAGTGAACATGTAACCGGCGTCGGTGTTGATGTTGATGGCGGTGCCAGTCGGGTCGAGCAGACGAACGGTGGCGTTGGTACCGGTGACGGTATTCAACAGGGTGCCAGCGCTGTCGACCCGGCCGGTGATTTCCCACTTGGCAGTGGTGGCGCTGACCGGGCAGTTGGTCAGGCTGAAGGTGAACGGGGTATTGCCTGCCCAGCTATTGGCGCCGGCGAGGGCGCTCTTGTTGACGGTCGGCAGGGTCACGTCGACGACGGCGGAGCCTTGCTTGCCGTTTACTTCACAAGTCTGGTCCAGCACCTCGCCGTTGAAGTTGACCTGTGCGTCATAGGCGAAGGCGCCAACGGAAGCGGAGGAGAGAATTGCAACTACGAGCAGCTTTTTCATGTTGTTCACTCAGCAGTGTGATCGGGATGCCGGGGGCCTCGTTCCCAATCGATTCGGGCCACATTGGTGCTCCCCATGGCATTGCGCGCCGCCAGGAACAATGGCGAGCGACCCTGTGAATTCTGCTGATGACACAACGTTTCGGCTGTCAGTCGAGACGCTAATACCGCCGGGAATAGTCCGAATGAAAAAGGGGAATTCCTACACATCAGGAACCAGGATGACGGGGTGAGCGAAGTGGTCGGCAACGAAAAAGGCCGCCTCTCTTGCGAGAGGCGGCCTTTTCTTCAAGCAGCGACGGCCGGAGATATCCGGCGAGCGATC
This sequence comes from Pseudomonas sp. PDM17, assembly GCF_014851985.1. Lineage (NCBI taxonomy): Bacteria > Pseudomonadati > Pseudomonadota > Gammaproteobacteria > Pseudomonadales > Pseudomonadaceae > Pseudomonas > Pseudomonas sp. PDM17. The sequence goes on from NZ_JACVAT010000010.1 coordinate 127,343, forward strand.
AACCGATCTTGGTGCCGTGGGCCTGCTGGTCGGCGTGATACGAGGAGCGCACCAGCGGGCCGGAGGCGACGTTCTTGAAGCCCATTTTCTCGCCTTCTTCGGCAAACCAGGCAAAGGTGTCCGGGTGGACGAAGCGCTGCACCGGCAGGTGGTTGCGCGAGGGCTGCAGGTACTGGCCGAGGGTCAGCATGTCGATGTCGTGCTCGCGCATGCGGTGCATGACTTCGATGACTTCCTCGTCGGTCTCGCCCAGGCCGAGCATCAGGCCAGACTTGGTCGGTACATGCGGGACCAGCTGCTTGAACTTCTGCAGCAGGTCGAGCGACCACTCGAAGTCGGAGCCCGGACGAGACGACTTGTACAGGCGCGGCACGGTTTCCAGGTTGTGGTTGAACACGTCCGGTGGCTCGTTGGCGGTGATTTCCAGGGCAATGTCCATGCGGCCGCGGTAGTCCGGGACCAGGGTCTCCAGTTGTACGCCGGGGGACAGCTTGCGGATTTCGCGCAGGCAGTCGGCGAAGTGCTGGGCGCCGCCGTCACGCAGGTCGTCGCGGTCCACTGAGGTGATCACCACGTACTTCAGACGCAGGTCGGCGATGGCGATGGCGAGGTTGGTCGGCTCATCGACATCCAGCGGCTTCGGACGGCCGTGGCCGACGTCGCAGAACGGGCAGCGACGGGTGCAGATGTCGCCCATGATCATGAAGGTCGCGGTGCCGCCGGAGAAGCACTCGCCCAGGTTCGGGCAGGAGGCCTCTTCGCAGACGCTGTGCAGCTTGTGCTTGCGCAGCAGTTGCTTGATGCGGTCGACCTCGGGGGAAACGGGGATGCGCACGCGAATCCAGTCGGGCTTCTTCGGCAGTTCGTCGGTGGGGATGATCTTCACCGGAATGCGCGCGACCTTCTCTGCGCCGCGCAGCTTGACGCCGACTTCCACCTTGCCCGGCTTGGCGGCCGGGGCGGCCTGGCCGGAATTCTCCACAACAGTGCTCATCTAGGTTCGATCCCGCCCGTTAGGGTCTTCTGTGCCGCGTAGCCAAGGCGTTCGACGAGTTCGCCACGCAGGCGCTCGCGCACCTCGGCCAATGCGATGGGGCCGGCCAGCTGACTCAGCTGGGTCATGGCCATGCCTGCGTAACCGCAGGGATTGATGCGTCGAAAGGGTTCCAGGTCCATGTCCACGTTGAGGGCCAGGCCATGGAAGGAGCGGCCGTTGCGGATGCGCAGGCCGAGAGATGCGATCTTCGCGCCGTCCACATAGACGCCCGGAGCGTCGGGTTTGGACACAGCGGTGACGCCGTAACTGTCGAGAAGGCCGATGAGGCTCTGCTCGATGCGCGAAACCAGGTCGCGCACGCCAATGCCGGAGCGGCGCACGTCGAGCATCAGGTAGGCGACCAGCTGGCCGGGGCCGTGGTAGGTCACCTGGCCGCCGCGGTCGACCTGGACGACCGGGATGTCGCCGGGGAACAGCACGTGCTCGGCCTTGCCGGCCTGGCCCTGGGTGAACACGCGTTCGTGTTCGAGCAGCCAGACTTCGTCGGGCGTGACGGGCTCGCGCTCGGCGGTGAAGCGCTGCATGGCGTGCCAGGTCGGCTCGTAAGGAAGGATACCCAGCTCACGAAAGCCCAGCGTTTCGCCCATCAGAGCACCATGTGGACGCGGCCGGTGGCGCGCAGGTCTTTATGGATGTTCTGCAATTGGTCGACGCCGGTGGCGGTGATCAGCACCTGCACGGACAGGAATCGGCCGTTGCGGCTGTCACGGGTGACCAGGGTGGTGATGTCGAGGTCCGGAGCGTGGCGCTGGATGACTTCGACGACCAGGTCGGGGAAGCCTTCGCCGGCGTCGCCGATGACCTTGATCGGGTAGCGTTCGCAGGGGAACTCGATCTTCGGTGCGGGCTGTTCGCTGGTATCGACGGAATCAGGGGTATCAGTCATGGCTCTCGCGGGCGGGTGGCCCGCCTCCGCATGAGCGTCCGGGATGGGGACGCTCCGGGTGGATCGGACTTCGGCCGCCGGGCCACGGGGACCAGGCAGTCGCAGGCGGGCATTTTACCCGAGTTTGCGACCGCGCGGGCGGGTCAATCCCGGTCTTGTATACAAAAGTACAAGACCGGGACGGGCGGTCAGTTGAACAGGCCGAAGAAGAACAGGCGGATGCTGTCCCAGATACGGCGGAAGAAGCCGCCTTCTTCCACGGCGTTGAGGGCGACGAGGTCGGCGGTGCGGACGACCTTGTCGTTCAGCTTGACTTCGACCTTGCCGATGACCTGGCCCTGCTGGATCGGCGCCATCAGGTTCGGCTCGACGACCATGTTGGCCTGCAGCTGCTTGAGCTGGCCGCGCGGCACGGTCATGGTCAGGTCTTCGGACAGGCCGGCTTTGACTTCGTGCTCGGAGCCTTTCCAGACCATGGCCTTGGTCAGCTCGGCGCCCTTCTTGTAGAAGGTCTGGGTTTCGAAGAAGCGGAAGCCGTAGGTCAGCAGCTTCTGGGTTTCGGCGGCGCGAGCCTGTTCGCTGTTGGTGCCGAACACCACGGCGATCATGCGCTGGCCGTCACGCACGGCGGAAGCCACCAGGCAGTAGCCGGCTTCGTCGGTGTGGCCGGTCTTCAGGCCGTCGACGGTCTTGTCGCGCCACAGCAGCAGGTTGCGGTTGGGCTGCTTGATGTTGTTCCAGAAGAACTCTTTCTGCGCGTAGATGGCGTAGTGAGTCGGCTCGCCGTAGATGATGGCGCGGGCCAGGGTGGCCATGTCCTTGGCGGACGAGTAGTGGTCCGGGTTGGGCAGGCCGGTGGCGTCCATGAAGTGGGAATTGGTCATGCCCAGCTTCTGCGCGGTGGTGTTCATCATGTCGGCGAAGGCGTCTTCGCTGCCGGCGATGTGCTCGGCCAGGGCGACGGAGGCGTCGTTGCCCGACTGGATGATGATGCCGTGCAGCAGGTCGCTCACCGAAACCTGGGAGCCGACCTTGATGAACATGCGCGAGCCGCCGGTGCGCCAGGCGTGTTCGCTGACGGTGACCAGGTCGGATTCGGCGATGCGGCCGCCTTCGATTTCCTTGGTGGCGATGTAGGCGGTCATCAGCTTGGTCAGGCTGGCGGGCGGCAGGCGCTCGTCACCGGCGTTCTCGACCAGGATGTTGCCGCTGGCGCCGTCCATCAGCACCCAGGCCTTGGCCGCGAGCTGCGGGGCGGCGGGAACGACTTCAGCTGCCCAGCTGGCCACGGGGGCGCTGAACAACACGAGCAAGGACAGGCGTTTGGCGAAGTTGAAGATGTTCATCCGTCTCTCTGGGGTTCACTAATGGTCAAACAATCCCCTTGGGGGGAACTCGGGTGCTGCGACCTCTGACGGGCCGCTGCGGCACGTGCGGTGGAATCTCAGTCCAGGCGCACGAGCTTGGGTTGGCCTAGATTGGCCACGCGGATGCTGTCCTGCATCCGACTTGCTTCATCCTGCGTTCCGATCGGTCCCAGGCGCACTCGGTACAAGGTCTGCTGGTTGACCACGACCGAGCTGATAAAGGATTTCGCCCCCGTCAGGCCGCCGACCTTCTCCTTGAGAAGCTCCGCAGCGTCCGGGTTGGCGAAGGCACCCACCTGGAGATACAGGCCATCGGCTGGTAATGAAGCGTTTTTTTTTGAGTCGATCTGGACCGGCGCCACAGGCGCGGCGTGTTGCGCCGGCGGCGGGGTGTAGGTTTCGATGGGCTGGGCCATGGCGACCGCCTGCGGCTGCGCGGCAGGCTGCGAGGCCATCTTCGGCAGGGCCATGATCATCGGCGGCTGCTTGCCCTGGGAGGCCCACCAGCGGTCGGGGTCGATGCCCTCTACCTTCACGTGGGCGGTGCCGGTCTCGGCATAGCCGAGTTTCTTGGCGGCGGCGAAGGACAGGTCGATCACCCGGTCGGAATAGAACGGGCCGCGGTCGTTGACGCGGACGATGACGCTCTTGCCGTTGTCCAGGTTGGTCACGCGGACGTAGCTCGGCAGCGGCAGGGTCTTGTGCGCAGCGGTCATGCCGTAAAGATCGTACTGCTCGCCGTTGGCGGTGGCCTGGCCATGGAACTTGGTGCCGTACCAGGAGGCGGTGCCGACCACGTTGTAGGTGTTCGCGTTGTTCAGCGGGTAGTAGGTCTTGCCCAGCACGGTATAGGGGTTGTTCTTGAACGGCCCGTTGTGCGGCATCGGCACGGCATCGGGGATGCGCGAGACGTCGACGTCCCACCAGGGCGCGCCGTCGCGGTGCGGGCGGTTGTAATCATAAGGCCCGGAAATGCCGCTGCTGGCCACCGGCTGCTGCTGGGGCGCACGGTTGCCGGTGCAACTGGCGAGGAACACGGTGCTCAGGCCAACGCAGGCGGCCAGCGACCAGAGGCCGGGACTTGCGATTCGCTTGCTCAATGGACACCTCGCGCCTTGGCGATCTCGCCGGCCAGCTGATGGACCGCCATGGCGTACATGGCGCTGCGGTTGTAACGGGTTATCACGTAGAAGTTCGGCAGCCCGACCCAGTATTCGGTGCCCTGTGCGCCTTCCAGGCGCATGGCGGTCACCATCAGGTCGTCGCGGATCACGTCATGGGTTCGCCAGCCCTGAGAGCGTAGCTGACCAAGGTTCATCTGCGGTTCCAGGCCTTGGGTGAGCGCGTCTTCGGCGGTGGAGGTGCCGATTTCCGCCTGCGACACCACCGGCTCGCCGGTATGCCAGCCGTGCTGCTTGAAGTAGTTGGCGACGCTGCCGATGGCATCGGTGGGGTCGCTCCAGATATTGATGTGGCCGTCGCCGTCGAAGTCCACGGCGTAGGCGCGGAAGCTGCTCGGCATGAACTGCGGCAGGCCCATGGCGCCGGCGTAGGAGCCGGTCAGGCTGAGCGGGTCGACCTGCTGTTCGCGGGCCAGCAGCAGGAACTGCTTGAGCTCCTTGCGGAAGAAGTCGGCGCGCGGCGGGTAGTCGAAGCCCAGGGTGGACAGCGCGTCCATCACCTTGAAGTTGCCGGTATTGCGGCCGAAGAAGGTCTCCACGCCGATGATGGAGACGATGTACTGGGCCGGCACGCCGTATTCCTGCTCGGCGCGGGCCAGGGCCTCGGCATTCTGGTTCCAGAAGTCCACGCCGCGGTTGATGCGCGCGTCGGTGACGAAGATCGGGCGGTATTCCTTCCAGGTCTTCACCCGCTCGGCGGGGCGGGAGATGGCGTCGAGGATGGACTGCTTGCGCTCCACGTCGTGGAAGAGGCCCATGAGCTGCTCGCCGGCGAAGCCGTAGTCACGGGTCATTTCGCTGACGAACTCGGCGACCTGAGGCGAACCATCGTAGTCGCCCGCGCCAGCGGCGCCGGACATGCCGATCGCCCCCGCGATTCCGACCCAATGCACCCCCCTGGCAGCCCAGGCGCGCAGTACTTGCATTCCTTTCTTCACTCTTGTCATCAAACCTGGGCGATCCACTTCCGGTGGGTGTGAATCGACATCAAAACGCCGAACCCTGACATCAGAGTCACCAGCGAAGTTCCGCCATAACTGATAAAGGGCAGCGGTACCCCCACCACTGGCAACAGTCCGCTGACCATACCAATGTTGACGAACACATACACGAAGAAGGTCATGGTGATACTGCCGGCAAGCAGCTTGCCGAACAGCGTCTGCGCCTGTGCCGTGATCACCAGCCCCCGGTAGATCACCAGCAGGTACAGCACCAGCAGGAGGCACACCCCGACCAGACCGAACTCTTCGCCGAGCACGGCAATGATAAAGTCCGTGTGGCTTTCGGGCAAAAAATCCAGATGGGACTGAGTGCCCAGCAGCCAGCCCTTGCCGAAGACGCCGCCGGAACCGATGGCCGCTTTGGACTGGATGATGTTCCAGCCGGTGCCCAGCGGATCGCTTTCCGGGTCGAGGAAGGTCAGTACGCGCTGCTTCTGGTAGTCGTGCATGACGAAGTACCACATGCCCACGGCGACCGGCACCGCAGCCGATACAGCCATGATGATCCAGCGCCAGCGCAGCCCGCCGACGAACAGCACGAAGGAGCCGGACGCCAGCACCAGCATGGCGGTGCCCAGGTCCGGCTGCTTGAGGATCAGCACGAAGGGCACGACGATCAGCGCCAGGCCCACCACGCTGTGCTTGAAACCCGGCGGCAACGAGCGCTTGGACAGGTACCAGGCGATCGTCATGGGCATCAGCAGCTTCATGAATTCCGCCGGCTGGAAGCGGATCACCCCGGGAATGTTGATCCAGCGGGTCGCGCCCATGGCGTTGTGACCCATCACGTCCACCACCACCAGCAGCGCCACGCCGATCAGGTAGCCCAGCGGCACCCAGCGGGCGAGGAAGCGCGGCTCGATCTGCGCCAGCACGAACATCGCGCCCAGGCCCAGGCCGAACGACGAGGCCTGCTTGATCAGCAGGTCCCAGCTCTTGCCGCTGGCGGAATACAGGACGAACAGGCCGACCGAGCCCAGGGTCACCAGCAGCAGGAGCAGCAGGCCGTCAATGTGCAGGCGCTGCAGCAGGCTGGAGCGCCGCTTCATCACGTCTTCGCTGGACAGTGTGCGGTCGAAATTTCCGTTCATGGTCATGGTTTGGGCGCCTCCGCCGTGGTCTGCGGTGCGTATTCGGCCTTGAGCTTGCCGGTCTCGTCGAGCAACCAGGCGTCGGTCACGGCCTTCAGTACGGGGGCGGCAACGCCGGAGCCGGACTCACCGTTCTCCACCATCACGGCCACGGCTATCTGCGGGTTGTCCGCCGGAGCGAAACCGACGAACAAGGCATGGTCGCGGTGGCGCTCGAGCAGCTTGGAGCGGTTGTATTTCTCGCCCTGCTTGATCGCGACGACCTGCGCGGTACCGGACTTGCCGGCAATGCGGTAGACGGACGTCGCGCCGACCTTGTGCGCAGTGCCGCGAGCCCCATGGACTACCTGCTGCATGCCGTAGTCCACAAGGTTCCAGTTGTTCGGGTCCTTGAGTTTGATATCCGGCATCGGGTCCTCGTCGACCGGCGGCTTGCCGTCGATGGTCTTGGCCAGGTGCGGACGAATCCATTTGCCCTTGTTGGCCAGCAGCGCGGTCATCTGCGCCAGCTGCAGCGGCGTGGCCTGCATGTAGCCCTGGCCGATGCCGAGAATCAGGGTTTCGCCGGGGAACCAGGCCTGTCGGCGCAGCGCGCGCTTCCACTGGCGCGACGGCATCAGGCCTTCCGCTTCGCCGTACATGTCCAGGGCGACCCGCTGGCCGAAGCCGAACTCGCTCATGTAGTCGTGCAGGCGATCGATCCCCAGCTTATGCGCGAGGTCGTAGAAGTAGGTGTCGTTGGAGCGCATGATCGCGGTCTCCAGGGTCACCCAGCCGTCGCCCATGCGGTTCCAGTTGCGGTACTTGTGGTCGTAGTTCGGCAGTTGGTAATAGCCGGGGTCGAACACTCGGCTGGAGGGCGTCACGACGCCTGCATCGAGGCCGGCGATGGCCACCGCCGGTTTTACCGTCGAGCCCGGCGGGTACAGGCCGCGCAGCACGCGGTTGTACAACGGGCGGTCCTCGGAATCGCGCAGGGCCGCATAGTCCTTGAAGCTGATGCCGGTGACGAACAGGTTGGGGTCGTAGGCGGGCTGGCTGACCATGGCCAGCACTTCGCCGGTGGACGGCTGGATCGCCACGATGGCGCCGCGCCGGCCGGCCAGTGCGGTTTCCGCGGCAGCCTGCAGCTTGCTGTCGATGCTCAGCACGATGTCACGGCCGGAGACCGGCTCGGTGCGCTTGAGCACGCGCAGGACGCGGCCACGGGCGTTGGTCTCGACTTCCTCGTAGCCAACTGTGCCGTGCAGCGCGTCCTCATAGAATTTTTCCACGCCGGTCTTGCCGATGTGGTGGGTGCCCGAATAGGCCACCGGGTCGAGCTTCTTCAGTTCCGCCTCGTTGATCCGCCCGACATAGCCGACCGAGTGGGCGAAGTGCTCGCCCAGCGGGTAATGGCGGACGAACTGCGCAGCCACGTCGACGCCGTTGAGGCGGTACTGGTTAACCGCGATGCGGGCGATCTGCTCCTCGGACAGCTCGAACATGATCGGCACCGGCTCGAACGGCCGGCGCCCCTGTTTCATGCGCTTCTCGAAGATAGCCTTGTCTTCCTCGGTGAGGCCGAGGATCTCCACCAGGGTCTTGAGCGTCTCCTGCAGGTTCTCGGTGCGCTCGCGGGTGATGGTCAGGCTGAAGCTGGGGCGGTTGTCGGCGATGATCACCCCGTTGCGGTCGAAGATCAGCCCGCGATTGGGCGGAATCGGCTGCACGTGGACGCGGTTGTTCTCCGACAGCGTCGAGTGGTAGTCGTACTGCGTCACCTGCAGGTGATACATGCGCGCCACCAACACCAGGGCGAGCAGGAAGATCGCCACCCCGCCGACGATGACGCGGGCGCGGACCAGACGGGCGTCCTTCTCGTGGTCCTTGAGCTGTATCGGCTGCGGCATCGAAAACGGCTACGACTACTTGTGGTAGGGGTGCCCGGACAAAACCGTCCAGGCGCGGTAGATCTGCTCGCCGACCAGAATCCGCACCAGTGGGTGCGGCAGGGTCAGCGGCGACAGCGACCAGCGCTGCTCGCTGCGCGCGCAGACCTCCGGCGCCAGGCCTTCCGGCCCACCGACCATGAGGTTGACAGTGCGCGCGTCCAGGCGCCAGCGGTCAAGCTCCTGCGCCAGCTGGGGGGTGCTCCAGGGCTTGCCTTCGACTTCCAGGGTGACGATGCGTTCCCCCGGCTGGACCTTGCTCAGCATGGCCTCGCCTTCCTGGCGGATCAGCCGCGCCACGTCGGCATTCTTGCCACGCGTGTTGAGCGGAATTTCCACCAGTTCCAGGGACAGCTCCGAGGGCAGGCGCTTGACGTACTCCGCCCAGCCCTCTTCCACCCAGCGCGGCATGCGCGAGCCGACCGCGATCAGACGCAGACGCACGGCAGGCTTACTCGGCGCTGTGGTGAGCGCGGCTCTGCTCGGCGCCCTGCCACAGGCGTTCCAGGTCGTAGAACTGGCGGGTGGCCGGCTGCATGACATGGACCACGACGTTGGCGAGGTCGATCAGGACCCACTCGCCGCCTTCCTGGCCTTCGCTGCCGATCGGGCGCACGCCCTGTTCCTTGACCTTTTCCAGGATGTTGTCGGCCAGCGACTTGACCTGACGGCTGGAGGCGCCGGTGGCGATGACCATGACGTCGGTGATGCTGGTCTTCTCGCGCACGTCGATGACGGTGATGTCCTGCGCCTTGAGATCTTCCAGGGCGGCGATGGTCAGTTCGACCAGTTGTTCGGTTTGCATGTATGACTCTCTAGCTTGATCAGTGAGACGCCTGGTACAGGCCGTGCGCCTCGATATAGTTCAATACCGCATCCGGCACCAGGTAGCGCACCGAGCGCCCCTGCGACAGGAGTTGGCGGATCTGGGTGGCGGATACTGCCAGCGGCGTCTGCCAGACGAAGGTGATCTGCCCGGCCGGGCCGGTCATCGCCTTCGGGTCGGCAACACTGCGCGCCGCCAGCAGGTCGCGCAGGTCTTCCGGCGGCTCGCTGTCGGCATCCGGGCGCTGCAGCACGACGATATGACAGTGCTCCAGCAACTCTTCCCAGCGATGCCAGGTCGGCAGGCCGCAAAATGCGTCCCAGCCGACCAGCAGGAACAACTGGTCCCGCTCATCCAGCTCCCCACGCAGCGACTCCAGGGTGTCGATGGTGTAGGAGGGTTTGTCACGCTTCAGCTCGCGGTCATCGACCACCAGCGGGGTCACGCCGGCTACCGCCAGCTCGACCATCGCCAGCCGCTGCTCCGGTTTCACCTGGGGGGTGTCGCGGTGCGGCGGGCGGAAGTTGGGGATCAGGCGCAACTCGTCGAAGTCGAACTGCTCGGCCATCTCCAGCGCACTGCGCAGGTGACCGATGTGCACCGGGTCGAAGGTGCCACCGAACAGACCGACCCGACGGGAACGCGCCTTGTTCATCAGGTCCGCACGTGTCCGTCGCCGAACACCACGTATTTCTCGCTGGTCAGGCCTTCCAGGCCGACCGGGCCGCGGGCGTGCAGCTTGTCGGTGGAAATGCCGATCTCCGCGCCCAGGCCGTATTCGAAGCCATCGGCGAAGCGGGTCGAGGCGTTGACCATGACCGAGGCCGAGTCCACTTCGGTGAGGAAGCGGCGGGCATCGGTGAAGTTCTCGGTAATGATCGCGTCGGTGTGCTGCGAGCCGTAGGTGTTGATGTGCTCGATGGCCGCATCGAGGCCGTCGACGATGCGGATCGACAGGATCGGCGCGTTGTACTCGGTGCGCCAGTCTTCCTCGGTGGCTTCCAGTACGTCGGCGCCCAGCAGCGCGCGGGTGGCGGCATCGCCGCGCAGTTCCACGCCCTTGTCACGGTAGATGGCGGCCAGCGGCGGCAGCACGCGGTCGGCGATGCCGGCGTGAACCAGCAGCGTCTCCATGGTGTTGCACGGCGCGTAGCGCTGGGTCTTCGAGTTGTCGGCGACGCGGATTGCCTTGTCGAGGTCGGCGGCGATGTCGATATAGACGTGGCAGATGCCGTCCAGGTGCTTGATCACCGGGACCTTGGCGTCACGGCTGATGCGCTCGATCAGGCCCTTGCCGCCACGCGGAACGATGACGTCGACGTACTCGGGCATGGTGATCAGCGCGCCGACAGCGGCGCGGTCGGTGGTTTCCACCACCTGCACGGCGCTGGCCGGCAGGCCGGCGGCGGCCAAGCCGGTCTGGATGCACGCAGCGATCGCCTGGTTGGAGTGGATCGCTTCGGAACCACCACGCAGGATGGTCGCGTTGCCGGACTTCAGGCACAGGCTGGCGGCGTCGATGGTCACGTTCGGACGGGATTCGTAGATGATCCCCACCACGCCCAGGGGCACGCGCATCTTGCCCAGCTGGATGCCGGACGGCACGTAGCGCATGTCGCGGATCTCGCCGATAGGGTCCGGCAGCGTGGCGACCTGGCGCAGGCCTTCGATCATGTCGTCGATGCGCGCCGGCGTCAGGGCCAGGCGGTCGAGCATGGCGGGCTCCAGACCGTTGGCACGGCCATTGGCCAGATCCTGTTCGTTGGCTTCGGTCAGCTGGGCGCGGGCGGCGTCCAGGGCATCGGCTGCGGCCAGCAGGGCTTGGTTCTTCTGCGCGGTCGTGGCGCGCGCGACAACGCGCGACGCTTCACGGGCGGCGCGGCCCAGGCGGCTCATATAGTCGAGAACGGACTCGGTCATGATCTAACGCGTCTGCGTGAGGGAAATGCGCAAGTATAGCGGGAGCGCCCCCTCAGCGGCCAGCCACAGCAGCCGGCCGGTCAGCGACGCGCTTCGCGTAACGCCAGCGCCCGTCATCCCCCGCCCGCCGGTTACATCCGACACTCCCCGCCCCTCCCTGCCGCCCGAAGGTTGGGTAAACAAATTCGTATCGGCTGGTTACTTTGCAAGCATGGCTCATTGCCCCCGCAGCGTTCGCATTGCCAGGGAGGCACGCCAGGGAAGAACAACAAGAGGCGGTCCACCGCCGGAGAACTGCCATGCGCTATCGCACCGATTACAGCGCCCAGTCCCTGACCACCGCCCCGGCGGTGCTGGAACTGGACGGTTGGCAACTGCACTACCAGGCCTTCTCTTCACGGGAGGATGACACCCGCCCGCCGGTCCTTCTGCTGGGCGGCGCGTTCCAGAGCTTCCGCTCCTTCGCCAGCGAGGTCTCGGAGCTGCTCGCCGGGCACCCGGTGATCCTGCTCGACCTGCCCAGCCAGGGCGGCAACCTGCAACTGGCGCCAGAGCTGAGCCTGGAGGACCTGGCCGACCTGATCGCCGCCTTTGCACAAACCCTGCAGTTGCCGCCGCTGATGCCCATCGGGCTGTCCTACGGCTCGGCGCTAGCCGCGCTGTTCGCCGCCCGCCACCCGGCGCGCTGCGGCCGCCTGCTGCTGGCCGGCATCACCGCCTTCGGCCGCCCCGGCGCCCGCGCGCTGCTGGTGGAGGCCCTGGCGCGCCTGGAACTGGGCGAGCAGACGCCTTTCGCCCACGGCGTGCTGACCGGCCTGATCAACCCGCTGCGCCTGGCCGATACGGGCGTTTCCCCGGTATTCCGCAAGGCCCTGCTGCGCCAACTGCAGCGTCTGACCCCGGCGGAGATCGAGCGCTACCGGCAGAACAGCCAGCGCCTGCTGGCCTTCGGCGGCTTCGACCGCCACCCGCAGTGCCCGACCCTGGTGTTGGCCGGCGAGTACGACCACTTCACCCAGCCCTGGGAGCATGCCGAATTTGCCCACGCCTGCGCGGACGCCGAGTTCGCGCTGATCCACAACGCCGACCACCTGGCCCAGTTCGAGCGCCGCGACGCCTGCGCGCGGCTGTACAACCCGTTCTTGCGCGGTGAAGCACTGCCGCGCAGCGCCGCCGGCAGCACACGCTTCCAGCGCCAGCAGCTGCTGCACCTGGAACGCCGCTTCGAACCGCGCCTGGCGCCGACCGACACACGCGCCGTGCTGCGCAACGGGGAAGGTGGCGAATGGCGCTGCGAGCTGGCGGAGCTGGGGTATTTCGGCGGACTGATCCGCGTCGCGCTGCCGGCCGATCGTCCTTCGCGCGGCTGGAAACTGGCCGCCGCCGGCCTGCCGGAGCTGGATATCCTGCCGCTGCGTTACCGCGGCGACGGCCTGGCCTTCATCTTCGCCCACGGCGACCCGCAGGCCAGCGCGGCGCTGGCGGCAATGGTGGTGCCGATGCAGCAGGGAGCGTGTGCGGCTTGAAGGACCGCTGGCTGGTTGAAACCCTGGGCGCCCCGGCGCTCAGGCATTCCCCTCACCCTAACCCTCTCCCAAGGGGAGAGGGCTGGGGTGAGGGAAACGCGCTGACACCGTCGACCTGCATTGGCACTGTTCGCGAGCCTAGGAACTAAACCCGCGCCTCGATCACCCGCACCAGACTCGGCATCCGCCCCTTGGGCAACCCCAGCCCCGCGCCATCCACCTGCGGATCGAGGACAGCCACCCGGCCGAACCCGCAGCCGTTGAACGCCTGCTCGATCTCGCCGGCGCTGCGGTAATGCAGCGGATAGCCGCCACGCGTCAGCCGGCCAATCAGCCCGACGCCCCAGCGGATCTGCCGGTAGCGCGGATGTTCGCGCAGGTCGGGATACAGTTCGGTCAGGTAGGTCGCGTCCGGGAACACCCGCAGGGCGGCCGCCAGACGGCGCCAGAAGCCCTCGATCACCGGGCGCTGAAAGTAGTTCACCAGACCCTCGGTAATCACCGTCACCGGGCGGTCGCGGTCCAGCTCGGAGAACAGAGCCGCCAGGCTTTGCTCGCCCTGTTCGGCGAGGATATCCACGGCCCGCACGCGGTGCTTGCCGTCCAGCCAGCCCTGTTCCTGCAGCAGCGCAGACTTGCGTGCCGCCATCGGCGGCAGGTCGGCTTCAATGTAAGTCAGCTGGGGATAGCGTTCGCGGAAGCGCCGGCCACGGGGCGAAAGCCCGCAGGCGATCTCCACCACCTGGGTAACGCCGCGCAATTCGATGGCCTGGGTCAGCCGGGCATCGATCAGCAGGTGACGTTGTAACAGGAAGTCTTCGATATTCAGCCCGAAGCCGATCCGCGCCCCCCAGTTGATCGGCGCCACACAGCCGTGCACCCAGCGGCCGAACGCCGTGGCGAAGGCCGGATCGGCCAGTTGGTGGCGATACCAGACGTAACCGGTGTAGTGCGCGCTGGGGGTGATGTGGGCGCTGTCGGCCCGGATCCGTTCAGCCATGCTTAAGAATCTTGTTGTTATGATCCCCCAGCCTAAGACCGGCCCGAGAACCGCGACAATCCGATGCCCGCCGAACCCAACCTAAGTTTGCCCTGGCCCGATGCGAATCCGCTGCCGGACGCCTTCTTCAACCGCGACGCCCTCACCGTCGCCCGCGAGCTGCTGGGCAAGGTGATCCGCCACCGGGTCGGCGAGCTGTGGCTATCCGCGCGGATCATCGAGACCGAAGCCTATTACCTGGCCGAGAAAGGCAGCCACGCCTCGCTGGGCTACACCGAGAAGCGCAAGGCGCTGTTCCTTGATGGCGGGCACATCTACATGTATTACGCCCGCGGCGGCGACTCGCTGAACTTCAGCGCCGGCGGTGCGGGCAATGCGGTGCTGATCAAGTCCGGCCACCCCTGGCTCGATCGCATTTCCGGCGACGCCGCCCTGGCCTGCATGCGCCGGCTCAACCCCGCCGCTGACGGCAGCGAGCGCGCGCTGGGCAAGCTGTGCTCCGGCCAGACCCTGCTCTGCCGCTCCATGGGCCTGAAGGTGCCGGACTGGGACGCCCAGCGTTTCGACCCGCAGCGCCTGTTCGTCGACGATCTCGGCGAGCAGCCCTCGCTGGTCATCCAGGCCGCGCGCCTGGGCATTCCCCACGGCCGCGACGAACACCTGCAGTACCGCTTCGTCGATGCCGCCTTCGCCAGCTTCTGTACACGCAACCCTTTGCGCCGCGGACAGGTCGAAGGCCACGACTACCACCTGCTCGGAACCCAGGACGCCACCTTCCGATGATCGATCTCGCCGCCTTCAACACCTGGATGGCCACCCATCCGCAATGGCTCGCCCTGGTCCTGTTCCTGGTCGCCTTCCTCGAATGCGCCGCCGTCATCGGCATCATCCTGCCCGGCGTGGTGATGCTCTTCGCCATTGCCGTGCTGGCCGGCAGCGGCGCCCTCGGCCTGGGGGAAACCCTGGCGCTGGCGTTCTTCGGCGGCTTGCTGGGTGATGTGTCGTCCTACTGGATCGGCCGCCACTTCCACCAGGACATTCGCCGCCTGCCGGTGCTGCGCCACCATCCGGAATGGATGGCCGCCGCCGAAGGTTTCTTCCACCGCTACGGCGTCGCCAGCCTGCTGGTGGGCCGCTTCATCGGCGCGCTACGGCCGTTCCTGCCGATGATCGCCGGTATGCTCGACATGCCGTTCGGGCGCTTCCTGGCAGTCTCCATCGTGGCCGCCGCCGGCTGGTCGATCGCCTACCTGGTGCCCGGCTGGGCCACCGGCGCGGCCATGCGCCTGCCGCTGCCCGAGGGCTTCTGGCCGCAGGCCGGGGTGGTCGCCGCCTGCGTCGCCGCGGTGCTGGCCCTGATCACCCACGCCGAGCTGCGCAAGGAGCGCAAGGCTGCGCTGATCGGCGCAGCCGGCTGTTTCGCGCTGCTGATCGCCATGCTGATCGGCTGGCCGCACCTCGATGCTTTGGACAAGGGCCTGATGGCGCTGGTACAGGAACACCGCCACGCCTGGCTGGACGATGTGATGGTGGCCGTCACCCGCGTCGGCGACTTCCGCACCCAGTTCATCGCCGGCGCTTTGCTGGCGGTGCTGCTGGCCGCGCTGCGACTATGGCGCCACGCGTTCTTCGCCGCCGGCACCATGGTCGGCACCGCCCTGCTCAACACCACCCTCAAGCACCTGTTCAGCCGCGCGCGCCCCGAAGTGATCGCCGACCCGCTGTCCGCCTTCAGCATGCCCAGCGGGCACAGCTCGGCCTCCTTCGCCTTCTTCCTGGTGCTTGGCGTGCTGGCCAGCCGCGAGAAGTCCCCACGCGTACGCCTGACCTGGATGCTGCTGGCAGTGATCCCTGCCGCCAGCATCGCGCTGTCGCGCGTGTACCTGGGCGCCCACTGGCCCAGCGACATCATTGCCGGCGCCCTGCTCGGTGCCTCGGTATGCGCCGCCAGCCTGTGGATAAGCCAGCTCCGCAGCGAGCTGCCGGCCCTGGCGCCACGCATCTGGTGGAGCCTGCTGCCGACCGCCATGGTGCTGCTGGCGGTGGCCAGCGCCTGGGGCCTGTCTGCGGCGATCCACCGCTACACGCCGCTCTGATCCCGCGTCAGGCCCAGGGGCGCTCGCGCATCAACTCGGTGCAGCGCCACTGGACGAACTCGCGCAGCTGGGTCACCGCCCGGCTGAGCTGGGCGCGGTGGGTACAGAACAGGTTCATCGGCGTGGCCTCGCCCAGGTAATCTGCCAGCGCCACCTCCAGCCTGCCGGCCTGCACGTCAGCCGCGACGTCCAGCCAGGACTTGTAGACCACCCCCTGCCCCGCCACAGCCCAGCGCCGTACCACATCGGCATCGTCGCAAAGGCGGTCGCCGCGCACCGCCACCACATGCTGCTTGCGGCTGTCGCTGAAGCTCCAGCGCTCATGGGCGCGTCCTCCCAGCATGTAGAGCAGGCAATTGTGCCGGTGCAGCTCGTCCGGGTGCGTCGGCTTGCCGTGGCGTGCGAAATACTCGGGAGCGGCACAGAGCACGCGGCGATTGTCCGGGGCCAGCGGCAGCGCCACCAGGTTGGAATCACCCGGCTGGCCGAGACGGAAGGCCACGTCCACCGGTTGCCGGTAGAGATCGGCCTGGCGGTCGCTGATCAGCAGACGCAGGTTCATTCGCGGGTGCAGCGCCTGGAATTCGTCGAGCCAGGGGAGCAACACGTTGCGGCCGAAGTCCGACGGCGCCGAGACCTGGAAGTTGCCGGCAATCTCGCTCTTGCCGCCGGCCAGCAGCTGGCGGCCGTCGTCCAGGCTTTGCAGCGCGGCACGAGCGTGGGCCAGGTACAGCTCGCCCTCGGCAGTCAGACGCAGGCTGCGGGTAGAACGGGCGAACAGGCGCACATCCAGCTCGCTTTCCAGGCGTTTGAGCGCCGCGCTGGCCACCGCCGGTGACAGCTCCAGCTCACGGGCGGCGGCCGAGAGGCTGCCCCGCTCGGCGGTGCGGACGAAGATCTGCAGGTCGTCGAAACGCAGCATTTTCAAAAATCCTTTGAAAGAGACTCTCTACTTACGCGGTTTTTCTTCCCAACGAAAGAGAGCAGCATGCCCTCACCTTCCCCGCCCCACTGGAGATACCCGGATGAGCCTGACCCTGATCGCCATCATTCGCGCCAAACCCGGCCGCGCCGACAGCCTGCAGGAACGCCTGCACGGCATGCTCGCGCCTTCCCGCGCCGAGGCCGGTTGCCTGCAATACGACCTGCACCGCGACATCAAGGACGCCGAGCTGATCTACATGATCGAGCAGTGGCGCGATGAGGAGGCCCTGGCCGAGCACGAGGCCAGCCCGCACTTCCAGGCCTTCGTGAAGGCCGCCGAACCCGACCTGGCGGAACTCGATATCCGCCTGATGAACCGCATCGACTGATCGCCTCGAACGCATAGGAATTCCCATGAAAGCCATCGGCTACACCCAGAGCCTGCCCAGCACCGACGCCAATTCCCTGCTCGACATCCAGCTGCCCGAGCCCACGCCCGGCCCGCGCGACCTGCTGGTGGAAGTGCGCGCCATCTCCGTCAACCCGGTGGACACCAAGGTGCGCCAGCGCGCCCAGCCCGCCGAAGGCCAGTACAAGGTGCTGGGCTGGGACGCCGCTGGCGTGGTTCGCGCGGTGGGCAGTGAGGTCAGCCTGTTCAAGCCGGGCGACAAGGTCTGGTACGCCGGCGACCTGACCCGCCCCGGCAGCAACGCCGAGCTGCAGCTGGTGGACGAGCGCATCGTCGGCCCGATGCCGCAGAGCCTGGACTTCGCCCACGCCGCCGCACTGCCGCTGACCACCATCACCGCCTGGGAACTGCTCTTCGACCGCCTGCAGGTGGCCGAAGGCAAGGCCAGCGCCGGACAGAGCCTGTTGATCGTCGGCGCCGCCGGCGGTGTCGGCTCGATCCTCACCCAGCTGGCGCGCCAGCTCACCGGCATGACCGTGATCGGCACCGCTTCGCGTCCGGAAACCCAGGAATGGGTGCGCAACCTCGGCGCGCACCACGTGATCGATCACCGCAAGCCGCTGAGCGAAGAACTCAAGCGCATCGGCGTCGGCGAAGTCACCCACGTGGCCAGCCTCAACCAGACCGAGGAGCACCTCGCCGAGATCGTCGCCAGCCTGCGCCCGCAGGGCCGCCTGGCGCTGATCGACGACCCGCTGAACCTCGACGTGCGCCTGCTCAAGCAGAAGAGCCTGTCGCTGCACTGGGAGTTCATGTACACCCGCTCGATGTTCCAGACCGACGACATGATCGAGCAGCACAAGCTGCTGCAGCGAGTGGCCGGGCTGATCGACAGCGGCGTGCTGAAGACCACCCTGGGCGAGCACTTCGGCAGGATCGACGCCGCCAACCTGCGCCGCGCCCACGCGCTGCTGGAAAGCAACACGGCCAAGGGCAAGATCGTGCTGGAAGGGTTCTGACCTGCGGCTCCCTGTAGGAGCGCCCCATGGGCGATCGCGGGCATGGCCCGCTCCTACAGGGTTACTCTTTCGCCTTGGACAGCAACCGACAGAGCTTCTCGGTGGCGTCGAGCATCGCAAAGCTCGGCTTCTCCAGGTTGCGATCCGGCACCACCCAGAGCTGCCTGAGCCGCGTGGCGCTGAGTTGCTGCATGCCAGTCCAGCTACGCAGCTGGTCCTCGCTGGCCGCCACGATCACCTGCGGATCGCGCGCCAGCACGGCTTCCCGGCCAACCTGCGGCGCGGGCAGGTCTAGATCGGCGAACAGGTTACGGCCCCCGCAGACTTCCAGCGCCTCGCTGATGATCTGCCGACCACCGACGGTATAAAGCGGACGGTCCCACACCTGATAGAACACCTTGAGCGGCGGCGCGCGGTGGTACTGCGTCCGCAGCTGCGCCATGCGCGCCTCGAAGGCTTGCGCCAGTTCTCGCCCCTTCTCCGCTCGCCCCAGTCGCTCGCCCAGCTCGCGGAACTGCCGGGCGATATCCTCCAGACGGTGCGGATCGGCCACATAGACCGGGATGCCCACGGACGTCAGGCGTTGCAGCTGCGCTTCGGGCACGGCGCCAGGCCAGACCAGCAGCAGGTCAGGCTGCAGGGCAAGAATCTGTTCGAGGTTGACCTGACCATAGCGGCCGACGGAAGGCAGGTCTTTCAGGGATTCCGGGCGCGGCCCGCCATCGAGCAGGCCGGCCAGCCGGTCGCCGGCGCCCAGTTCGAGGACCATGTCGGTGAGGGAAGGCGCGAGGCTCACCACCCGCTCCGCCGCCGCAACCGGCAGGCCGGCAAGCAGCAGGAGCAGGCAGAGTAAACGGCGCATCAGGCCAGTTGGCGCGGCAGACGGTACAGCCAGAGGATGACCAGGCTGGCGAAGCCCAGCAGCAGGACGGGCACGCCATGCAGGTCGACCAGCACCGCCAGGGCGCCGATCCAGCCCGGCAGGCTGCCGACCAGCGCGCCACGGCGCTGCGCGGCGCCCAGCGCCTGCCAGGCGGCGGGTTCATCCGCGCCATCGCGGGCCTTGCCAGTGGCAATCAGCGCATGCTTGTAGCGGCGGAACAGCGGCAGGGTAAGGAACATCGACAGCAGGCCGACGACGAACACCGGCGTGGCCAGCGATTCCGGCCCGGGCGCATCACCCACCAGCGCCAGCATCAGGTGCTGCGGCGCCAGCGCGAGCGCCAGCAGCAACCACCAGAGCAGATTCAGCCGGCGCCGGGCAGCGGCGCGATTCACGAAGCGGATGCCTCGGCCTCGGCTTCGCCCTGATGCATGTTGCCCAGCATGTGGCCCAGCTTGCCTGCCTTGGTCTGCAGGTAACGCTTGTTGTGCGGGTTCAGGCCCTTCTGCAGCGGCACGCGCTCGGCAACGGTCAGGCCGTAACCTTCCAGCGCCTTCACCTTGCGCGGGTTGTTGGTCATCAGCCGCAGCGAGCAGACGCCCAGGTGCTTGAGCATCGGCAGGCACATGGCGTAGTCACGCTGGTCGGCGCCGAAGCCCAGGGCCAGGTTGGCTTCAACGGTATCGGCACCTTCGTCCTGCAAGGCGTAGGCGCGGATCTTGTTGAGCAGGCCAATGCCACGGCCTTCCTGACGCAGGTACAGCAGGACGCCGCGGCCTTCCTTGGCGATGGCCGACAACGCGCCCTCGAGCTGGAAACCGCAGTCGCAGCGCAGACTGAACAGCGCATCGCCGGTGAGGCATTCGGAATGCAGACGCCCCAGCGCCGGCTGGCCGTCGTCGAGCTTGCCCATGGTCAGGGCGACGTGTTCCTTGCCGGTTTCCTCGTCGAGGAAGCCATGCATGGTGAATTCGCCGAAGGGAGTGGGCAGCTTGGAGGCGGCGACGAAAACGACAGACACCGGAAACTCCTGAAAGATTTATCTAAGGAAGGAGGACCGGGATTGTAACAGCTGCGCCGGCTGCACCGTCATTGCGAATTCTGCAAGATAAGCATCGATGCTTTTGATAGAAGTCACGGGGACTGCAGACTAGCGGCTCAGTGCTTGGCCTGGATGTACATCATGCCCTGGTCTTCCCGCCAGCCGACGCGGTTGAGATAGCTCATGCCCAGCAGGATGTCGGTGGGAAAATCGCCCTCGAGCACCACCGCCTCGACCCCCAGCACCTCGACGCCGCCGAGCTTCACGCTGTTGAGGGTCACCCGCCAGCCCTTGGCCGTGCCGCTGGCGGTGGAGGCCATCATCGGCGTACCGCCGGCACGGTAATCCAGTCCCAGGCGCCGGGCCTGACCTTCGTTCATGGCGATCGAAGTCGCGCCGGTATCCACCAGGAACTGCGCATTCTGGTTGTTGATCGTGCCGGCGACCCAGTAATGACCGCCGGTACCGCGGGCGATGCTGGTCTCGGCGTGCGCGGCCGGCGCGGCATAGCCGGCCGTGTTGTACTCGCGGCTCAACTCATAAGTCTGCTCGACGCCGCCCACGCGCAGAACCGCCTTGTGGCTGTCGGCACTGACCACCTGCACGCCTTCCGGGCCGGTCTGGCCGACCTTCACCAGCTTGCGCTGGCCGTCGATGCTGAGCACCGCCGCGCCGGGGAACAGCCCCACCACCTGCACTTGTGGCGCTGCCAGAGCAGCGAAGGAACAGAGGGACAGGCAGATCAGGACGGACAGGCGCATGGCAGTCACTCCTTGGGCGGCAGCAGCGGTTTCAGCGGGGCGTAGGGCCAGTGCCAGCGGGCGAAGATGCGTTCCAGCTCGCCGCTGCGGTAGAGCACCTGCATGCGTGAATCATAGAGTTTCGCCAATGCCCGCCCACGGTCATTGTTGGCGAAGCCAAGATACAGCGGAATCGAACCGACATCGGTGATGTGGTAGACGCTGGCATCAACGCCCCTGGCCTCGATCATCTCTTCCAGCTCGGGCCGCGCGTCGATGAAGTAGTCGATGCGGTGGCCATCGAGCATCGGCAGGGCAGAGCTGCGCCGTTGCAGCTCGTTGCGCTGTTTGAGGTGGTCCAGGTAGCGGTCGAACGCATAGCCGCGCATCCACGCCAGGCGGTAGCGGTCGAGCGTGGCCAGGGTCGGCTGGGGAGAAGTCTTCAGGCCCAGCGCGCCGATGGGATCGACGTCATAGGGCCAGTGTGGATAGATGATGTGATCGATTTCGTTTCGGTAGGAGCCGACCCAGGCGTCTGCCTCGCCGCGCTGCACCAGCCCGACCGAGCGCACGTAGGGCTCGCTGCGCAGGCTCAGGCGCACGCCTTCGGGCTCGTAGATGGCCCGCAGCAGATCCCAGGCCAGGCCACGGCCGTCGGCCTGGCTGTAGTTGACCCAGACTTCACTGACCACCCGGACTTCCGCGGGCAGCCCGGCAGGCGCTTTGGTTGTATTGTCAGCGGCCAGGGCCGACGCCAGGGAAATCGCCGGCAGCCAGCACAGGCAGAGGAGCAGGCACAGCAGTCGGCGCATCGATCTTCCTCAGATCAGCCAGTGGGCCCAACCCCATGTCAGGCCTTGCATCACCAGCCAGGCGAAAACGCCGGCCAGCACGTCATCGAGCATGATGCCGACGCCGCCATGGACGTTACGGTCGATCCAGCTGATCGGCCAGGGCTTGGAAATGTCGACGATGCGGAACACCACGAAACCGACCAGCAGCCACCACCAGCCTTCCGGCACCAGCCAGAGGGTGATCCACATGCCGACCATCTCGTCCCAGACGATGCCTTCGTGATCGTGCACGCGCAGGTCGTCGGCAACCTTGCCGCACAGCCAGAAGCCGAACAGCATGGTGACGCCCAGCATCAGCCAGTAACCCCAGTCCGGCAGCATCTGCCAGAGTGGTATGAAGGGTAGCGCAACCAGCGAACCCCAGGTGCCCGGCGCCTTGGGCAGGGTGCCCGAGCCGAAGCCGAAGGCCAGGAAGTGCCAGGGATTGCTCCATACCGAATGGGGTACGGGTTGGGCCGGGGCCTGGTTGGGGTGTTCTGTCACGGTCACTCCATGAAATGCAGGTAGCCGCCCTGATGCGGCGTGATATCGGCACCAGCGCCATCGAGCACGCGCACGCCCGAACCGGCTTCCACCCTACCGACCACGCGCAGGGCCGGCCAGTTCGCCGAAAGTGCAGGCAGATGCTCGGCAGGCAGGGTGAAGGCGAGCACGTAGTCGTCACCGGCGCCCAGCTTGAGCTGCTGCGCACGCTCGGCGCCCAGCAGGGCTTCAAGCGCGGGGCTCTGGGGCAGTCTGTCGGCTTCAACGATAAGCGCCACGCCGGAAGCGCGGGCGATGTGGCCGCAGTCGGCGAGCAGCCCGTCGGAAATATCCAGCGCCGCCGTGGCCTTGCCACGCAGCGCCTGGCCGAAATCCAGCTGCGGCTGTGGCGACCAGTAACGCGCCAGCAGCGGTTCAGCGACGGACGGCTCGGCGGTCATCTCGCCCAATACCAGCGGCAACGCCCCACCCGCCTCGCCCAACGGCCCACCGACACACAGCAGGTCGCCCGGCCGCGCACCGGCGCGGGTCAGCGCCTGCCCGGCGGGCACGCCGCCGAATACGGTGACGGTCATCGCCAGCGGGCCACGGGTGGTGTCGCCGCCGATCAGCACCAGCGCGCATTCCTGCGCCTTCTGGTTCAGGCCACGGGCGAAACCTTCCAGCCAGGCCGGGTCGGCCTCGGGCAGGGTCAGGGCAAGGGTGAAGCCGATGGGCGCGGCGCCCATGGCCGCCAGGTCGCTGGCGGACACCGCCAGGGCACGCTGGCCAAGCAGGAAGGGATCGCAGACGGCGGGAAAATGCACGCCGACGACCAGGGTGTCGGTGGAGATCGCCAGCTGTTCGCCGGCCCTGGGCGCGAGGAGCGCGCAGTCGTCGCCGATCCCCAATGCCACTGTCTCGCCGCCGGCCGCACACGCGGCCGAGGCGAAGTAGCGACGGATCAGCTCGAACTCACCCATGCCTCAGCGCTTGGCGCCACGCAGTTCGGCGGCGCGCAGACGCGGAGCGAGCTTGTCCAGCACGCCGTTGACGAACTTGTGTCCGTCGGTAGCGCCGAAGGTCTTGGCCAGCTCGATACCTTCGTTGATGACGACCTTGTACGGCACGTCCAGGCGATTGCGCAGCTCGTAGGTGGCCAGGCGCAGGATGGCCAGCTCCACCGGGTCGATCTCTTCCAGCGCACGGTCCAGGCAGGGAGTGAACGCCTCGTCCAGATCGGTCTTCAGGCGCGGTACGCCGTGCAGGATCTCGTGGAAGTAGGCGCCGTCGACATCACTGAAATCGTTGTCGGTACGGAAGGTCGCCTCGATCTCGTTGAGCGGCTGGCCAGCCATCTGCCAGGAGTACAGGGCCTGCACCGCGAGGCTGCGGGCCTTGCGGCGCATGGCGATCTTGTTCGGCTTGGCGGGCTTTGCCGGGGCGTTGTTGCCGTCCTGGGTGCTCACTTGGCCTCCAGCTGCGACAGCAGGCTCACCATTTCCAGGGCGGACAGGGCAGCTTCGGCGCCTTTGTTGCCGGCCTTGGTGCCGGAGCGCTCAATGGCTTGTTCGATGGAGTCGACCGTCAGCACGCCGAAGGCAACCGGCACGCCGAACTGCAGGGAAACCTGCGCCAGACCCTTGGTGCACTCACCAGCAACGTATTCGAAGTGCGGGGTGCCGCCACGGATCACCGCGCCGAGGGCGATGATGGCGTCGAACTCGCCGCGCTGGGCGACTTTCTGCGCCACCAGCGGGATTTCGAAGGCGCCCGGAGCACGGATCACGGTGATTTCGCTCTGGGCGACGCCGTGGCGCACCAGCGCGTCGATCGCGCCTTCCACCAGGCTTTCCACCACGAAGCTGTTGAAGCGGCCAACCACCAGGGCGAAGCGGCCTTTGGGGGCGATGAAGGTACCTTCGATGGTCTTCAGGGTCATGGGCAAGTCTCACTGTTAAAGAGCCGGAGCGTCACTGTGGCGCTCCGCAAATAGGGTAGAAGAACGGCACCGCCGTGCCAGGGCACGGCGGCGAGGTTCATTCAGCGGGCAGGTATTCTACAACTTCCAGGTCGAAACCGGATATCGCGTTGAAGCGCATCGGTGCCGACATCAGGCGCATCTTGCGAACGCCCAGGTCGCGCAGGATCTGCGAACCGGCACCCACGGTGCTGTAGGTGGTGGTCGGTTTCTGCACGGGCGCCGGGGTATTGGTGATCTCGCGGACATGCGCCAGCAGATCGTCGCCGCCGACCTGGTGGCCCAGCAGCAGGACCACGCCGGTGCCGGCCTCGGCCACCTTGGCCATGGCCGCGCGCAGGCTCCAGCGGCCCGCCTGGTTGACCATCAGCAGGTCGCGCAGTGGATCGGGGTTGTGCACGCGCACCAGGGTCGGCTCTTCCGGACAGACGTTGCCCAGAGTCAGCGCCAGGTGCACGTCGCCTTCCACGGAATCGCGGTAGGTGATCAGCTTGAACTGGCCCAGTTCGGTATCCAGCGGCTGCTCAGCGAGGCGCTCGACGGTGCGCTCGTGGATCAGGCGGTAGTGGATCAGGTCGGCAATGGTGCCGATCTTGATACCGTGCTGCTGGGCGAACTCTTCCAGCTCCGGGCGACGGGCCATGGTGCCGTCGTCGTTCATGATCTCGCAGATCACGCCGGACGGCTCGAAACCGGCCATGCGCGCCAGGTCGCAGGCCGCTTCGGTGTGACCGGCGCGAGCCAGCACACCGCCAGGCTGGGACATCAGCGGGAAGATGTGGCCGGGGCTGACGATGTCGGCGGCAACCGCGTTCTTCGCGGCGGCGGCCTGCACGGTGCGGGCGCGGTCAGCGGCGGAGATGCCGGTGGTGACGCCTTCAGCGGCCTCGATGGAGACGGTGAACTTGGTGCCGAAGCCGGAACCGTTGCGCTGCACCATCAGCGGGATACCGAGGCGCTCGCAGCGCTCGCGGGTCATCGGCATGCAGATCAGGCCACGGGCGAAGCGGGCCATGAAGTTGATATCTTCGGTGCGGACACACTCGGAGGCGATGATCAGGTCGCCTTCGTTCTCGCGGTCCTCGTCATCCATGAGGATGACCATCTTGCCCTGACGCATGTCGTCGAGCAGTTCTTCAATGCTGTTGAGTGCCATACGGGGAAGAGCCTTATCAGTGTTTCATGAAGCCGTTTTCGGCCAGGAATGCTTCGGTGATGCCGCCAGCGCCGGCGGCGGGGTCCGCCGCCTTGTCGCCGAGCAGCAGGCGCTCCAGGTAGCGCGCCAGCAGGTCGACTTCGAGGTTGACCAGGCGACCACCGCGGTAGTCGGCCATGATCGTCTCCTGCACGGTGTGCGGGACGATAGTCAGCTCGAACTCGGCGCCGTTGACCGCGTTCACCGTCAGGCTGGTACCGTCCACGGTGATCGAGCCCTTGAGCGCGATGTACTTGGCCAGTTCACGCGGTGCGCGCACGGTGAACTGGATGGCGCGGGCGTTTTCCTCGCGCTTGACGATCTCGCCGACACCGTCGACGTGGCCGCTGACCAGGTGACCGCCCAGGCGGGTGGTCGGTGTCAGGGCCTTTTCCAGGTTCACCCGGCTGCCGATCTTGAGCTGCGCGAAGGCGGTGCGCGCGAGGGTCTCGCGGCTGACGTCGGCCCAGAAGCCGTCGCCCGGCAGCTCCACGGCCGTCAGGCAGATGCCGTTGACCGCGATGCTGTCGCCGAGCTTGACGTCGGCGAGGTCGAGCTTGCCGGTCTTCACGTACAGGCGTACGTCACCGCCTTTCGGGGTGATGGCAGCAATGGTGCCGATGGATTCGATTATGCCGGTGAACATGGGGCCTCCCGCACGGCGAAGGCCGCTGGCCGGGTGGGCCGCGTAGCCAACTGGGAAAGATGATGCATGTGGCGAACTCCTGTTTTGGTTAAAAAACAGGGCGTATCGATCGAAGGGACTTCACGGACGCGCGCAGGCACGCCCCGATGGCTCATCCCGTTCTCTCTTCATCCGGACTATGACCGTCGGCCCCGGAATCACACCGGGTCTGCTGACCCTGGCCATCCGGCGAACCGGTCTGGACAGGCGCTCGCGGGCTAGACGCATTGCGCGCCATTACCGCCGGTGGGGACTTGCACCCCGCCCTGAGAACGTCAATCGCGGTCGTTACAGCGTCGACCGCGTGTGGCGTTTTACCACAGGCCGGCGCAAGTCGGAAGCTTCCTATTGATCGCTCCGCGCCCGCCGGCAAGCCGAAGTCAGTGGCGCCAGCGCGCCATCACAGCGGTCTGGCCGTGACCAGCCAGTCGTCTCCCACTGCGCGGATGTCGACGATCTTCAGTTCGCGGGATTCGCTCATGCGCTCAAGCGGCAGTTCCAGCAGCGGGCGCGCGACGGAGCCGAGCAGCTTGGGCGCCATGAAGATGCTGTATTCGTCCACCAGCCCGAGGCGGGCGAAGGCCCCAGCAAGGCGCGGACCGGCCTCCACCAGCACCTCGTTGACACCTCGGCGGCCGAGTTCGGCCAGCAGCGCCATCAGGTCGACCTGACCGTCGAGGCCGGCGAGGTTCAGCAGTTCGTGGCCGACCACGGCGTAGTTCGGATCGTCCCGGGTGCTCACCACCAGCGCCGGGCCGGCCTGAAAGAAGGTGGCGGTCAGCGGCACGCGCAGGCGGCCGTCGATCAGCACGCGCAGCGGCTGGCGCCGGGAGGCCAGCTCGGTCTGTTCGGCGTCCAGGCCCAGGTCGTCCGGGCGCACGGTGAGGCGGGCGTCATCGGTCAGCACCGTATCGGCGCCGGACAGCACCACGCTGGCTTGCGCGCGCAGGCGCTGCACGGCGCGGCGCGCGGCCGGCCCGGTGATCCACTGGCTCTCGCCGCTGGCCATGGCGGTGCGGCCGTCCAGGCTCATCGCCAGCTTCACGCGCACGAACGGCAAGCCGGTTTCCATACGTTTGAGGAAACCCTGGTTCAGCGCGCGGGCTTCGCTTTCCAGCACGCCGGAGCCCACTTCGATGCCGGCTTCGGCGATGCGCCGCATGCCGCTGCCGGCGACCTGCGGGTTCGGGTCCTGCATGGCCGCGACGACGCGGGCGAGGCCGGCGCCGATCAGCGCATCGGCGCACGGCGGCGTGCGGCCGAAGTGGCTGCAGGGTTCCAGGGTGACGTAGGCGGTGGCGCCACGGGCCTTGTCGCCGGCCTGGCGCAGGGCGTGAACTTCCGCATGGGGCTCGCCAGCGCGCACGTGCCAGCCTTCACCGACCACCTCGCCATCGCGAACGATGACGCAGCCGACGCGCGGATTGGGATGGGTCGTGTACCAGCCCTTGCGCGCCAGCTCGATGGCGCGGGCCATCCAACGCTCGTCCATGCCACTCATTCCTTCGACGGCTCGCGGGCCAGGCGCTCGATTTCCTCGCGGAATTCGTTGAGGTCCTGGAAGCGGCGGTACACCGAGGCGAAGCGGATATAGGCGACCTCATCGAGCTTCTGCAGCTCGGCCATCACCAGCTCGCCCAGCACCCGCGACTTGATCTCGCGCTCGCCGGTGGCGCGCAGCTTGTGCTTGATGTGCGCCATCGCCTCCTCCAGCCGCTCGATGCTCACCGGACGCTTCTCCAGCGCACGCTGCATGCCGGCGCGCAGCTTGTCCTCGTCGAAAGGCTGGCGGCTGCCGTCCTGCTTGATCAGGCGCGGCATGACCAGTTCGGCGGTCTCGAAGGTGGTGAAACGCTCGCCGCAGTTCAGGCACTCACGGCGCCGGCGGACCTGGTCGCCCTCGGCGACCAGGCGCGAATCGATGACTTTGGTGTCGTGGGCGCCGCAGAAAGGACAGTGCATGGCGAGTCTTGGGCAGTCAGAAAGGTAAGAGGCTCATGGTAGCGCATCGACTGGCCGAAGAAACCCCGCTCCCACGAGACACGCCGCAGGCATTAGGCTATACAGGCGCCCGCCTGGAATCTGTTGCGATGGAGCCCGCCATGTTCGCCCGCCTGCTCTGCCTGTCCCTTACCGTCCTGCTGGCCGCCTGCGCCAGCGAGAAGCCCGTGCCGGTTACCCAGCCGGTCGCCGTCACGAAGCCATCGACTTCCCCGCTGGACGAGCCCGTGCCAGCCAACATGCGCGCCCTCAGCGGTCAGCTCAGCAGCTCCCAGGGCTTCCTGCCAGCCGGCAGCGAAGTGGAACTGGCGCTGCTGGTGATCGACCAGCGCGACCGCCCGCAGCAGTTGCTCTCCAGCGAGAAGATGATTGCCACCGGCCAGGCCCTGCCGTTCCGCGTGGTGTTCAACCCGCAGTCCTTCCCGGCCGGCGCCCGCGTCGAACTGCACGGCCGCGTCTCGCAGTCCGGCCAACTGGCCTGGCGCCTGCCGCCGGTGCGCATCACCCAGCCGGAAACCCGCGCCCTCGGCGAGCTGCGCCTGGAGCGCGCGCCGTGACGCCACCGCTTTCCCTGCAGACGGCCCTCGGTGAACTGCTCGGCGACGCGCGCCTGTCGGCCGAGACCTTGCCCGGCACCGACATCCGTCTCTGGCTGATCGACGCACAGAACATGGACCGCGAGTTCAGCCCCGACGAAACCCGGCGCATCCTCGAAGAACCGCCCTACTGGTGCTTCTGCTGGGCCAGCGGCCTGGTGCTGGCCCACTGGCTGGCCGAGAAACCCGAATGGGTGCGCGGCAAGCGCGTGCTGGATTTCGGCGCGGGCTCGGGCATCGCCGCTATCGCCGCAGCCAAGGCCGGCGCCGCCGAAGTGGTGGCCTGCGACCTCGACCCGCTGGCGCTGGATGCCTGCCGCGCCAACGCCGAGCTGAACGGCGTGGAGCTGACGTACTCGGCGGACTTCTTCCAGGAGGAGGACCGCTACGACCTGATCATCGTCGCCGACGTGCTCTACGACCGCGCCAACCTGCCGCTGCTGGACGAATTCCTCAGCCGTGGCCGCGAGGCCCTGGTCGCCGACTCGCGGGTCCGCGACTTCAGCCATCCGCTGTACCAGCGCCTGGGCACTCTCGACGGCTGCACCTGGCCGGACCTGGCCGAGCCGGCCGAATTCCGCCATGTGAGCCTCTATCACGCGCGCCGCGGATAGCGCGGGCGCGGCGGGGCAAACCATCTCGGATACAGTCCTACGCTCAATGCACGCCTGGTGCGCCATTGTAGGAGCGGGCCATGCCCGCGATCGCGCCCATGGGGCGCTCCTACAGGGAATGCCGGCGCCAGCGTGTGGGTTGTTTCCGTCAGGCAGCGCCCCCACTTATAGTGGCAACCACCTTCATCGCCCCACTCGATTCGAGATTCCCCATGAGCGATACGCCCTACATCTTCGACGCCAGCATCGCCAACTTCGATCAGGTCGTCATCGAGAACTCCTTCCACAAACCGGTCCTGGTGGACTTCTGGGCCGACTGGTGCGCCCCGTGCAAGGCCCTGATGCCGCTGCTGGCGCAGATCACCGAGTCCTACCAGGGCGAGCTGCTGCTGGCCAAGGTCAACTGCGACGTCGAACAGGACATCGTGATGCGCTTCGGCATCCGCAGCCTGCCCACCGTGGTGCTGTTCAAGGACGGCCAGCCGGTGGATGGCTTCGCCGGCGCGCAGCCCGAATCGGCGATCCGCCAGATGCTCGAGCAGCACGTACAGCCACCCGCTCCGGCCGCCGACAATCCACTGGAACTGGCGCAGATTGCCTTCAACGAAGGCCGCTTTGCCGAATCCGAGGCACAGCTCAAGGTGCTGTTGGGCGAAGACAACACCAACGCCGCCGCCCTGATCCTCTACGCCCGTTGCCTCGCCGAACGCGGCGAGCTGGGTGAAGCCGAGACCGTGCTCGACGCAGTGAAGAGCGACGAGCACAAGCAGGCGCTGGCTGCCGCCAAGGCCCAGCTGACCTTCCTCCGCCAGGCTGCCGACCTGCCCGACGCCGCCACACTGAAGACCCGCCTGGCCGCCGACGCCAACGACGACGAAGCCACGTACCAACTGGCCGTCCAGCAACTGGCCCGCCAGCAGTACGAGGCGGCGCTGGACGCCCTGCTCAAGCTGTTCGTGCGCAACCGCAGCTACGGCGAGGACCTGCCGCGCAAGACGCTGGTCCAGGTGTTCGACCTGCTGGGCAACGACCATCCGCTGGTGATCGCCTACCGGCGCAAGCTGGCGAACGTTCTCTACTGATCGCTTCGCGGTACTTTTTCACCTGTAGGACCGCCCCATGGGCGCGATCGCGGGCATGGCCCGCTCCTACAGGCAGATTCGTTATTCCCCGTCGACCCAGTTGAAGACCTGCACACCCTCGTGCACCTCGATCTTCACCTTCGGACTGTGCCGCAGGCGCACCAGCAGCCCCTTCGCTGCCCCTGAACTCCCCGCCAGCGCCGCCAGCTCATCCAGCAGTTGCGGCCCCTCGCTGCTGCCACTGCGGCGCAGCAGGTCCTGCGCAGCCAGCCACAGCTGATCCACTGGCGCGCCCGCTGCGGGCGCAGGCACGGCAGCGGCCACCGACGCCACGGCGGCAGCCGGCAGGTTCTGCGCCAGCCGCGCCCAGTCGCTGTCATCCATCTCCACGGTGAGGTCCACCGGCCAGTCGCCGATGGTGCCCTTGATTCTCAGCATCGCCCTTCTCCTCGCGGCCTTTCGCGCATGCTCCCACGGCGCAGCCGTCGCGCCAAACGCACGCTAAGCTGGCGTTAATAATTCACCTGTTATAACGTAACAAAATCATTCATCACACCGGAGTTTCCCATGCGCCCCCTGCTCCTCGCTGTCGCCCTGCTGCCTATCGCCGCCCAAGCCCACGACGAACATGAACACGGCAGCCTCGGCAAGCACGAGCATGGCGTCGCCCAGCTCAATGTAGCCCTCGACGGCAAGACCCTGGAACTGGAGATGGACAGCCCGGCGATGAACTTCGTCGGCTTCGAGCATGCCGCCACCAGCGACGCCGACAAGGCCACGGTCGCCGCCGTGCAGACCCAGCTCAAGCAGCCGCTGCAACTGCTCGCCCTGCCCGCCTCGGCAAAATGCAGCGTGCAGTCGGTGGAGCTTTCCAGCCCGCTGTTCGGCGATGCGCCCAAGGCCGACGACGATCATGACCACGATCACGAGCATGCCGACGGCGACCACGACGAACACGAAGGTCACCATCACGCCGACATCGACGCCCACTACCAGCTGACCTGCACTCAGCCGCAGGACCTGGCCAGCCTCGATTTCGCGCCGCTGTTCAAACGCTTCCCGGCGACCCAGAAGATTCAGGTACAACTGATCGGTCCGAGCGGCCAGCAAGGTGCAGAATTGACCGCCGCCAATCCAATCCTGAACTTCTGAAAGCCTTGAAATGACAGCACTGCTCGAACTCGACAATCTTGGCTTCGCCTGGCCCGGCCAGGCGGAGCTGCTGGACATCCCCGCCTTCGCGCTGGGCCGTGGCGAGACCCTGTTCCTCAAGGGCCCGTCCGGCAGCGGCAAGACCACCCTGCTCGGTTTGCTCGGCGGCGTGCAGCGCCCCCAGCGCGGCAGCGTGAAGCTGCTCGGCGAAGACATCGCGCAGATGAAGCCTTCGCGCCGCGATCATTTTCGCGTCGATCACACCGGCTACATCTTCCAGCAGTTCAACCTGCTGCCGTTCCTCTCGGTGCGGGAGAACGTCGAGCTGCCCTGTCATTTCTCCCACAGCCGTGCCGAACGCGCGACCCTGCGCCACGGCAGCGTGGCCAAGGCCGCCGAAGCGCTGCTCAAACATCTGGGCCTGGGCGATGCGGCGCTGATCGAACGCCGCGCCGACAGCCTGTCGATCGGCCAGCAGCAGCGCGTCGCCGCCGCCCGCGCGCTGATCGGCCAGCCGGAACTGGTGATCGCCGACGAGCCGACCTCGGCGCTGGACGCCGACGCCCGCGAAGCCTTCCTCCAATTGCTGTTCGCCGAATGCCGCGAGGCCGGCGCCAGCCTGCTGTTCGTCAGCCACGACCAGAGCCTGGCGCCCCTGTTCGATCGCAGCCTGTCGCTGAGCGACCTCAACCGCGCCGCCCGCGCTCCGGGAATCTGAGCATGTACCTGTTGCGCCTGGCGCTCGCCAGCCTGTCCAACCGCCGCTTCACCGCCCTGCTGACCATCTTCGCCATCGCCCTCTCCGCCTGCCTGCTGCTGGCGGTGGAGCGCGTGCGCACCGAGGCCAAGGCCAGCTTCGCCAGCACCATCTCCGGCACCGACCTGATCGTCGGCGCCCGTTCCGGCTCGGTGAACCTGCTGCTCTACTCGGTGTTCCGCATCGGCAACGCCACCAACAACATCCGCTGGGAAAGCTACGAGACGGTGACCCATAGCCCGCTGGTGAAGTGGGCCATCCCGATCTCCCTGGGCGATTCGCACCGCGGCTATCGCGTCATGGGCACCGACACCGGTTACTTCGAGCACTACCGCTTCGGCCGCGGGCAGACGCTGGAGTTGGCAGAGGGCAAACCGTTCGGCCAGGACCTGTTCGACGTAGTGCTCGGCGCGGAAGTCGCGCAGGCCCTGCATTACAAGCTCGGCGACAAGGTCGTCCTGGCCCACGGCGTCAGCACCATCAGCCTGGTGCAGCACGACGACAAGCCGTTCACCGTGGTCGGCATCCTCAAGCGCACTGGTACGCCGGTGGACCGCACCCTGCACATCTCCCTGCAAGGCATGGAGGCGCTGCACGTCGACTGGAAGAACGGCGTCCCGGCACGCGGCGCCGACCGCGTCAGCGAAGACCAGGCGCGCGGCATGGACCTGCAGCCCAAGGCGATCACCGCCTTCCTGCTGGGCCTGAAGAGCAAGGTGGCGACCTTCACCCTGCAGCGGCAGATCAACGAATACGACGGCGAACCGCTGATGGCGATCCTCCCCGGCGTGGCGCTGCAGGAGCTGTGGGGGCTGATGGGCACGGCGGAGAAGGCGCTGTTCGTGGTCTCGCTGTTCGTGGTGCTGACCGGCCTGATCGGCATGCTCACCGCCATCCTCACCAGCCTCAACGAACGCCGCCGCGAGATGGCCATCCTGCGCTCGGTGGGCGCGCGGCCCTGGCACATCTTCAGCCTGCTGGTGGCGGAAGCCTTCGCTCTGGCGCTGGCGGGCGTGGCACTGGGCATCGGGCTGCTATACGCCGGCATCGCCGGCAGCCAGGCGTACGTCCAGGCGAACTACGGCATCTTCCTGCCATTGGCACTGCCCAGCGCCTATGAATGGTCACTGCTGGGCGGCATACTCCTGGCGGCGCTGCTGATCGGTTGTGTACCGGCGTGGCGTGCCTACCGGCAATCGCTGGCCGATGGCCTGTCGATCCGTCTCTGATTCAGCCACCAGCGAGCCAGCCCCTGCGAGCCAGCCCCGTGAAAGCAAGTCCCATGCGCCGCCTGCTGTTCCTCCTCCTGCTGCTGCTCGCCACCAGCGCCACCGTCTGGGCGGCGCCGCGTGAGCTGAGCTGGCCGGAACTGATCCCCGAGGGCGCACCGCCGCCCCCGCCGCCCGTGCCGCTGCACGATATGTCCAAACTCTCCGATGTACTCAATTCGGAGAGTGGACCGGCGGTGAAGCAGCAGATACCCAACGCTCCCGTGGTACAGCAGCTGGACGGCCAGGAAGTGAAGATGCCCGGCTACATCGTGCCGCTTGAAGTGGAGGAAGACGGCCAGACCGTTCGCGACTTCCTGCTGGTGCCCTACTACGGCGCCTGCATCCACGTACCGGCGCCGCCGTCCAACCAGATCGTCTATGTTCGAGGCGGCAAGGGCGTAAAAGTCGACGAGCTTTATCAGCCTTTCTGGATCATCGGCAGGATGAGCGTGAAGGCGATGGAAAGCGACCTCGCCGAGGCCGGCTACCAGATGCAGGCCAGCAGCATCGAACCCTACGAATACACCGGCCAGTGACAGGGCGCGGCGCTTTGCCGCACCCTCGATTCCTACAAAGCTTGTGGGCTTTATTGAGCCAGGTCAAAAGTGTGCTTTTAGCGCTGTCTACTATTCTGGGCACCAACACTTATACCAAAGAGATATTGGAGCTCATCATGCGTAAGTCCTGGCTCACCACTTCGCTTCTCTCACTTGCCGTCGCAGCGCCGGTCGCAGCCCAGGCCGCCGACATTCGCGGCCACCAGGCCGGCGACTTCCTGGTACGTGGTGGTTTCGCCACCGTGGCGCCCGATGACAGCAGCTCCAACGTCAAGCTCGACGGCACCAAGGTCAGCGGCACCAAGGCCACCGTCGACAGCGACACCCAGCTGGGCCTGACCTTCGCCTACCTGCTCACCGACAAGATCGGCATCGAGCTGGTCGCCGCCACCCCGTTCAACCACCAGGTCGACGTCAAGGGCCTGAACAAGGCCACCGGCCTGACCGGCCTGGACGGCAAGCTGGCCGACATCAAGCAGCTGCCGCCGACCGTGCTGCTGCAGTACTACCCCATGGGGGGTACCAACTCTGCCTTCCAGCCGTACGGCGGCTTGGGCATCAACTACACCACCTTCTTCGACGAAGACCTGGCCAGCAACCGCAAGGACCAGGGCTTCAGCAACCTTAAGCTGCAGGATTCCTGGGGCCTGGCCGCCGAACTGGGCATGGATTACATGCTCAACGAGCACGCCTTCGTCAACGCCGCGGTCTGGTACATGGACATCGACACCAAGGCGAGCGTAGACGGCCCGTCCGCGCTGGGCGTACAGAAAACCAAGGTCGATGTTGACGTCGACCCCTGGGTTTACATGGTCGGTTTCGGCTACCGTTTCTGACGGAGCAAACATGAAAAAGGCGCCCAAGGGCGCCTTTTTCACCTTCAGGGAACCGGTATGTACCTAGAACTCAAAGCACTGCACGTCAGCCTTGCGATCATCAGCACCCTGCTTTTCCTCCTGCGCCTGGGCCTGAGCTGGTGGGGCAAGCGTCCAACCGGCTGGCAGCGCGGATTGCCCCATCTGATCGACACCCTGCTGCTGCTCAGCGCCCTGGGCCTGGTGCACCTGGCGATGCCCTGGCCGCTGCCGGTCTGGCTGCAGGTGAAGCTCGGCCTGCTGGTGCTCTACATCGTGCTGGCGGCCTTCGCCCTGCGCAGCGCGTCGAAGCCGCTCAAGGCGCTGCTCAGCGTTCTGGCGCTGGGCTCGCTGGCCGGCATCTTCTACCTGGCCGTCAACAAACCCTGGTGGTGATCAACTGGGCCAGGCCATCGGCCAGCGGCGTGGGCGCGTCCAGGCTGTAGCGCTGCAGCAGGCGGCGGTTGTCCGCGCGGGAATGGCGGATATCGCCGTGGCGCGCCGGCAGGTAGGTAATCTCCGGCAGGCCGCCGGTGAGCTTGCCGATCTCGGCCAGCAACTGGTTGAGGCTGGTGGACTGGTCGAGGCCGACGTTGATCGCCGACTCGGCCACGTCATCGGCCAGCAGCGCGGTCACCAGCAGCTTCACCAGGTCACCGACGTAGATGAAGTCACGGGTCTGCTCGCCGTCGCCGAACACGGTGATCGGCAGGCCCTGCTCGGCGCGCCGGGCGAAGATGCTGATCACCCCGGAATAGGGCGAGGACGGATCCTGGCGCGGGCCATAGACGTTGAAGAAGCGGAAGATCGCCGGCTCCAGTCCGTGTTCGCGACGGTAGAAGTCCAGGTAATACTCGCTGGCCAGCTTGTCTGCGGCATAGGGCGTCAGCGGTGCCTTCACCACGTCTTCGTCGATGGCGGAGCCTTCACCGTTCTGCCCATAGACCGCCGCGCTGGACGCGAACAACACCCGGTGGATGCCTTCCTGGCGCATCGCCTCGCAGAGGTTCAGGGTGCCGATGAAGTTGGCGCGGTGGGTGCCCACCGGGTCTTCCACCGAAGCCTGCACCGAGGCGATGGCCGCCAGGTGCACGACGCCCTGGCAGCCGCTCAGCGCACCACGCAGGGCGGCTTCATCGGCGACGTTGCCGACTATCAGGTCGACGCGGCTGTCGAGGTTCTCGCGCCGGCCGGTGGACAGGTCGTCCAGCACGCGCACGGCAAAGCCCTGCGCGAGCAGCGCGTCGGCCAGATGGGAACCGATGAACCCCGCGCCGCCGGTGATGAGGATGGGCTGCGCGGAGGGAGAAAGACGATCAGACATGGCGGTAATAGCGATCCAGCAAGGCGGGCAGGCCGGCGCGCCAGGCGCGCGGCTTGATACCGAAGGTATGGAGGATTTTCTTGCAGGCGAGCACCGCGTGCTGCGGTTCGTCGCCGGCATCCGGGCGCGCGGCGTGGGCCTGCGGGCTCGGCTCCTGGACAGCCAGGGTATGGAAGGCGCGGGCCTCGCCGAGTACCACCTGGCCCAGGGACAGGGTGGTCGTGGCCTCCAGGCCGCCGTAGTGGTAGGTGCCCCACAGCGGTGCCTGGCAGTCGAGTTGCTTGAGCACCGAGAGGATCACCCGCGCGGCGTCATCCACCGGGGTCGGGTTGCCGCGCCGGTCGTCGGCGAGGAACAGCACCTGCTCCTTCTCGGCACGCCCGAGGAAGCGGCCGAGCACGCCGTCGGCGCTGTCGTCCAGCAGCCAGCCGAAACGCAGCAGCACATGCCGCGGGCAGGTCGCCCGCACCCACTGTTCCATGCGCCACAGCGCCTGGCCACGCGGGCCCAGGGGCAGCGGCTCGTCCTTCTCGCTGTAGGCCGTGGCGCGGGCGCCATCGAACACGCGGTAGCTGGACGGCTGGATCAGCAGGATCTCGTGGTGCTGGCAGAGTTCGGACAGACGCTCCACCGCGCGCTCCTGGCTGGCCAGGCGAGCGGCGTCGACGGCCTCGGCCTGGAACCAGT
This sequence comes from Pseudomonas sp. PDM17, assembly GCF_014851985.1. Classification (NCBI taxonomy): domain Bacteria; kingdom Pseudomonadati; phylum Pseudomonadota; class Gammaproteobacteria; order Pseudomonadales; family Pseudomonadaceae; genus Pseudomonas; species Pseudomonas sp. PDM17. Next base: position 164,314 of record NZ_JACVAT010000010.1, read on the forward strand.
CGTAGTAGTAGGCGAGGTTGATCACCGCGTCGGGGCGGGTCTCGTCCAGCAGGACGGTGAGGCTGGAAGCATCCCAGCCCTGCTCGGGCGGCCGGGGGGCGAGGAAGCCGATGTCCTCCTCGGCGCCAAGGCGGATCAGCGCCTGTCCAAGGGCATTACCGCCACCCAACAGCATCAGGCGCATGCGCATATTCTGGGGGTCACTCGAATCCGTGGGTTACCGCCAGCGCGCAAGGCGCCGGGGATGATGCCCGCATTTTTCCTGTGCCCCGGCACAGCGTCAAGCTTGGCCGACCCGCTGCAGCCTTCGCCGCACGCGGCGACTCCTGTCTAGGAGCGGCGACGGAACAGCGGACGCGGCTCGATCACCGAGCGGCCATAGAGCACGCTCAGGCCCGCCAGGCCCTTCAGGGCGTCCTCCACGGACTTGTCCTCGCGCACGGCGAAGGCATCGAAACCGCACTGGCGCAGGTGCGCCAGCTGGTCGCGCAGCACATCACCCACCGCGCGCAACTCCCCGCGCCAGCCCAGACGGCTGCGCAACAGGTAGGCCAGGCTGTAACCGCGACCATCGCGGAAACTGGGGAAGTCGATGGCAATGAGTGCGGGTTCCTTCAGGCGCCAGATGAGGCCCTCGGGATCGTCCTCCGGCGCCAGCCAGACGCCGAAGCCCGTCCCGGACTCCAGCGCCAGCCAGTGCTTCAACGGCAGGATCAGTCGCCCACCGGGCAATACCTCCGGCACTTCGCGCAGCAATTCCCAGGGGTCGCCCGGCGCCACTTCCGCCACCCCGTCACGCAGATGAATCAGGTTCTTCATGCCGGCACCTCCGCCTGGCGGTAGACCCGTGCCTTGAAAGGTTCCAGGCCGATACGCTCGACCGTTTCGACGAAGCGCTCCCCGGCACCTCGCTGCTCGACATAGGTGTGCACCAGCGCCTCGATCACGTCCGGCACCTCGACCGCGCTGAACGACGGGCCGATCACCTTGCCCAGCGCGCTCTTCACACCCTGCGCGCCGCCGAGGGTGATCTGGTACCACTCGCTGCCGTTCTTATCGACGCCGAGGATGCCGATATTGCCGATATGGTGGTGACCGCAGGCGTTCATGCAGCCGGAGATGTTCAGGCTGAGATCGCCCAGATCGTGCAGGTAGTCGAGGTCCTCAAAGCGCTGCTGGATACCCTGGGCGATGGGAATCGACTTGGCGTTGGCCAGCGCACAGAAATCGCCGCCGGGACAGGCGATGATGTCGGTCAGCAGGCCCTGGTTCGGCGTGCCCAGGCCCGCCGCGCAGGCTTCCAGCCAGAGCGCATGAAGATCGGACTTGCGCACGTCCGGCAGCACCAGGTTCTGTTCGTGGGCGACACGGATCTCGCCGAAGCCGAAGCGTTCGGCCCAGTCGGCCACCTGCTCCATCTGCTCGGCGGTCGCGTCCCCCGGCGGCGCCTCGGCGCCCGGCTTGGTGGACAGCACCACGCTGGCATAGCCGGGCACGCGGTGCGGGCGCACGTTGCGCGAGACCCAGCGGGCGAACGCAGCATCGGCGGCCAGTGCGCTGCCATAGGCCAGCTCGTCGGCCGCTACATAAACAGGCGGATCGAACGCCGCGGCAACCCGCTGGTACTCGTCGAGCGTCAGTTGCGCCTCGCCATCGCGCAAATGCTGCCACTCCTCCTCCACCTCGCGGGAGAACGCCTCGATGCCCACCGCCTTCACCAGGATCTTGATCCGTGCCTTGTACTTGTTGTCGCGCCGACCGTGACGGTTGTACACGCGCAGGATGGCCTCGACATAGGACAACAGGTGCCACCAGGGCAGGTCGTCGCGGATCACCTGGCCGAGCATCGGCGTGCGCCCCAGCCCGCCGCCCACCAGGACTTTCAGGCGTAGCTCGCCGTCTTCGGCGCGGCGCAGGTAGAGGCCGATGTCGTGCATCATCACCGCCGCGCGGTCTTCCTCGGCGGCACAGAGGGCGATCTTGAACTTGCGCGGCAGGAACAGGAATTCGGGGTTCACCGTCGACCACTGGCGGAGGATTTCCGCCAGCGGGCGCGGGTCGAGGAATTCGTCGGCGGCGACACCGGCGAAGGCCTCGGTGGTGATATTGCGCACGCAGTTGCCGGAGGTCTGGATGGCGTGCATCTCGACATCCGCCAGGCGCTCGAGGATGTCCGGCACCCGCGCCAGCTCGACCCAGTTGAACTGGATGTTCTGCCGCGTGGTGAAGTGGCCGTAGCCGCGGTCGTGCTCGCGGGCGATCCAGGCCAGGGTGCGCATCTGCTCGCTGGACAGGGTGCCGTAGGGAATCGCCACCCGCAGCATGTAGGCGTGCTTCTGCAGGTACAGGCCGTTCTGCAGGCGCAGCGGCAGGAATTCCTCCTCGCTCAGCTCATCGCTCAGGCGCCGCTGCACCTGGTCGCGGAACTGCGCCACCCGTTCGCGCACCAGGGCGCGGTCGTAATCATCGTATCGGTACATCGCCAGGCCACCTTCAGGACGTTGCGTAGCGGCCTGCTTCTGTCGTCGAGCGCGCTACTTTGCGGTTGACCGAATAGTGGCCGGCGCCTGCTGTGCAAAACAGCGGCAGATCGCGCGGGAAAAACCGGATCAGATGCGCCCGGCGCCTGCCCCCGCGGGCCTGCGACCGGTTGCCGCAACAGGCCCGATCAGCCGTCCCATCGCGCAGCACGCCAGGCCCGTAGCGCTGCAGGGTGGAGCGATTTCCGCCATCTGATATGGTTTTTTCCGACGAACCTGAATCTGTTTCGGGTGCAGACCGATTCGTACAGTCGCGGCGCCTCTTCTGCCTGATGGGCCACGACAATGAGCGAAAGAATCCAAGCGAAGGTCATCGAGATCGACGCCCCGCAACGTTTCACCCCGCCACCCAAACCGCTGTCGGCGGTGACCCCGACGGTCTACACCAAGCGCTTCGCCGGGCGTTTCCGCGACCTGCGACGTCTCGGCGGCGGCCTGCTGTTCCTGCTGTTCTTCGGCACCCTGTGGCTGCAGTGGAACGGCCGCCAGGCGGTGCTCTGGGACCTGCCCGAGCGCAAGTTCTACATCTTCGGCGCGACCTTCTGGCCGCAGGACTTCATCCTGCTCTCGGCGATCCTGATCATCGCCGCCTTCGGCCTGTTCTTCATCACGGTGTTCGCCGGCCGCGTCTGGTGCGGGTACACCTGCCCGCAGAGCGTATGGACCTGGGTCTTCATGTGGGCCGAACAGATCACCGAAGGCGACCGCAACCAGCGCATGAAACTCGACAAGGGCCCGGCCAGCGCCGAGAAAATCCTGCGCAAGGGCGCCAAGCACGGCCTCTGGCTGCTGATCAGCCTGGTCACGGCGATCACCTTCATCGGCTACTTCACCCCGGTGCGGCCGCTGGTGGCAGACCTGTTCACCCTCAGACTCGACCTGGAAAGCACCTTCTGGGTCGCCTTCTTCGCCGCCGCCACCTACGCCAACGCTGGCTGGCTGCGCGAGCAGGTGTGCATCCACATGTGCCCGTACTCGCGCTTCCAGAGCGTGATGTTCGACAAGGACACCCTGATCATTTCCTACGACGCGGCGCGGGGTGAGTCCCGTGGTGCGCGCAAGAAGGACGCCGATCCCAAGGCCCTCGGCCTGGGCGACTGCATCGACTGCCACCAGTGCGTGCAGGTCTGCCCCACTGGCATCGACATCCGCGACGGCCTGCAGATCGCCTGCATCGGCTGCGCCGCCTGCATCGACGCCTGCGACTCGGTGATGGACAAGATGGGCTACGACCGCGGCCTGGTGCGCTACACCTCGGAAAGCGCGCTGGAGGGCGGCAAGACCCACCTGCTGCGCCCACGCCTGATCGGCTACGCGGCGGTGCTGCTGGTGATGATCGGCGCGTTCGTCTGGGCGCTGGAGGCACGGCCACTGATCAACCTCGACGTGGCCCGCGACCGTGGCCTGTTCCGCGAGAACGCCGTCGGCGAGATCGAGAACATCTACAACCTCAAGCTGATCAACAAGACCCAGCAGCCGCAGCATTACCAGCTGAGCCTCGCCGATGGCGCCGGCTACCGCCTGCAGGGCGTGCCGGAACTGATGCTGCAGCCGGGCGAGATCCGCGACTTCGCCGTCTCGGTGGCAAGCCTGGCGCAGAGCAGCGCCGGTGGCTCGGTGCCGCTGCACTTCAAGGTCAGCGATGGCAACGAGTCCATCGACGCCGCCAGCACCTTCGTCTCGCCGAGGCGCTGAGCATGGCTCGGGAGCTTGGCGTGACCTCGGCGCAACGCCTAGAGTGGGCAGATTCTTCCGCCCCTCAGGCCGCCGTGCAGGACAAGATGAAGCGCTACGAGAAATTCGCCGACGAGATCGCCGGCCTGATCCGCAGCGGCGTGCTCGCCCCCGGCCAGAAAGTCCCCTCGGTGCGGCATGCCAGCCGCACCTACGGGGTCAGCGCCTCCACGGTATTCCAGGCCTATTACCTGCTGGAGGATCGCGGACTGATCGTCGCCCGCGCACGCTCGGGCTACTTCGTCCGCGAACACGTGCAACGCGCCCTGGCCGAACCGGAAATCTCCCGCCACGACGCGCAGACCACCGAGGTGGACGTCAGCGAACTGGTGTTCTCAGTACTCAGCTCGATCAAGGACCCGGATACCGTGCCCTTCGGCTCGGCCTTCCCGGCGCCGGAACTGTTCCCCCTGCCGCGCCTGGCGCGCTCCATGGCCCACGCCGTGCGCGACATGGACCCTCGCTCGGTGGTCGCCGACCTCGCCCCCGGCAGCCACGCGCTGCGCCGACAGATAGCCCTGCGCTACATGGTCGGCGGCATGCCGCTGCCGGTGGAGGAGCTGGTGGTCACCAACGGCGCGCTGGAAGCGCTGAACCTGTGCCTGCAGGTGGTCACCCAGCCGGGCGACCTGGTCGCCATCGAGGCGCCGGCCTTCTATGCCAGCCTGCAGGTGCTCGAGCGCCTGAAACTCAAGGCCGTGGAAATCCCCGTGCACCCGCGCGAAGGCATCGATCTGGACGTGCTCGCCGACAGCCTGGCGCGCCTGCCGATCAAGGCCTGCTGGTTCATGAGCAACTTCCAGAACCCGCTGGGCGCGAGCATGGCCGAGGACAAGAAGCGCGCCCTTGCCGCGCTGCTGGCCCAGCACCAGGTGCCGCTGATCGAGGACGACGTCTACGCCGAGCTGTACTTCGCCGCCCAGGCGCCCAAGCCAGTAAAGGCCTTCGACAGCGAAGGGCTGGTGATGCACTGCAGCTCCTTCTCCAAGAGCCTCGCGCCGGGCTACCGGGTCGGCTGGGTCGCCGGCGGGCGCTACGCCGAGCCGATCGAGCGGCTCAAGCTGATGACCAGCCTGTCGGCCTCGGTGCCGGCCCAGGCGGCCATCGCCGACTACCTGCAGCACGGCGGCTACGACCGCCACCTGCGCAAGCTGCGCCACGCGCTGGAAAGCCAGCAGCACGCGATGCTCGCCGCCGTGGCCCGGCACTTCCCCGCCGCCACCCGCGTCACCCGGCCCAGTGGCGGCTACTTCCTGTGGCTGGAGCTGCCCGAGCACATCGACGCGCTCAAGCTGTTCCAGCTCGCCCATGCCCAGGGCATCAGCCTCGCGCCGGGGCCGATCTTCTCGGCGACGCGGCGCTTCGGCCACTGCCTGCGCCTGAACTATGGCCACCCGTGGACCACGGCCAGCGAACAGGCCATGGAAACCCTCGGGCGGATCATTCACTCGCTGTAGAGCGGCAGCCGGACTGATCCGCACATTCGGAAACGATCTGTATCTGTGCGGCGCTTTGTCGCAGGCCTACCCTGTCAGGCAGGAAACCCGGACGAGGGAAGCTGCCATGGAAGCGGAAGGCCTGATGATCCTGCTCACAGTGAGCGCCGCGCTCGGCGTGCACCTGTGGGTGCGCTGGTACCTGCGGCGCGGGATGCTGCCGCGCGGGGATCAGTGGCTGGCCTGAACCTCGTGCCTATCTGCTCTTCCGCAGGAGCGAGGGGGACGCCATCGTTATTGCTCGCGAACCGACCAGCCCTGGCGCCTCCGGGAATCCCTGCTCGCGCGCAAAGCTCGCGCCTACAAGGAGCCCCCGCGATACAGATGCGCATGCCCCGCACTGTACAGCGAGGAATCGGCAAACCCCTCCGCCCCCAGCACCTTGCCCACCAGGATCAGCGCCGTGCGCCGGAAACCCTTGGCCGCCGCCTTGGGCAGGATGTCGCCGAGGGTGCCGGTGACCAGGTCCTGATCCGGCCAGCTGGCGCGATGGATCACTGCAATGGGGCAGTCCGCACCGTAGTGCGGTAGCAGCTCGGCGACGATATTCGCCAGTTGACCAACGCCCAGGTGAATGGCCAGGGTCGCGCGGTGCTGCGCCAGTTCCGCCAGCGACTCGCCCTCGGGCATGCGCGTCCTGCTCGCGTAGCGGGTGAGGATCAGCGTCTGGGAAATGTCCGGCAGGGTCAGCTCGCAGCCGAGAATCGCCGCGCAGGCGGAAGTCGCGGTGACGCCGGGAACGATCTCGTAGGCGATGCCCCGTTCGCGCAGGTGGCGGATCTGCTCGCCGATGGCGCCGTACAGCGAGGGATCGCCGGAGTGCACCCGCGCGACGTCCTTGCCCTCCGCGTGGGCCTGCGCCAGCAGCTCGACGATCTCCTCCAGGTTCAGTTCGGCGGTATTCACCACGCGCTCTGCGCTGTGCCCTTCCAGCACGGCCGGCGGCACCAGAGAACCGGCGTAAAGGATCACCGGGCAGGTGCGGATCAGCCGCTGGCCCTTGACCGTGATGAGTTCGGGATCGCCGGGGCCGGCGCCGATGAAGTGGACCGTCATGAAGGCTCCTGTGCGGATTCGACGGGGATGAAAGCGAGTGCGCAGGTGGCCTGCTCGCTGCGGCGCTTACCCACCAGCAGGCGTGCCGGCGCACCACCTTGCGCCTCGGCCCGCAGCAATGCCGCCGCTTCGGCCACGCTCGCGCTGCCGGTGGCCGCGCGCACAGTTTCGGAAGGGTCGCTCAGGCGTTTCTCGCAGGCCGCGAGCTGTTGAGGCGTGAACAGCGCCAGCGGCAGGTCGAGCTCGGCAGCCAGGGCGGTCAGCCCTTCCTCGTCGGCCTTCAGCGTGGCGCTGGCCAGCGCGGTGAGGTTCGACTCGTCGAGCCCTGCTTCGGCCAACGTTTCTCGCAGCAGCGCACGCAGCTCGTCGAGCGGGCAGCCCTGGCGGCAACCGAGGCCGGCAACCAGCGTCATGGTCGCTCTCCTGGAAGGTGACAATAAAAAACCCGCAGACGGCCTGGCCGGCTGCGGGGTCGAGCATAGCGCGCGGATCAGGCCGACGGCGCGAAGCGGCGGAACAGCCAGGCGGCGACCAGGCCGAGCGCCAGCCAGAACACTGCGTTGGTGACCAGCGAGGCGAGTATGAACTCATGGGCCAGGCTTTCCGGCGCGAGGCTGGAATGCACTTCCGGTTGCGGCGCGCCGATCACGTGTGGCACCACCAGCAAGGCCAGGCCGACGATACGCAGCGCCCAGTGGCGGCCGAACACCAGCAGCGCGAGGCCAGCGGCGGTGGCGGCGGCCGTGCCGATCCACCAGGTCTGCCGCAGGCTCAGGTCGGCGGCGGCGGTGCCGGGGACTTCCGGCGGCAGGCCGAGGGACGGTGCGAGGGTGAACACGGCAAAGCCGGCCAGGCCCCAGAACAGGCCTTCGGAGGTTTTGCCCGGCGCGCGCAGGGTGAACAGGCCGGCCAGCATCAGGGCGAAGCCCACCGCGACCACCAGGTTGCCGCCGGTGGTGGAGAGAATGCGCTGCCAGCCGTCTTCCGGCTCCCAGGCTTCCGCGTCGTGGTGGTGGCCCGCAGCAGCACCGTCGGCATGCTCGTGGGCGTGCTCCTCGACCAGCGCGGCGGCCGGCTCGGATTTCTCATAGGTTTCCGCCTTGAGGATCAGCGGGGATACCCACAGCAGCTGGACTAAGGTCAGCACCAGCGCGGCGATCAGACCGGCGAAACCGGCGGTCTGGACGATACGTTTGATCATTTTTTCCTTTCCTTTTCGGACTCTCGAATCGAGCGAGCTAGAGCCAGGCAAGGCGGAGGATCGCCGGGGACGCGGAGTTGACTGCAGTCAATGAGCAGTCCACGGCGATACTCCAACGCAGCCTGGCCGACGCGCAGCCGATTGAAATCAGAACCGCATCAATGGCAGGGGAATCCCGCACTATGGCGGGTATCGTGCGCGGCGTTGTGTACCGCTTCCAGATGCGAGAAACCGGCGAAATACACCAGCAGCGCACCGAGCAGGCTGGCGCCGACGGCCAGGCTGATGCGTTTGGAAAGGGGGATGGAAGTGCTCGACACCTGTTGCGTCAGGATGCTGCTGGACATGAACGTTCCCTCTGAAATCTAGAGTGAGAACGCAGAGGTTGAACGCATTCGAACGCGCCGGATCGGTCGCGCCACGGCCTGCGCCCGCCCACCGCGGGTTGCCAAAATGTGAGGATTCCAGGCCGGTCTCCGGGCTTGCGACGCCAGCGAGAGACTCTCGCCGGATGGGTCAGCCTTCCCATGCCTTGGCACAGTGGCTACTGACGACCCTCGATGCGCTTACCGTTGCGGGGGCAGCGCCGGACTGGTCCTTGCGGACGCACCGGCTTCCCGTTTCACCTCGCGCGCGTCGGCGCGAGACACCTGAAACCGCGCTAGCTGACCACGGCAGTCCCGCAGCGTCAACTGCGCAGCAACCGATCCTCGGCGATTGACCGGCCCGGCCACGCTGCGTAGCCTTCCTCCCTTCGAGGTTCTCCGGCACTGGCCGGAGCTAAGAGGGAACGTGGAAATCTTCGGATGCGCCACGGCTGCCCCGGCACCTGTGAACAGCCTGTCTCTTCACGCGCCACTGCCGATTCGGGCGGGAAGGCGAAGGGATAACAAAGGGCTGTGAGCCAGGAGACCTGCCTCGTGACGGGTTTTCGATCTGCTGCGCGTCGGCCATGCTGCGTTGGAGGATCGCCGTGGACTGCTCATTGACTACAGTCAACTCCGCGTCCCCAGCGACCCTCCGCCTTGCCTGGCTCTAGCTCGCGAGATCCAGAACTGGTTCGTTATCAACAGACAACCGGGCGGGGTGATCCGGTGGCGACCTTCGTTGCGCGGCGAACCCGCGCGCGCGCCCTTCATCCGCCCTCCCAATTTCGCTTGCGAGGCGCGCATGAAAACCCTGGCCAAAATCCCCGTCACCATCGTCACCGGCTTCCTCGGTGCCGGCAAGACCACCCTGCTCCGCCACATGCTCGATACTGCCTCCGGCCGCCGCATCGCGGTGATCGTCAACGAATTCGGCGAGCTGGGCATCGACGGCGAAATCCTCAAGCAGTGCTCCATCGGCTGCAGCGAAGAAGAAGCGGTCGGCCGCGTCTTCGAGCTGGCCAACGGCTGCCTGTGCTGCACCGTGCAGGAAGAGTTCTTCCCGGTGATGCGCGAGCTGGTGGCGCGCCGTGGCGACCTCGACCAGATCCTCATCGAAACCTCCGGCCTCGCCCTGCCCAAGCCGCTGGTGCAGGCCTTCCAGTGGCCGGAAATCCGCAACGCCTGCACCGTCGACGCGGTGATCACCGTGGTGGACAGCCCGGCCGTGGCCGCGGGCACCTTCGCCGCCCACCCCGAGCAGGTGGACGAGCAGCGCAAGCAGGACCCGAACCTGGACCACGAATCGCCGCTGCACGAACTCTTCGAAGACCAGCTGGCCAGTGCCGACCTGGTGGTGCTGAACAAGGCCGACCTGCTCGACGCCGAGGCGCTGGCCCGCGTGCGTGCCGAAGTTGCCGAGGAGCTGCCGCCGGCGGTTAAGATCGTCGAGGCCAACTCCGGCCAACTGCCGCTCTCGGTGCTGCTGGGGCTGAACGCCGAGGCCGAACTGCACATCGACAGCCGCCCGACTCATCACGACCACGAAGGCCATGAAGATCATGACCACGACGAGTTCGACTCCTTCCACGTCGACCTGCCGGAAGTGGAGGAGCGCGCCCTGCTCGATGCGCTGAGTGCGCTGGTCGAACGTCACGCCGTGCTGCGCATCAAGGGCTTCGTCGCCATCCCCGGCAAGCCCATGCGCCTGCTGGTGCAGGGCGTCGGCAAGCGCTTCGACAAGCACTTCGACCGCGCCTGGCGCAGTGACGAACCCCGTGGCACCCGACTCGTGGTGATCGGCCAGGAACTGGACCAGGCCACCATCGCCAACGAGCTGCGTACCGCCCTGGCGTAACACAACGCTACCCGCAAACGCCGAACTGCCCCCTCTCCCTTCAGGGAGAGGGCTGGGGAGAGGGTGTTACCACCGAGCGACAAGGCCCGATCCATGCACCTGCTGCGCACCCAACCCGGCGGCTTCGTCCCCGATGATGGCATCGCCCACCTGGCCCAGACGCCCGCCGAACTGGTGATCCTCTGCAGCGGCGACTCGCACCTGGCGCTGCTCGCCGAGGCCGCGCGCGAACTGCCGGAAGACTACCCGAGCCTGCGCCTGGCCAACCCCATGCAGCTGCAGAACCACGCCTCGGTGGACCTCTACGTCGACGAGGTGCTGCAGCACGCCAGGGTCATCCTGATCTCGGTGCATGGCGGCGTCGGCTACTGGCGCTACGGCATGGAGCAGTTGGCGACGCTGGCCGAGCGCGGCGCCACGTTGATCGCCGTCCCCGGCGACGACAAGCCCGACCCCGAACTCGGCGCCCTGTGCAACGTTCCACCTGAGGATGCCGAACGCCTCTGGCAGTACCTGCGCCAGGGCGGCATGGACAACGCCCGGCAGTTCTTCGCCTGCCTGGCCAGCCGTCACCTGCAACGCGACTACGCCTGGAGCGAACCACAGACCTTGCCGCGCGTGGCGGTCTATCACCCGCGGATTGGCAGCTGCGACCTCGCCCGCTGGCAGGTCGACTGGAGCCCCGCGTGCCCGGTCACCGCGCTGCTGTTCTATCGCACCCACCTGCAGGCGGCGAACACCGGCTTCATCGACACTTTCTGCGAACGCCTGCAGGCCCAGGGCATCAACCCGTTGCCCATCGCCGTCGCCAGCCTCAAGGAGGCCGCCTGCCTGGACGCGGTGGAAAGCCTGCTGGACAGCGCCGACGCCGAGCTGATCATCAACACCACCGGCTTCGCTCAGTCAAACCCGGAAGCGCCGCAGGACCGGCCGTTCCGACGCGACGTGCCGGTGCTGCAAGCCATCTGCTCGCTGGACAACCTCGACCTCTGGCGCGCCAGCCCGCTAGGCCTCGGCCCGCGCGACCTGGCCATGCACATCGCCCTGCCGGAACTGGACGGGCGCATCATCACCCGGCCGATCAGCTTCAAGGGCCTGGCCTGGCGCAGCGAGCGCAGCCAGAGTGACGTGGTCTGCTACCTGCCGCATCTTCCCGGCATGGACTTCATCGCCGAGCTGGCGCGGCGCTGGATGCTGCTGGCGCGCAAGTCCAACGCCGACAAGCGCGTGGCGCTGATCCTGGCCAATTATCCGACCCGCGACGGGCGCATCGGCAACGGTGTCGGCCTCGACACGCCGGCCGCCGCGCTGAATATCCTGCGCGCGCTGGAGGCTCAGGGTTATCCGGTCGCCGGCCTGCCCGATTCCGGCACCGCGCTGATCCAGCAACTGCTCGGCGGCGTCAGCAACGACCTCGACAGCCTCGACCTGCGCCCCTGCGCGCAGAGCCTGACGCTGGACGACTACCAGGCCTGCTTCGCGCGCCTGCCCCAAGCCAACCAGCAAGCCGTGCGCGAACGCTGGGGCGAGCCGCAGCAGGACCCGATGTTCCGCAGCGGCCGCCTGATGGTCGCCGGCCTGCGCCTGGGCCTCGGCTTCGTCGGCATCCAGCCGGCACGCGGCTACCAGCTCGACGCCGCGGCGATCTACCACGATCCGTCGCTGGTGCCGCCCCATGGCTACCTCGCCTTCTACTTCTGGCTGCGCGAGGTGTTCGGCGCCGACGCGGTGGTCCACGTCGGCAAGCACGGCAACCTCGAATGGCTGCCGGGCAAGGGTGTCGGGCTCTCCGAGGAATGCTGGCCGGACGCGATCCTCGGCGCGCTGCCGAACCTCTACCCGTTCATCGTCAACGACCCCGGCGAAGGCGCCCAGGCCAAACGCCGCGCCCAGGCAGTGATCATCGACCACCTGATGCCGCCGCTGACCCGCGCGGAAAACTACGGCCCGCTGCGTGACCTCGAACGCCTGGCCGACGAGTACTACGACGCCTCCCTGCTCGACCCGCGCCGCGCCACCGAATTGCGTGGCGACATCCTCACGCTGGTGCGCGAGACCTCGCTGGACCGCGAGCTGGGCTTGCAACTGAGCGACGATGCGGAAAGCTGGCTGCCGCAGCTGGATGCTTACCTGTGCGACCTCAAGGAGTCGCAGATTCGCGATGGCCTGCATGTGTTCGGCGAATCGCCTTCAGGCGCGTTGCGCCGCGACACACTGCTGTCGCTGGTGCGCATCCCACGCGGTGATGGACGCGGCGGCAACGCCAGTCTGCTGCGTGCGCTGAGTGAAGACCTGCAGCTGGGTCGCGATCCGCTGGACGAGACCTTCGCCGGGATGTGGGAAGGCCCGCGCCCGGAAGCGCTGCTCGCGGTGAGCGACGAGCCCTGGCGCAGCAACGGCGACACCCGCGAGCGCCTGGAGCTGTTCGCCCTGCGCCTGATCGACGGCTCAGCCAGCGCGCCGGGCAGCGCCAGCGCGGCGGTCCTCGCGCAACTTCAGCAGCAGATCGCACCGACCCTGGACGCCTGTGGCGCCAGCGAAATCGGCCACCTGCTCGCCGGCCTCGACGGCCGCTTCGTCCCGCCCGGCCCCAGCGGTGCGCCCAGTCGCGGGCGGGTCGACGTGCTGCCCACCGGGCGCAACTTCTTTACCGTGGACGTGCGCAACCTGCCCACGCCCACCGCCTTCCGCCTCGGCTTCCAGTCGGCCAGCCGCCTGCTCGAACGCCACCTGCAGGACCATGGCGACCACCTGCGCCAGCTCGGCCTGTCGGTGTGGGGCACGGCGACCATGCGCACCGGCGGCGACGACATCGCCCAGGCCCTCGCGCTGCTCGGCGTGCGCCCGGTGTGGCAGGCCGGCAGCCAGCGCGTGGAAGACTTCGAGATCCTGCCGATCACCCTGCTCGACCGTCCGCGGGTCGACGTGACGCTGCGAGTCTCGGGCTTCTTCCGCGATGCCTTCGCCAACCTGATCCGTCTGTTCGACGCCGCCGTACAGGCCGTCGCCGCGCTGGACGAACCGGACGATCTGAACCCGCTCGCCGCCCGCGTACGGGCCGACCAATCACGTTTGCAGTCCGAGGGATTGGCGCGGGATGAAGCCCGCCGCCAGGCCGGCTGGCGCATCTTCGGCGCCCAGCCCGGCGCCTACGGGGCCGGCGTGCAGGGTGTGATCGAATCGCGCCAGTGGGACAGCCGCGCCGACCTCGCCGAGGCGTACCTGAACTGGGGCGGCTACGCCTACGGCGCCAGCGACGACGGCACGCCGGCGCGCGAACGCTTCGCCCAGCGCCTCTCCGGCCTGCAGGCAGTGCTGCACAACCAGGACAACCGCGAGCACGACATCCTCGATTCCAACGACTACTACCAGTTCCAGGGCGGCATGCTGGCCGCCGCCGAGGTCATCCAGGGGCAGTCGCTCTCCAGCTACCACGGCGACCACAGCCAGCCGGACAACCCGCGCATCCGCACCCTGAAGGAAGAACTCGGCCGCGTGGTACGCGCCCGCGCGGTGAACCCGAAATGGATCGCCGGCATGAAGCGCCACGGCTACAAGGGCGCCTTCGAACTGGCCGCGACGGTGGACTACCTGTTCGCCTTCGACGCCACCAGCGAACTGGTGGACGACCACCAGTACCGCCTGCTGGCGGACGCCTACCTGCTGGACGACGACACCCGCGAGTTCATCCGCCAGCACAACCCCGAGGCCCTGCGCGACATCGCCGAACGCCTGGTGGAAGCACAGCAGCGCGGGTTGTGGGAAGAGCCAGGGGAGTACCGGGAGGCGCTGGAGAATCTGCTGGTGGACAGCGAAGAGCAGTGAGGGATTCCGCCCTGTCGCAGGATGGCGCGGAGCACAGCGATACCCATCAATCCCAGGCTCCGAGCACAGCACAAACTGTAGGAACGAGCTTGCTCGCGAACCCGCCTCCGCCATGGAGCAGTGTTCGCGAGCAAGCTCGCTCCTACCTAAAGCCGCAGACGCTCGACATCAGCCCCGGCGCAGCCGCTCCGCCGCATTCAGCAGCAGCGCCTCGGTGCCGCTCCAGCCCAGACAGCCATCGGTGATCGAGACACCGTAGCGCAGCTCGCCGGACAGCGGCTGGCAGCCGTCGAACAGATGACTCTCCAGCATCACGCCGCGCAGCGAAGCGTCGCCGGCCACGCGCTGGTCGAGGACGCTGTCCAGTACTGCCGGCTGGCGCAACGGGTCCTTGCCGCTGTTGGCGTGGCTGCAGTCCACCATGATGCTCGGGTCGAGGCCGAGCTTTTCCAGCCCCTGGCGAATCTGCTGCACGCTGGCCGCGTCGAAGTTCGGCCCGGCGTGGCCGCCGCGCAGCACCAGATGGGTGTCCGGGTTTCCCTGGGTCTGCACCAGCGACGGGCGACCCAGCGCATCGATGCCGAAGTGCTGGTGCGGGTGCGCCGCCGAACGCATGGCGTCGGTGGCGATGCCGATGCTGCCGTCGGTGCCGTTCTTGAAGCCCACCGGCAGGTCGAGGCCGCTGACCATCTCGCGGTGCACCTGGGATTCGCTGGTGCGCGCGCCGATCGCGGCCCAACCGAGCAGGTCGTCGAAGTAGCCGGCCACCAGCGGTTGCAGCAGTTCGGTGGCGATCGGCAGGCCGCGTTCGAGCATGCCCAGCATCAGCCGTCGCGACAGCTCCAGGCCGCCAGCCATGTCGCCAGTACCGTCCAGCTGCGGGTCGTAGACCAGGCCTTTCCAGCCAATGGTGGTACGCGGTTTCTCGACGTAGGCGCGCATCACCAGCAGCAACTGGTCGCTGACCTGCGGCGCCAGTTCGGCGAGGCGGTCGGCGTATTCGAGGGCGGAGATGGGGTCATGCAGCGAGCAGGGGCCGATGACGACCAGCAGGCGCGGGTCGCGGCCATCGAGGACGGCACGGATCGCCTCGCGACCTTCGCGGACACGGTGGGCCATGGCGGCGGACAGCGGCAGGCGCTGGCGCAGTTCGGCGGGGCTCGGCAGCGGGTGTTCGCGGCGGCGGGCGGAGGGCAGCGGCAGGTCGAGGACTTCGGCGCATGCTGCGTGTTCGGGGCGGATCAGGGTGGAGGTGGAAGCATTCATCTGACTGGCATCCTTGGCCGGCGCGGAGGTCTTTCCGCGCTCGGCGCTCTATCTAAGTGTTCGTGGCAAGGCTCGTTGGGTGGCACGCAGCGCGCTGCTAAATCGCCAGTCGGAGTTGCGGTAATAGCGGTAATCGGTGGTGTAGGCGGTCATGTCTCGATCCTCTGTCTGAGCGTTTGCGCTCGTTTCAATGCGTTGGGCCTTGTGGGCTTAGAAAAACAAAAACCCCGGTCGGGTTGCCGACCGGGGTTTCGTGAATCTGTCTGGTTGGCGACCCTGCTTGCTAGGCCGCCTGTGGGGTATCAGGCGCGCCTTTGGCTAAACCAATACCCATAGAAGAAATAGCCAGCAGCAGCAGCCAGGACCTGCGCGCGAGCAGCCACGGAGCCGATGGCACCGAGGCGGGCGAGGGACTGGATGGACAGGCTGGACGGCATGATGTTCTCCGTGGAAGTGAAACCAAGGTACTGCATCGCGCAGCGCCGATCAATGACTTGAATCTATCGTTCCGATGGACATTGGTCGCACCTCCTACACCCGGTTCGCTACCATGCACGGACGAAATCCGCAGGAAATCCCCATGAGCGCCCTTCCCCATTTCCCACTGGCAGCCGTCGTCGGCGCCGATGAGCTGAAGCTGGCCCTGTGCCTGGCAGCCATCGACCCAGCCATCGGCGGCGTGCTGATCGAAGGGCCGCGCGGCATGGCCAAGTCCACCCTGGCGCGCGGCGTCGCCGACCTGCTGGACGGCGGGCGCTTCGTCACCCTGCCGCTGGGCGCCAGCGAGGAACGCATCGTCGGCACCCTCGACCTGGACGCGGCGCTGGGCCAAGGCCGCGCGCAGTTCTCCCCCGGTGTGCTGGCCCAGGCTCACGGCGGCGTGCTTTATGTGGATGAAGTGAACCTGCTGCCCGACCATCTCGTCGATTTGCTGCTCGACGTGGCTGCCAGCGGGGTCAACCTGATCGAGCGCGACGGCCTGTCCCACAGCCACCCGGCGCGCTTCGTGCTGATCGGCACGATGAACCCCGAAGAAGGCGAGCTGCGCCCACAACTGCTGGACCGCTTCGGCCTCAAGGTGCAGCTGGAAGGTACGCCCGCACCGAGCGAGCGTGCCGAGATCGTCCGCCGCCGGCTGGCCTTCGACGCCGACCCGCAGGTGTTCCTGGCGCAATGGCAAGCCGCGCAGCAGGCTCTGCAACAACGCTGCGGCCAAGCGCGCCAGCAGTTGGCCGCGATCCCCCTGGACGATGCCGCGCTGGAGACCATCGCCGAGCGCTGCCACGCCGCTGGCGTCGACGGCTTGCGTGCTGACCTCGTGTGGCTGCGCGCGGCTCGCGCTCATGCCGCCTGGCGTGGCGCCAACGCCATCGAGGCGCAGGACATCGATGCGGTCGATCACTTCGCCCTCGCCCATCGCCGCCGCCATCCGCCAGCGCAGTCAAGCACGCCACCACAGGCCTCATCCAGCCAACCACAGACTCCATCCAACGCCTCCCACGGCGAAGGCCAATGGGGCGAACTGCCCGCGCAGAGCGTCGCCATGGGCGAACGCCGGCAACTGGCGGGCTGGCCAAAAAAGCCCTGAGCATCCGCCCGCGCCCGGCCCCAGGCGCGGATGCCAACCCCCGACCCGGCCAGCTCGCCGGCGGCCGCAGCGGCGCCCGCCAGGTTGGCGCGCACGGCCGTATCGACTGGCCCGCCACCCTGCGCAACGGCCGCCCGCAACGCCGCGCCGACCTGGTGCTGCGCGCCCGCAGCCGCCAGCCCGGCGAACTCTGGCTGGTGATAGTCGACGCCTCCGCCAGCACCCGCCGCCACGGCGCCCTCGCCCAGGCCAAGGGCCTGCTCGCCGACACCTTCGAACAGGCCTACCGGCAACGCGCACGCCTCGCCGTGCTGCATGCCACTGGCACCCGGGCGCGCTGGTTGTGGCAGGGCCAGAAAGCCTCTGTTCAATTGCAGGAATGGCTGGAGCAACTCGGCGCCGGCGGCGGCACCCCGCTGATCGAGGCGCTGCAGCAAGCGCGCGAATGGCTGGACCAGCGCCAGCGACAGAAGCCGGGCGAGAGTCAGCGCCTGCTGGTGCTGACCGACGGCCGCCTCCGCGACTGGCCGGCGCTGCAGCCGCTAAGCTGCCCGACGGTGCTGGTTGATATCGAGGGTGGAGCGATCAGGCTGGGACGAGCCAGGAAGCTGGCGGAAGAACTCGACGCCGACTACCGGCCGATCGGCGACCTGGCAAGCACAGTTCGCTGATTTCAACACTGCACGGCATGGCCCGGATCAAGGCTCGCCATTGCGCCCATGCAACAGGAACCCCGGCCGCTCGCTCAATCGCTCGTAGTAGGCCGCCACTGCCGGTAGATCGGGGCGCTGCATGGGCGTCAGGTACCAGCGGTTCACCGACAGACCGAGCACGACATCAGCGAGGCTGAAGCAGGCGCCGGTGACGAACGCGCCGGTGTGCGCCAGCTGGCGGTCCAGCAGGGCCATGCCGTGGTTCCACTGCGCCTCGCTCAGGGCGATGGCCGATTCGTCGGTATGGCCCGGGCTGCTGCGCACTCTGGCCATGAACGCATAGCGCCAGGCGTTGTTCAGCTCGGTGGCCTGCCAGCCCATCCACTGTTCCACCAGGGCTCGCTCGCGCGGCCGGGTCGGCAGCAACTCGTCGAGCGGGTACTGGGTAGCGAGGTAGCTGCAGATGGCGTTGGATTCCCAGAGCACGAAGTCACCGTCGACCAGGACCGGCACCAAGGCGTTGGGGTTGAGCGCGATGAACTCCGCCGAGGCGGTGGAGCGCAAGCCCGTGCCCCAGTCTTCGCGTTCATAGGGCAGGTTCAGTTCGGCGCAGGTCCAGAGCACCTTGCGCACGTTGATCGATGAGGCGCGGCCGAGGATTCGCAGCATGGTGTCACTCCCTGTGAAAACCGGGGCCCAGCATAGAGGCTGGCGGGGCGGCGGAGAAGCGCGGTCTTGACGCAACCGCGAGCTTGCCCGCGAATCGCTACGAAGCTGTGAACGCCCGCGGCGCAGGACGTTCCGTCAATCGGCTGCGAGAGGCTCCAGCGCCAGCCAGAGCGTCTCGACACTGCCGAACTGCCGGTCCACTTCCGGCAGCTCCGGCCGCGCCAGGATCAGCACCGGCACACCGCGCTCGCGGGCGACCTGCAGCTTCGGTTCGGTGGCCTGGCTGCCGCTGTTCTTGCTGACCAGCACATCGGTGCCCAGACGGGTGAACAACTCACGCTCGCCCTCGAGGGTGAATGGCCCCCGGGCGCCGAGCACTTCGGCCCGCGTGTTGCCGGGCAGGCTTTGCAGGCAACGCACGGTCCAGTGTTGATGGGCGGGGATCTCGCCCAGATGCTCCAGCGGCTCGCGGCCCATCGTGAAAAGCGGGCGGCGAAAATCATCCAGCGCCGAGATCAGCGCCGGCCAGCCGGCCACCTCGCGCCAGTCGTCAGCGGCGCCTGCCTGCCAACCGGGGCGACGCAGCGCCCAGCAGGGCACGCCAGCCAGTTGTGCGGCGCGGGCGGCATTGGCACTGATCTGCGCGGCGTAGGGGTGGGTAGCATCGAGCAGCAGGTCGAAACCGCGTTCGCGGATGAAGTCCGCAAGGCCTTCGGCGCCGCCGTAACCACCCACCCTCACTTCACAGTCGAGGTCGTCCGGCACCTTGCCGAGGCCGGCGAGGCTGTACAGGTGCCGAGGCCCAAGACGGCGCGCAATGGCCAGCGCCTCGCCAATACCGCCCAGCAGGAGGACCCGTTTCATCGCACCTCCAGCGCCTCGCCCACCAGGTTGCCCTGACGGTCGATGGCAAAGACTTCCAGCGTCACTTCAAGGGGCACGATGCGCCGGGCAAAGGCCAGCGCGCGGGCGCAGACGGCATCCCCGAGGGCGATGCCCTCGGCGCGGCACAGCGCCAGCGCCTGCTGACTGGTATTGGCTTCGCGCATGCGTTGTTGCAGGCCTGCCGACGCGCCAATCTCCGCCGCCCACCCGGCCAGCTGCGGCAGGTCGATGCTGGAGTGGCGGCTGTGCAGGTCCATGTGGCCGGCGGCGAGCTTGCTGATCTTGCCGAAGCCGCCGCAGACGCTGAAGCGCTCCACCGGCACCTTGCGCAGGTGCTTGAGCGCGGCGCCGGCGAAGTCGCCCATCTCGATCAGCGCGGTGTCGTCGAAGCCGTAGCGACGGCGCATGGCGTCCTCGCTGGCGTTGCCGGTGCAGGCGGCGAGATGGCGGAAGCCGTTGGCGCGGGCGACGTCAATGCCCTGCTGGATCGAGGCGATATACGCCGAGCAGGAGAACGGCCGGACGATGCCGGTGGTGCCGAGGATCGACAGGCCACCGAGGATGCCCAGGCGCGGGTTCATGGTCTTGAGCGCCAGCTCGGCGCCGCCCTCGATGTTGATCGTGACGTCGAAGCCGCCGGCGTAGGCGCACTCGGCCGCCAACGCAGCGAGGTTGCCCTGCATCATCTGCCGCGGCACCGGGTTGATCGCCGGCTCGCCCACCGCCAGCACCAGCCCCGGCTTGGTGACGGTGCCGACGCCTTCTCCTGCGTGGAAGCGCACGCCCGGTTCGGCAGTCAGAACGACACGGGCGAAAACCAGCGCACCGTGGGTCACGTCCGGGTCGTCGCCGGCATCCTTCAGCGTGCCGGCTTCGGCGCCCTCGGCGGTGAGCCGGCAGAACTCCAGGCGCAGGGTCGCGCTGCGCTCTTTGGGCAGGGCGATCTGCGCCGCGTCCAGCGCCTCACCGGTCAGCAGCAGGCGCGCCGCCGCCAGGCTGGTGGCGGTGGCGCAGCTGCCGGTGGTGTAGCCACTGCGCAGCGGACGGAGTTCTTCGCAAGTCTCTTCGCGCATCGTCAGTCGGCCAGGGGCTTGCGCACTTCCAGCAGGGTGATCGGCAACGCCGCGCGCCAGGTATCGAAACCGCCGAGCGGCTGGGCCTGGGACACCGACAGGCGGGTCAGCTCGCCGCCGATGCGGGCGCGCCAGCTCAGCAGCATGGACTCGCTCTGCAGGGTGACGGCGTTGGCGACCAGCCGGCCGCCGGGCCTGAGTTGTTCCCAGCACTGCTCGAACACGCCGGGCAGGGTCACGCCGCCGCCGATGAAGATCGCGTCGGGGCGCTCCAGCCCCAGCAAGGCTTCCGGCGCGGCACCGCAGACCAGCTGCAACGCCGGCACGCCGAGGGCGTCGCGGTTGAAACGGATATGCTCCTGGCGCCCGTCGTTGGCTTCGATGGCCAGCGTGCGGCAGCTCGGATGCGCGCGCATCCACTCGATTCCGATGGAGCCACAGCCGGCACCGACATCCCAGAGCAGCTCGCCAGGCTTCGGCGCCAGCCGTGCCAGGGTCACGGCACGCACGTCACGTTTGGTCAGTTGGCCGTCATGGCGGTAGGCATCGTCCGGCAGGCCTATGGTCAGCGGCAGACGCACCGCGTCGAAACCGGCTACGCACTGCACAGCCACCAGATTGAGCGCAGCGGTCTCGCTCGGCGACCAGTCGCTGGCGAGCCCGTCGATGCGTCGCTCCACCTCGCCGCCCAGGTGCTCCAGCACGCTGAGGCGACTCGCGCCGAAACCCCGTTCGCGCAGCAGCGCAGCAATAGCCGCCGGGCTGTCACCATCGTTGCTGAGGATCAACAGCTTCGAGCCGTGGTGGATCTGCGCGTTGAGTGCGGTCAATGGGCGCGCCACCAGCGACAGCAGCGTGCAGTCCTGCAAGGCCCAGCCCATCCGTGCGGCGGCGAGCGAGGCGGAAGACGGCGCGGAAAGCACGAGCATTTCCTCGGACGGAATCTGACGGGCAAGGCTCGCGCCGACGCCGAACAGCATGGGGTCACCGCTGGCCAGTACGCAGGTCGGCTCGCCGCGACGGCACAGCACCGGTTCCAGGCTGAACGGGCTGGGCCAGGCCTGACGACGGGCGCCCAGGCAATGCGGCAGCAACTCCAGCTGGCGTGGCGCGCCAATCACTTCGCTGGCAGCGAGCAGCGCGCGGCGCGCGGCCTTGCCGAGGCCGGCATAGCCGTCCTCGCCGATGCCGACGATGGTCAGCCAGGGCGTCATGAAATGTCCTCGAAGGTGCGACGATCGATCCGACGGGCAGGCTTTTCCTGACCTCGGGCAAAGCAGGCATAATACCCGCTTCGTCGGTGCTCGTAGGACGCTTCGCCTTTTACGGTGAGGTTTCTCAGAGCCGAAGAGGGAACACGGTTAAGCCGTGGCTGCCCCCGCAACTGTAAGCAGCGAGTCCGCGCAATGCGGCGACACGAGAACGAGGTTCCGTGCCGCCGGCCAGGCCACTGGGCAACCGGGAAGGCCGCGCTGGATGAGGACCTGCCAGCCAGGAGACCTGCCGACGAAACCAGTCGCGCGTGCAGACATCGAGCGGGGTGTATCGATGTCGTGAAGTCCCCTTTGGGGGATTCGCAGGTCACCGCGACCCAGCCCTGGTGACCTCAGTGCAAGACTCCTCAGCTCTGCCCGTCCGTCCGCATGCCTGCCCCGGCCTGCTGCGTATCGTGGCCTCCCGCGATGGCGGCATCTGCCGCATCAAGCTGCCCTGCGGGCAACTCGACGCCAGCGCCGCGCGCGCCATCGCCCTGGCTGCCGAACGCCATGCCAACGGCGTGCTGGAAGCGACCAACCGCGCCAACCTGCAGATTCGCGGCGTGCATGCGGGTGCCGAAAACGCGCTGAGTCGTGAGTTGCTGGCCGCCGGCCTCGGCCCGCGCGAACTGGCGTCGGACGACGTGCGCAACCTGCTGGTCAGCCCGGCAATGGGCCTGGGCACTGGCAGCGCATTCGATGCGAGCCCACTGGCCCGCCAACTGCTCGACCTGCTGGAACGCACGCCGCGTTTCCACGACCTGTCACCCAAGTTCGGTATCCAACTGGACGCCGGCGAAGCGCTGGCGATGCTGGAGCACCCCAACGATCTCTGGCTGTCGGCCCTGTCCGACGATGCGGCGCCGCTGTTCGCCTTCGGCCTGGCCGGTTGCCCGCCGCAGCGCGAGAGCGATCGCTCCGCCCTCGCCGCCGTGTCCGCCGGGCAGGTACCGCAGTTGGTGGAAGCCCTGCTGCACCTGTTCCTCGACCTCGCCGGCGACGGCCAGACGCGCATGCGCCACCTGCGCGAGATGCTCTGCGATGAGGTGCTGCTGGAGCGCCTGCAGCAACGCCTGCCGTTCGCGCTGCAACTCGGGCCGGCTGTGGATAACTGGCGGCGTCCTGCACCGCAGACCTTCGGGCACCTCGGGATTCAGCCCCAGCGCCAGCCGGAACGCACCATGGTCGGCGCGGGATTCGTCCTCGGACGACTCGACAGCACCACCCTGTTCGGCCTCGCGGACCTTGCCGAGCGCTTCAGCGTCGGACAGCTGCGTCTGACTCCCTGGCAAAGCCTGATCCTCCCAGACGTGGCACAAACCGATGCCGCCGTTGTACTCGGCGCGCTGGCCAATCTCGGCCTGGTGATCGACGCCGCGCAGCCGCTGTCGCGCCTGGTCGCGTGCAGCGGCTCCAGCGGTTGCGCCCGCGGGCTGGCCGACACCAAGGCCGATGCCCTGCGCCTGGCCGAACGCCTACGCCACGCACCGCCGGCCGGCGTGCACCTGTGTGGCTGCCCGCGCTCCTGCGCCGCCGCCCACGTCGCCCCCTACACCCTGCTGGCCGTCGCCGACGGCCGCTATGACCTGTTCCGTCGCGCCGACGACGTGGCCGGCTTCGGCCAGCCATTGGCGCGCAACCTTTCCCTCGATGCCGCCGGCGACCTGCTGGCCGCACCCGGAGCCCTCACCGATGCTTGATTACATTCGCGACGGCCAGGCGATCTACCGCCAGTCCTTCGCCACTATTCGCGCCGAAGCCGATCTGTCCGGCATCCCCGCGGACCTCGAGAAACTCGCCGTGCGGGTGATCCACGCCTGCGGCATGGTCGACGTCGTGCAGGACCTGCACTTCTCCGCCGGCGCCGGGGCCATCGGCCGTGCGGCGCTGGCCGCTGGCGCGCCGATCCTCTGCGATGCGCGGATGGTCGCCGAGGGCATCACCCGCGCGCGCCTGCCGGCACACAACGAGGTGATCTGCACCCTCAACAATGCGGACGTGCCCGACCTCGCCCGCGAGCGGGGCAATACCCGCTCCGCGGTGGCGCTGGAGCACTGGCGCGAGCACCTGGAAGGCAGCGTGGTGGTGATCGGCAACGCGCCGACCGCGCTCTTCTACCTGCTGGAAATGCTCGATGCCGGCGCGCCGAAGCCGGCGCTGATCCTTGGCTTCCCGGTGGGTTTCGTCGGCGCCATGGAATCCAAGGACGCCCTCGCCGCCGACAACCGTGGCGTGCCCTACGTGATTGTCCGAGGCCGCCGTGGCGGCAGCGCGATGGCCGCCGCCGCAGTGAACGCCCTGGCCACGGAGGTGGAGTGATGACCGGCCGCCTCATCGGCCTGGGCGTCGGCCCGGGCGACCCGGAACTGCTGACCCTCAAGGCCCTGCGCCTGCTGCGCGCGTCCCCGGTGATCGGCTACTTCGTGGCCAAGGCCAAGCACCACGCCGGCCAGGGCGGCAACGCCTTCGCCATCATCGAGCAGCACCTGCTCGATGAGCAGCAACGCCTACCGCTGGTCTACCCGGTGACCACCGAGAAGCTGGAGCCACCGCTGACCTACGAAGGCGTGATCAGCGACTTCTATGACACCGCCGCCGAGCAGGTGGCGATGCACCTGGATGCCGGCCGCGACGTGGCGGTGATCTGCGAGGGCGACCCGTTCTTCTACGGTTCCTACATGTACCTGCATGACCGTCTTTCGGAACGGTATGACACCGAAGTCGTACCCGGCGTCTGCTCGATGCTCGGCAGCGCGGCGGTGCTCGGCGTGCCGCTGGTTTATCGCAACCAGAGCCTGTCGGTGCTGTCCGGCGTGCTGCCGGAGGACGAACTCAAGCGTCGCCTGGCCGACGCCGATGCGGCGGTGGTGATGAAGCTCGGCCGCAACTTCGACAAGGTCCGTCGCGTGCTGCGCGAGCTGGGCCGTGACGGCGGCGCCCACTACGTCGAGCGCGCGACCATGCGCGAACAGCGCATCGTGGCGCTGGACGACGTCGACCCGATGGCCTCGCCGTACTTCTCGATAATCGTCATCCCCGGCCAGCGGTGGAACGGCTGATGCGCGCTGCCATTGTCATTCTCGGCCAGGGTGCGCTGGCCACGGCGCGACGCCTGCAGGGTATTTATCCACAGGCGCGTGTGCTGGGCCTGAAGGACCGCGTCGAAGGCGCCGATGAGTCCTACACAAACTTCGGCGAGACCCTGCGCCAGCTTTACCGCGACGACACCCCGATCATCGCCCTGTGCGCGGCCGGTATCGTCATCCGCACCCTCGCTGCGCTGCTGGTCGAGAAAGGCGCTGAGCCGCCAGTGCTGGCCGTCGCCGAAGACGGCAGCGCCGTGGTACCGCTGCTCGGCGGGCTCGGCGGGGTGAACCGCATGGCCCGCGAGATGGCCGCCGCACTGGAGGTGGCGGCCGCCATCACCACCAGCGGCGAGCTGCGTTTCGGTGCCTGCCTGCTCGACCCGCCACCGGGCTATGCACTGGCGGATATCGAACAGGGCAAGCGCTTCGTCTCCGACCTGCTGGGCGGCGACACCCTGCGCATCGAGGGCGACGCGCCCTGGCTGGAGGAACTGGGCCTGCCGCTGGCCGACGACGCCGCGCACACCCTGCGTATCGATGCGCGCGCCGAGGGCATCGCGCAGAACGAACTGCGCATCCATCCTCGTATCGTCCTCGCCCACGTCACGCTGGTGGACTCGCAACTGCCCGAGCGCATTCACCAGGGCCTGGCGCAGGCCGGGCTGGCCGAGGCGTCGCTGGCCGCGCTGGTGGCGCCGCGCTGCCGCATGGCCGATCCGGCGCTGGCGGAGGCTGCCCGTGAGCTGGGCGTGCCACTGCGGTTCATCCACAGCGACGACGAACTGCCGCCAGCGGTGCTGCAGGGCGACTCCTTCCACCTGCACCGCGCCGCCACGCCAGCTGAAGCCCAAGGTATTGGTCAGCCGCGCGGGCGACTCAGCGTGATCGGTCTGGGCCCAGGCGCCAGCGACTTCATGATTCCTGCCGTACGTCGCGCGCTGGACGAAGCCCAGGACCTGCTCGGCTACGAGACCTACGTGAAGATGGCCGAGCCGTTGCGCGACGACCAGGTGCGCCACTGCACCGACAACCGCGAGGAAATGCAGCGCGCCCGTCATGCCTTCGAACTGGCCGCCAGCGGCCGGCGCGTGGTGGTGATTTCCTCCGGCGACCCCGGCGTGTTCGCCATGGCCGCCGCCGTGATGGAAGCCCTGCACGAGAGCGGCGACCCGCATTGGCATGGTGTGGAGCTGGAGGTGCTGCCGGGCGTGTCCGCCGCGCTGGCGGCTGCCGCCAAGGCCGGTGCGCCGCTGGGGCATGATTTCTGTCTGATTTCCCTGTCGGACAACCTCAAGCCCTGGGACGCCATCGAGAAACGTCTCGATCATGCCGGCGCTGCCGACCTGGCCATGGCCTTCTACAACCCGATATCCAGGGCCAGGCCCTGGCAATTGGGGCGCGCGCTGGAAATCGTCCGCCGCCACCGCACGCCGGAAACCGTGGTGGTGCTCGGCCGCGACGTCGGCCGCCCGGCGGAAGCCCTGCGCGTCGTCACCCTCGGCGAGCTGGTGCCGGAGATGGTGGATATGCGCACGCTGGTAATCATCGGCTCCTCCCTGACTCGGCGCTTCCCCCGTGCCGGCGGTGGCGACTGGGTGTATACGCCGCGCTGGTATCGCTGAAGCAAAACTGTAGGAACGCCCCACGGGCGTGGTCGCGGGCATGGCCCGCTCCTACAGGAAACACCGGAGCTTCAGACACATCTTGCAAATGGCTATCGCCTTGTTGAAAATGCGATAAATTATCATTTGCAACCTTTGCGCGCCCATGTCCTCGACCTTCGACGTCCAGTCGCTCTACAGCGACCATCACGGCTGGCTGCACAACTGGCTTCGCGGCCGGCTGGGCAACGCCGCCGATGCCGCCGACCTGGCCCAGGACACTTTCCTGCGCGTATTGCTCAGGCCCGAGCGCGTCGAACTGCATACCCCGCGCGCCTTCCTGCGCACCGTCGCCCGCGGTCTGGTGATCGACCACTGGCGTCGCCAGGAGCTGGAGCGCGCCTACCTCGACTCCATCGCCCATCTGCCGGAAGCGCAGGTGCCGTCGGCGGAAGACCGGCACACCATCCTCCAACTGCTGGAGAACATCGCCCGCCTGCTCGACGGCCTCAAGCCGAAGGTGCGCAGCGCTTTCCTGCTGGCCCAGTGCGAAGGCATGCCCCATGCGCGGATCGCCGAGGTGCTGGGCGTCTCGGTCCGCTCGGTGGAGCGCTACATCGCCGAAGCGCTGTTCCACTGCTACCAGTTGCGGTACGCCGAGTGAGCGGCGCCAGCGCCACGCCCGATCCGCGGGTGGTGAAGCAGGCCATCCAGTGGACCCTGCGCCTGAGCGGCAATGCCGATGCTGAGTTGCTCAGCGCCTGCGAGCATTGGCGCCAGGCCAACCCCGAACACGAAACCGCCTGGCTGCGGGTGCAGGCGCTGAACAGCGAACTGGCCGCCGGCTACCAGGCCGTGCCCGGCGCCCGCGTGGCTCTGGAGACGCTGGAAAACACCAGCCAGCGCCTGCAGCGGCGCCAGGCGCTCAAGCTGCTATCGACCTTCGCCATCGGCGCCTCCGCGCTGTGGCTGGCGCGCGAAGTCGCTCCCTGGCAAAGCTGGATGGCCGACTACAGCACCACCACCGGCGAGCGCCGGCGCTTCACCCTGGCCGATGGCAGCCTGCTGCAACTGAACACCGACAGCGCGGTGAACGTACGCTTCGATCCGAGCCAGCGCCTGCTGGTGCTGGAGCGCGGCGAGATTCTCGTCAGCACCGCGAAGGACGCCGCGCGCCCATTGCGGGTGCGCAATCGCGACGGCCTGTTCGAGGCCCTGGGCACCCGCTTCGTGCTGCGCCAGGACGAGCGCTCCACGCGCCTGAGTGTCGAGGAAGGTTCGGTGGCCATCGCCCCGCGCGTACGCGGCCAGACCACCACCATCGCCGAAGCCGGGCAGTCCTACGAGATCAATGGCGACAGCGCGCTGCTGGCCGAACGCAGCAACATGGACAGCGCCGCCTGGGCCGACGGCCTGATCGTCACCCGCGACATGCGCCTGGCGGACTTCCTCGCCGAGATCGGCCGCTACCGTCACGGGCATCTGCATTGCGATGCCAGCGTGGCCGACCTGCGACTGTCCGGCGTATTCCGCCTGGACGACACCGACAAGCTGCTGGCCCTGTTGCCTCAGACACTGCCGGTGCGGGTGGAAAAGCGTACGGACTGGTGGGTGACGGTAAGCGCACGCGGCTGACGGTCAATTCCATCGGCAGGAGCGCCCCATGGCGCAATCGCGGACGTGGCGCGCTCCTACATGTCAGCGCCAAACAGTTTTATTTCTCAAACGAGAATTATTTTTGTCGGGTTTCGCCGACCGGATCGGCAAGGAGGAATAACCCGATCATTCCCCTTGTCCACGGAAGCCCCAGCATGCCAGCCGTCCACCTCCCGATGCCCTCCTACGCCCTGCCCCGCGCCAGCCGGCTGGCCCATGCCGTGCGCGGCGCGCTGCTGTGCGCCAGCCTGGGAGCTAGCCTGCCGCTGAGCGCCTTCGCCGCAGACGCTTCCGCCATCACCAGCAGTCGCGCCTACGCGATTCCGGCCGGACCGCTGGACGAGGTGCTGAACAGCTTCGCCCGCGAAGCCGGCATCACTCTGTCGGCCACGCCGGAGCAGACCCGCGGCCTGAACTCGGCCGGGCTGAACGGGACCTACTCGGTGGATCAGGGCTTGTCGCGCCTGCTGGCCGACACTCCGTTGGAAGCCGCCGACCAGGGCGACGGCAACTACGTGCTGCGCGCCGCCGCGCCGAGGGACGTGCTGGCCATGCCGTCCAGCGAAGTGTTCGCCCTCGGCAACGCGCTGGGCGAGGAAGACGGCTACCTGGCGACCCACAGCCAGATCGCCACCAAGACCTCCAAGTCCCTGCTGGAAACCAGCCAGAGCGTCTCGGTGATCACCCGCGAGCAGATCGACGATACCGCCTCCAAGACCGTACAGCAGGCGATCCGCTACACCCCCGGCATCTTCACCGGCCAGGTCGGCGCCTCGAACCGCTATGACTACATCGTCATGCGCGGCTTTGCCGACAACAGCGTGGACAACATCTACCTCGACGGCCTGAAGGCCATGGGCGACAGCGGCACCTTCAGCTCGATGCAGATCGACCCGTACTTCCTCGAACGCATCGACGTGCTCAAGGGCCCCTCCTCGGTGCTTTACGGCCGCAGCCTGCCCGGCGGCCTGGTGGCGCTGACCAGCAAAAAGCCGCTGTACGAGGACTACCACCAGATCACCGGCACCGTGGGCAACATGGGTCAGAAGGAAATGGGCTTCGACTTCAGCGGCCCGCTGGATGAGGAGAAGCGCATCGCCTACCGCCTGGTCGGCCTGGGCAAGGGTTCGGACACCCAGTTCGACCACGTCAAGGAGGAGCGCTACGCCATCGCCCCGACCCTGGCCATCGACTTTACCGACGACACCACCCTGACCCTGCAGGGTTACCTGCAGCACGACCCGAACGGCGGCTACCACGGCGGCGTGCCGGCGGACGGCGCACTGTTCCACCACAACGGCCAGAAGATATCCCGCGAGTTCTTCGACGGCGAGCCGAGCAAGGATGACTTCGACCGTACGCAGCGCATGTTCGGCTACCAGCTGGAACACCGTTTCGACGACGTGTGGACCGCACGGCAGAACTTCCGCTACCTGGATTCCGACGTCGATCTCTCGCAGGTCTACGCCTACGGCTGGACAGCGCCTGACCAGAACACCCTGAACCGCTACTTCTCCGGCGCCCGCGAGCACCTGCAGGCGTACATCGTGGATAACATGGCGCAGGCCGAGTTCAGCACTGGCGCGGCCAAGCACACCCTGCTGATGGGCCTGGACTACCAGCGCCGCCGCACCACCGTGGACTGGCGCTCCGGCTCGGCGCAGCCGCTGGACGCGTTCGACCCGCACTATGGCAACGACGCCATCAGCTACTACCCGGACGACAACCACACCCGCCGCCTGGAGCAGACCGGCGTCTACCTGCAGGACCTGATCGACGTCGACAACTGGCGCTTTTCCCTCGGCATGCGCGAGGACTGGGTGACGGTCGAGGACAAGAACCGCAGCAGCGGCAGCAAGGCCGACGACGACTGGAAGAAATTCACCGGACGCCTCGGCGCGCTGTACCTGTTCGACAACGGCATCGCGCCGTACATCAGCTACTCCGAGTCGTTCAACCCCAACGCTTACTCCGACCAGTCCGGCACGCCGCTGGAACCGACCGAAGGCAAGCAGTGGGAAGCCGGCCTGAAATTCCAGCCCGAGGGCAGCCGCAGCCTGTACACCGCGTCGATCTTCCACATCACCCAGGAAAACGTCGCGTCGAAGGAGCCGCAGGACAACTTCTACACCTCCGTGGGTGAAGTGCGCTCCCAGGGCCTGGAGCTGGAGGCCCACACCCAGGTCACCGACAACCTCAAGGTACTCGGCAGCTACACCTACACCGACATCACCTACACGAAATCGCTGGACGGCAACCAGGGCCATACCCCGAACCAGGCGCCCAAGCACATGGCCTCGCTGTGGGCCGACTACGGCTTCAACGCCGGCCCGCTGGACGGCCTGACCCTCGGCGGCGGCGCCCGCTACGTCGGCGAGACCTGGGCAGACAAGGAAAACACCTTGCGCGTACCGGACTACACCCTGGTGGATGCACGCATCGGCTACGACCTGTCCCGCGTCGGCCTGAAGGGCCTGGACGTCAGCCTCAACGCCAACAACCTGCTGGACAAGGACTACGTGGCGTCCTGCTACAGCCTGGACTTCTGCTACTTCGGCGAGAAGCGCAACGTCACCGCGACGGTGAACTACCAGTTCTGATTGCAAGCCACCCAGTTGCAGAGGGCGCATGCCCTCTGCAACTTCCTCTTACATATGCAGCCAGCCATATCCCCCCTTCGGGTGGGCACTGCTGGAACAGCACCGCTCTATGCTCGCCCTCCTGTCCGCGCTCTCGCACAACAAGAACAACCTGGCCAAGCCAGCAGGAGCACTCATGAGTCAAAGTCTCGAGACGATTTCGTCCCCTCTGGCCGAGCAGATGTCATCCAGCCGCGCGCTCTATCGCAAGGTCATCTGGCGTCTGCTGCCATTCCTGGTGCTTGCTTACGCGATCAACGCCATCGACCGCCTCAACATTTCCTTCGCCAAGCTGCGCATGGCCGAAGACATCGCCCTGAGCGAGGCAGCGTACGGGATCGGCGCCGGTATCTTCTACCTGGGCTACATCCTCTTCGAGGTACCCAGCAATCTGTACATGCAGCGCGCCGGCGCCCGCGCCACGCTGACACGGATCATGGTGTTGTGGGGCATCGTCACGGTGGCCACCGCCTTCGTCACCACCGCCAATCAACTGATCGTCGCGCGGTTCTTCCTGGGCGTCGCTGAAGCCGGGTTCTTCCCTGGCGTCATTCTCTACCTCACGTACTGGTTCCCCAGCGAACTGCGGGGCCGGATCACCGCCGTATTCATCATGTCGGCAATGGTCGCCGGCATCACCAGCGGCCCGCTGGCCGGCTGGATCATGACCTACTTCCACGGCTGGATGGGCCTGCGTGACTGGCAGGTGCTGTTCGTCCTCGAAGGCATCCCCGCGATACTGCTGGGGGTGTTCGGCTGGTACTGGCTGGCCGACCGCCCACGCGAGGCGAACTGGCTGAGCAACGAGGAGAAGGATCGCCTGGAGGCGGCACTGGCCAGCGAGCCGGCGAAATCCGGCGAACACGGCCGCTTCCTCGATGTGCTGCGCGACCCGCGGGTGTATATCGCCGGCCTGGTGTTCTTCTGCGTCTACAGCGGTTCGAACACCGTATCGTACTGGATGCCGACACTGATCCGCGGCTTCGGCATTGAGGACCTCAAGTCCATCGGACTGCTCGCCAGCCTGCCGTACGCGGTGGGTATCGTCGGCATGTACCTGCTCGGTCGCAGCTCGGACAAGCGCCAGGAACGCCGCTGGCACGTCGGCGCGACCATGCTGGTCAGCGCCATCAGTTTCTTTCTGCTCGGTTTCGCCCAGGGTCACCTGCTGCTCTCGGTGGCCCTGATGACCCTCGGCGCAGCAACGGCGATGTCCGCCCTCTCGCTGTTCTGGACCATTCCACCGGCCCTGCTCAGCCCTGCCCGGGCAGCCGGCGGCATTGCAGTGATCAGCGCCATCGGCGGCCTGGCGGGAGTGATCAGCCAGATCATGGTCGGCGCGATCAAGACCGCCACCGGCAATCTGTACCTGGCCTTCGATGTGATTGCAGCGACCCTGGCCATCGGCGCGCTGATCCTGCTGATCGGCATTCCGGCGCATCACTTGCGCAAACGGCCGCACTGAGCGGCAGACAGCAAAAGGCCCCGCTTCGACGGGGCCTTTTGCTTCAACCGGGGTTAGAACTCCGCCGCGTGGCGGTAGCGCGCCTCCAGCTCCAGGGAGACGCGGTAGGCCTGCGCCTCGCCTTCGGTGTGGAAGATCCCGACCAGCTGGCCTTCCTGGTGCACATCCCAGCAACGCCCGCCGTGGGCGCGGAACTCACGGGATTTATGGTCGTCGTCACGCTCGGTCACTGTAATGCTCATGTCTTTTCTTCTCCGGTTTGCCGTACATCAAGGCAATGCCAGAATCATTTAATTAGCTAGCTAATTAAATACTCGCTTTCGAGAAAGACCCTTGCAAGGATTCGCCAAAACGAGCGTCCCAGAAACGCAAAAGCGCAGCTCGAAGGCTGCGCTCTTGGTGACGATCCGTTCGGCTTAGAACGGAATGTCGTCATCGAAGCTGTCGTAGTCCGGAGCCGGTTGCGGCGCGGGCTGGGACTGCTGTTGCGGCGCAGGGCGCTGGGCCTGCTGCGGACGCTGCTGCGGCTCGCGGGGAGCGCGCGGAGCATCGTCACCACCGGCGCCCGGACGGCCGCCCAGCAGCTGCATGTTGCCGTTGATGTCGACCACGATTTCGGTGGTGTACTTGTCCTGGCCGTCCTGACCCTGCCACTTGCGGGTACGCAGGCTGCCTTCGACGTAGATCTGCGAACCCTTGCGCACGTACTCGGCGACGATTTCCGCCAGGCGACCGAAGAACACCACGCGGTGCCACTCGGTACGCTCCTGCTGCTGACCGGTCTGCTTGTCCTTCCAGCTCTCGCTGGTGGCCAGGGTGACGTTGGTCACTGCGTTGCCGTTGGGCATGTAGCGGGTTTCCGGATCGCCACCAACGTTACCGACCAGAATGACTTTGTTAACCCCACGGGCCATGACGCTCTCCTAAAGGCTTCAGCACGTCGCCTGCTCGGCACCGGCAAGGCGCTCGAGGGACGTGCGATCAACTTGTTGGGAATCCACTTTGACATAAGCGGCCGCTTCTTCAGCGACCACCATCACATCGCTCACACCGGGCAATGCCTTGAAACGCTCAGCCAACGAAGCATCGCGCAGCGCCTCATCGGAAAGAGGCAGGCGAATACTCGTTACATAAGGCGGTTCGCGCATGGTAACAGCAATCGCCAGCCAGATGGCAGCCAGCACCGCGCAGCCGATGAACACCCCGTCGAGCCCGCCGTGCTGGAACATCCAGCCACCCAGGATGCCGCCCACGGCGGCACCGAGGAACTGGCTGGTGGAGTACACGCCCATTGCCGTGCCCTTGCCGCCGGCCGGAGAAACCTTGCTCACCAGCGAAGGCAGCGAAGCCTCCAGCAGGTTGAACGCGGTGAAGTAGACGATGATGCCGAACACCAGTTCCTTGAGGCTGTTGCCGAACTCCCAGAAGAACAGTTCGCAGAGCATCAGGGTCGCCACGGCACCGGTCAGCACGCGTTTCATCTGACGCTTCTTCTCGGCGTAGATGATGAACGGGACCATGCCGAAGAAGCCCACCAGCAGCGCGGTCAGGTAGACCCACCAGTGTTCTTCCTTGGGCAGCCCGGCACGCTCCACCAGCGCCAGTGGCAGCGCGACGAAGCTGGCCATGAGGATAGCGTGCAGGACCAGAATGCCGGCGTCCAGGCGCAGCAGTTCGCCGTTCTTCAGGGTCGGCAGCAGCGACTGCTTGGCCACGCTGGACTCGCGGTGCTGCATGCGGTGGTCGGGGGTCGGCACGAAGAACAGGATGATCAGCATGCCCACCAGCGCCATGCCGGCGGTGAACCAGAACAGGCCGTGCAGGCCGAACCAGTGGGTCAGTACCGGGCCTGCGACCATCGCCACGGCGAAGGATACGCCGATGCTCATGCCGATCATGGCCATGGCCTTGGTGCGGTGCTGCTCGCGGGTGAGGTCGGAGAGCATCGCCATCACCGCCGCGGAGATCGCCCCGGCGCCCTGCAGGACGCGGCCGGCGATAATGCCCCAGATGGAGTCGGCGTTGGCCGCCAGCGCGGCACCAGCGGCGAACACCAGCAGGCCAACGACGATGATCGGCCGACGGCCGATGCGGTCGGACAGGGTGCCCAGCGGAATCTGCAGGATCGCCTGGGTCAGGCCGTAGGCGCCGATGGCCAGGCCGATCAGTGCCGGGGTGGCGCCGGCCAGGTCCTGGCCGTAGGTGGCGAGCACCGGCAGGACCATGAACATGCCGAGCATGCGGAACGCGAAGACCAGGGACAGGCCGGCGGCCGCGCGGGTTTCGGTGCCACTCATGCGCTCAGTGTGGGAATCGTGCATAAGCCCCTCATGAAAAGACAAAAAACGGGAATGCGCTGGATTGCCCCCGTGGCGGCGCGCCATCCGGGCCTTGCAGGGCCGGTTGTCGCCAACGCCGAAAAATAGCCGCGCATTCTACCAGCCCAACGGTCCAAGGGCACACACGCGCTACTTTGCCGCGTGCCGGAAACGCCCCGTATAATCGATAGTTTTCGCCCGCCATGCGAGGCCGCAGTGGACAAGATCCTCATCCGTGGGGCACGTACCCACAACCTGAAGAACATCGACCTGACCCTGCCGCGCGACAAGCTGATCGTGATCACCGGCCTGTCCGGTTCCGGCAAGTCTTCCCTGGCCTTCGACACGCTCTACGCCGAAGGCCAGCGCCGCTACGTGGAATCCCTGTCGGCCTACGCCCGGCAATTCCTCTCGATGATGGAAAAGCCTGATGTCGACACCATCGAAGGCCTGTCGCCGGCAATTTCCATCGAGCAGAAATCCACCTCCCACAACCCGCGTTCCACCGTGGGCACCATCACCGAGATCTACGACTACCTTCGCCTGCTCTATGCACGCGTGGGTATTCCGCGCTGCCCGGACCACGATATCCCGCTGGAAGCCCAGACAGTCAGCCAGATGGTCGACCAGGTGCTCGCGCTGCCCGAAGGCCGCAAGCTGATGCTGCTGGCTCCGGTGATCCGCGAGCGCAAGGGCGAGCACCTGGCGGTGTTCGAGGAGATGCGCGCCCAGGGCTTCGTCCGTGCCCGCGTCGACGGCAAGCTCTACGAACTGGATGAAGTGCCCAAGCTGGACAAGAAGCTCAAGCACTCCATCGACATCGTGGTCGACCGCTTCAAGGTGCGTGGCGACCTGCAGCAGCGCCTCGCGGAATCCTTCGAGACGGCGATCA
Organism: Pseudomonas sp. PDM17; assembly: GCF_014851985.1. Taxonomy (NCBI): domain Bacteria; kingdom Pseudomonadati; phylum Pseudomonadota; class Gammaproteobacteria; order Pseudomonadales; family Pseudomonadaceae; genus Pseudomonas; species Pseudomonas sp. PDM17. Next base: position 199,436 of record NZ_JACVAT010000010.1, read on the forward strand.
ACCTGGCAGACGGCATCGCGCTGGTGGCACCGATGGATGACGAAGAAGGCGAAGAGATGATCTTCTCCGCCCGCTTCGCCTGCCCGATCTGCGGCCATTCCATCAGCGAGCTGGAACCCAAGCTGTTCTCCTTCAACAACCCGGCCGGCGCCTGCCCGACCTGCGATGGCCTGGGCGTGAAGCAGTTCTTCGACGCGCGCCGGGTGGTCAACGGCGAGCTGACCCTCGCCGAGGGCGCGATCCGCGGCTGGGACCGGCGCAATGTCTACTACTTCCAGATGCTCGGCTCGCTGGCCGGGCACTTCGGCTTCAGCCTGGAAGAACCGTTCCAGGACCTCGACCCGGACCACCAGAAATTCATCCTCAACGGCTCCGGCCGCGAGAATGTCGAGTTCCGCTACCTCAACGACCGTGGCGACATCGTCAAGCGCGCGCACCCGTTCGAGGGCATCCTGCCGAACCTGGAGCGCCGCTACCGCGAGACCGAGTCGGCCACCGTGCGCGAGGAGCTGGCCAAGTTCCTCAGCACCCAGCCCTGCCCGGACTGCCACGGCACCCGCCTGCGCCGCGAGGCGCGTCACGTCTGGGTGGGCGACAAGACCCTGCCGGCGATCACCTCGATGCCGGTGGGCACCGCCTGTGAGTACGCCGAAAGCCTGACCCTGACCGGCCGCCGCGGCGAGATCGCCTCGAAGATCCTCAAGGAGATTCGCGAGCGCCTGCAGTTCCTGGTCAACGTCGGCCTCGACTACCTGACCCTGGACCGCAGCGCCGACACCCTGTCCGGCGGCGAGGCCCAGCGCATCCGACTGGCCAGCCAGATCGGCGCCGGCCTGGTGGGCGTCATGTACATCCTCGACGAGCCCTCCATCGGCCTGCACCAGCGAGACAACGAGCGCCTGCTGGGCACCCTCACCCATCTGCGCAACCTGGGCAACACGGTGATCGTGGTCGAGCACGACGAGGACGCCATCCGCCTCGCCGACTATGTCGTCGACATCGGCCCCGGCGCCGGCGTGCACGGCGGGCAGATCGTCGCCGAGGGCACACCGCAACAGGTCATGGACCATCCGGACTCGGTCACCGGCGCCTACCTGTCCGGCCGCACCAAGATCGTCGTGCCCGCCGAGCGCACCCCGCGCAACAAGAAGCAGCTGCTCAAGCTCAAGGGCGCGCGCGGCAACAACCTGCAGAACGTCAACCTGGAAATCCCGGTCGGCCTGTTCACCTGCATCACCGGCGTCTCCGGCTCGGGCAAGTCGACGCTGATCAACAACACCCTGTTCCCGATCACCGCCACCGCGCTCAACGGCGCCACCACGCTGGAGGTCGCGCCCTACGACTCGTTCGACGGCCTGCAGCACCTGGACAAGGTGGTGGACATCGACCAGAGCCCGATCGGCCGCACCCCGCGCTCCAACCCGGCGACCTACACCGGGCTGTTCACGCCGATCCGCGAGCTGTTCGCCGGCGTGCCGGAAGCCCGCTCGCGCGGCTACGGTCCGGGGCGTTTCTCGTTCAACGTCAAGGGCGGCCGCTGCGAAGCCTGCCAGGGCGACGGCGTGATCAAGGTAGAGATGCACTTCCTGCCGGACATCTACGTCCCCTGCGACGTCTGCAAGGGCAAGCGCTACAACCGCGAGACCCTGGAAGTCCGCTACAAGGGCAAGAGCATCACCGAGGTGCTGGACATGACCATCGAGGACGCCCGGGTGTTCTTCGACGCCGTGCCGGCCATCGCCCGCAAGCTGCAGACACTGATGGACGTCGGCCTGTCGTACATCAAGCTGGGCCAGAGCGCGACCACGCTGTCCGGTGGTGAGGCGCAACGGGTGAAGCTGTCCCGCGAGCTGTCCAAGCGTGATACCGGCAAGACCCTGTACATCCTCGACGAGCCGACCACCGGCCTGCACTTCGCGGATATCCAGCAACTGCTCGACGTGCTGCACCGCCTGCGCGACCACGGCAACACGGTGGTGGTGATCGAGCATAACCTGGATGTGATCAAGACCGCCGACTGGCTGGTCGACCTCGGCCCCGAGGGCGGCTCCAAGGGCGGCCAGATCATCGCCACCGGCACACCGGAGCAGGTCGCGGAACTGGCGGTGTCGCACACCGGGCACTTCCTCAAGCCGCTGCTGGAGCGCGATCGGGCCTGATCCGCACCGGCATGAAAAAAGCCCCTGCCGCCGAATGGCGCAGGGGCTTTTCTTTTGGATCTTGTAGGAGCGGACTATGCCCGCGATCAGCGCGCCTCGCGCGCTCCTGCAAGATACAGATCAGATCTGCGACTGCAGGTAGTTCTCCAGGCCCATCTTCTGGATCAGGCCCAGCTGCTGCTCAAGCCAATACGCGTGGTCTTCCTCGGTATCGGTCAGCTGCACGCGCAGGATGTCGCGGGTGACGAAGTCCTTGTGCTTCTCGCACAGGGCGATGCCCTTGGCCAGGGCGGCGCGTACGTGACGCTCCAGCTTAAGGTCGGCTTCCAGCATCTCCGGCACGGTCTTGCCCGGGTGGATGTCGTCCGGGCGCATGCGCGGAGTGCCTTCGAGCAGCAGGATGCGACGCAGCAGGGCGTCGGCGTGCTGGGTTTCCTCTTCCATTTCGTGGTTGAGGCGCTCGTAGAGCTTGGTAAAGCCCCAGTCCTCGTACATGCGCGAGTGGATGAAGTACTGGTCGCGAGCGGCCAGCTCACCGGTCAGCAGCGTGTTGAGATAATCGATAACCTCGGCGTGGCCTTGCATCAGCCTTCTCCCTGGGACGTGACAGCGAATTAAACGGCGCTATGGTCGCGACTGGCCATGACCGGGGTCAAGTCCGCAATGCCCCACAAACGCAACCGCCCTCCGAAGAGGGCGGCAGGTGGAACGGCTTCAGCTTAGTCCAGCTTAAGGCCCAGGGCCATGGCAACGCCTTCACCGTAGGCCGGGTCGATGTTGAAGAACAGTGCCAGCTGACGACGCTGGATGGCCTCTGGCACACCCGCCATGTCACCGGCGATATTCTCGTAGAGACGCTGCCGCTGGGCTTCGTCGAACAGGCGGAACAGCGCAGCCGGCTGGCTGTAGTAGTCATCGTCAACGCGGTGGTTCCAGTGATCCGCAGTGCCTTCCAGCGTCAACGGCGGCTCGGAGTAGTCCGGCTGCTCCTGCCACTGGTTGAAGCTGTTCGGCTCGTAGGTGACGGTCATGTCGCCGTTGTTGCCGTCCACCCGCATGGCGCCGTCGCGGTGGTAGATTCGCGGGTTGTTGCGCGCAGCGTTCACCGGGATCTGGTGGTGGTTCACGCCCAGGCGATAGCGGTGAGCATCGCCGTAGGAGAACAGGCGGCCCTGGAGCATCCTGTCCGGCGAGAAGCCGATGCCGGGGACGATGTTCGCCGGGCTGAAGGCGGACTGTTCGACCTCGGCGAAGTAGTTCGCCGGGTTGCGGTTGAGCTCGAAGTAGCCCACCTCGATCAGCGGGTAATCGCCATGCGGCCAGACCTTGGTCAGGTCGAACGGGTTGTAGCGGTAGGTCGCGGCGTCCTTCTCCGGCATGACCTGCACGTACATCTTCCAGCGCGGGAAATCACCGCGCTCGATGGCGTCATAGAGGTCACGCTGCGAGCTTTCGCGGTCGGCGCCCACCAGCTTGGCGGCTTCCTCGTTGCTCAGGTTCTCGATGCCCTGTTGGGTCTTGAAGTGGAACTTGACCCAGAAGCGCTCGTTGCTGGCGTTGATGAAGCTGAAGGTGTGGCTGCCGAAGCCGTGGACGTGACGGTAGCTGCGCGGCAGCCCGCGATCGCTGAAGTCGATGGTCAGCTGGTGCAGGGCTTCGGGCAGGTGCGAGAAGAAGTCCCACTTCAGGGTCGCGTTGCGCAGGTTGGTGCGCGGATCGCGTTTCACCACGTGGTTCAGGTCGGGGAATTTCAGCGGGTCGCGGAAGTAGAAGACCGGGGTGTTGTTGCCCACCAGGTCCCAGTTGCCTTCCTCGGTGTAAAACTTCATGGCGAAGCCGCGGATATCGCGCTCGGCGTCAGCAGCGCCACGCTCGCCGGCCACCGTGGAGAAGCGCAGGAACAACGGAGTCTGCTTGCCGACCTCGGAGAACAGCTTGGCGCGGCTGTACTGGGTAATGTCGTGGGTGACGGTGAAGGTGCCGTAGGCCGCGGAGCCCTTGGCATGCATGCGGCGCTCAGGGATCACTTCGCGGTCGAAGTGCGCCAGTTTCTCCAGGAACCAGACGTCCTGCAGCAGCATCGGGCCCCGCGGGCCGGCGGTCTGGACATTCTGGTTATCGGCGACCGGCGCTCCGGCAGCAGTCGTCAGGCGGGTGTTGTCACTCATCGTTACTCTCCTCAACGGCGGGGTGTTCGAAGACCGGCGGATCACGAAGGCTGTGAGCGCGGCCCGACATCCCAGTCGGACAATTAAGCGCCTCCACCGGCGTTGCGGCTGTTGATCCAGCTCAGCAAGCAGTAGAAGTCGGCGTCGTTAAGGATCGGTGACAAGGGCATGGATCAGCCAATTTATTGATTCGAGCCGATCGATAGATAAAAACTTTTCTATGGGCGATAAAAAACCGGGCACAGGGCCCGGTTTCTTATAAGGCGTAAACCTTACTCTGCAGCTTCTACTGCTTGGCCGCCAACAGCGCGGTCAATCAGTTCGACGTATGCCATGGGGGCATTGTCGCCAGCGCGGAAGCCGCACTTCAGGATGCGCAGGTAGCCGCCCGGACGGTTGGCATAGCGCTTGCCCAGTTCGTTGAACAGCTTGCCTACGGCTTCTTTCGAACGGGTACGGTCGAAAGCGAGACGACGGTTGGCAACGCTATCCACTTTAGCCAGGGTGATCAGCGGCTCGGCAACGCGACGCAGTTCCTTGGCCTTGGGCAGGGTGGTTTTGATCAGTTCGTGTTCGAAGAGCGACACAGCCATGTTCTGGAACATAGCCTTGCGGTGCGCGCTGGTGCGGCTCAGGTGACGACCACTTTTACGATGGCGCATGGTTCAATTCCTTTCCAAACTTTACGTTCGGTAGCTACGACGATCAGGCAGTAGCCTTGTCGTCTTTCTTGAGACTTGCCGGCGGCCAGTTGTCGAGGCGCATACCGAGGGACAGACCGCGAGAGGCCAGAACGTCCTTGATTTCGGTCAGGGACTTCTTGCCCAGGTTCGGCGTTTTGAGCAGCTCTACTTCGGTGCGCTGGATCAGGTCACCGATGTAGTAGATGTTCTCTGCCTTCAGGCAGTTGGCCGAACGGACGGTCAGCTCAAGGTCATCGACCGGACGCAGCAGGATCGGATCGATCTCGTCTTCCTGCTCTTCAACAACAGGCTCGCTGTCGCCTTTGAGGTCCACGAACGCTGCCAGCTGCTGTTGCAGGATGGTAGCGGCGCGACGGATAGCCTCTTCAGGGTCCAGGGTGCCGTTGGTTTCCAGATCGAGGACCAGCTTGTCCAGGTTGGTACGCTGTTCGACACGGGCGTTTTCGACCACGTAGGCAACACGACGTACGGGGCTGAACGAGGCGTCGAGCTGAAGACGGCCAATGCTACGGCTTTCATCTTCATCGCTCGAACGGGCATCAGCCGGCTCGTAGCCACGGCCACGAGCGACTTTCAGCTTCATGTTCAGCGCGCCGTTATCGGCCAGGTGGGCGATAACATGGTCACCGTTGACGATCTCGACATCATGATCCAGCTGAATATCGGCAGCGGTCACCACACCCGAGCCCTTTTTCGCCAGGGTCAGCGTCACTTCGTCACGGCCGTGCAGCTTGATGGCCAGGCCTTTCAGGTTGAGCAGGATCTCGATGACATCTTCCTGCACACCTTCGATGGCGGAGTACTCGTGGAGTACGCCGTCGATCTCGGCCTCGACTACTGCACAGCCAGGCATGGAGGACAACAGGATGCGACGCAGCGCGTTGCCCAGGGTATGGCCGAAACCACGCTCGAGAGGCTCGAGAGTGATCTTGGCGCGGGTTTGGCTGACCACCTGCACATCGATGTGGCGGGGGGTCAGGAACTCATTTACCGAACTCTGCATGGATGCACCTATTTTCTAGCCCTTACTTGGAGTAGAGCTCGACAATCAGGTTTTCGTTGATGTCGGCGGACAGATCGGCACGAGCCGGGACACTTTTGAAGGTGCCAGCTTTCTTGTCGGTGTCCACGTCGACCCACTCAACGCGACCGCGCTGGGCGCACAGGTCCAGAGCTTGGGCGATACGCAGCTGGTTCTTCGATTTCTCGCGAACAGCAACCACGTCACCAGCTTTGACCTGGTAGGACGGTACGTTTACGGTCTGACCGTTGACGCTGATGGTCTTGTGGGACACCAGCTGACGGGATTCGGAACGAGTGGAACCGAAGCCCATACGGTAGACGACGTTGTCCAGACGGCACTCAAGCAGCTGCAGCAGGTTTTCACCCGTGGAGCCCTTGCGGCGGGACGCTTCCTGATAGTAGCCACGGAATTGACGTTCCAGAACGCCGTAGATGCGGCGAACTTTTTGCTTCTCGCGCAGCTGCAGACCGTAGTCGGACAGGCGACCACGACGCTGGCCATGCTGACCGGGAACTTGTTCTGCCTTGCACTTCGAGTCGAGGGCACGAACGCCGCTCTTCAGGAAGAGGTCAGTGCCTTCGCGGCGGGACAGTTTGCACTTGGGACCAATGTAACGAGCCATTTCTCACTGTCTCCTATTACACGCGACGCTTTTTCGGCGGACGGCAGCCGTTATGCGGGATCGGGGTTACGTCGGTGATGCTGGCGATCTTGTAACCGCAGGCATTCAGCGCACGAACAGCCGACTCGCGACCCGGGCCCGGGCCTTTGACGTTTACGTCAAGGTTCTTCAGACCGTATTCCAGAGCAGCCTGGCCGGCACGCTCGGCCGCTACCTGGGCAGCGAACGGGGTGCTCTTACGCGAGCCGCGGAAGCCCGAACCACCGGAGGTAGCCCAGGACAGGGCGTTGCCCTGACGATCAGTGATGGTAACGATGGTGTTGTTGAAGGACGCGTGGATATGCGCGATCCCGTCGACCACCGTCTTTTTGACTTTCTTGCGAGGACGAGCAGCAGGTTTTGCCATGACTAGATTCCTAAGCGATTACTTGCGGATCGGCTTACGCGGGCCCTTACGGGTGCGCGCGTTGGTCTTGGTGCGCTGACCGCGAACCGGCAGACCACGACGATGACGCAGACCGCGGTAGCAACCGAGGTCCATGAGACGCTTGATGTTCATGTTGATTTCGCGACGCAGGTCACCTTCGGTGGTCAGCTTGGCCACCTCGGTACGCAGCGAATCAATCTGCTCTTCGCTCAGCTCTTTGATCTTTACAGCCGGGCTGATGCCGGTGGCTGCACAGATGCTCTGTGCGGTAGTGCGACCAACACCATAGATGTAGGTCAGCGAGATAACAGTGTGCTTGTTATCCGGAATGTTTACGCCTGCAATACGGGCCATTCAGAAAAACTCCAATTGACAGCTACCCGGCGCCCAGGGAGCCAAGAAAGGGCGCGGATATTAGCGCTGTAAAAACAAATAATCAACCCGGCAGCACACTAGCTGCCGGGTTATAACGCGTGGTTCACACTCAGCCTTGGCGCTGCTTGTGACGCGGCTCCGAGCTGCAGATCACACGAACGACGCCTTCGCGACGGACGATCTTGCAGTTACGGCACAGCTTCTTAACCGATGCACGAACTTTCATCAGTGACTCCTCGAACCTTACGGGTCAGCGCAGCAGACCGCTGCCATAGCCCTTCAGGTTGGCTTTCTTCATGAGGGATTCGTACTGGTGCGAAACGAGGTGCGATTGTACTTGAGCCATAAAGTCCATCACAACCACGACCACGATCAGCAACGAGGTCCCGCCAAGGTAGAACGGTACGTGGGCAGCTACGACCAGGAACTGGGGCAGCAGACACACAGCCGTCATGTACAGGGCACCGAACATGGTCAAACGGGTCAGAACGCCATCAATGTAGCGAGCCGACTGTTCGCCCGGACGAATACCCGGAATAAATGCACCGGACTTCTTGAGGTTTTCCGCCACGTCCTTCGGGTTGAACATCAGCGCTGTGTAGAAGAAGCAGAAGAAAACGATCCCTGCACTAAACAGCAGAATGTTCAGCGGCTGACCAGGAGCGATCGCTTGCGCGACGTCCTGCAGCCAACCCAGGCCTTCCGACTGACCGAACCAGGCACCCAGGGATGCCGGGAACAGCAGGATGCTGCTGGCGAAGATCGCAGGGATTACACCCGCCATGTTCACTTTCAGCGGCAGATGGCTCGTTTGGGCGGCAAACACCTTGCGACCTTGCTGGCGCTTGGCGTAATGCACGGCGATACGACGCTGACCACGCTCGATGAACACCACGAACGCGATGATGGCTACGGCCAGCAGGCCGATGGCGATCAGGGCGAAGATGTTGATGTCACCTTGGCGCGCGGACTCGAAGGACTGACCGATTGCTCGGGGCAGACCTGCGACGATACCGGAGAAGATCAACATGGAGATGCCGTTGCCGACACCCCGCTCGGTGATCTGCTCACCCAGCCACATCATGAACAGTGCACCCGCCACGAAGGTGGTGACCGACACGAAGTAGAAGCCGAAGTCGTTGGAGAAGGCCACGCCCTGGCTACCCAGACCAATGGACATGCCAATGGCCTGGACGAGTGCCAGGACGAGAGTTGCGTAGCGGGTGTACTGGCTGATCTTGCGACGCCCAGACTCACCCTCTTTCTTCAACTGCTCCAGCTGCGGGCTGATAGCGGTCATGAGCTGCATGATGATCGATGCCGAGATGTACGGCATGATCCCCAGTGCAAAGATACTCATGCGCTCCAGCGCGCCGCCGGAAAACATGTTGAAGAGGCTAAGAATGGTCCCCTCATTCTGCCGGAACAGTGCCGCCAAGCGATCGGGGTTGATGCCCGGGACTGGGATATGCGCGCCGATCCGATAGACGATGATCGCCAGGAACAGGAAACGCAGACGTGCCCAGAGCTCGGACAAACCACCACCGTTGCTCAGCGCAGAGAGAGCACCTTGCTTAGCCATTTAGTCCTCGATTTTGCCGCCAGCTGCTTCGATAGCCGCACGAGCGCCCTTGGTGGCGCCGATGCCTTTCAGGGTGACTGCGCGAGTAACGTCGCCCGACAGCATGACTTTCACACGCTGTACGTTCTGGTTAATCACGTTGGCATCCTTCAGGGACTGCACGGTTACGACATCACCCTCGACCTTGGCCAGTTCGGAAGTGCGCACTTCTGCGCGATCCATGGCTTTCAGCGAGTTGAAGCCGAACTTCGGCAGACGACGGTGCAGCGGTTGCTGACCACCCTCGAAGCCCGGAGCGATGGAGCCACCGGAGCGGGAGGTTTGACCTTTGTGACCACGGCCACCGGTCTTGCCCAGACCGCTACCGATGCCACGGCCCGGACGGTGCTTTTCGCGACGGGCACCCGGCGCGGAACGCAGATCGTTCAGTTGCATGGATTAACCCTCCACACGCAGCAGGTAGTAAGCCTTGTTAATCATGCCGCGGTTTTCAGGAGTGTCCTGAACTTCAACGGTGTGATTAATGCGACGCAGGCCGAGGCCTTTGACGCAAGCCTTGTGATTGGCCAGACGGCCGTTCAGGCTCTTGATCAGGGTAACTTTGACAGTTGCCATGGTTAGAGAATCTCCTCGACGCTCTTGCCACGCTTGGCCGCTACCGACTCAGGGGACTGCATGTTCTTCAGGCCCTTGAAGGTTGCGTAGACCACGTTCACCGGGTTGGTGGAGCCGTAGCACTTCGCCAGAACGTTCTGCACACCAGCAACTTCCAGGACAGCGCGCATGGCGCCGCCGGCGATGATGCCGGTACCTTCGGAAGCCGGCTGCATGTACACCTTGGAGGCGCCATGGGCGGACTTGGTCGGGTACTGCAGGGTGGTGCCGTTCAGATCAACCTGGATCATGTTGCGGCGAGCAGCTTCCATTGCCTTCTGGATAGCGGCAGGCACTTCACGCGCCTTGCCACGACCGAAGCCAACACGGCCCTTGCCATCGCCAACCACGGTCAGCGCGGTGAAGGCGAAGATACGGCCACCTTTTACGGTTTTGGCGACGCGGTTCACTTGAACCAGCTTCTCGATGTAGCCTTCGTCGCGCTTTTGATCGTTGTTTGCCATAACTTAGAACTCCAGACCGCCTTCACGAGCGGCATCAGCCAGGGCCTTGATACGACCGTGGTACTTGAAGCCAGAACGGTCGAACGCCACCTGAGTGACGCCGGCAGCCTTGGCGCGTTCCGCGACCAGTTGACCAACTTTCTTGGCTGCGTCGACGTTGCCGGTGGCAGCTTCGCGCAGTTCTTTGTCCAGGGTCGAGGCGCTGGCCAGGACCTTGCCGCCGTCGGCTGCAATGACCTGGGCGTAGATGTGCTGGGAGGAGCGGTACACGCAGAGGCGTACGGCTTCCAGTTCGCGCATCTTCAGGCGAGCCTTGCGAGCGCGGCGCAGACGGGTTTCTTTCTTGACGCTCATTTGCTATGCCCTACTTCTTCTTGGCTTCTTTACGAAGGACGACTTCGTCGGCGTAACGCACGCCCTTGCCTTTGTACGGCTCCGGCGGACGGAAGTCGCGGATTTCCGCGGCAACCTGGCCAACCAGCTGCTTGTCGATACCCTTGATCAGGATGTCGGTCTGGCTGGGGGTTTCCGCGACGATGCCGGCAGGCAGTTCGTAATCAACCGGGTGGGAGAAGCCGAGAGCCAGGGACAGCACTTGGCCTTTGGCCTGCGCCTTGTAACCAACACCAACCAGCTGGAGCTTGCGCTCGAAGCCCTGGCTGACGCCGATTACCATGTTGTTGACCAGAGCACGGGTAGTACCGGCCATGGCACGGGTCTGCTGGTCGCCGTTACGCGCAGCGAAACGCAGCTCACCGTTGTCCTGAATGACTTCGACGGACGGATGTACTTTCAGCTCGAGAGCGCCTTTGGCACCCTTGATCGAAAGTTCCTGACCAGCCAGCTTGATTTCAACGCCAGCGGGCAGAATGACGGGGTTCTTAGCAACGCGAGACATGCTGATTCCCCTTAGAACACAGTGCAGAGCACTTCGCCACCGACGCCAGCGGCACGGGCAGCACGGTCAGTCATCACACCTTTGTTGGTGGAGACGATCGAAACGCCCAGGCCGCCACGAACTTTCGGCAGCTGGTCTACGGATTTGTACTGGCGCAGGCCAGGACGGCTGATTCGCTTCACTTCCTCGATGACAGGCTTGCCTTCGAAGTACTTCAGCTCGATCGACAGCAGAGGCTTGGCCTCGGCGGTGACTTGGAAATCCGCAATGTAGCCTTCGTCCTTGAGGACTTTGGCGACTGCCGCTTTCAGCTTGGAAGACGGCATGCTCACGACGGTCTTCTCAGCCATCTGGGCATTACGGATGCGAGTTAGCATGTCTGCTAACGGGTCCTGCATACTCATGGGCTTAATGCTCCTGATACAAAAGATAAGCCTTCAACTTCACAACTCGCCCTCAAAACGCCGGACGAACTAAAACCCGGACTCGGGGGAGCCGGGTATTCTAGAGATCGCTTAAAAACGAATCAAGCCCCACAAGGGGGCTTGCTTCGCAAAGCGATCAACGGGGCTGTTGCCAACCCCGTCTAGCACTTACCAGCTGGCTTTCACCAGGCCCGGTACGTCACCGCGCATTGCTGCTTCACGCAGCTTGTTACGGCTCAGGCCGAACTTGCGGTAGTAACCGTGCGGACGACCGGTCAGGCGGCAACGGTTACGCAGGCGGCTGGCGCTCGCGTCACGCGGTTGCTTCTGCAGGGCGACCTGGGCATTCCAACGATCTTCAGCCGAAGTGCTCGGATTAGCGATGATCGCTTTCAGCTCGGCACGCTTTTTGGCGTACTTGGCTACCGTTTGCTGACGCTTCAGCTCACGGTTCTTCATGCTCTCTTTAGCCATGGTCCTACTCCAATCAGTTGCGGAACGGGAATTTGAAGGCGCGCAGCAGTGCACGACCCTCATCATCCGAACGCGCGGTGGTGGTCAGAGTGATATCCATACCGCGGAGGGCATCGATCTTGTCGTAATCGATTTCCGGGAAGATGATCTGCTCTTTGACGCCCATGCTGTAGTTGCCACGGCCGTCGAAGGACTTGGCGTTCAGACCGCGGAAGTCACGAACGCGCGGCAGAGAGATCGACAGCAGACGGTCCAGGAACTCGTACATGCGATCGCCACGCAGGGTGACTTTCACGCCGATCGGCCAGCCTTCACGAATCTTGAAACCAGCGATGGACTTACGAGCGTAAGTCACAACCGGCTTCTGACCCGCGATCTTTTCCAGATCAGCTACGGCGCTCTCGATGACTTTCTTGTCGCCGACAGCTTCGCCAAGACCCATGTTCAGGGTGATTTTGGTAACGCGCGGAACTTCCATCACGTTCGCCAGCTGAAGCTCTTGCTTCAGCTTGGGAGCGATTTCCTTCCGATAAATTTCTTTCAATCGTGCCATGGTGATCTACCTAGCTCCCTCAAGCCTGAACCGGTTTCTGGGTCGACTTGAAGACACGAATCTTCTTACCGTCTTCGACTTTGAAACCAACGCGGTCAGCCTTGTTGGTTTCAGCGTTGAAGATGGCGACGTTGGAGACGTGCAGAGGCGCCTCCTTCTCGACGATCCCGCCTTGCTGGTTGAGCATGGGGTTGGGCTTGGTGTGGCGCTTGACCAGGTTCACACCGCCAACGACCAGACGGTCGTCAGCCAGAACCTTGATCACTTTGCCACGCTTGCCCTTGTCCTTGCCGGCAATGACGATGACTTCGTCGTCACGACGAATTTTTTGCATGACGGCTACTCCTTACAGCACTTCTGGGGCAAGGGAGACGATCTTCATGAACTTCTCGGTACGAAGTTCACGAGTCACGGGCCCGAAGATACGGGTGCCGATCGGCTCCTGCTTGTTGTTCAGCAGGACGGCGGCGTTGCCGTCGAAGCGAATGATGGAACCGTCGGTACGACGTACGCCGTGCTTGGTGCGAACGACCACGGCAGTCATTACCTGGCCCTTCTTCACCTTGCCACGCGGAATTGCTTCCTTGACGGTGACCTTGATGATGTCGCCAATGCCGGCGTAGCGGCGGTGGGAACCGCCGAGCACCTTGATGCACATTACGCGACGCGCGCCGCTGTTATCAGCGACTTCGAGCATGGATTGAGTCTGAATCATCTTCTATCTCCGATCCTTAGACTTCAACCGCGCGCTCGACGATGTCAACCAGAGTCCAGGCCTTGGTTTTGGCCAGAGGACGGGTCTCGCGAATGGTGACCAGGTCACCAATGCGGCACTGATTGGTTTCGTCGTGGGCGTGCAGCTTGGTCGAACGCTTCACGTATTTGCCGTAGATCGGGTGCTTTACGCGGCGCTCGATCAGAACGGTGACGGTCTTGTCCATCTTGTCGCTGACGACGCGGCCAGTCAGCGTACGGACGGTTTTCTGAGCTTCAGCCATGATTACTTACCTGCTTGCTGGTTGAGCACAGTTTTCACGCGAGCGATGTCGCGCTTAACCTGCGAGAGCAGGTGAGACTGCCCCAACTGGCCAGTTGCTTTCTGCATGCGCAGATTGAACTGGTCGCGCAGCAGGCCGAGCAGTTGCTCGTTCAGCTGCTCAACGGATTTTTCACGAAGTTCATTCGCTTTCATCACATCACCGTCCGCTTAACAAAGGAGGTGGCGAGCGGCAGCTTTGCAGCAGCCAGGGCGAATGCCTCACGCGCCAGCTCTTCGGATACACCCTCGATCTCGTACAGGACCTTGCCCGGTTGAATCTGGGCTACCCAGTACTCGACGCCGCCTTTACCTTTACCCATACGTACTTCCAGGGGTTTCTTGGTAACAGGCTTGTCGGGGAATACGCGAATCCAGATCTTGCCGCCACGTTTAACGTGACGGGTCAGCGCACGACGTGCGGACTCGATCTGACGCGCGGTGAGACGGCCGCGGCTGGTTGCCTTGAGGGCGAACTCGCCGAAGCTGACTTTGGAACCGCGATGAGCCAGGCCACGGTTGTGACCGGTCATTTGCTTGCGGAACTTCGTACGCTTAGGTTGCAGCATTTGCGTACTCCTTACTTAGCAGCTTTTTTACGAGGAGCGGGCGCTACAGGCTTCAGCTCTTCCTGGCGGCCACCAATGACCTCGCCTTTGAAGATCCAAACCTTCACACCGATCACACCGTAGGTGGTGTGCGCTTCGTAGGTTGCATAGTCGATGTCGGCACGCAGGGTGTGCAGGGGCACACGACCTTCGCGATACCACTCGGTACGAGCGATTTCAGCACCGCCCAGACGACCGCTTACCTGGATCTTGATGCCTTTGGCACCAATGCGCATGGCGTTCTGTACAGCGCGCTTCATGGCGCGACGGAACATAACGCGACGCTCCAGCTGCTGAGCTACGCTCTGCGCAACCAGCATACCGTCGAGTTCCGGCTTGCGGATCTCTTCGATGTTGATGTGCACCGGCACACCCATTTGCTTGGTCAGGTCCTGACGCAGCTTCTCAACATCTTCACCTTTCTTGCCGATCACGATGCCGGGACGAGCGGTGTGGATGGTGATGCGTGCAGTCTGAGCCGGACGATGGATGTCGATACGGCTTACGGACGCGCTTTTTAGTTTGTCTTGGAGATACTCACGTACCTTCAGGTCGGCGAACAGATAATCGGCGTAAGTGCGCTTATCTGCGTACCAAACGGAGGTGTGCTCCTTGACGATACCCAGGCGGATGCCATTGGGATGTACTTTCTGACCCATCTGATCGACTCCGTTACTTGTCCGCAACCTTGACAGTGATATGGCAAGACCGCTTGACGATGCGATCAGCACGGCCTTTGGCACGCGGCATGATGCGCTTGAGCGAACGACCTTCGTTGACGAAGACGGTGGAGACTTTGAGATCGTCTACATCGGCGCCTTCGTTGTGCTCGGCGTTGGCAACGGCCGACTCCAGCACTTTCTTCATGATCTCGGCGGCTTTCTTGTTGCTGAAAGCCAGGAGGTTGAGCGCGTCGCCCACCTTCTTCCCGCGGATCTGGTCGGCGACCAAGCGGGCTTTCTGGGCGGAGATACGAGCGCCCGAGAGCTTAGCGGCTACTTCCATCTTCCTTACCCCTTAACGCTTGGCTTTCTTGTCCGCAGCGTGCCCACGATAAGTGCGGGTAGCAGCGAACTCGCCGAGTTTGTGACCGACCATGTCTTCGTTGACCAGAACCGGCACGTGTTGACGGCCGTTGTGGACAGCGATGGTCAGACCAACCATGTGCGGCATGATCATAGAACGGCGCGACCAGGTCTTGATCGGCTTGCGGTCGTTCTTTTCTACCGCCACTTCGATCTTCTTCAGCAGGTGAAGATCGATAAAAGGACCTTTTTTCAGAGAACGTGGCACTGTCGTATCCCTCTATTTACTTGCGGCGACGGACGATCATGTTGTCGGTACGCTTGTTCGCGCGAGTCTTCTTACCCTTGGTCTGAAGACCCCACGGCGATACCGGATGACGACCAGCAGAGGTACGACCTTCACCACCACCATGCGGGTGGTCGACCGGGTTCATGGCAACACCACGAACGGTCGGGCGAACGCCACGCCAGCGTTTGGCACCGGCTTTACCCAGCGAACGCAGGCTGTGCTCGGAGTTCGAGACTTCACCCAGGGTCGCACGGCAGTCAGCCAGGACTTTACGCATCTCACCGGAACGCAGACGTACGGTTACGTATGCACCTTCACGGGCTACCAGCTGAGCCGAAGCGCCAGCGGAGCGAGCGATCTGAGCGCCTTTGCCAGGCTTCAGTTCGATACCGTGGATGGTGCTACCCACCGGGATGTTGCGCAGCGGCATGTTGTTGCCGGCCTTGATCGGAGCGCCGATACCGGAGATCAGTTGATCGCCAGCCACCACGCCTTTGGGGGCGATGATGTAACGACGCTCGCCGTCCGCGTATTTCAGCAGAGCGATGTGAGCAGTACGGTTCGGATCGTATTCGACGCGTTCAACGATGGCAGGAATGCCATCCTTGTTGCGACGGAAGTCGACCAGACGATAGTGCTGCTTGTGACCACCACCGATATGACGGGTGGTGATGCGACCGTTGTTGTTACGGCCGCCCGACTTGGACTTCTTCTCGAGCAGGGGAGCGAACGGAGCACCTTTGTGCAGGTCCTGGTTCACTACCTTGACGACGAAACGACGACCAGCGGAAGTCGGTTTGCATTTAACGATTGCCATGATGCACCCCTTTACTCAGCGCCAGCTGCGAAATCGAGATCCTGGCCCGGCTGGAGAGCGATGTACGCTTTTTTCCAGTCGTTACGCTTGCCCAGGCCGCGAACGGTACGCTTGGTCTTGCCCTGAACGTTCAGGGTGGTGACGCGACGTACTTTCACGCCGAACAGGCTTTCTACGGCCTTCTTGATTTCCAGCTTGGTTGCATCAGTGGCAACCTTGAAAACGAATTGGCTGTTGCCGTCCGCCAGGCCAGTGGCCTTCTCGGAGATATGCGGGCCCAGCAGCACTTTGAATACGCGTTCCTGGTTCATGCCAGCAGCTCCTCGAACTTCTTCACGGCGGACACGGTGACCAGCACCTTGTCGTAGGCGATGAGGCTGACCGGATCGGAAGCCTGGACGTCACGCACATCGACGTGGGCCAGGTTGCGAGCTGCCAGGTACAGGTTCTCATCGACGCCTTCGGTGACGATCAGTACATCTTTCAGGCCCAGGCCTTCCAGCTTGCTGACCAGACCTTTGGTCTTCGGTGCGTCGACAGCGAAGTCGGCAACGACAACCAGACGGTCCAGACGAACCAGCTCAGAGAGGATGGAGCGCAGTGCAGCGCGGTACATCTTCTTGTTGAGCTTCTGGGAGTGATCCTGGGGCTTGGCCGCGAAGGTCGCGCCGCCGCCACGCCAGATGGGGCTACGGATGGTGCCAGCACGAGCACGACCAGTGCCCTTCTGACGCCACGGCTTCTTGCCACCACCGGAGACTTCGGAACGAGTTTTCTGAGCCTTGGTGCCCTGACGACCGCCAGCCATGTAGGCGACGACTGCCTGGTGAACCAGGGTCTCGTTGAATTCGCTACCAAAGGTACGCTCGGAAACCTCGATCGCCTGAGCGCCATTTACATTCAGTTGCATCTCAGCTTCCTCTCTTAACCGCGAGCCTTGGCTGCCGGACGCACCAGCACATCACCACCGGTAGCGCCGGGAACGGCACCTTTGACCAGCAGCAGATTGCGCTCTGCATCGACACGCACGACCTCAAGGGATTGAACGGTTACACGCTCAGCACCCATGTGGCCCGACATTTTTTTGCCCTTGAACACTCGACCAGGAGTCTGGCACTGGCCGATGGAACCCGGGACGCGGTGGGAAACGGAGTTACCGTGGGTGTTATCTTGACCACGGAAGTTCCAGCGCTTGATGGTACCGGCAAAGCCTTTACCTTTGGACTCGCCAGTAACGTCTACCAGCTGACCGGCCTGGAACAGGTCGACAGAGATGGAATCGCCTGCCTTGAACTCCTCTTCGCCCAGACGGAATTCCCACACGCCGCGACCGGCGGCGACATTCGCCTTGGCAAAGTGACCGGCTTGCGCCTTGGTCACGCGAGAAGCACGGCGCTCGCCAGCAGTTACCTGCACAGCGCGATAGCCATCGCTTTCTTCGTTTTTGAACTGGGTGACGCGATTCGGCTCGACCTCAATGACCGTGACCGGAATGGAGACACCATCTTCGGTGAAGATGCGGGTCATGCCGCACTTACGACCGACAACACCAATTGTCATCTTTAGAACCTCTTTAGTGTACGGGGCTTTCACCCGCTATGGCCGCCCATTTCAGAGCGTTACACGACCAATGCCGAAGGCATTAGCCGAGGCTGATCTGTACTTCGACGCCAGCAGCAAGGTCGAGCTTCATCAGCGCGTCGACAGTTTTGTCGGTCGGCTGAACGATGTCGAGAACACGCTTGTGGGTACGAATTTCGTACTGGTCACGAGCGTCCTTGTTGACGTGCGGGGAAATCAGCACGGTGTAACGTTCCTTGCGGGTCGGCAGAGGAATCGGACCACGCACCTGAGCCCCAGTACGTTTCGCGGTTTCCACGATTTCCTGGGTAGATTGGTCGATCAGGCGGTGATCAAAAGCCTTCAACCGAATACGGATTTGTTGATTTTGCATTTGACCTCAGACTCCAAGTTGCCATTCCCAACGGACGGACTCCGCCCGTTAAAAGGAGGCGCAATTGTACGGATGCGTCTGGGGGGTGTCAATATTTAACCAACTCAACGAAAAAGGGACCCCGAAGGGTCCCTTTTCCTGGAGCGGATCAGCGATTACTCGATGATCTTGGCAACCACGCCGGCGCCAACGGTACGGCCGCCTTCGCGAATCGCGAAGCGCAGACCATCTTCCATGGCGATCGGAGCGATCAGGGTGACAACCATTTTCACGTTGTCGCCCGGCATTACCATCTCAACGCCTTCCGGCAGTTCGCAGTTGCCGGTTACGTCGGTGGTACGGAAGTAGAACTGCGGGCGGTAGCCTTTGAAGAACGGGGTGTGACGACCACCTTCTTCTTTGGACAGCACGTACACTTCGCATTCGAACTTGGTGTGCGGCTTGATGGTGCCCGGCTTGGCCAGAACCTGGCCACGCTCTACGTCTTCACGCTTGGTGCCACGCAGCAGAACGCCAACGTTCTCACCAGCACGACCTTCGTCGAGCAGCTTGCGGAACATTTCAACGCCGGTGCAGGTAGTTTTGGTAGTCGCCTTGATGCCGACGATTTCCACTTCTTCCTGGATCTTGACGATGCCACGCTCAACACGGCCAGTTACCACGGTGCCACGACCGGAGATCGAGAATACGTCTTCGATCGGCATCAGGAACGGCTTGTCGATGGCGC
>NZ_JACVAT010000011.1:0-179091 GCF_014851985.1 Pseudomonas sp. PDM17
CCTCTTCCACGGCGATTTCGCAGAAGGGGTTCATGGACATCTTGACGTTGGCCAGATCGACGCCGGAGTGGTCCGCCTTGACGCGGACCTTGACGTTGTAATCGACCACGCGCTTGACGGCTACGAGGACTTTCATCGGGGACTCCTGGAAAAAAACCGGGCCTTGCGGCCCGGAACAAGGGGTGACTCTGGGACTGGGCTACACCTGCGGGACGCCAGGGGCCTGTAGGAAAGCAGAACGTAGGGCGGATAACCGCTTGCGGTTATCCGCCGTCATTCGGGGCAGCGGCGGATAACGCTGGCGCGTTATTCGCCCTACGTTCTAGGCCACGTCCATCATCTGGCTGAACGCCTGCAGGTGATGGTCGTCGTCGCCGAACTGGTGGCTGATCATCACCAGGTGCTTGGCGTAGTGCGAGCCCAGGTATTCGTCGGTGAGGCCGATGCCGCCGTGCAGCTGGATGCACTGCTCGGAGATCAGGCGGCCGGCGCGGACCGTGATGTACTTGGCGGCGGCCAGGGCGCGACTGCGTTCGGTGCTGTCGGGCTGGTCGGCGACGCAGGCGGCGAGGATCGCCATGCTGCTGGCCTGGTCTAGTTCGGCGCGCATGTCCACCATGCGGTGCTGCAGCACCTGGAAGGAGCCAATGGCGACGCCGAACTGCTTGCGGGTCTTCAGGTAGTCCAGGGTCAGCTCGCAGGTAGCTTCCATGGCGCCGACCGCCTCGGCGCACTGCGCGGCGATGGCGCGACCCTGCTGGTAGCGCAGCGCATCGAAGGCTTCGCCGGGTTCGCCCAGCACGTGCCCGCTGGCGACAAAGGCACCGTCCAGGTACAGCTCGCAGGCCTTGAGGCCGTTGGCGGTCGGGTAAACGCGGCGCTTCACGCCCGCCTCGTTCGGGTCGAGGAAGAACAGGCCGATGCCCTGCTCGTCCTGCTCGCCGCCGGCCACGCGAGCCGAGACCAGGATCAGCCCGGCGCTGTGCCCGCCGATCACCGCGACCTTGCGCCCGCTCAGACGCCAGCCGCCGTTCACCGGCTCGGCGCGGGTGGCCACGCTGTTCAGTTCGTAATGGCTCTGCGGTTCCTCGAAGGCCACCGCCAGTTGCAGCTCGCCACTGGCGACGCGTGTCAGCAACTGGTCCTTCTGCGCGTCGCTGCCCAGTTGGGCCAGCAGGCCGCCGGCGAAGACCACCGATTGCAGGTAAGGCTCCAGGCACAGGCCACGGCCCAGCTCGGTGTGCACCAGCATGCTGTCCACGCCGCCGCCGAAGCCGCCGTAGGCTTCGGGCAGGGACACGCCGGTCAGGCCGAGCTCGCCGAGCTGGCGCCAGAAGTCGGCGCTGTAGCCCAGCTCGCTACGGCGAAAAGCCTCGCGCTGTTCGAATCCGTAGGCGTCACGTACCAGCCGCGCCGCCGTGTCTTGCAGCATCTGCTGCTCTTCATTGAGTTTGAAGTCCATGGTCGGCTGCCTCTCAGAGTCCGAGGTTCACTTTGGAAACGATGTTCTTCTGGATTTCGTTGGAGCCGCCGTAGATCGAGAGCTTGCGCATGATGAAGTACTGGCTGGCGGCGGTGGCGCTGTAGTCGGTGTGCAGCAGGTCGCCGGAGCAAGCTTCCATTTCCTCTTCGAGGAACGGCAGCGCGTAGGGGCCGACGGCCTTGCGCAGCAGATGGGTGATCGCCTGGCGGATCTCGGTGCCGCGCACCTTGAGGATCGAGCTTTCCGCGCCGCTGCCGCCGCCTTCGCGGGCGGCGGCGAGGATGCGCAGGTTGCTCATTTCTGCCGCCATCAGCTGCATTTCCAGGTCGGCAATCTGTGCGCGGAACAGCGGATCGTCGATCAGCGGTTTCCCGCCCTTGCGCTCGCGCGCCGCGATGCCCTTGAGCTGGCGCAGCAACTGCTTGGAGAAGCCGATGCCGGCAAGCCCGGTACGCTCGTGGGTGAGCAGGTACTTGGCGCAGGTCCAGCCGTCGTTCTCCTGGCCCACCAGGTTGGCCACCGGCACCTTCACGTTGTCGAAGAAGACCTCGTTGACCTCATGCTCGCCGTCCAGGGTGATGATGGGGCGCACGGTGATGCCGGGGGACTTCATGTCGATCAGCAGGAAGCTGATGCCGCGCTGGGCCTTGGCCTGCGGGTCGGTACGCACCAGGCAGAATATCCAGTCGGCGTGCTGGCCCATGGTGGTCCAGGTCTTCTGGCCGTTGACGATGTAGTGTTCGCCTTCGCGCACGGCGCGGGTCTTCAGGCTGGCCAGGTCGGAGCCGGAGCCCGGCTCGGAATAGCCTTGGGCCCACCAGTCGGTCATGTCGAGGATGCGCGGCAGGAAGTAGGCCTTCTGCGCCTCGGTGCCGAAGTTGATGATCACCGGGCCGACCATGACCGCTCCGAACGGCAGCACGCGGGGCGCGCCGAAGATCGCGCACTCTTCCTCGAAGATGTACTTCTGCACCACGCTCCAGCCGGTGCCACCGTGTTCCACCGGCCAGAGGGAGGCGTGCCAGCCGCGATCGTTCAGGGTGCGCATCCAGAAGACGTTGTCTTCCTTGGAGAGGCGCTTGCCGAGCTTGACCTTGGCGGCCAGCTCGGCCGGCAGCTTGTCGCGCAGGAAGGCCCGCACTTCCTCGCGGAAGGCCAGCTCTTCGGGCGTGTAGTGGATATCCATCGAGGTGTTCCTCAGACCTGTTGTTCTTGTGGGCCGCTTTCACGGCAGGGGTTTCGTCGTCGAGTATCGGGACGTGGCGCGGGGCTGGCTGTAGTTCGTTCGGACCAATTTCGGGCGGGATTTATTTCGGGCGCCGGGAAAGCAGAAAGCCCGCGCGGCATGGGCCGGGCGGGCTTTCGGTGCTTGCCTGATGATTGCGTGCCTGGGCTTCCCCCTCACCCCAGCCCTCTCCCTCAGGGAGAGGGGGCAGATCGTGCCGGCTGACGCATTGGTTTCAACCTGCACCGAACGGTCCCCTCTCCCCTTGGGAGAGGGTTAGGGTGAGGGGCTCTTGCTCGATGCCCGATCAGAGCACCGCCTCACTCCCCAGGAACGCCGTGACCTGGCTCGACAGCGTCCCGCCGTTGCCATGCAGCAGCGCGATATCGGCCTTCTTCAATTGCCGCGCGCCGGCCTGGCCGCGTATCTGCGTCACTGCTTCAAGGATCAGGAACATCCCGTACATCCCCGGATGCACGCACGACAGCCCACCACCATTGGTGTTCACCGCCAGCTCGCCGCCGGGAGCGATACGCCCGCCCTGGACGAAGCGCCCGCCCTCGCCCTTCGGGCAGAAGCCGAGGTCTTCGAGGAACAGGATCGTATTGATGGTGAAGGCGTCGTAGAGCATCACCAGGTCGACGTCGGCGTGGCTCACGCCAGCCATCTGCATGGCGCGCGGGCCGCTTTCCGAGGCGGCGGTGACAGTCAGGTCCGGCATGCACACCACCGAACGGTGCCACTGCGCGCCGCCGGCACCGAGGAAGTACGCGGGCTTGTTCGGCAGGTCGCGGGCACGGTCCGCACGCACCATCACGCAAGCGCCGGCGCCATCGGTGACCAGGCAGCAGTCGGCGGCGCTCAGCGGGTCGCTGACCATCCGTGCGCCCAGCACGTCGTCCATGCTCAGCGGGCCGCGGGCAAAGGCTTCCGGGTTGAGGTTGGCCCAGCCGCGCGCCGCCAGCGCCACTTCCGCCAGTTGCTCGCGGGTGGTGCCGTACTGGTGCATGTGCCGGCTGGCTGCCAACGCGTAAGAGGTAATCGGGTGGCGAGGCTTGTAGGCCGTCTCGTGCCACTGCGGCTCGCTCATCGACACCAGCTTGCCGCCGGCGGTGCGCTGGTTGGAGCCATAGCAGATCAACGCCACGTCGCACAGCCCGGCCTGCAGCGCCAGGGTGGCCTGCAGCAGGTGCCATTCGAAGCTGGAGCCGCCGACGTTGGTGCCGTCGACGAACCTGGGCTTGATGCCCAGGTACTCGCATACTGACAGCGTCGGGAACGCATGGGAGCTGGTGGCGGAGAACACCGCATCGACGTCGGAGAGTTTCAGCCCGGCATCGGCGATGGCTTTCAGCGAAGCCTGGCCGAGCAGTTCCATGGCGCTGAAGCCGTGGGCTTCGCCGATTCCGGCGCTGCCGATGCCGACGATGGCGGTCTTGCCGCGAAGGGACGAACTCATGCCTGCACCTCTTCGATCACGTCGAACACCACGAGCGCCTGCCCGTCTTCCTCGATCACCCGCGCCTTGACGCGGCTGCCGATGGGTGCGGATTCCCGCCCTTCGATGCGCGACATCAGGCGCGCGCCTTCGTCGAGATCGATCAGCGCCACGTTGTGGCTGGCATTGCGCGAGCGGTTAACGGTGATGGCGTAGATGCGCCCGGTGCCGGCAGCCTCGACCCATTCCAGGTCGGTCTCGCCGCTGCCGGGGACGGCCACCCGCGGGTAGAACACATGGCGGCCAGTGGAAGCGCTGCGCTGGATCATGAAACGGCCCTGCTGGAGGAACCGCTGGTACTGCGCTTCCGGTCCGACGGGCGCGGCGGCTGGGGGATTCTCGGCCATGGCTGGCTCCTGGTTCATTGCGCCCGGCCGTGCAGGCTGCGCGTGTTGTTGATGAAAGTGCCCTTGCCTCGCGCCAGCAGTTTGTCGCCGTCAAGCAGGTCGCAACTGGCCACGCAGATGCTGCGGCCGAGCTTGTGGATCTGCACATGGACTTCGATCCAGCGCCCCGGCAGCGCCGGGCTCAGGTAGTCCATGTCGAGGTTGATGGTGGCCGGGGGCAGTTCGCTGCCGGCGGTGAGCTTGATTGCCGTGCCAAAGCCGGTATCGACCAGGGTCGCGAGGAAACCGCCGTGGGCAATCCCCAGCGGGTTCAGGTGCTCCTCGAGGACTCGCGCCGCCACCACTCGGCGTTCCAGGTTCACGTACATCCCACCGCAGTTGTTGACGAAGCCGGGCCGCGACATGGGCTGGAAGCCGGCGGGCACGGCGCCCTCCTCTTCGATGAAATCACTGGCGCTCATGCTTCGCTCCCCGCGTAACGCTGGGCTCGCTGCAGACTGGCCCGGCAGTCGCGAACCATGCGCTGCAGCAGCTCGGCGCAGCTGGGAATGTCGTCGATCAGGCCGACGCACTGCCCGGCGGTGACGATGCCGTCGTCCGCCTCGCCGCTCTCCAGCGCCGCGCGGCCACGGGCACCGGCCACCAGGTGGCGGATGTCCTCGAACTGCGCATTGCCGCGCTTCTCGATGCTCACCACTTCCTCGGAGATCGGGTTGCGCAGCACTCGCGCGGTGTTGTGCAGGGTGCGGAAGATCAAGCGGGTGTCGCGCTCGGTGGCGCCCACCAGCGCGCGCTTGATGTTCTCGTGGATCGGCGCCTCCTGGGTGGCGCAGAAACGCGTGCCCATGTTCACCCCTTCGGCGCCCAGGGCCAGGGCGGCAGCCATGCCTTCGCCATCGGCGATGCCGCCGGAAGCGATCACTGGCACCTGCAGGCGGCGTGCCGCCAGCGGGATCAGCACCAGGCCGGAAACATCGTCCTCGCCCGGATGCCCGGCACACTCGAAACCGTCGATGGACACCGCGTCCACCCCCAGGCTCTGCGCCTTCAGCGCATGGCGCACGGCCACGCACTTGTGGATCACCGTCATGCCGGCGGCCTTGGCGCGGGCGATGAATTCGCCGGGATTGTTGCCGGCGGTCTCCAGCACCTTCACGCCGCTGGCGATGATCACGTCCAGGTAGCGCTCGTACGGCGGCGGATTGATCGACGGCAGCAGCGTCAGATTCACGCCGAAAGGTTTGTCGGTGAGGGTCCGGCAGCGCTCGATTTCCTCACCCAGCGCCTCCGGGGTCGGCTGCGTCAGCGCGGTGAGGATGCCCAGCCCGCCGGCGTTGGAAACGGCGGCGGCCATCTCGGCGCGACCGACCCACATCATGCCGCCCTGGATGATCGGGTAGCGGATGCCGAGCAGTTCGGTAATGCGTGTCTTCATGTCGGTTCTCCGCGTTTCACTGGTCGAAGACGATGACCGAGCGTGCCAGTTCGCCCCGGCGCAGCTCGTCGAAGCCCTGGTTGATCTGCTCGAGGCCGATGCGCTGGGAGATCAGCTCGTCCAGCTTCAGCCGGCCCTGCAGGTAGAAGTCCACCAGCCGCGGCAGGTCCACCGGGAAGCGGTTGGAGCCCATGAACGAGCCCTGGATGCGCCGCTCGGCGAGGAAGTCCAGGCCGCTCAGCTCCAGCTTCACGCCGGGCTTGATCATGCCGATGACCGTGGCGCTGCCACCACGCGCGAGCATGGCGAAGGCCTGCTCGGCGGTCTGTTTCAGGCCGATGCATTCGAAGGCGTGCTGCACGCCGCCGCGGGTCAGCTCCAGCACCTGCTGCACGGCGTCGCCGTCGGCGGCGTTGATCACGTCGGTGGCGCCGAAGGTCTTCGCCAGTTCCAACTTCGAGTCGAGCCGGTCGATGGCGATGATCCGCCCTGCCCCGGCCAGCGCCGCGCCGTTGAGGGTGGACAGGCCGATGCCGCCACAGCCGATCACCGCCACGGTCTCGCCCGGCCGCACCTGGGCGGTGTTGAACACCGCGCCGGTGCCGGTGATTACCGCGCAACCGAGCACGGCGGCACGGTCCAGCGGCATGTCGCGGCGGATGGCGACGCAGGCGTTCTCGTGCACCAGCATCTGCTCGGCGAAGGCCGAGAGGTTCATGAACTGGTTCACCGGCTTGAGGCTGGTGACTTCGCTCAGGCGCGGCTCATCGTTCTTGCCGCGCTTGGTTTCCGGTGACACGCACAGCGACAGGTGCCCGGAAACGCAATGTGGGCAGTGCCCGCAGAAGGCCGACAGGCAGGTAACGACGTGGTCGCCCGGTTTCACCGAACGGACCTCCGAGCCGACCTGCTCGACGACGCCGGCGGCCTCGTGGCCGAGGATTACCGGCATCGGCCAGGGGTAGGCGCCTTCAATGAAATGCAGGTCGGAATGGCAAAGGCCCACGGCGCGGGTGCGAATCAGCACCTCGCGCGGGCCGGGCTTGCCGATGGCCACTTCCTCGATGGTCAGCGGCGTGCCCGGTTGGCGCAGTACAGCAGCTTTCATGGCGATTCCTCAGCGACAGATCATGGCGGTGACGGCCTGACGCAGCGGCTCGACGTAAGGCGGGCGCATCAGGTCCGGGCCGTCCGCCGGCTTGAACACCGCCTTGGCGTGGCTGAAAGCGCGGAAGCCGTCGCGGCCGTGGTACGAGCCCATGCCGGAAGGGCCGACGCCGCCGAACGGCAGGCTCTCGACACCCACATGCTTGATCACGTCGTTGATCGTCACCCCGCCGGAGGTGGAGCGGCGCAGCACCAGCGCCTGCTCGTCGGCGTCGACGCCGAAGTAGTACAGGCCCAGCGGACGCGGGTGGGCGTTGATGTAGTCGATCACCTCGGAGATGGTCTTGTACGGCTTGATCGGCAGCAGCGGGCCGAAGATTTCGTCCTGCATCACCTTCA
This sequence comes from Pseudomonas sp. PDM17, assembly GCF_014851985.1. Taxonomy (NCBI): domain Bacteria; kingdom Pseudomonadati; phylum Pseudomonadota; class Gammaproteobacteria; order Pseudomonadales; family Pseudomonadaceae; genus Pseudomonas; species Pseudomonas sp. PDM17. Next base: position 7,495 of record NZ_JACVAT010000011.1, read on the forward strand.
GTTCGTCGCCGGGGTTGCGCAGCAGGGTCGGTGCCAGCTTGTGCCCGGTTTGCGCAGCGAAGTCCTCGCCGGCCGGGTTCAGCTCGATCAGCTCTACGCCCGCCGCGCGCGCTTCGTCCAGGTAGCCCTGCAGGCGCTGCTGGTGGCGGACGTTGATCACCGAGGTGTAGTCGGGGTTGTCGCGCAGGCTCGGGTAGAAACGCGCGATCACTTCGCGGGCGCTGACGATGAAGTCGTCCAGCGATTCCTCGGGGACGAACACGTAGTCCGGCGCCAGGCAGATCTGCCCGGCGTTGTGCAGCTTGCCGGCGATGATCTTCTGCACCGCAGCCTGGAAGTCGGCGGAGCGGGAAATAATGGTCGGCGACTTGCCGCCCAGCTCCAGGGTCACCGGCACCAAGTTCTCGGCGGCGGCACGCATTACCTGGCGGCCGATGCTGGTGGCGCCGGTGAACAGCAGGTGGTCGAAGGGCTGGGCGCAGAACGCCTGGCCGACTTCCGGCCCGCCGGTGATCACAGCGACTTCGTCCTCGGCGAACACCGAGGCGATCATCCGGGCTATCAGTGCCGAGCTGTGCGGGGTGAATTCCGAGGGCTTGATGATCGCCCTGTTGCCGGCGGCCAGGACTCCGGCAAGGCCGGTGAAGACCATGTTCACCGGGAAGTTCCATGGCGTGACGATGCCCACCACGCCCAGCGGCTGGTACTCCACCCAGGCTTCGCCGCGCTCACAGTGGCGCGGCTCGGGCTGCATCCAGCCGAGCAGCTGGGCCTTGGTCTGCTTCAGGCTCATCAGTGGCGACAGCACTTCCACCACGCGAGAGAAGTCGTCGCTGCGCTGGCCGAAATCGGCGCGCACCGCTTCGACGATTTCCTGCTGGTGATCGACCAGCAGGCCGATGGCGCGGTCGATCAGCTCGATGCGCCGCTCGGCGCTCAGCGGTTCACTGGACAGGTGCGCGGCGCGCTGGCGGTCGAGCACGGCGCGGATGGCGGCGCCAGGGCTGGTCTGGGTCATGGGGGGCTCCTGATGGACTCTTCTGGTTATTCAGTTGTCGGCCACTGGTATTGCGGGGCTTCCTTGCGCAGGAAGCGCGCGGAGGCTTCCTTCACGTAGCCGGATGTGAGCGCCACGGCCTGGGCGGCAGCTTCGGCGTCGAGCTGGGCGGCCAGGTCGTTCTCGAAGCTGCGGGCCAGCAGGCGCTTGCTCATGGCGAAGGCCGGGGGCGACATCTCTGCCAGCGCTCGTGTCAGTTCCTCGGCGCGTTCGATGGCGCGCTCGCCTTCATGCCGTTCCAGGGCGATGCCCAGCTGCACGGCTTCGGCGGCGCCGACCTCGCGGGCGGAATAGATGATCTCGCGGGCGCGCTGCATGCCCACCAGGCGCGGCAGCAGCCAGGAGGCGGCCAGGTCCGGCACCAGGCCGATGCGGGCGAAGGCCATGCAGAAGCGGGCGCGCTCGCTGGCAATGACGAAGTCGGCGGCCAGCGCGAGGCTGAAGCCGGCGCCGTAGGCCACGCCGTCCACCAGCGCAACGACCGGGCGATCGAAGTCGGCCAGGGCGGCCAGCAGGCGGTTGGTCTCTGCCATGCGCATGCGCACCGCGCCGGCTTCGGGCGTGCCGCCCATGCTGCTGACGTCGCCGCCGGAGCAGAAAGCCCCGCCAGCGCCGGATAACAGCAGCGCGCGCACTTCAGGGTTGCGGCGCAGGCCAGTGAGCGCGTCGATCAGCTCGGCGACCATCGCCGTGGTCAATGCGTTCCGGCGTTCCGGACTGGCCAGCGTCAGGCGCGCCAGTCCGTCTTCGATGGAGAGTTCGATGCTCGACATGCGTACCTCGCGGCGGGCATCCCGGCGGGAATGGCCGGACCGCACGTGGCGGCCCGGCCCACCCGCATCACAGGGTGCGGGCGATGATTTCCTTCATGATTTCGTTGGAGCCGCCGAAGATGCGGCCCACCCGGGCGTTGGCGTACATCCGCGCGATGGGGTACTCGAGCATGTAGCCGTAGCCGCCGTGCAGCTGCAGGCACTCGTCGATCACCTTGCAGTTCTGCTCGGTGCTCCACCACTTGGCAATGGCTGCGGTCTCGCCGGACAGCTCGCCCTTGAGCACCTTGACCATGCAGTCGTCGACGAAGGCGCGGGCGATGACGGCAGTGCTCTGGCACTCGGCGAGCTTGAAACGGGTGTTCTGCAGGTCCAGCAGGGTCTGGCCGAACACCTTGCGGTTGCGCACGTACTCCACCGTCTCGGCCACTGCCCGCTCCATGGTGGCCAGCGCGCCGAGGGCGATGATCATGCGTTCCTGGGGCAGCTGCTGCATCAGCTGGATGAAGCCCTTGCCCTCCTCCGGGCCCAGCAGGTTGCTGGCCGGTACGCGCACGTCGTCGAAGAACAGTTCGGTGGTGTCCTGGCCCTTCTGGCCGATCTTCTCGAGGATACGGCCACGGCGGAAACCGGGCAGGTCCCTGGTTTCGACCACCACGATGGAGGTGCCCTTGGCGCCTTTCTCCGGGTCGGTCTTGGCGACCACGAGGATGAGGTCGGCGTGATAGCCGTTGGTGATGAAGGTCTTCGAGCCGTTGATCACGTACTCGTCGCCGTCACGCACGGCGCGGGTCTTGATCGCCTGCAGGTCGGAACCGGCGCCCGGCTCGGACATGGCGATGGCGCCCACCATCTCGCCACGGGCCATCTTCGGCAGCCAGTCGAGCTTCTGCTCTTCGCTGGCGTAGCGCAGCAGGTAGTGCGCGACGATGCCGCTGTGCACGTTGGTGCCCAGGCTCGAGCACATCGCCCGGCTCTGTTCCAGGGTGACGATGGCGTCGTGGGCGAAGGTGCCGCCACCGCCGCCGTACTGTTCGGGGATGCTCGGCAGCAACATGCCGAACTCGCCGGCCTTGCGCCACATGTCGCGGTCGATGTACTGCTGCTTCCACCAGCGCTCTTCATGGGGTACCAGCTCGTTGGCGATGAAGCGGCGGATGGAGTCCTGGAAGATCACCAGGTCGTCGGTGATCCACGGCGATTGAGTGGCGCTCATGGCGGCTCCTCGGCAAGCGATTCGGGAATCGATTCGTATAAGAAGGCCGGCCGCACAAGGCAGCCGGCAAAGGGACGGTCAGGGACGACCGCCGCCGACAACCAGCACCTGGCCGGAGACGTAGTTCGACTCGGGGATGCAGAACAGGTAGACGCTACCGGCGGCTTCTTCCGGGGTGCCGGCGCGGCCCATGGGGATCATCGCGGCAACGTTCTTCGCCATCTGCTCACTGATGCCGACCTTCAGCTCGCGGCCGCCGACGTTGATGGTCGCACCCTCGCCCGCTGCGGCGGAGGTCAGGCGGGTCTCGATCAGGCCGAAGGCGACGCTGTTGACGCACACCTTGTAGCGGCCCCACTCCTTGGCCAGGGCCTTGGTCAGGCCGTTGATCGCGGACTTGGCGGCCGAGTAGTTGGCCTGGCCGGGGTTGCCCATCACGCCGGAGACGGAGGAGATGTTGACCACCTTGCGGAATACCTCGCGGCCTTCCTCGGCTTCCTTCTTGGCGGCTTCGCGGAAGTGCCCGGAAGCGGCGCGCAGGATGCGGAACGGCGCGGAGACGTGGACTTCCATGATGTCGTCCCACTGCTGGTCGGTCATCTTCTGGATCACGTTGTCCCAGGTGTAGCCGGCGTTGTTGACGATGATGTCGAGGCCGCCGAAGGACTCCAGGGCGGTCTTCACGAAGCGCTCGCCAAAGTCCTTTTCAGTCACGCTGCCGACGCAGGCAACGGCGCGGCCGCCTTCGGCGACGATCTGTGCAACCACTTCCTCGGCCGGGGCGGCGTCGAGGTCGTTGACCACCACGGCGGCGCCGTCGCGGTGCAGCTTGAGGGCGATTTCACGACCGATGCCACGGCCGGAACCGGAAACGATGGCGACCTGGCCTGCGAGTTTGTTGTTCATGGTTGTTCTCCTGTTTCAGGCGTCCAGGGCCACGACGGCTTCGCCGGACAGTTTGATTTCACCCGCCTGGTTGCGGGTGGTGATTTCCAGGCGCAGGGTGCCGGAGGTCTCGTCCTTCTCCAGCACTCGGCCGGAACAGGTGATGGCATCGCCCAGCTGGGTAATCGCAGCGAAGCGCACCGAGTAGCTGCGCAGGCGCTCCTGCGCCACCCAGTTGGTCAGCAGCCGGCCGAGGTAGGCCATGGACAGCATCCCGTGGGCGAACACGTCGGGCATGCCGGCCTTCTTCGCGAAGTCGATGTCGACGTGGATCGGGTTGTGGTCCCCCGAGGCGCCGCAGTACAGCGCCAGGGTGGTGCGGTTCACCGGGTCGGTGGTGAAGCTCGGCAGTTCGTCGCCGACGGCGATTGCATTCAGGTTCACGCTCGGCTCCTTATCCGTTGCGTACGACGAGGCTGTTGCGCAGTTCCGCCACCAGCTCGCCGGCGGCGTTGCTGACGCGGGTTTCACGCACCACGAATTCCAGGGCGCCGCCCTTCTTGTCGTAGATGTCGACGATCTTCGTCTCGAAGGACAGGCGCTCACCGGCGAAGGCCATGCGGTGGTAGGTGAAGCCCTGCTCGGCATGCAGGATGCGGCCGAGGTCGATGTTCAGGCGCTTGAGCACCGAACCCGAGCCGCCGGCTTCCATGTCCAGGCAGAAGAGGAAGGTCGGCGGCACCGGCAGGCCGGGGTAGCCGGCGTCGCGGGCGGCGGTCTCGTCGCTGTAGCGCGCATCGGTCTGGCCGGTGGCCTTGGCGAAGAAGCGCAGGCGCCCCGCCTCGACCAGTTGCGTGTGGCTGGAGACCACCGCGCCGATATGGCTCTTGTCAATCATGCTCGCGGCTCCCCGGTCACTGGCGCTGGAACAGGGTGACGACGCAGGCGCCGCCCAGGCCCAGGTTGTGCTGCAGGGCGAAGCGCGCGCCTTCCACCTGGGTGGCATCGGCGGTACCGCGCAGCTGGCGGGTCAGCTCGAAGCACTGGGCCAGGCCGGTGGCGCCCAGCGGGTGGCCCTTGGAGAGCAGGCCGCCGGAGGGGTTGGTGACGATGCGGCCGCCGTAGGTGTTGTCGCCGTCGAGGATGAATTTCTCGGCGGTGCCCTCGGGGGTCAGCATCAGGCCTTCGTAGGTGATCAGTTCGTTGGCGGTGAAGCAGTCGTGCAGCTCGACCACCTGGATGTCCTGCGGACCGACACCGGCCTTCTCGTACACGATGTTGGCGGCGTTGCGGGTCATGTCGTAGCCGACGACCTTGCGCATGTCGCCTTCGTCGAAGGTGCTGTTGCGGTCGGTGGTCATGGCCTGGGCGGCGATCACCACGTCGGTGCGCAGGCCGTGCTTCTTCGCGAAAGCCTCGGTGCAAACGATGGCGGCGGCCGCGCCGCAGGTCGGCGGGCAGCACTGCAGGCGGGTCAGTGGGTCGAAGATCATCGGCGAGGCCATCACTTCGTCGACGCTGACCACGTTGCGGAACACCGCCAGCGGGTTGCGCGCGGCGTGCTGGCTGGCCTTGACGCGGATGCGGGCGAAGACTTCGCGGCTGATGCCGTATTCCTTCATGTAGGCGCGCCCGGCGCCGCCGAAGAACTGCGCGGCGCGCGGCGCGGCCTCGTCGAAGCCCTGCACCTGGGTCATGGTCTTGGCGAAGCGGTCCATCGGGCCGGTACGGTCGGTGTAGGCGCCCTTCAGCGCGCCGGGGACCATCTGCTCGAAGCCCAGGGCGATGGCGCATTCCACGGCGCCGCTTTCCACGGCCTGGCGCGCCAGGAACAGCGCGGTGGAGCCGGTGGCGCAGTTGTTGTTGACGTTGACCACCGGGATGCCGGTCAGGCCGACGCCGTAGACCGCGGCCTGGCCGCAGGTGGAGTCGCCGTAGACGTAGCCCACGTAGGCCTGCTGCACCAGCGCATAGTCGATACCGGCGTCGGCCAGTGCGGCCTTGGCCGCATTCGCGCCCATGATGTGGTACTCGTCGCTCTGGCCCGGCTTGGTGAAGGGGATCATGCCGACCCCGGCCACCACTACTTTATTGCTCATGTGTTTCTCCTTGGGGATGGGCGTGTCGCGCGCCGTCAGTTGACGGCGCGGTTCTGGTCTTTCCAGTAGGGCGCGCGCAGGTCGCGCTTGAGTACCTTGCCGGCCGCCGAGAGCGGCAGCGCGGCAACGAACTCGACGGATTTCGGGCACTTGTAGCCGGCGATGTGCTGGGCGCAGTGGGCGCGGATGTCGTCGGAGCAGACGTCGCTGCCGGCGTGCAGCACCACCACGGCGTGCACCGCCTCGCCCCAGCGCTCGTGGGGAATGCCGATCACCGCGCAGCTCTGCACGGACGGGTGGCGGGCCACCACGTTCTCGACCTCGGCGGAGTACACGTTCTCGCCGCCGGTGACGATCATGTCCTTGAGGCGGTCGACGATGAACAGGAAGCCGCGCTCGTCCATGTAGGCGCCGTCGCCGGTGTGCAGCCAGCCGTTGCGCAGGGTCTTGGCGGTTTCTTCCGGGCGGTTCCAGTAGCCGAGCATGACGTTGGGGCCGCAGACGATGATCTCGCCCACCACGCCACGGGGGACTTCGTTGCCCTCCTCGTCGACGATCTTCACCAGGCCGCCGAAGCCGCCGCGACCGGCGCTGCGTACCAGGCCGCTGGCGATGCCCTCGGCCTGGTGGGTCCAGTCCGGGCTCACCGAGATCACCGGCGAGGTTTCGGTCATGCCGTAGGCCTGCATGAAGGCAATGCCGGGGAACTTCGCCAGGGCCTGTTCCAGCACCGGCAGGGAAATCGGCGAGGCGCCGTAGGCCATGCGCTTGAGGCAGGACAGGTCGTGGCGCTCGAAGTCCGGGTGGTTGATCACCGCCTGCAGCATGGTCGGCACCAGCAGCATCTCGTTGATGCGCTCGCGCTCGATGGTCTGCAGCACTTCCAGCGGGTCGAACATCGGGATGAAGACGTTGACGTAGCCACCGATCACCTGGCTCAGGCAGCGCGCCATGGCGGCGGTGTGGAACATCGGCGCGGCGTGCAGGGTGCGCGAGTCATCCTCGGCGGGGAACTCGGCCATGCGTGCCACAGCAGAGGACCAGAGATTCAGGTGCGACTGCATCACGCCCTTGGGCAGGCCGGTGGTGCCGCCGGTGTACATGATCGAGGCGAGGTCGTTGCCGCCGCGCAGGGCGTCTTCGATGGGCTCGTGGCTGGCGATCAGGCCCTCGAAGGAATGCATGCCTTCGGGCGCGGCGCCGTCACCGACATGGATCAGCACCGGGGCGCTCCTGGCGCCGGCGCGGATGCCTTCGGCCAGGTGCAGGAAGTGGTCGTCGATCAGCAGGATTTCGGTCTGGCAGTCGTCCAGCGAGTAGACGATCTCCGGCACGCTCCAGCGGATGTTCACCGGGTTGAGCACGCCGCCGCCCCACCAGGTGGCCAGCATGTATTCCAGGTAGCGGTCCGAGTTCAGGGCCAGCATGCCGACCCGGTCGCCGTTGCGCATACCCAGCGATTGCAGGGCCGCGGCCAGGCGCGAGACGCGCTCGCCCTGCTCGCGGAAGGTCCGCGTGCGGCCGCGGAAGATGGTCGCGACGTGGTCCGGGTCCTGCTGCAGCATGCGTTGCAGGCCTTGGGTCAGGTACATGGCAGGTCTCCAATCGATGTTGTTCTTGTGAGTTCGATACTAGGGAGGGGCGTTGCCCGCGGCGTCGGTCGAAGGGATGAAGCTGCGGTGGTTTGGCGGGTGGTTCGAAGGGACTAGAGGGCTGCTTCCGGGAAGCTTGTGCCTGGGACGGCCCTCACCCCAGCCCTCTCCCGGAGGGAGAGGGAGTAGATCGTGCCGGCTGACGCCGCATTTTCATCCTTCATCGAACGGTCCCCTCTCCCCATGGGAGAGGGTTAGGGTGAGGGGCTCTTACAGGGGAATGCATGGCCGCGAACCGGATTCACCAATCCGAATATCAGCGGGCAACAGAAAAGGGCCAGGCGCCCGAAGCCGCCTGGCCCTCCCCCGTACAACCTGCGTATCAGCTGGTCTGCAGCTCGCCCAGTGATGCGGCGCGGCCCGACTGGGCGTCATTGCGCTCGGCCAGCAGCAGATCGGCGCATTTCTCGCCGATCATGATGGTCGGCGCGTTGGTGTTGCCGCCTACCTGCAGCGGGATCACCGAGGCGTCCGCCACACGCAGGCCCTGGACGCCGCGCACGCGCAGCTGCGGGTCGACCACCGACTGTGCGTCGCCGCCCATCCGGCAGCTGCCCACCGGGTGGTAAACGTTGTCGCAGTGCTCGCGGATCATCTGCTTCACCGCCTCGTCGTCGCTGCCGTCGAACTTCAGGTGGCCATGGAACAGCGGCTTGCCGCCGAACCGCGTGAGCACCGGCTGCTCGAGGATTTCATGCACCAGTTTCACGCCCTTGAGCATGGTCGCCATGTCGCGTTCGTCTTTGAGCAGGTTCAGCTCGATCAGCGGGTCGTCACGCATGTCGGCGCTGTGCAGGCGAATCTGTCCGCGGCTGTGCGGGCGCAGCACGCAGACGTGGATCGAATAGCCGCTGCCGTAGTGGAAGGTGCGCCCGTGGTTGTCGCCCGAGGACATCACGAAATGCAGCTGGATGTCCGGATCGGCCAGCGTCGGATCGGTCTTGAGGAAGGCCCCGGCCTCGGTGAAGGTGCGGGTGAACAGGCCGCCGCGCTCGCGCTTGTACTTGCGCCATTGCCCCAGGTAGCTCAGCGCGCCGCGCACCGTCACACCGAACAGGTCGGTGCTGAAGATGCGCTTGTGCAGGATCAGGTCCGGGTGCTCCTGCAGGTTCTGCCCGACCTCGGGTGCGTCGTGCAGCGGCGCGATGCCCAACTGCCGCAGGTGCGCGGCCGGACCGATGCCGGAAACCATAAGCAGTTGCGGCGACACCAGGCTGCCGGCGCAGACGATCACTTCCCGCGAGGCATGCAGCGCCACTTCCTGGCCATCACGTTCCACCAGCACGCCGGTGGCACGCTTGCCCTGGAACAGGATGCGCAGCGCCCGGCTGCCGGTCAGCACCTGCAGGTTATCGCGGCCGCCGTTGTGCGTCGCATCGTCGGCATTGCCCCGGTGCAGGTAGGCCCGCGCGGCGTTCCAGCGTTCGCCGTTGAACTGGGTGACCTGGAAGTAGCCCACGCCCTCCTGCTGCGGTCCGTTGAAGTCGTGGTTGTAGGCGTGGCCGGCGCTGGCCGCCGCCTCGATGAAGTGGCGCGCCCAGGAGCACGGCGAACGCGGGTCGGTAACGTGCAGCGGGCCGCTGCCGCCGTGCAGTGCGTCGTCCTTGCCGGCGGCGCGCTCGTTGTTCTCGGCGCGCTTGAAGTACGGCAGCACCTCTTTCCAGCTCCAGCCTTCGCAGCCGGCAGCGGCCCAGCCGTCGTAATCCGAAGGCGTACCGCGCAGGTAGAGCATGCCGTTGATCGAGGAGCTGCCACCCAGCCCGCGACCGCGCGGCAGGTAGCTGGCGCGACCCGCCAGGCTCGGCTGCGCGGTGCTTTCGTAGGCGTAGTTGTAGTCGCCCTTGCGCGGAATGGTCAGCACCAGGCCCACCGGCACCGTGACCTTGCCGTGGTGGTCGTGACCGCCGGTTTCCAGCAGCGCCACCTTGCAGCCGGCATCGGCCAGCCGCCCGGCCACTGCGCAACCGGCCGAGCCGGCGCCTACCACTATGTACTCGTACAAGCGTTCCATCGGTTCACCTTTCTTGTTGTTGTGCTGTTGGCCCCCGTCGCTGCGGGGTTCAGATGACGCCGGCCTGCTGCAGGTCGGCGATGCGTTCGTCACTCAGTCCCCAGTCGCGCAGCACCGCTTCGCTCTGCGGTTCGCCCGAAGCCTGCGTCGGCGTCGCGGCGGGTGTGCGGCTGAAGCGCGGCGCCGGCGCGGGCTGGAGCACACCGTCGAGTTCGAGGTAGGTGCCGCGTTCGCGGTTGTGCGGGTGCTCGGCGGCCTCGGCCCAGTCCAGCACCGGGGCGAAGCAGGCGTCGCTGCCTTCGAGCAGCTCGCACCACTGGGCGCGGCTGCGCTGCAGGAACAGCGCGGTGAGCTTGGCCTTGAGCTGCGGCCACTGGCGCGGGTCCATCTGCTGCTGGAACTGCGGGTCGTCGATGCCGCAGCGCTGCAGCAGCTCGGCATAGAACTGCGGTTCGATGGCGCCCAGGGCGATGAAGCGGCCGTCGGCGCAGGCGTAGGTGTCGTAGAAGTGCGCACCGCCGTCGAGCAGGTTGGCGCCGCGCTCGTCGCTCAGGCGGCCGCCCGCGCGGAAGCCGTACATCATCGCCGAGAGCAGCGCGGTGCCGTCGGTCATGGCCGCATCGACGACCTGCCCCTTGCCGGAGCTTTGCGCTTCCAGCAGCGCGCAGAGCACGCCAAAGCCCAGCAGCATGCCGCCGCCACCGAAGTCGCCGATGTAGTTGTGCGGCACCACCGGCTTCTCGCCGGGTCGGCCGATGGCGTGCAGCGCGCCGGCCAGGGCGATGTAGTTGATGTCGTGCCCGGCGGCCTGGGCCAGCGGGCCGCTCTGGCCCCAGCCGGTCATGCGGCCGAACACCAGCTTCGGGTTGCGCTGCAGGCATTGCTCCGGCCCCAGGCCCAGGCGCTCCATCACACCGGGGCGGAAGCCTTCGATCAGCGCGTCGGCGCCTTCCACCAGTTGCAGCAGGGTTTCCACCCCTTCGCTCTGGCGCAGGTCCAGGGCGACGGCGCGGCGGCCACGGCCGAGCACGTCGAAGCGCGCCCGCTCGCCCAACGCCTGGCCGGGGCGTTGCACGCGGATCACTTCGGCGCCCATGTCAGCCAGCAGCATGGCGCAGAACGGCGCCGGCCCCAGGCCGACCATCTCGATTACCTTCAACCCCGTCAGCGGGCCCGCCATCGCATCACTCCTGTCTGGCTGTGCAAGCGCCGGGATATCCGGCAGCTCCCCAGCCTAGCGACGGGCCAGCGGGCAACAATGGATCGAACGGACGAATCACGGACTAGTCCGCTCGGGCCGAATTTCGGGGCTCTGGCGTGCCTCAAACTGTCGAGTAGTTCGAATGGACGACTGCGATCCCGCCGCCGGCCGTGGCAAGATGCCGCGACATAGAAAAACAATTGAGCCGGCGGCGCGCCCAGCGCAGCCACACGACCGGCCAGCGGAGTTGCCATGTCTGCCCAGTTTTCCGCCGCCTCTGCCACCGGGACCGCGCCCCTGCGCATCCTGTCGAGCAAGTTCGCCACGCCGTCCGTCTCCGCCAGCCATCTGCCCCGCCAGCACCTGCTGGAGCAGATGGAGCAGTCCAGCGCGCGGCTGATCCTGATCCGCGCCGCCGCCGGCTTCGGCAAGACGACCCTCCTGCAGCAGTACCGCGAGCGCTGCCTGGCCCAGGAACGCCAGGTGCTCTGGCTCAACCTGGATGCCGCAGACAACGACCTGCAACGCTTCGTTGCCCACCTCGCCAACGGCCTGCGCCAACTCGACGCCACGCCGACCGGCGAGCCGCAGGGCCTGTCCCAGCAGATGCAGACGCTGCTGGAAGAACTCTCCGACCGCACTCGCCCCTTCGCCCTGCTGCTGGACGAATTCGAGGCGATCCACAACCCGGCGGTGCTCAACTTCGTCCAGCAGCTGATCGACACCCTGCCGCCCTGCGGCGTACTGGTGCTGGCCTCGCGCTCGACACCGGACATCGGCCTGGGGCGCATCCGTGCCCGTGGCCAGTTGCTGGAGTTCAACCCCGGCGCGCTGCGCTTCTCCCTCGACGAGGCGACGCGCTTCATCCGCGACAAGCGCGAACTGCCGCTGCGTGACGCCGAGATCGCCACGCTCTACCGCTGCACCGAGGGCTGGATCACCGCCATCTACCTCGCCAGCCTGTCGCTGCAGGGGCGCAACGACCACGCAGCCTTCGTCTCCAGCTTCTCCGGCAGCAACCTGGAGCTGGCCGAGTATCTGACCGAGGACATCCTCGCGCGGCAGAGCGAGGCCTGCCGGCAGTTCCTCCTGCTCACCAGCGTGCTTGACCAGCTCTGCGTACCGCTGTGCAACGCCGTCACCGGCGGGCAGGACGGCCAGGAAATGCTCGCCTACCTGGAACGCGCCAACCTGTTCCTGTTCCCGCTGGACAGCGAACATCAGTGGTTCCGCTACCACAGCCTGTTCGCCAGCTACCTGCGCGACGCCCTGCAGCGTTCCTACCCCGGCCATGCCGCACGGCTGCATCAGCTGGCGGCGCAGTGGTACCTGGCCGAGCAGCGCCCGGTGCCGGCCATCGATCACCTGCTGCAGGCCGGTGCCCGCGACGAGGCCGCGCTGCACCTGACCCGGCATGTCGGCGAATTCATGGACGTCGGCCGTTCGCGCCTGCTGCTGCGCTGGCTGGACCAGATTCCGCCGCAGACCCTGCAGCGCTACCCGAACCTCTGCCTGGGCTATTCCTGGACCCTCGCCCTGCACCGCCGCTACACCGACGCGCTGGCCAGCATCGCGCTGATCCGTGGTGCCACCGAGGACGGCGAGCAACCGCTGGCGCTGGAAGCGGAAACCATCCGCTGCCTGCTGTTCGCCCTCACCGACCAGGTGGAGGACTGCTGCGAGGTGGGCCTGGCGCATATCCAGCGCATCCCCGATGACGAGCAGTTCCAGTACGGCGTGATCGCCAACTGCCTGGGCTACAGCCTGGTCTCCACAGGACGCTACGAAGAGGCGCGGCGCCTGCTGTCGCGGGCGATCCTGCGCTGCTCGCAGAGCCGCACCCAGTCCATGGGCAGCGTCGCCAGTTGCCTGGAGGGCGCGCTGGACATGATCCAGGGGCGTTTGGGCAATGCCGTGGCGCGCCTGCAGGCGGCCTTCCCGACGCAGACCACGGGCGGCGCTGAGAAGATTCTCGCGGGGCGGCCGTCGCTGGAGATCACGCTGTCCATCGCACTCTACGAAACCGACGCGCTGGACGAGGTGGAGCAGCTGCTGGGCGAAGTGCTGCCCCACGCCAAGGAAAGCAGCCCGCCGGATTCACTGATTTCCTGCCATGTCCTGCTGGCCCGCGTCGCTCTGCTCAAGGGCGACCGCGACGCCTGGCTGCGCCTGCTGGCGGACCTGGAACAGATCGGCCAGCAGTCCGGCTCGGCGCGGGTGATCTGCTCGGCCTGGCTGGAGCGTGCCCGCGCGGCCACCCTGGAGAATCGACTGGAATCGGCCCGCCAATCCCTGCGCTATGCCGAGCTGCATGGTGACTGGGAGCGGCCGGGCATCCTGCTGCATGGCAACGACGTGGACACCCCGAGCATCGCCCGCTTCCGCCTGCGCATCGCCCAAGGCGACTGCGAGGACACCGAGCGCAAGCTGCGCGAAGCCATGGCCGAGGCCAACGCCCGCCAGCACCACCGCCGCGAACTCAAGCTGCGCCTGTTGCATGCCCTCGCGCTCAGTGCCCTGGAGCGAACCGAGGAGTCCTTCGAGGCACTCAGCGAGGCGCTGCGCTTCGCCAGTCATGAAGGCTTCATGCGCACCTTCCTCGACGAGGGCCCGCGCCTGGGTGGCCTGCTGCAACGCTGGGCGGTTCCGCATCAGGCGCAGTCGCGGGCGCTGGGCATCGAGCCGCGCTTCCTCACCACCCTGCTGCAGCGCTTCGTCGGCCATGGCGAGACGCCGAGCAACGGCCAGGTACCCGGCGCTGCCGGCGAAGGCCTGACCACCCGCGAGATCCAGGTGATCCGCCTGCTGGCAGCCGGGCACCGGAACAAGGTGATCGCCGAGAAGATGTTCCTCTCCGAGTTCACTGTGAAATCCCACCTGCGCAACATCAACGCCAAGCTCGGCGCCCAGGGGCGCACCGAGGCCGTGGCGATTGCGCGGGCGCGGGGCCTGCTGGATTGAGCTGAACAGCGCGCGCCCGATCTGCGCGCTGGTATTGCCCCTGTAGGAGCGGTCGGATGTCCCAGCACAAAGGCACGGGATTCGCGAAGATGGATGAGGACTGGACGCCCGGACCTGCCCTCTCCCCCCGCCCTCTCCCTGAAGGGAGAGGGAGCTATCCGTGCCGACTGAAACCACGGTTCCCACTGGTGCCGATCCAGTCCCCTCTCCCTTCGGAGCGGGGCGCGTAGCCAGGGTTAGGGAGAGGGAAAACCCAGGCGCGGAATTTCAGAGAGCCATAAAAAGGCCGTCAGTCGCCAGCGCTGGCCAGCAACCGCCGGGCGCGGCCCAGCACCGGCGCATCGACCATCTGCCCGTCGACCTGGAAGGCCGCCGCGCCGCTCTCGGCCGCATCCACCACTCGGCGCGCCCAGTCCAGCTCGTCAGCACTCGGGGCCAGCGCCGCATGGGCAACACCGACCTGCTTCGGATGAATACAGAGCGCGCCGAGCAGACCGAGGTCGCGGCCATGGCGGATGGTCGCGGCGAAGCCTTCGGCGTCGTCGAACGCGGGGAACACGGTGTCCAGCGGCGGTTGCAGGTCGTTCACCCGCGAATGCAGCAGCAGGCTCAGGCGCACCTGGTCGTAGACCACCGCGGCAGCCGGGGTGCCACTGCTCATGCCGATATCCAGCGCCAGGTCGAGGCCACCGAAGGTCAGGCGTTCCACACCCTCGCAGGCAGCGATTTCGCCCAGTGCGAGCAGGCCACGGGCGCTCTCGATCAGTGGCCACACCGGTTTGCCGCAGGACGCGGCGATACGCACCTGCATGGCGCGCTCGGCCTTGGGCAGCAGGATGCCGATGACGCCCGGCAGGCGCCGGCAGAGTTCAAGATCGGCGGCCTGTTCCGGATCGCCAGCGGCATTCACCCGCACCCGCACGCGGGCCTCCGGATTGGCGCCGAGGAAGGCTTCCAGATTGTCGCGGGCCTGGGCCTTGAGCGAGGCCTCGACAGCGTCCTCGAAGTCGACGATCACCGCGTCGGCGCCGCTGGCCAGGGCCTTGGCGAAACGCTCCGGGCGGCTGCCGGGAACGAACAGCGCGGTTCGCACGATGGAATCCGCCGGGCTTTGCTGAATCATTGGGTTCTCCTGGGTCATACCGCGCCCTGCTCGTGCAGGCGCTGGATATCACCGGGGGTATAACCCAGTTCCTGCAGCAGGTCATCCGTCTGCTGACCTAAAGCAGGCACGGCATCCATGCGCGGCGCGTAGGCATTGCTGTTCACCGGCGGCAAAAGCGCCGGCAGGCGGCCGGCCGGGCTGTCGATCTCACGCCAGCGATCGCGGGCGGCCAGCTGCGGGTGCTGCCACAGGCCGCGCATGTCGTTGACGTGGGCGTTGGCGATCTGCGCCTGCTCCAGGCGTCCGACCACCTGTTCGGCGCCAAGACTGGCAAAGGCTTCGACGATCAGCCCACGCAGGGCGTCGCGGTTGGCCACCCGCAGGCTGGTCGCGGTGAAACGCGGATCGACCGCCAGCTCCGGACGCTGCAGGACCACTTCGCAGAACAGCTTCCACTCGCGCTCGTTCTGCACGCCGAGCATGACGCTGCCGCCGTCGCCGGTGGGGAACGGCCCGTAGGGATAGATGGTGGCGTGGGCAGCGCCGGCGCGCGGCGGCTGCGACTGGCCTTCGAAGGCGTAGTACATGGGGAAGCCCATCCACTCGGCCATACCCTCGAGCATCGACACCTCGACGCGGCTGCCCTCTCCCGTGCGGCCACGCAGCAGCAGCGCGGAGAGGATGCCGCTGTAGGCGTACATGCCGGCGGAAATGTCGGCAATCGAGCAGCCGGCCTTGGCCATCTCGTCGGCGCCGGGCCCGCCGGTCACCGAGAGGAAGCCGCTCTCGCTCTGGATCAGCAGGTCATAGGCCTTCTTCTGTTCGTAGGGGCCGCCTTCGCCGTAGCCGGAGATGTCACAGACGATCAGCCGCGGGAAGCGTTCGTGCAGCGCATCGAACGACAGGCCCAGGCGCGCGGCGGCGCCCGGCGCGAGGTTCTGCACCAGCACGTCGGCGGTTTCCAGCAGTTGCTCCAGCACGGCCTGCGCCGGTTCCTGCTTGAGGTCCAGGGACAGGCTTTCCTTGGAGCGGTTGGTCCAGACGAAATGCGAGGCCAGGCCGCGCACGCGCTCGTCATAGCCACGGGCGAAGTCGCCGACGCCGGGGCGCTCGACCTTGATCACGCGGGCGCCGAGGTCGGCCAGCTGACGGGTGCAGAACGGCGCGGCGATGGCGTGTTCCAGGCTGACGACGGTGATGCCGTCGAGGGGACGCGAACTCATGGGCAACTCCAGACGCCGGCCGGCTGGCCGACGCGCTTGCTTCGGAAGAATCGGGCGGACTGGCCGCCCGCAGCAGACTCAGTGGAAGACGTCGAGGCTTGGCAACTGGTGCAGAGCCCAGCTGGCCTGCACCAGACGATCCGCCTCGGCCTGGCTGCGCTGGCCGGCGAAGGCCAGCAGGCGGCGGAACTTGTCCTCCAGTTCGGCGCGGCTCAGGCCGTTGCCCGGGTCGCCCTTGGGCTCATCGATGGCGCCGTGCAGCTGGCGGCCGTCGGTGGTGAGCACGTCGACGCGGCCCAGCCAGCGCCGCGGGTAGGCACCGTCCACTTCCGCATCGAGCTGCATGCTGACCTTCTCGCGGAACGCCGCCACCTGGGCATCGTCCAGGGAGAATTCCTCGAACTCCACCAGACCGGCCTTGCCGTGTACGGCGATCAGGCCGAGTACGGTGCCCATGGAGAACTTCGCCTGGTGCACGGTCTGCGGCACGACTACGCGGCCGAGCACGTCGATCGCACCTTGGTGCACGCGGGTGGTGACCTTGGCGATGTCGCCATGGCTGAGCCCTTCGCGCTGCATCAGGCCCAGCAGCGCATCGGCGGCAGGATGGGTGTGGCGGCAGGAAGCGTGGAACTTGTAGGAGGTCTCGCAGAGCGCCCAGCGGGTGCCCAGGCCGTCCACCAGACGGCTCGGGTCGGCGTCGCTGGACATGCCGGCAGCCATGCCCTGCTCGCCTTCGAGAATGTTCTGCGCGCCGGTCAGGCCATCGGCCGTCAGGTAGGCGGCGAGCAGGCCGTCAGCGGCGGCTTTCGCAGTGTGCAGCTGCTTGGAGTCGGCGGCGTCGCGGAGGAACTCCCAGAGCCCGGCGGCCTGGGTGCCGGCGCTGCCCAGGCAGTTGACGAACTGCCGGCTGTCCAGGCCCAGCAATTTGCCCACGGCCACTGCGGCGGCCAGGGTGCCGACCGTGGCGGTGGTGTGGAAGATGCGGTAGTGCGAGCGACCGAGGAACTCGCCGATGCGGATGCCGGCCTCGTAGCCGGCGACGCTGGCGAGGATCAGTTCGCGGCCGGACTTGCCCAGCTCCTGCGCCGCAGCCAGGGCCGCCGGGAAGACCACGGTGGCCGGGTGCAGCACGGAGCTGTTGTGCAGGTCGTCCTGCTCCACCAGGTGCGAGCTGGCACCGTTGACCAGCGCGGCGAAGTACGCGGAGGTCGAGCTGCTGTCCACCAGCACGCGGCTTTTACCGCTGGCCGGGCCCATGCGCTGGGCGTAGCGCTGGAACAGCGGGATCGGGTGGCGGTTCTGGCTGGCCAGGGCCGAGCCGAGCCAGTCGAGGAACAGCTCCTCGGTGTACTCGACCACGGACGTGGGCAGGTCTTCGTAGCGCAGGCCGGCAAGGAACTCGGCAAGAGCGTGGGTATTGTTCATTGTTCTTCTCGTCCCGGCTTAGAAGGAGCGCGGCAGTTCGAGCAGGTGCTCGGCCACGTAGGACAGGATCAGGTTGG
Source organism: Pseudomonas sp. PDM17 (assembly GCF_014851985.1). NCBI lineage: Bacteria > Pseudomonadati > Pseudomonadota > Gammaproteobacteria > Pseudomonadales > Pseudomonadaceae > Pseudomonas > Pseudomonas sp. PDM17. The sequence continues at coordinate 25,183 of NZ_JACVAT010000011.1, forward strand.
TGGAGATCGGCGCCACCTGGTACAGGCGGGTCTCGCGGAATTTGCGCTCGACGTCGTACTCGTTGGCGAAGCCGAAGCCGCCGTGGGTCTGCAGGCAGGCGTTGGCCGCTTCCCAGCTGGCCTTGGCAGCCAGGTACTTGGCCATGTTGGCGGCGGCGCCGGCGTTCTTGCCGCTGTCGTACTCCTGGCAGGCGCGCCAGCGCATCAGGTCGGCAGCCTCGATCTCGATATGCGCCTCGGCGATGGGGAACTGCACGCCCTGGTTCTGCCCGATCGGACGGCCGAACACCACGCGGTCACGGGCGTACTGGGCGGATTTCTCGGTGAACCAGCGGCCGTCGCCGATGCACTCGGCGGCGATCAGCGTGCGCTCGGCGTTGAGGCCGTCAAGGATGTACTTGAAGCCCTTGCCTTCCTCGCCGATCAGGCTGCTGGCCGGCAGCTCCAGGTTGTCGAAGAACAGCTCGTTGGTCTCGTGGTTGACCATGTTGGCAATCGGCTGCACGGTCAGGCCGTTGCCGATGGCTTCGCGCAGGTCGACGAGGAAGATCGACATGCCTTCGGACTTCTTCTTCACCTCGGCCAGTGGCGTGGTGCGGGCCAGCAGGATCATCAGGTCGGAATGCTGGATGCGCGAGATCCACACCTTCTGGCCATTGATCACGTACTTGTCGCCCTGGCGCACGGCGGTGGTCTTGATCTTGGTGGTGTCGGTGCCGGTGGTGGGCTCGGTGACGCCCATGGACTGCAGGCGCAGTTCGCCGCTGGCGAGCTTGGGCAGGTAGTAGGCCTTCTGCTCGGCGCTGCCGTTACGCAGCAGGGTGAACATGTTGTACATCTGCCCGTGGATGGTGCCGGAGTTGCCGCCGCAGTGGTTCACCTCCTCGAGGATCACCGAGGCTTCGGCCAGGCCCAGGCCCGAACCGCCGTATTCTTCCGGGATCATCGCCGAGAGCCAGCCGGCTTCGGTCATGGCGCGGACGAAGTCCTCGGGGAAGCCCTTCTCTTCGTCGATCTTGCGCCAGTACTCGGCGGGAAACTCCGCGCACAGGGCGCGCACGCCGTCACGGATGGCCTGGAGTTCTTCGGGGGTGGACGTCATCGAAACACCTCATGTCTTTCTTGTTGGAGGCACCGGGAAAGGTGCGGTCAGTCGAATTCCACTTCGCCGCGCTGGGCGATGCCGGCGCCGTTGCCGGCCCAGACTTCAGCCTTGCCGGGACCGCTCAGGCGGCCGCCGACTTCGAACGGTTCGGGGCAGATCAGCGGACGCAGGCCACGGTAGGCATAGCGGCGCAGGCGTACCTGGGGGTTGGCGCGGCAGAAAGCGCGCAGGTTCAGGGTGCCGATCAGCGGGCCGTGCACCACCAGGCCGGGGTAGCCCTCGGCCTCGGTGACGTAGGGCCAGTCGTAATGAATGCGGTGGCCGTTGAAGGTCAGCGCGGAGTAGCGGAACAGCAGGATCGGCGTCGGCTCTACTGCTTCACTCCAGTCGCCGGCGGGCAGTGCATCGCCGCTGGTGAGCTTGGGCGGAGTGGGCTCGCGGTAGACGATGTCCTGCTCCTCGCTGAACGCCAGGCGGCCGTCCTGGGCGAATTCGTGGCGCAGGGTGACGAACAGCAGCGAGCCGGTGCGGCCGTGCTTTTCCTCGACATTCACGATGGTGGTGGTGCGCTTCGCCACGCCGCCGACACGCAGCGGCTCGTGGAACTCCAGGCGGCCGCCAGCCCACATGCGGTTGCGCCCATCGGCCGGAGGCAGGAAGCCGCCGCGCGCAGGATGGCCGTCGGCGCCCAGGCCCGGCTCGGTCACTTCATCCTGGAAGAACATCCAGTGCCACAGCGGCGGCAGCGCCTCGCCGGCAGCCGGGGCGTCTTCGGCCAGGGTCACGGCCAGACGGCGGACCAGCAGCGTACTCAGTTCTTCCTCGCGCTCCTGGGAGCGGCCGATCCAGTCGGCGTAGGGTGAATCGCTCATTGCGGACCTCTTGGCAGGTTTGATGAACGGAGCATGCAACAGGGCTTGCGTTCGTCGAATCCACATTTTCATAATCCAGCGTTAGGCAATGCCTAACGCCATTTCCACACTTCAAGCCTAGCGCCGCTGTTGGTCGCTTCGCGGAGAACCGCCCCATGCATTTCGACCTCGCCGACCTGCGGCTTTTCGCGCACATCGCCGAAGCTCCCAGCCTGACCCAGGGCGCCCGCCGCGCCCATCTCTCGGCGGCCGCCGCCAGCGCGCGGATCAAGGCGCTGGAAGGCCAACTCGACTGCCGCCTGCTCTACCGCGACAATCGTGGCGTCGAGCTGACCCCGGCGGGCCAGCGCCTGCTGCAGCACGCGCGCCTGATCCTGCGCCAGGTGGACCACCTGAAAAGCGATTTCAGCGGCCAGGCCGGCGACCAGGTCGGGCACATCCGCATCTTCGCCAACACCACGGCGGTCACCGAATTCCTCCCCGAACTGCTGGCGGACTTCCTCGCCGAGCGCCCCGGTGTCAGCGTCGACCTGCAGGAGCGGCTGAACCGCGACATCGTCCGCGCCATCCTCGACGGCTCGGCGGACCTGGGGATAGTCGCCGGCCCGGTGCGCGCCGAAGGCCTGCAGATCGTTCACTTCAGCACGGACCGGCTGGTGCTCGCGGTAGCGCCCGACCATCCCTTGTGCGCCCTGCCACGCCTGACCCTCGCCGACACTCTGGACTACCCGCACATCGCCCTGCATGAAGGCAGCACCCTGCAGAGTTTCCTGCGCGAACGGGTCGAGCGCATGGGAGGCGACCTCAACCTGCGCATCCAGGTAGCGAGCTTCGAAGCCATTTGCCGGATGGTCGAGGCCGGGGTCGGCATCGGCGTGATTCCGGAGACGGCCGCCATCCGCCACCGCCGCACCATGAACCTGCGCATATTGCCGCTGGACGAGCCCTGGGTGGTGCGCGAACGCAGCGTGCTGCTGCGCGACCGCGAGGCCCTGCCGGCTTGTGCCCGCGCACTGGTGGACCTGCTGCGCGGCATGCAGGAGGCTGGCTCAACCGAGCAGCCCCAGTGACTTGGCGCGGACGATGGCTTGGGTGCGCCGGCGCACGCCGAGCTTGAGGTTGATCTTCTTGGCGTGGGTTTTCACGGTGTTGAGCGAAATGAACAGGCTGTTGCCGATCTCCTGGTTCGACAGGCCCTCGGCGAGCAGACGCAGCACGGCCACTTCCCGCGTGGTGAGGCCGTGGGCGCTGTCCTCGGCCTCGCCGCTGGACGTCGGCAACAGGCTGGGCAGGCGCTCTGGGGCGATCTCGACCCGCAGGCTGTTCAAGGCATGTTCGGTCTCACCCGCCAACGCCTGATAGCCGAGGGCCTGGCACTCTTCACGCAACTGCAGCAGACGGGCCCGCGCGGCGTCGATCCGGCCACAGCCGGCTTCGGCCAGCGCCAGCAGGTAACGCACGCGCTGCGGCAGTGATGGCGTATGCAGCGGTGCGACCCGCTCCGGACGCTGTTCCAGCTCCCCGTCCAGCACCGTCGCCTCGTGGTGCAGGCGCAGCCATTGGCCCTGACGCGCCAGCAGGCGCAACTTGAGGCTTTCCAGCGACAGCCGGTAGCAATCAGGCTGCACATTCCAGCAGTGCATGCGGCGTTCGGCTTCCTCGCAGTAGCGTTGCGCGGACGCTGCGTCGCCGCTGCGCGAGGCCGCTTCGCCAAGGCCCAGCAGGCCGTGGAGGATGTAAGGATCGGCGCAGGAACGCGCCAGACCCAGCCCGCCTTCCAGCGCGGCCGCAGCAGCCATGGCATCGCCCTGCAGGAGCAGCAGTTCACCATCGAGGAAGGCCAGACGCCCGCGCAGCAATTCATGCCCTTCTCTGCCGGCCGGCAGCCGCTCGCGGCAAGCGTCCAGCAGGCTGCGGGCCTGTTCGCGCTCGCCGGCCAGCAGGCACAGGCGCACGCGGTCGAAGTCGATCAGCACTTCGCTGGCCAGGCAGCCCTGGCGCCGCGCCAGCTCCAGCGCAGCCTGGAGGATGCGCCGGGCCTGCGGCAACGCGCCGGTGGCCATGTCCAGACGCGCCAGGGTGGTCAGGCACAACAGGGTCGACCGCCAGTCGCGTGGTTCCAGGTCTTCGAGCGCCGCGTTGCAGTGGTCGCGGGCCTGTTCGAGGCGACCGTGCATGCCGTCCAGCGCGCCACGCAGGGCCAGCCAGTTGGCCAGCAGACGGCGGTTGCGCGGCGCCTGGGGCTGCGGCAGGAAGTTGCCCAGGCGCTCGATGCACTGGTGCGCTTCGTCCAGCCGCCAGCTGAACAGCAGCGCGCGGGCGTTCAGGCTGATCAGCCGTGGCGTGCTTTCCAGCAGGGTAGCCGGTAGCCGCTCGCGCCACTCCAGCAGCAGGCCGAGGTGACGGCCACTGAACAGCCAGTCCATGTCCAGGCGGTCCATGTATCCGGCGGCGACTTCCGGCTGGCCGGCTTCCAGCGCCATCTCGATGGCTTCGTCCAGCCAGCCGGCCTGGCCCAGCACGCCACAGGCGCGCAGGCGCAGGCGGGTCAGCGCCGGGCCCTGCAGGTGACACTGCAATGCCTTGGCCACCAGCGGCGGCAGGCGGAAGCAGCTGGCCTCGGCATCCAGGGCGAGGAAAAAACCCTGCCCCTGTTGCAGGCGGTCGAAGATCACGCCGCCCTGCTCTTCCCACAGGCTCGCGCAGATTTCCCGGTTGAAGCGCGGCAGGTAGGCAAGACCGCAGAGCATCGCGCCGGCCTCGGCGTCGAGCCGGCCCAGCAGCTCCTGGGACAGGTAAGTACGCAGCCAGGAAGCCACCTCCCCCGGCGCGTGCACGCCGTCGCGCGCGCTGAGCACCAGCCGCGCGCCAGCGCACCAGCCCTGGGTCGCGGCCCACAGGCGCTCGCGGCAGTCGGCGTCGTAGCCCTGCCCCAGCGCCAGCAGGTCGCATTCGTCACGGCTGAACGCGAGACGCGCGGCGCCCAGCTCACAGAGGCGTTCATCCAGCAGCAGGCGCGAAAGGTTCCAGGCCGGGCGCTGGCGGCTGCTCACCAGCAGATACAGCGGTGCTTCTGCGAGACCGAGCAGGCGCTGCAGCCAGGCGTCGAGCTCGGGGTCGGCGGCCTGAGGGTAGTCGTCCAGCACCAGCCACAGGGGTTGCCGGCGCGATTGCAGGGCCAGTTGCACGCTGGCCGGGTCACTGTCGATCAAGCCCAGCTGACGGGCGATCTGGGTGCAGCAGGCGCTCAGCGCCAGGGGCTGCCCGGCGAAGTCGAGCCAGACGCGGGCGCAGCTCGACGGCAGGCGTTCCAGCACGGCGCGCGCCAGTGCGCTCTTGCCGTAGCCGGCCGGGGCGCACAGCAGGTTCAGGCGCCGGGGCGACTCCAGCAGGGCGTGCAGCAGTGGCTCGCGGGGCAGTTGCGGGGCGACCGGCGTAGCGGCGGCAATGGCGGGGAAACTGGACATGGCGACACCCGTTATCGTTGTAGTTCGTGCTGCGTCGGGGTGTCAGAAGATCATTGCGGGGCGAGGCGGGACAATCGGTCGTTCGGACTAGCCGCAGGACTAGCCCTGACCCGGCGCCGCCACGAGAGTCGCGGCGCCGGGCTGTTTCAGGCAGCGCGGATCAGCGGATACCGGCGTTGCGCAGTGCCGCGGGAGTGAAGTCGTTCATCGCGGCGCTGACGCCAAACTGCGCGCCCTTTCGGGCTTCGTTGACCAGCCCCATGGCGATGTAGCGCCCGGCGATCAGGTCGTTCAGCGACTGTACCGCGTACACCGAGATGCCCTGCTCGTAGTCGTTCACCTGGAAGCCCTCGCCCACACGCCAGAGCTGGCCGCGGCCGTCGTACTGGTCGGTGGCGACGATGGACCAGGTGTCCTCGTCCACGTACATCCGGCGGGTGCCGTAGATGTGCCGCTCGCCCGGTTTCAGCGTGGCCTCCACCACCCACACGCGGTGCAATTCGTAGCGCGCGTGGTCGGGGTTGATGTGCCCGGCCTTGAGGATGTCGTCGTACTTGAGCTGCGTGGACCACAGGCGGTAGTTGTTGTACGGGACGTACATCTCTTTCTTGCCCACCAGCTTCCACTGGTAGCGGTCCGGCGCGCCGTTGTACATGTCCAGGTCATCGGCGGTGCGCAGGCCGTCGGCAGCGGTGCCTGGGCCGTCGTAGGCCACTTGCGGGGCGCGGCGCACGCGGCGCTGGCCGGCGTTGTAGATCCACGCCAGGCGCGGTTCTTTCACCTGGTCGATGGTCTCGTGGACCAGCAGTACGTTGCCCGCCAGGCGCGAGGGCGCGGTCACCTGCTGCTTGTAGTAGAACAGCACGTTCTCGCTCTGCTTGCTGTCGGCACCGCCGGCCAGCGTCTGCGGGTAGGCGATGTCCTCGACCATGCTCACCGTGTTGTAAGAACCGTTGGTCTGCGGCGTGGCTTGCACGGTCTCACGGTGCTGGTTGCTGCCGCGGTAGCGGGTCATGTGGTTCCAGATCACCTGCACGCCGTTCTGCGGAATCGGGAAGGCATAGTAGTGCGAGCTGAAGTTGGCCAGGCCGTTGCCGTCGTTGGCTTCCTGGGTGGTCACCGCGCTCTGCTTCACTGCGTCGTACACCGCCTGCGGGCTCGCGGCGGTACGGCGGGTGGTGAAGACCGGCATTTTGTAGCTGTCCGGGTAGCGCTTGAACATCGCCAGCTGGCCGGCGGTGAGCTTGTCCTTGTACTGGTCGGCGTTGGCCGCAGTGATCACGAACAGTGGCTTGTCAGTGGGGAACGGATCGCCGAGGAAGCCGTTCTCAACCTTCGCCGCGCCGGGCTTGAGGCCGCCGGTCCAGGCCGGGATGCTGCCGTCGGCGTTGCCTTCCTTCTGCGCGCCCATGGGAGTCAGCGCGCTGCCGAGCTTGTCCGCTTCCTGCGCGGAGACGGCGGCCTGCACCGAGCACGCCAGGAGGCTGAGGCCGAGGATGGCGCCCTTGATCATTGTCTTTGCTTGCATGTGCTGTTCACCTGCTCAGAAGTTCACGCCGACGCTGACCGACATGTAGTCGCGGTCGGTCAGGGTGTTGTAATCGCCGCCGAAGTAGTTGGTGTAACTCAGGCTCATCGTGTAGGTGTTCTGGTAGTCGGCATCCACGCCCAGGCTGATGGCTTTGGCGCCTTCCTCGAAGCTCGGGCCGGTGCCATTGATGTCCTGCGACCAGGCCATGTTCGGCTTGAAGTTGATGCCGGCGATGACGTTCGGGTAGTCGAGGATGCCGCGCACGCGGTAGCCCCAGGAACTGGTGGTGTAGAAGCCCTTGTTGTTGCACTCCTGCTGCGGGTTGCTGGCCGTGGCGGTGCCGGCGGCGGTGCCGACGCACACCGACTGGTCGAGCAGCTCGCCGGCGCCGAAGGTCGGGCTACGGCCGAAGCGCAGGTCGCCCACCGAGTTGCCGATGCCGCTGATATGGTCGTAACCCACCTCGCCCACCAGAGTCAGGCGTTCGGAGCCCAGCACCTGGTCGAAGAACTGCGTGGCGCTGACCTGCACCTGGGTGAATGGCAGGCGCTTGTAGCCTTCGATCGACGCGCCCGGTGCGTTGACCGCCTGGCCGTCGACGAACACTGGCGAAACCGCCGTGGCTACGCCATTGACCAGGCCGACCTGGTTGACCGCCGCGAGGTTCAGGTCGGCGGTGTTGATCTGCATCGGCATGTTCGGCCGGAAGCTGACCTCGCCGTTGAGCGCCACGCCCGCCAGGTTGGTCTGGAAGCTCAGGCCGTACAGGCGGATGTCTTCGGGGTAGTCGACGAAGTAGCTGGCGCCGCGCACACGGCTGGCGGTGGTCAGCGCGTTGGAGGCACCGGCAAAGGTCGTGCGGGTGAAGCTCAGGAACGGGTTGCGGCTGTGATAGTTCATCACGTACGCGCCCAGTTCGGTGTCGTTGAAGTCCGGCAGGAACCAGCGCATGGCCAGGCCGAACTGCCCGGAGTCGCCCGGCTCGTGGTCGTCGGTGCGCGGGATGTAGGCGTTGGCGCGATTGCCCGCCACATCCAGGATGCTCCCGGCGTTGGCACGCGGATCATTGGGCGCGAAGTCCGGACCGGCGATCACCAGGCGGTCGTCGCAGCCCTTGGCCACGGCGTCCACGGCGAAGAAGGTGCCGCAATTCTCGGTGACCGTCTTGTCCCACTTGATCTGGTAGAAGGCCTCGGCAGTGACGTTCTCGGAAAGGCCCTGGGAGAAGTACAGCAGCTGGATCGGCACCAGCGCTTCCTTCACCTCGGCGCCGGGGCGGCGCAGCGCCGAGACGTCCACCGGGTTGATGGAGTTGATCGAGTTTGGGATGAAGGTACTCTCGCCCCAGCTCACCACCTGTTTGCCGAAGCGCACGTTGCCCGGCAGATCGCCCAGCTGGTAGTTGTGATAGAGAAAGGCGTCGAGGAACTCACCGCCCGAGGCCTTGGCCGACTGGTCGCGGCCATGGTCGTCGATGTTGTAGTAGCGCAGGTCCTCGTCCTTGAGCTTGAAGTCGTACCAGTACTTGCCGCGCAGGAAGGCGCCGGAGTCGCCGTACTTGAGTTCGAGGTCGTGGGTGCCCTTGAAGATCTTCGAGAACACGTCGCCCTTGCTGAAGTTCAGGCGACCGTCATCGGCGGTGCGCGAGGCGGCCTTGCCCTTGGCGCCGACTACGTTGTAGTTGGAGATGAATTTTGGGTCCGGGTTGCTCAGGGCCCAGCTCATGCCCAGGGATGCCGACGAATCCAGCTGCCCCTCGATCTCCCCGATATTGAAATTCACGGCGTGAGCGCACGGCGCGCTCGCCAGGGCGATGGCCAGGGCCAGCGCCTGCGGTCGAAAGTGTCCGCGCATTGTTATTGTTGGCATGCGGTACTCCAGGTGGTCCAGGTGTTGGAGTGCGCATGCTGGCAGTGCCCGCAGCCGGCAAAAACCGCCCGATCAGGTGATTTTCGCCCTCACCCGTGCAGGTGATTCCGGCTTTTCTTCGCGGAATCCGGCAGCGGCCCCGCGAACCTTTCCCAGGATCGGGCCGCCCCCGCGATACCCCACGTAACACCCCTGGGCATCGCCCGCTCACGACAATCCGGCGAACCACCCCAACGGGTGATTTGCACCCCACCCCTTGCCGCGTTCAATGGCGCCCTGTGTCCGGCCTCCTGCGCCAGGCCTGCAAACCACAACAACAAGCATCACGGAGAACCGTGCTATGACCCGCAAACGCAGCTGGCTGCCGCGGCTCGCCCTGGCCGTCGGCCTGCTGGCAGGAGCCGGCGCCCAGGCGGCCGACAAACCGAACATCCTGGTGATCTTCGGCGACGACATCGGCCAGACCAACATCAGTGCCTATTCCCAGGGCGTGGTCGGCTACCGCACGCCGAACATCGACCGTATCGCCAAGGAAGGCATGCTGTTCACCGACTACTACGCGGAGAACAGCTGCACCGCCGGGCGCTCGACCTTCATCACCGGCCAGGCCTCGCTGCGCACCGGGCTGACCAAGGTCGGCGTGCCGGGCTCGCCGGTCGGCCTGCAGGACCGCGATATCACCCTGGCCCAGGCGCTCAAGGGCCAGGGCTACGCCACCGGCCAGTTCGGCAAGAACCACCTGGGCGACCGCGATGAATACCTGCCGACCAAGCATGGTTTCGACGAATTCTTCGGCAACCTCTACCACCTCAACGCCGAGGAAGAGCCCGAGCGTCCTTACTGGCCCAAGGACCCGAGCAACCCCTTCGTCCAGCACTTCTCCCCGCGCGGGGTGATCCACTCCTACGCCGACGGCAAGATCGAGGACACCGGCGCGCTGACCAAAAAACGCATGGAGACCATCGACGACGAGACCACCCAGGCGGCGATCAACTTCATCGACAAACAGGCCAAGGCCGACAAGCCGTTCTTCGTCTGGATGAACACCACGCGCATGCACCTCTATACCCACGTGCGCGATTCGATGAAGGGCCAGAGCGGCATGCCCGGCAACGAGTACGCCGACGGCATGCTCGAGCACGACGGCGACGTCGGCAAACTGCTCAAGACCCTGGATGACCTGAAACTCACCGAAAACACCATCGTCATCTACACCACCGACAACGGGCCGAACCGCTTCACCTGGCCGGACGCCGCCACCTCGCCATTCCGCAACGAGAAGAACTCCAACTACGAGGGCGCCTTCCGCGTGCCGGCGATGGTCCGCTGGCCGGGGCACATCGAGGCGGGACAGGTCTCCAACGGGATGTTCTCCGGGCTGGACTGGTTCCCCACCCTGCTCTCCGCCGTCGGCGTCCCCGACGCCAAGGACAAACTGCTCAAGGGCTGGGCGCCGGTTGCCGGCGGCACCAGCTACAAGGTCCACCTGGACGGCTTCGACCAGCTCGCCTTCCTGACCGGCAAGAGCCCGAAGAGCGCGCGCAGCGAGTTCTATTACTTCAACGACGACGGCCAACTGGTGGCCATGCGCTTCGGCGACTGGAAGGCGGTGTTCTGCGAGCAGCGCAAGCCCGGCGGCTTCGAGGTGTGGAGCGAGCCCTTCGTCTGCCTGCGGATTCCCAAACTGTTCAACCTGCGCATGGACCCGTACGAGACCGCCGACATCGTCTCCGACCAGTACAGCGACTGGCTGGTGAAGAACGCCTACCTGCTGGGCATCGCCACCATGAAATCCGCGCAGTTCCTGCAGACCTTCGTCGACTGGCCGCCGAGCCAGCGCCCGGCCAGCTTCACCATCGACCAGGTGCAGCAGGCCGTGTACCAGAAGATCGCCGAGAAGGCCAGGCAGCAACAGGCCGCCGCCAAGCCCTGAGCCACCACCACACCCCTCCGTTACGAGGGGTGTGGTGCTTCACCGCGCGCTGTACAACCGCAGGCGTGATCGCACGGAGCTCCCTCTTGGACATTCGCACTCCGCTCCTGGACCTGGAGCGCAACCTCTGCCGCGTCGTGCTGGGCCAGGAAACGGTGATCCGGCAACTGCTCATCGCCCTGCTCGCCGACGGCCACCTGCTGCTGGAGAGCCTTCCGGGGCTGGCCAAGACGCGCACGGTCAAGGCCCTGGCGCAACACCTGCACGGCAGGATGAGCCGCATCCAGTTCACTCCCGACCTGCTGCCCTCGGACATCACCGGCGCGGAAACCCTCCACGCCCACGGCGGGCATGCCGAAATCCAGTTCCAGCCGGGCCCGCTGTTCGGCAACCTGATCCTCGCCGACGAAATCAACCGCGCGCCGGCCAAGGTCCAGGCGGCACTGCTCGAAGCCATGGAAGAACGCCAGATCACCTGCGCCGGCCGCAGCTACCCGCTGCCCGAGCTGTACCTGGTGCTCGCCACGCAGAACCCGATCGAACAGGAAGGCACCTACCCGCTGCCCGAAGCGCAGCTGGACCGTTTCCTGATGAAACTCAAGCTCGACTACCCGGCGCCCGAGCACGAGGAAACCATGCTGCGCCTGCTGCGGGCCGAAGGTTGCGGCGGTGCTCGTGCCCGCGAAGCCGTGGAGCCGCTGGACGCGGAGATTCTATTGGCGGCACGGGAGCAGGTCGCCGCCATCGAAGTGGCGCCGAGCATCGACCGTTACCTGGTGGACCTGATGCGCGCCAGTCGCCGCCCCGCCGATTACGACGCGCAACTGGCGCGCTGGATCGAGGTTGGCTGCAGCCCGCGCGGCGCCATCAGCCTGGACCGCGCCGGACGCGCCCACGCCTGGCTGGAAGGCCGCGACCACGTCCTGCCCGACGACATCCACGCGGTGCTGCTGCCCGTCCTGCGCCATCGCCTGTTGCTCAGCTACGAGGCGCTGGCCGAGGGCATTGATACCGACGCCGTGCTCTGCCGGCTGCGCGACCATGTCGCCATTCCCGCCTGAGCGCCGCGCCGACGGTCTGGCCTACGCCGACCTTGGCCGCCTGCTGGCCCTGGAAATGCCCGCGCGGCGACTGGGCGCACGGATCACCCGCCTTGCCGCCGTCAGCCTGCTCGGCCAACACGCTTCGACCCTGCGCGGGCGCGGACTGGACTTCCAGGAGTTGCGCCATTACCGCCCCGGCGACGACCTGCGGCGTCTCGACAGCCGCGCCAGCCTGCGCCACGGCACGCCGCTGGTACGCAGCTTCAGCGAGGAGCGCGAGCGCCCCGCGTTGATCTGGGTCGACCAGCGCATGGACATGTTCTTCGGCTCGCGGCGCTACCTGAAATCCACCCTCGCCGTGGAACTGGGCGCACTGCTGGCCTGGAGCGCGCTGCACGGCGGCGACCGCGTCGGCGGGCTGGTGTTCGGTGATCGCCATGAAGAGCGTCTGCGCCCCACCCGCAACCCGGCCGGCATTCGCGCCTTCTGCGCGGCGATGCTGCGGCACAACCACGCACTGTCTGCCGATAGCGCCCCGGCGAACGGCGCGCGGCTGAACTCGTTGCTGGAAACGCTGCTCAGTGGCCCGGAGCGTGGCGGGCAGCTGTATCTGATCAGCGACTTCTCGGGCTGCGATGAGCACACCCGTGACCTGCTGCAGCAACTGCGTCGGCGCCACCGGATTCTCGCTTTGCAGGTACAGGACCCGCTCGCCCTTCAACTGCACGGCGACACGCCGCTGAGCCTCAGCGATGGCCATGGCTGGCTGGACCTCGACCTGCGCCGCAAGGCCGTGCGCCATCCCATGCAGGACTACCTCCGTGGTCGCCTGGACAGCGTGGCGGAACACCTGCGCCTGGCCCAGGTACCGCTGCTGCGCCTGAGCACCGCCGAAGCGCCGCTGGACCAGTTGCGCCGCGAACTGCTGCGCCCCGGAGTCCTGGCATGAGCAGCGTGACGCCGGACCTGCGGCAATTGCAGGAATTGCCACTGCCGCCGCTGCCTTCCTACTGGCCGCCGGCCTGGGGCTGGTGGGTACTGCTGATGGTCCTGATCGTCGTGGCGGCGTTGCTCGGCCTGCAGCGCTACCGACGTTGGCGCGGCCAGCAGTACCGGCGTGAAGCCCTGGCACAACTTGACCTTCTGACGCAGCGAGCCCCGGAACAGCGGCGCGAGCTGGCCGCTCTGCTCAAGCGCTGCGCGCTGTCGATCCCCGAACTGCGCAATCGCCACGGGGAACTCGCCACGCTGAACGGCCCGGCCTGGCAGGCCTTCCTGCAACGGCACTGCCCGTGGCCGCTGGCTTCCGATCTCGCGGAACGCCTGGCGCAGCTCGCCTACGCCCCGTCTGCGCAACTGCAGCACTGGCCGCAAGCGGACTGGGACACCCTCTTCGCCCAGGTGCGCCTCTGGCTGGAGGCTCACCGTGTGGCAGCTTGATTACCCCTGGGTGCTGGCCCTGTGGCCGCTGGGCCTGCTGGCGATCTGGCTGCTGCCCGAGCAGCGCGTGGCGCGCACGGCATTGCGCGTGCCGTTCTTCAGCGAACTGCGCCGCGTGCATCACGCACCCTTGGGCAAGGCTGCCGCACGCTGGCAGGGCTGGCTGAGCCCGCTCAACTGGTGCCTGTTGCTGCTCGCCCTCGCCCGTCCCGCCTTTTATGAACCGCCGCGGATGCTGATCGAGCCGGCGCGCGACCTGGTGCTGGTCATCGACCTGTCGCAATCCATGGCCACCCGCGACTATCGCGACACCCAGGGCCACCAGCTGGACCGGCTCGCGGCGGTGAAACAGGTGCTGCACGACTTCATTGCCCGGCGCACCGGCGACCGTCTCGCCCTGGTGGTGTTCGGCAGCGGCGCCTACGTGCAGGCCCCGCTGACTCTCGATCACAAGACCCTGTTGCGCCTGCTGGACGACAGCGCCATCGGCATGGCCGGGCCGGACACCGCCATCGGCGATGCCATCGGCCTGAGCCTGCGCGTGCTGGACGGGCCGGCGCTGCGTGCACAGCAGATCGTGCTGCTCACCGACGGCAGCGACAACGCCAGTGCCGTTCCTCCGGAGCGCGCGGTGGAACTGGCAGTGCAGCGCGGCGTAGTGCTACAGGCCATCGCCATCGGCGACAGTCGCGGGCTGGGTGCGGAGAAAGTCGACAGCGAGCGCCTGCAAGCCCTGGCCGAGACCACTGGCGGACGCTTCTTCCGTGCCGAAGACAGCCGGGCGCTGGCCGACGTCTACGCCGAACTGGACCGCAGCGCTCCGCACCCACAGCCACGGCTGGGCCCCCGCCCGCGCCATGAAGGCTACTACTGGCCGCTGGGCCTGGCCCTGCTGCTGACCTGCTGCGGCCATCTGCTGGCCGCCGGCGCCTTGCGCCTGCCCAGCCTGCGGAGAGCCTGAATGCCATTCCATCGACCGCTCTGGCTGCTGCTGATCGTCGTGGCGCTCCTGCTGCTGCAGCTCTGGCGCCGTCACCAGAACCTCGGCCAACGGCTGGCCGAACGTATCGCCCCGCACCTGCTGCAACACCTGTTGCTCGATCAGCCCGGCGCTTGCCGGCTCAGCCCCGCACACCTGCTGACGCTGTTCCTCTGCCTCGGCGCAGTGGCAGTTGCCGGCCCAGTCTGGCCGGGGCACGCCACTGACTCCGCCGATGATCGCGGCCTGCTGATCCTCGCCGTCGAGCTGTCGCCCAGCATGGATGCGCCGGACCTGCGCCCCACCCGCCTCGAAGCCGCCAAGCGCAAGCTGCGCGATCTGCTCAGGGATCGCCAGGGCGCGCCCACCGCGCTGATCGCCTATGCCGGCAGCGCACACCTGGTACTGCCGCCCACCGACGACCCCGGCCTGCTGGAAAGCTACGTCCAGGCGCTGTCCACCGCCCTGATCGAAACACCCGGCAGCGACCTGCGTGGCGTCCAGCGGCTGGCCGCGAGCCTTTCGGAGGAAGCCGGCACGCCCGCCAGCCTGGTGCTGTTCGCCGACCATGCTGACCCGCGCGAACTCAACGATCTGCAGCGCCACGCCAGCGATGCGCTGCAATGGCTGCTGGTGGATTGCAGCGCGGCCCCCTCAGGCCGCTCCGCCTCCCTGACCGAGCTGGCCAGCGCCCTGGATGCCGGCCTGCGCGCACTGAGCCCGGACGACAGCGACGTGCGCTGGATCGGCCGGCAAGCCGTGCGGCACTTCCAGGCCCGCCAGCAGGCCACGGACGGTTCACGGGAGGTGGGCTACTGGCTGTGCTGGGCACTGCTCCCGGTGGTGCTGCTCAGCCTGCGCCGTGGTTGTCGGGTCCACTGGCTGGGTGCTGCGCTGCTGGCCCTGGGCGTTGTCCTGCCAAGCCCGCCCGCCATGGCCGCCAGCTGGCTGGACGCCTTCGCCAGTCCGGACCAGCAAGGCCGCTGGGCCCTCCAGCATGGGCACCCGGCACTGGCCGCCGAGCGCTTCGACGATCCCTACTGGAAGGCACTGGCGAGCTATCAGGCGGCGGACTACGCCGGCGCCCTCGCGCTGTTCTTCCGTCTCGACACCGCCGAGGCACAGTTCTATGCGGGCAACTGTCAGGCGCGGCAATACCGACTCACCGAGGCCATCAAAGCCTATCGCCGGGCCCTGGCCTTGAAGACCGACTTCCCCGAAGCCCGCGCCAACCTTGCGCTGGTGGAAGCGCTGGAAAAGGACCGCGAAGACGCCGCGCAAAACGCACCCAAGCAACGCGGCGACGATGAAGTCATCGACGACTCGGCGGACAAGGGCCGCGGCATTGCCCAGCCCTGGGGCCAACGACCGGCCGACGAGCACTGGCTGGACAGCCTGCAGACCTCGCCCGCCGCCTTCCTGCGCAACAAGTTCCGCGCGCAGGGCAGCCACATCGGGGAGGACAGGCCTTGAAGCGGGTCCTGCAGTTGCTGCTGATGCTGCTCGCCACTGCCGCGTATGCAGACGGGCCACAATTGCGCGTCGAAGCACAGCTCCTCCCCGATTCCAAGGCAAGTCTTGGCGCGACGCTGACGCTGCAACTCGACGTACTGACGGACACCTGGTTCACCGCCGCGCCGCAGCTCCCTGCCCTGCAACTGCCAGGCACCCGCGTGGCCGAGCCAGCCGGCTCCCCTGTGCACCTGACGGTGGAACGTGACGGGCAGACCTTCTTTGGCCTGCGTTACCAGTACCGGATCACGCCCCGTCAGGCGCAGCGTTTCGAGATTCCCGCGCTCCGGGTCAACGTGCAGGTCGGGCAAGCCACGGCCACGCTTCACGCCAACAGCCGGCCGTTGAGCTTCGAGGTATCTCCCGCACCGGACGACGGCGCCCGCCTGGTCGCCGACTCGGTGCAACTGCAGCAGGTTCTGCGACCGCCCGTGGCTGCATTTCAGGTGGGCGACAGCCTGGAACGCCGCGTCGAGCTGCGAGTAAAGGGCGCGCCGATGGAGCTGTTGCCTCCCGCCGAATTCGCCGCCGTGGAAGGCACCCGCCAGTACCTGAACCCCGTCCGACTGCAGGAGCTCGACGACGGACGCGGCCACAGCGATGGCGCGCTGCGTGTCGACAGCGTCGCCTATCAGCTCGAACGCGCGGGACGCGTCGAGTTGCCGCCGCTGGAGCTGCGCTGGCGGCAAGCCAGCAGCGGCGAACTGCACGTGGAGCACCTGCCGGGCCTGGCGTTGGAGGTGGCTGCAGCACCGCCTTCGGTGAACCCCGGGGCGTGGCGCGATCGACTGGGGGTGTGGATCGAGCGGCACGCGCTGGCCGCCTTGCTGCTGATTGCCGGCCTGGCGCTGGGCTGGCATTGGCTGACCGTGCCCGCCGCTGCAGCCCTGCAATGGCTGCAGCGACTCGTCAGCCGGCTGCGCCAGCGCTACCGGCATTCTGAACATCGGGCCTGGCGTCGGCTGCACCGGCAACTGCAGCAGCGGCCTGCGCGGCTGGATGGTCTCTACCTCTGGCTGCACCAGCAGCAGGTGCACTCGGCGGAGCTGCAACGGACCCTGCGCCTGCTGTACGGCGGCACACCCGATGCCGAACGGGGTCTGCGCGTGCTGCGTGGATTGCTGCCAAAACTGCGCCGTCAACGTGGCGAGCGGCAACGCCGTCCGCCCGCGTTGCAACAGCTCAATCCCTAGCCTTCCGCCGCCAGCAGCTCCACCGCCACGTCGCGAAACTGCCGCACCACGCGGCTTTCGTTGTCCGGGTTGTAGACCAGAGCGAGTGCCACGGTGCGTTCCTGGTGCGGGGTTTCCAGATCGAGGAAGCACACCGGCGCCGATGAGTTGCGCGCATGCAGCGCCGGCACCAGCGCCACGCCCAGCCCGCACGCCACCAGGCTGATGGCCGCCTGCACCTGGGTGGTGGAATGCACCAGTTGCGGCACGAACCCCGCCGCCTGGCAAAGCTGTAACAACACGTAGTGAAGACCTTCGGTGTGCGGGTAATCGATGAGCGGCTGGTCGGCGACTTCCGCCAGGTGCACGCGGCTGCGCCCGCTCAGTGCCAGCGGGCTGTCCTGCGGGACGACCAGCATCATCGGCTCCCACACCAGCGGGATCAGCTTCAACGCCGTCTGCTGCGGCAGCGGGAAACGCACCAGCCCCACATCGGCGCCGCCGTTCTCCACCAGCTCCAGCACGCCGCTGGAAGGCAGCTCTCGCAGCTCCAGGGCGATCCCCGGATAGCGCCGGCGGAACTCCGGAATCAGTTGAGGGATCAGCGAAAGCGTCGCCGAGCCGACCGAGCCCAGCGTCAATTGCCCGCGTTCCCCGGCGCCGGCCTCAAGCGCGTAGCGCCGCGCTTGCTGCAAGTGCAGCAATGCCTTGCGCAGCTCCGGCAGGACCGCCTCGCCAGCTTCGGTGAGGGCCACCTGGCGCGTGGTGCGCTCGAACAGCGGCAGGCCGATCTCCTCCTCCAGCTTGCGGATCGACACCGATAGCGGCGGCTGGGACATGTGCAGGCGCTCGGCGGCCTCGCGGAAGTTCAGGGTCTCGGCCAGGGCGAGGAACTGATGAATCTGGCGCAGCTCCATACTGATATTCCATGTGTATCAATCGTTCTCCAAATAATATTGGATGAGTACGAGCCCTGCCCATAGCCTGACCCCACTCGACGACAACAATCCCAACAGGAGAGTGGTGCATGGCGCACAACGAAATCGCCCTCGGGCAAGGCTACTACTGGCAGCAGATCGAAGCCGGTCAGCGTTTCCGCACCTTCCGCCGGACCGTCACCGAGGCCGACCTGATCGGCTTCGTCGGCGTCACCGGGCAGGCCGAAGTCATTTTCATCGACAGCACCTTCAACGGCGCCATCCAGGGTCGCCCGGTGCCGGCGGCGCTGAGCTACAGCCTGATCGAAGGCATCCTCATGCAGACCATGCTGCAAGGCACCGGCCTGGCCCTGCTGGAACTGCACAAGAGCGTGAAAGGCCCGGTGGTCGTGGGTGACACCCTGGAAGCCGTGGTGGAGATCGAGGACGTCCGCCCGACCTCGAAGAACAACCGCGCCGTGGTCACCTCCCGCGTCTTCGTGCTCAACCAGCGCGAGGAAACGGTGATGGAGTACCAGGTCAAGCGCCTGCTCGCCGGCCGCCCCGAGCGGAGTGAAGGCTGATGCTCGAAGCCCTCGATTTCCGCGCGCTACCGGCGCGGCACGAGGCCTTGCGCGAGGAGCTGCGCAGCTTCCTCGCCGAGCGCCTGCGGGACTATCCCACCGACCTGCGGGCGCGCAGCTGGCAAGGCTTCGACGCCGACTTCAGCCGTGCCCTGGCCGAGCGCGGCTGGGTCGGGCTGACCCTGCCGCGCGAGTATGGCGGCGCCGGCCTCGACCCACTGGCGCGCTTCGTGGTGGTGGAAGAACTGCTCTGCGCTGGCGCGCCGGTGGCCGCGCACTGGATCGCCGACCGCCAGAGCGGCCCGCTGCTGCTGCGCTTTGGCAGCGAGCAGCAGAAGCGCCAGCACTTGCCGGCGATCTGCCGTGGCGAGCAGTTCTTTTGCATCGGCATGAGCGAACCGAACTCCGGCTCGGACCTGGCCAGCGTGCGCACCCGCGCTGTGGCCAATGCCGACGGCTGGCTGCTCAACGGGCAAAAGATCTGGACCACCTACGCCCAGCACAGCCACTACATGATCGCCCTGGTGCGCACCTCCGGCAGCGCCCAGGACCGCCATCGCGGGCTGTCGCAGGTGCTGGTCGATCTGTCCCTGCCCGGCGTGAGCATCCGCCCGATTCGCGACCTCACTGGCGCCGAGCACTTCTGCGAAGTGTTCTTCGACAACGTGCAGCTGCCGGCCTCGGCACTAGTCGGTGAGGAAGGCGATGGCTGGAAACAGGTAACCGCCGAGCTGGCCTTCGAGCGCAGCGGGCCGGAGCGCATCTACTCCAGCATTGCCCTGCTCGATGCCTGGCTGGACTGGCTGCGCAGCCACCCGCAGGCGGGCCAGGAACGTCTCTTGGGCCAACTTCTGAGCGAGCTGATGGTGCTGCGTGCGCTGTCGGTCAGCCTCGCCGCGCAACTGGCGGACGGCCGCAGCCCCGTGGTGGAAGCGGCACTGGTGAAAGACCTGGGCACCAGCTTCGAACAATCCATCCCGACCTTGCTCGGCGACCTGCTGGGCGCGGTGCAGGGCGCCGCCGTTCCGCACCTGCTGCAACGCACCCTGGCCTACCTGGAACGCATGGCCCCGGTGTTCTCCCTGCGCGGCGGCACCCGCGAAATCCTCCGCGGCGTGATCGCCCGCGGCCTCGGCTTGCGATAGGAAACCCCATGAGCCTCGACAACCTCATTCTCGACGCCTTCGGCCAGTGGCTCGAAGGCGAAGTCAGCGCCGAGCGCGTGCGCCGCATCGACCTGGGCGAATCTGCCGACGGGCTGTGGCGCTCGCTGGCCGAACACGGCTTCGCCGACCTGCTGCTGCCCGAGGACCTCGGCGGCGCGGCGGCCAGTGCCGAAACCGCCTGCCACCTGCTGTTCGCCGCTGGCGGCGCGGCCCTGCCGCTGCCGTTGGCCAGCACCTGGTGGGCGCGCCTGGCGCTGGCCGAAGCTGGCCTCGCGCTGCCCGAAGGGCCCATCGCCCTGGCCAATGGCGAACGCGCTGGTCAGGGCCTGCGCTGCCATGCGGTGCCGTTTGCCGCGCAATCCCGCTGGGTACTGGCGACGCTGCCGGAAGACGCCTGGCTATTGCCGGTGGATGGCGCGCAACGGCGGGCGGATGGTGTCCACGCCAGCAGCACCGAGGAACTGCATTGGCAGAGCCTGCCGGAAAGCGCCCAGCGCCTGCCGCCGGACCATGAATGGCGCGCACTTGGCGCGGCCTTCAGCGCAGCGCTGATCGCCGGCGCTGCGGAGCGGGTGCTGCAACTGACCCTGGACTACGCCACTACCCGCCAGCAGTTCGGCAAGCCGGTCGGCGGCTTCCAGGCCATCCAGCAACAGATCAGCGTGCTTGCCGAGGAAGTCTTCGCCGCGCGCATGGCGGCGCAACTGGCGCTGCGCGGGGCGACCTGGCCGCAGGGCATCCCGGCCGCCGTGGCCAAGGCGCGCTGCAGCAGCGCGGCGGTGCGCATCTGCACCATCGCCCATGCCGTCTTTGGCGCCATCGGCGTCACCGAGGAATGCGATCTGCAGCTCTACACCCGCCGCCTGTATGCCTGGCGCGCGGACTTCGGCAGCGAGGCGCACTGGCAGCCGCTGATCGGCCGCGCAGCCCTGCGGGAGAGCGGCGACAGCCTGGCCTTCCTGCGTCGCCACCTGCCCGCAGCCTGAGCCGTACCCCTCAGAACCGTGCTTCTCAAAACCGTGCTTCTCAAAACAATGACAATGGAGAACACCGATGGCCCACCTTCTCAGCCAACCGCATCGCTCCGCTTCAACGGGCGCGGCTGCCCGCGCCCGGCCCATCGCCTGGCGCACCATCATCGCCGGCAGCGTCGGCAACACCGTGGAATGGTTCGACTGGACGGTCTACACCGCCTTCGCGCTCTACTTCAGCCACCAGTTCTTCCCCTCGGACAACGAGACCACCGCCCTGCTCGCCTCCTTCGCGGTGTTCGCCATCGGCTTCGCCATGCGCCCGCTGGGCGGCTGGCTGATCGGAATTTTCAATGACCGCGCCGGGCGCAAGGCGGCGCTCAACCTGACCATCCTGATGATGGCGTTGCCCTCGCTGCTGATCAGCCTGATGCCGACTTACGCCACCATCGGCATCGCCGCACCCGTGCTGATGGTATTGGCGCGCATGGTCCAGGGGCTTTCGGTAGGCGGCGAGTACGGTGCCGCCGCGACCTTCCTCGCCGAATCGGCGCCGGCCAGCCAGCGTGGCCTGTACTCGGGTTTCTTCTTCGCCAGCATTGCCCTCGGCCTGCTGTTCGCCTCGGGCCTGGCCTGGGCGCTGAGCCAATGGCTGAGCCGTGAACAGCTGATTGACTTCGGCTGGCGCATTCCGTTCTTCATCGGCGGCCTGGGCAGCCTCGCCGGCTTCTGGATTCGCCATGGTGTCGACGAGACCGCAGCCTTCCGCAAGGGCCAGGAACAGCGTCGCGGCCAGCGCATCGAGCAGCCGCTGCGCACCCTCTGGCGCGAGCATCCGGAAGCCGTGAGACGCCTGGTCGGCATCAGCCTGCTGGGGGCCTTCGCCTTCTACCTGTTCGTCAGCTACCTGCCGGTGCACGCCATCCGCAGCCTCGGCGTGGAGCCGGGTACTGCCTATGCCGCCAGCAGCCTGGCGCTGGTGGTGTTCATGATTTCCCAGCCGCTGTTCGGCTGGCTGTCCGACCGCATCGGCCGTCGCCCGCAACTGATCGTCTTCGCCCTGGGCTACGCCGCCCTGCTCTACCCGGTGGTGCGCTCCATGGAGGCCTCGTTCGCCTCGATCCTCGCCGTCGAACTGTTCGGCCTGCTGCTCTACGGGCTGTATTCGGCCATCGCCCCGGCGATCAAGTCGGAGCTGTTCAGCACCGATATCCGCGCCCTGGGCATCGGCCTGCCATACAACCTGGTGGTGGCGATCTTCGGCGGCACCACGCCCTACCTGATGACCTGGTTGCAGAGCCGCGGCCAGGAGCAGTGGTTCCTGGTCTACGTCTCGGTCATGGCGGTGATCACCCTGGTGGCCTTCGTGCGCATGCCCGAAACCTGTGGCAAAGACCTGCACTGAAGCCCCGCAGCGAACTGGAGAGAAGCATGAGCAACACTCAACAGCACGGCCCGCTCTCGGGCCTGCGCGTCCTCGACCTGTCGCGGGTCCTTGCCGGGCCCTGGGCCACGCAGATACTCGGTGACCTGGGGGCGGACGTGATCAAGGTCGAGCGCCCCACCCGGCGCGACGACACCCGCACCTGGGGCCCGCCATTCCTGGAAGACAGCAGCCCCACCTGGGACGCCGCCTACTACTTCTGCGCCAACCGCAACAAGCGCGCCGTGGCCGTGGACTTCGGCCACCCCGACGGCGCGGCGCTGCTGCGCCGGCTGGCCACTTCGGCGGACATACTGGTGGAGAACTACAAGGTCGGCACCCTGGCACGCTACGGCCTGGATTACGTCGCGCTCAAGGCACTGAACCCGAAGCTGATCTACTGCTCGGTCACCGGTTTCGGCCAGACCGGCCCCTACGCCGGGCGCGGTGGCTACGACTTCCTGGTGCAGGGCATGAGCGGGCTGATGAGCATCACCGGGCGCCGCGACGACGAACCCGGCGCCGGGCCGCTGAAGGTCGGTCTGCCGGTGAGCGACCTGTTCTGCGGCCTGTACGCGACCATCTCGATCCTCGCTGCGCTGAACCATCGCCACGCCAGCGGCGAAGGCCAGCACATCGATTGCGCGCTGCTCGACAGCCAGCTGTCGCTGATGGCCAACCAGGCGATGAACCATCTGGTCAGCGGGCAGGTGCCGCAGCGCCTGGGCAACGCCCACCCCAACGTGGTGCCGTATCGCGACTTCGCCTGCAACGACGACTACATCCTCGTCGCCTGCGGCTCCGACGGGCAGTTCCAGGCGCTGTGCCGCCTGCTCGGCCGCGAAGACCTGGGTGGCGACCCGCGCTTCACCCGCAACCCTGGCCGCAGCCAGCACCGCCGCGAACTGGAAGTGGAACTGGCAAAAAGCATCTCCGGCTGGCATGCCGCCGACCTCCTGGCTGCCATGGAAAAGGCCGGCGTGCCCGGCGGCCCGATCAACAACCTGCAGCAGGCCCTCGCCGACCCGCAGGTGCAGGCCCGCGGTCTGTTGCAGACCCTGACCCGGCAGGACGGCACCGAAGTCACCCTGCTCGGCTACCCGGCACGCTTCTCCGCCTCGCCGCCCACCTACCGCCTGGCGCCGCCGATGTTCGCCCAGGACACCGCGCAGGTACTGGCGGAGCAACTGGGGCTGGCCACCGAGCAACTGGCGGAACTGGCCGGCAAGGGCGCGATCGCCCTAGCCCAACCACTGGCCGAGCCCGTCTCGCAGGTGGGCTGAGCCGCCGGCTTTGCATTCCCTCGCCTCGATCAATATGATGCATATATGTTTTGTAATGCTTCATAGCGAATTGCGTCAGAGAGAGGCGAGAGAATCATGGGCATCATCAACCTGGACGACGACCTGCACGACCAGCTGCGCCGCGCCAGCTCCGTGGCCTGCCGGTCGATCAACGCCCAGGCGGCGTTCTGGATCAAGATCGGCATGCTCTGCGAGCTGGAACCGACCCTGAGCTTCAACGAGATCATCACCCGCGAACTGCAGGAAGCCGGGGTCAAATACTCCGCCGCGGGAGGCGCCAAGTGACCAAGACTCCCGCGGAACTGGCACTGATGGCCGAATCCGGCCGGTTGCTGGCGAAGGTCTTCGGCTTCGTCGACACGCTGGCGCTGGAAGGCATGACGACCCTGGAAGTGAACGACCGGGTCGAGCGCTACATCGTCGATGAACTGCACGCGCGGCCGGCCAGCAAGGGCCAGTACGGCTTTGCCTACGTGCTCAACTCCTCGCGCAACCAGGTGGTCTGCCATGGCGTGCCGTCCGAGGCGGACCGCCTGCAGGACGGCGACATCGTCAACTTCGACATCACCCTGGAGAAGAACGGCTTCATCGCCGATTCGAGCAAGACCTACCTGATCGGCAATGTCTCCCCCGCTGCCCGGCGTCTGGTGGAGATCACCTACGAGGCGATGTGGAAAGGCATCCGCGCGGTGAAGCCCGGCGCGCGCCTGGGCGACGTCGGCCACGCCATCGAGCGGCACGCCCGGCAGCACGGCTACACCGTGGTCGAGGACTACTGCGGCCACGGCATCGGCCGCGAGATGCACGAGCCGCCGCAGGTACTGCACTTCGGCCGCCCGCGCACCGGGCAGGTGCTGCGCGAAGGCATGACCTTCACTATCGAGCCCATGCTCAACCAGGGCCATTCCGGGGTGAAAACCCTGGCGGACGAATGGACCGTGGTCACCCTCGACGGCAAGCTCTCCGCGCAGTTCGAGCACACCGTGGCGGTGACCGCGACGGGCTTCGAGGTTCTCACCCTGCGCCCCGAGGAGCGCAACGCCGGCTACTGATGCGCCGCTCAGCCGTCGGTGGAGCGGCTGAGCGCTTCCCAGTGGCTGATCTCCTCCTGCAAGGCCGACAGTTTCTGCCGCACCAGCCCCAGCGCATCGCTGCCCAGCAGCAGATGCCGTGGCGGCAGTGGCGCCTCGATCGCCGCCAGCATCGCTTGCGCGGCTTTCTGCGGGTCGCCCAGCTGCTTGCCGCTCTTTTCCTGCCGCGCCTGGCGCACCGGGTCGAACAGCGCGTCGTAGTCGGCGATGGAGCGCGGGCTGCGCACCATGGAGCGCCCGGCCCAATCGGTGCGGAAGGAACCCGGCGCCACGGCGGTCACCGCGATGCCGAAGCCCTCGACTTCCTTGCCCAGCGCGTCGCTGATCCCCTCCAGGGCGAACTTGCTGCCGCAGTAGTAAGCGATGCCCGGCATCGTGATGTAGCCGCCCATCGAGGTGATGTTGAGGATGTGCCCCCGCCGGCGCTGGCGCATGTAGGGCAGCACGGCCTGGAGCATCGCCACGGCGCCGAAGACGTTCACCTCGAACTGCCGGCGCATCGCCTCCAGCGGCGACTCCTCGAGAATGCCTTCGTGACCGTAGCCGGCGCTGTTCACCAGCACGTCCAGCGGGCCGACGCTGGCTTCGACTTCCTCGACCACGCCGGGAATGGCGTCGAAGTCGGTCACGTCGAGCAGGCGGCCGAAGGCCTGGCCGGGCGCCAGTGCTTCCAGTTCGGCGCGGGCCTGCTCGGTGCGCACCGTACCCACCACGCGATGGCCGGCGGCGAGCGCAGCGTGGGCCAGGGCCAGGCCGAAGCCGCTATTGGCGCCGGTGATCAGCAGGGTCTTGGGAGATGACATGGGGTGACTCCATTGCAGGGGGAATGAGTGCACAATACGCAGCCTCACCTCCCTTTCAGAGACCTCAAGCTCTGTCTTTATTGCCTGATTCTATGAATACCGATATCGACGTCCCCAGCAGTGACCAGGCGCGCATGGTCGCCCAGATCGCCGCATTGGCTCCGCAGGAGGGCTACAACCTCACCGCACTGCCAAGCGTGCGACTGCTCCGCTCGAACCGGCCGCTGGCGCGCACTCCGGTGCTCTACGATCCCGGCATCGTGATCGTCTGCCAGGGCTGCAAGCGCGGCTATTTCGGCGGTGAAACCTACGTCTACGACGCACAGCACTACCTGGCCGTCGCAGTGCCGGTGCCCTTCACCATGGAAACCGACGCCACACCAGAGCGTCCGCTGCTGGCCATCTACCTGCACCTGGACTTCCAGCTCGCCGCCGAGCTGATGCTGCAGATCGACCAGCACAGCCTCCAGCTGGGCCAGCCACCCGCAGAAACCGCCCCGCGCAGCCTGTTCTCCAGCCCGATGGACCCGGCACTGACACAGTCCGTGCTGCGCTTCCTCGAAGCGCTGGGCGATCCGCTGGAGGCAACCATCCTCGCGCCGGCCCTGCTGCGCGAGCTGTACTTCCGCGTGCTGACCGGCGCACAAGGCAATGCCATGCGCGCGGCGCTGGCCATGCGTGGTCGCTTCGGCAACATTGCCAGGGCCCTGCAGCGCATCCACACGGGCTACGCACAACCCCTCGACCTGCCGCAGTTGGCCAGCGAGGCCGGCATGAGCGTTCCGTCATTCCACAGCCATTTCAAGGTCATTACCCGCACCTCGCCCATGCAGTACCTCAAGTGCACGCGGCTGCACCAGGCGCGGCTGCTGATCGTGCGCCAGGGCATGACGGCGCAGGCGGCGAGCCTGGCCGTCGGCTACGCCAGCGCCTCGCAGTTCAACCGCGAGTTCAAGCGCCTGTTCGGCCGCACGCCACTGGCGGAGGCGCAGCGCATGCGGGAGAACTTCGCGATCCCGCCGGCGCAGGAATCCTCGGCTTTTGTCTCGTCCCACTGACCATCCACCGCCTTTCAGGCGATTGCTTCATCTGCCAATAGTCCGAGCATTAATTGCTTGATAATTCACTTTCAAGCACTAAAACGCCGCTTATCCGCCAGAATATTCACTTAAAATGCAAGCTCCACCAGGAGCCCCGCATGAAACCGCTCGACACCTCCACTCGCCCCGAAAGCACCCCGTCATGACCTGCGCCCTTTCCCTCGAAGCGCTGGCCTACGACCACCAGGATGGCGAGGAGATCCTGCCGCACTGCCACACCCAGGCGCAGCTGATCCACTCGATCTCTGGCGTGATGCTGGTCGGCGCGGCGCAGAAGAACTGGGTGGTGCCGGCCGGCCACGCGCTGTGGGTACCACCGGGCACCGAACACCAGATCCGCATGTTCGGCAGCGTGCGCATGCGCACCCTGTTCATGCCCGCCTCCACCTGGCCCTGGGGCGGCCAGCAGTGCCAGCTGATCGCAGTAACGCCCCTGCTGCGGGAACTGCTCGTGGCCGCCAGTGCCGTATCGGCCGACGCCGGCAACGAGCACCGCCGCCGTTGCCTGCATGAACTGCTGCTGGTGGAGATGGACGCGGCGCAGACGGTCGGCATCCACCTCGCCATGCCGCAGGACCCGCGCCTGCTGCGGCTGTGCAACGCGGTGATTGGCGCACCGGCGGACGAGACCGGCATGGAAGACTGGGCGCAGCAACTGAACATGAGCAGCCGCACCCTCGCCCGCTTGTTCCAGCGCGAACTGGGGATGAACTTCGGCGACTGGCGCACCCGCGTGCGCATGGTCCTCAGCCTGCAGCGCCTGATCGCCGGCGCCTCGGTGCTGGAAGTGGCGCTGGAGCACGGCTACCAGAGCCCGAGTGCGTTCTCGCAGACCTTCAAGCGGGTTCTCGGACAATCGCCCAGCCACTACCAGGCGGTCCGGCGCTGAGCAGCTTGTCATTTTTGCGAGGCTGGTTGTCGGCCGTGCGAGAGAGCCGCACCGGTTGAATCCCTAACCTGCGGGAGTCCGAACCGAAGTGACTCCCCAATATGTCCATACCCTCCTCCAACCCCCGACACTCGCTGCTCGCGCTGGCTTGTGCCGGCCTGCTGCTCGGCGGCTGCTCGGCGATCAGCGAACATGAGACGCCGGTTGCCCATCTGCCCCCCGGTGGCGACTGGCAGGCGCTCGCCAGCGGTACTGCCGCGCAGGAACCGCCCGCCGACTGGTGGCGGTTGTATCAGGACCCGCAGCTCGACTTGCTGGTAACCCGGGCCCTGCGGCATAACCAGGACCTGCAAGCCTCCCTCGCCCACATCGACGAGCTGCTGGCCCTGTTGGGCCAGGCGCGGGCGCAGCGCTGGCCGAGCACCACGGCGAGCTGGCAGACCTTCTACGGCCGCACCAGCGATGACCAGACCGAAGCCAAGGCCACCGGCATCCGCGCCGGCTCGCAGTGGAACCAGATGCCGGGGTTCGCGCTGGACTACCAGCTCGACCTGTGGGGCGAGGTGCGCCAGTCGATCCTCGGCGCCCAGGCCAACGCGGAGGCCGCTCAGGCCAGTCACGACCAGTTGCGGGTCAACATCGCTGCCGGCACCGCCCGCGCTTATGCCAATGCCTGCGCCTATGCCGCGCGTGCCGTCATCCAGCAGCACTCGGTATCGACCGTGGAACGCAGCCTCGACCTTACGGTCCGCCAGCGTCGCGCCGGGCTGGTCACCGACCTGGAGGTGGACCGCGTGCGCAGCCTTCTGCAGGAAATCCGCGCCCTGCTGCCGCGCCTGGAGGCTGAACACCAGGCCGCGCTGGAAGAGCTCGGCGTGCTCACCGGCAGCGAGCCGGGACAATTGCCGGCAACCGTCAGCGACTGCCAGAGTGTGCCCCGACTGAACCAGGCGCTGCCGGTCGGCGATGGCTGGGCGTTGCTGCGACGCCGCCCGGACATCCGCGCCGCCGAACGTGCGCTGGCGGCTGCCGGGCATGAAGTGGGTGTACGCCAGGCCGATTTCTATCCGAGCGTGTCCTTCGGCGCGTCGATCAGCTCCTCCGCCGAGCGCCTGCACGACCTCGGCGAGCACGAGGCGATCACCTATGCCGTCGGCCCGCTGATCCGCTGGAGCTTTCCCAACCTGCTGACCACCCGTGCCCGCCTCGACGGCGCGCAGGCCCACGAGCGCCAGCAGCTCGCACGCTTCCAGCAGCAGGCGCTGGTGGCGCTCAAGGAGGTTCGCCAGAGTCTCGCCCGCTACTACGGCGAGAGCGGCCACCGCGATGCGCTGGTCGGTGCGCTGGCCAGCAGCCGCAACGCCTACCGTCTGGCGCAGGTGAACTACCAGGCTGGCTCCCTGGATTTCCTCGACGTGCTCGACAGCGAGCGCGCGATGGTCCGCCTCGAAGCAGACAAGGCCGAAGCCGACCGGCAACTGGTCGAGCGCCAGATCGAACTCTTCCACGCCCTCGGAGGCGGCTGGCAGGACGAGCCAGCCCAGGAGCTTGCCGGGCGCACCACTTTTTCTACAGGACCCGCCCGATGAACATGGCCGTCGATGAACAACAAGCTGCCTCCACCGAACCGGCGACAAGGATCATCGGCAAGCGCCGCCTGATGGGGCTGGGCGGCGGCTTCCTTGCCGTGGCCGCGCTGGGCTATGGCCTCTACTGGGCCAACATCGGCCGCTACCTGGAGGAAACCGACGACGCCTATGTGCGCGCGGACTGGATCACCATCAGCCCGAAGGTCTCCGGCTACGTCGACGAGGTGCTGGTGGAGGACAACCAGAGCGTGGCCGTCGGCACCCCACTGGTACGGATCCAGGATCGCGACTACCGGGCCCGCCTGCAGCAGGCGCAAGCTCGGCAGGCCGAGGCCCGCGCCGCCATCGTCGCGCAGCAGGCCGCGCTGGTGACACTGGACGCGCAGTTGATGGAGCAACAGGCGCTGATCGACCAGGCTGCCGCCGATATCGACAGCGCTCGCGCCGAGCGCCAGCGCGCGCAACTGGACTACCAGCGCTACCGCGACCTGGTGGCCCAGAAGGCAGCCAGCGACCAGCGCCTGGAGAGCGTGACTGCCGACTTCGCCCGCGCAAGATCAGCGTTCAGCCGCGCCGAAGCCGCGGCCAGCCGGCAACGTACCCGCCTGAGCGTGCTTCAGGCCAGCCGCGAGCAGGCCGCCGCCCAGTTGCAGCAACAGCAGGCTCGCGCCGCCGGGGCGGATGCCAGTCTCGCCCTGACAGAAAACGAACTGGAAGACACGCTGGTCCGCGCGCCCATCGCCGGCGTGGTCGGCCAGCGCCGCGCACGCCAGCGCCAGTACGTCACTCCCGGCCTGCCGCTGTTGGCGCTGGTGCCGGTGGCGCAGTCCTATGTGGTAGCCAACTTCAAGGAAACCCAGCTGCGCCGCATGCGTCCTGGCCAACCCGTCGAAGTGCGCGTGGACAGCTTTCCCGAGGCGACTCTGCGTGGCCACATCGAGAGTTTCTCGCCAGGCTCCGGCGCCCTCTTCGCCCTGCTGCCGCCGGACAACGCCACCGGCAACTTCACCAAGATCGTCCAGCGCTTCCCGGTGCGGATCGCCCTTGACCCCGGCGCCCGCCAGCAGGTGCCGATCCTGCCCGGCATGTCGGTGATCGCCGAAGTGGATACCCGCTCCGATGGCGAGGCGCAGCAACATGAATAGAGAGACCGGTGACAGCGAAAAGACCTCGCTCAAGGCCTGGGTGGCGGTGATCGGCGGGTTGCTCGGCTGCTTCATGGCCGGCATGAACGTCCACGTCACCAGCGCCGCCCTGCCGGAAATCCAGGGCTCGCTGAGCGCCAGTTTCGAGGAAGGCTCGTGGATTTCCACGGCCTACTTGGTCGCCGAGATCGTAATGATCCCGCTGACCGCCTGGCTGGTGGAGGTGTTTTCCCTGCGCCGGGTGATGCTGGTGGGCTCGGCAATCTTCCTGGCGGCCTCGGTGGCCTGCTCGTTCTCGCCCAACCTCGCCACCCTGATCGCCATCCGTGTCATCCAGGGCGCGGCCGGCGCGGTGCTGATTCCGTTGTCGTTCCAGCTGATCATCACCGAGCTGCCGGCCTCGCGGGTGGCCATGGGCATGGCGCTGTTCAGCCTGTCCAACAGCGTCGCCCAGGCCGCCGGCCCGTCCATCGGCGGCTGGCTCACGGACGCCTACAGCTGGCGCTGGATCTTCTACCTGCAACTGGTCCCCGGCGTGCTCCTGCTGGCCGCCGTGGCCTGGGCCATCGAGCCCAGGACCATGCAACTGGAGAAACTGCGCAATGGCGACTGGCTGGGCATTGCCAGCATGATCATCGGCCTGGGCGCGGTGCAGATCGTGCTGGAGGAAGGCGGCCGCAAGGACTGGCTCGGCTCCGATTTCATCGTCTGGATGCTGGTCATCAGTGTGTTCGCGCTGTTGCTGTTCATCTACACGCAACTGTTCGGCCAGCGCTCGTTCATCAACCTGCGGCTGCTGGCCGGCTACAACTTCGGCGTGGCCAGCGCGGCGATGTTCATCTTCGGTGCGGCGACTTTCGGGCTGGTGTTCCTGGTGCCCAACTACCTGTCCCAGCTGCACGGTTACAACGCCCGCGAGATCGGCGTGAGCCTGATCGCCTATGGCGTCGTGCAGTTGCTGCTGGCACCGCTGATGCCACACCTGATGCGCTGGCTGAATCCCAAGCTGATGGTCGCCACCGGATTCGCCATCATGGCGCTGGGCTGCTACCTGGGCGCGCACCTGGACGCCGACAGCGCGGCCAATGTGATCATTCCCTCGACGGTGGTGCGTGGCATCGGCCAGCCTTTCATCATGGTGGCGCTGTCGGTGCTGGCGGTCTCGGGCCTGTCCAAGCAGCAGGCCGGCTCAGCCTCGGCGCTGTTCTCCATGCTGCGCAACCTGGGCGGCGCGGTGGGTACGGCGGCGCTGACGCAGATCGTCTCGCAGCGCGAGCGCTTCCATTCCGAGCGCATCGGTGAGCAGGTGACGCTCTTCTCGCCCGCAGTGCAGGAGCGCCTGCAGGACGATCCGGGCGGTGCCTTCGGCCTCAACGAGTGGTTGCCGGCACAGGCTGAAACACTGGCCCGGCTCGGCGCGCACATCCGTCACGAGTCATTCCTCATGGCCTACGGGGATGCGTTCTACCTGTCCTTCCTGGCGCTGCTGGCCTGTGCGGTGGCCGCGCTGGCCCTGCGCAGCAACCGCCAGGCCTGATCGTCACTCGATGCCGAAGTGAATGCTGTAATCCACCTTGGTCCCGCGGCGGGCGGTGGCGCGCATCTGATAGACCTGCACGCTGTAGGTCCCCGAGGCCGGCAATGCGCCGCTCCAGTCCTGGCCGACCGAGCCGCTGCCCAGGGCGGTCGACTCGCCCGGTTTGTCGCCCGGCGCAAATACGTTGAAGTTGGCGTTGCTGCTGCCGCTGACGCCGACTTTCATGTGCTGCCCGGCCTTGGCCGACAGGGTGTAGAGAACCGTGTCGTAGCCCTTGAAGCTGCCTTTGACGGTGGTGCTGCTCGCGCCCTTGGTGAAGTGCACCGGGACCGTGGTGACGGTATCGGCGGCCAGCGCGAGTGCCGGGGTGGCACTGAGCAGGCAGAACAGCAGCAGTGAGGTTTTCATGGTGGTCATCCTGTGGTCAGGGGTTGGAAGTCATGAGGCCGCCAGCCAGGTCTGGCCGGCAAGGTAAGCGAGGAATTCGTTCAGCGGCATCGCCTTGCCGAACAGCCAGCCCTGGCCGTACTGCACGCCGCGCTGACGCAGGTACTGCAGCTGCTCGTCGGTTTCGACGCCTTCGGCCACCATCCGCAGCGCCAGCTGGCGAGCCATGGCGATGGTGTGGTCGGTCACCGGGCAAGGCGCGCCGTCCGATAGTGACTGGACGAAAGAGCGGTCGATCTTCAGCAGGTCCAGTGGCAGGCGCCGCAGGTACTGCAGGCTGGAGTAACCGGTGCCGAAATCATCCAGGGCGATCGGGTGGCCCGCCTCGCGGCTTTGCGCCAGTGTCCGGTGCGCGGCGTCGATACTCAACAGGCAGCTTTCGGTCACTTCCAGCCAGATGCTGCCGGGATCGATGCCCGCCTGCTGCCGTGCTTCGGCCAGGTGCGGCAGGAAGCTCCCGCTTGCCACGTCGAGTGCCGAGAGGTTGATCGACACATGCTGCAATTCCCCCGAGGCGAGGCTGGCGCCCAGGTCGCGGCAGACCGTCGAGATCACCTGCGCGGTGATCGACTCGACCAGGCCACTGGATTCGGCCAGGGGCAGGAAGCTCTCAGGCAGGGTCACCGAGCCGTCCTTGCGACGCCAGCGCACGAGCGCTTCGGCGCCGATGCAGCGGCCATCGCGCAGGTCGAGGATGGGCTGGTAGAAGGCAGTGAACTCATCGTTCGCCACGGCCCGTGTCAGCACTGCCAGAGGCGACAGATAGGCACGCACGCGACGTGCAACCACCCAGCACCACAGGCCGGAAAGCAGCAGGGCCAGCGGTGCGAGCATGAGCAGCTCGCGCCACAAGTCGCGGACCAGGGCCTCGCGACTGACCGCAGCCACTGTCTGCCAATTGCCGTGGTTGACCCGCGTATAGAGGTAACCACCCCGCAGCGCGGTGTGCGGCTCGCTATGGATGCGCGTGAGAACCTGGGCAAAACCGGCGGCCGGCGTGCCCAGCCAGTGCCCTGCCGGTGTGCCCAGGGCCAGGCTGACGCCGGGCGCGAGGGAGGTTTCGAGGAAGTGCTCGGGGTCGATCAGCAGGTTGAACGCCGCATCGCGCAGGGCCAGCATGGGTTTTGCCGGCGCCACGTAGGGCTGCACGTTGATGGATACGCCCAAGCCCTCGCGGGTTCGGAAATCTTCCGGCCAGCGCTCCGCCGCGCGGCCGACCAGGCCCCAGGAACTGCAGACGAACACCTCTTCCTCGACGTAGCCGACCGCCTTCACCGCTAGCGTGTCGATGGCCAGCAGACGCATCTGCTCGATGCCTTCCGCCGAGCAGGGAGGCAGCGGCGAGCGGTTCAGCTCGCGCAGCGTCGCGGCGGCCTGGGCGAAGGTGTCGTCCGCCCGTTGGGAGGCGAGCCTGGCCAGCGTCTCCAGGCGTTCGCCGGTGTGTTGCACGACCAGGCTCCAGGCCAGGTAGCCGGTGCCGGCCAGTACCAGAGCAACACCCAGCAGGCTGGCGATGGCGCCGGCCCTGACGATGCGAGCGCGACTCATGATGGGTCTCCAGAGGGCGCACGGCATGCGCCCGAGCGGGATGGTTGGCTACCAGAGGTAGCGGTAGCCGAGGGTCAGCGACAGCGGTTGCTCGATCTCGTTGCCGTTGGCGTAGTGGACCTCGGCCATCAGTTTCTGATGGGCGCTGACCAGCAGCGAACCGCCGGCGCCGAGTTCGGCACGGGAACCCGGCAGCTGGTTGTCCAGCGCGTGGCCGTTGACCTTGACCGTGCTGTCGCCGGCCAGCTCATCGATCCACGAGGCGCTGAGGTAGCCCTGCAGCTGCGCACCGGAGTCCAGTTGCCAGTTCCGCCCGGCACGCCCGCCCGCCCGAGCCTGGACGGAGTCCACGGCGTCGCCGTCCACTTCCAGTTCGTCACTGCTGGTGTACTGCGGCCCTTGCAGATGGGCGCCAGAAAGCTGTACCTGCGGCTCGACGAACCAGCCCTGGCCCAGTTGCACGGTACGACCCAGCTCGACGCTGGCGCCGTAGGCGTCGGAGTCGTAGTGGCCGCGGACCTGGCCACCGCTGTTGGTCGGCACCTTCACGTCACCGCGCAGGTGGTCGTACTTGAGTACCGAGTCAAGGTACCAGCCGTCTTCGCGCACGTAGGTGGCGTACAGGCCGACGCTGCGGCTGTCGAGGTCGCCGGAGCTGTGCTCGCCGAAGTCCTGGTCGGCATGGCCCGCCCCGAGCATGCCGCCGACATAGAGAGTGCCATCAGCCTGTTCGAAGGCGCGGTCGGCGCCGATCTCGGCCCCGCTCAGGCTCTGCTCGAAAGCGCGGCTGTCGCCGCTATCGACGTTCAGCTTGCCGCCCATGGCGCGGGTCCACAGGCCGCCCTGGTCATGGCCCTGGCGCAGTTCGCCGAGGCGGCGGGTCAGGGTGCCCAGTTCGCTCTGCCAGAGGTTGGCGGCGGCAGTCTGCATGCCCAATGCGGCGTTGGCTCCCTTGGAGAGGCGCTGGGCCTGGCTGGCCGGGCGCGATGCCGGGGTCAGTGTGCTCATGGCAATGGCCGGGGTACCCGTGGCGACGGCGGGTTGATTCGCCGATGTCAGTGCCGTCATCGGCAGCGTATCGACCTTGGGCTGGGGCACCAGCTGGGGGCGCATCGAGGGGGTCATCGCCGTCATGGGAATGATCGAGCCATTGGGCTGCGGCACGAGTTGCGGGCGCATCGACGGATTCAACGAAGTCATGGGCACGCTGCTGCCGTTGGGCTGGGGCACCTTCTGCGGCGGGATCGAGGGATTGAGCGCCGCCATCGGAATACTGCTGCCGTTGGGCTGCGGGACCAGCTGCGGGCGCAGCGCCGGAGTGAGCGCAGTCATCGGCGCCACTTGCCCGGTCTGCACCAGGTACCAGTCGTTGCCCTGCTGCTGCAGCCCATAGCGGAAGGCGCCGGCATCGACATGACCGCCCAGCAGGCTGAACTGTCCGGCGCCGCCACCGGTGCCGACCAGTTTCAGCGGGGCACCCTGGGCGTCCCGGCCGCTGTCGGCCACCAGTATCTCGTGGCTGCCCTGGGCCTGGCCCAGCACCTGCAGCAGGTCACCCTGGGAGGTGGAAAGATCGGTTTTCATCTGGAAGTGGCCATTGCCGCTGAGGTCGCCATTCACCGTCAGCACCTGGTAGCCGGGGCCGCTGAAGAACACTGCGGAATCGCGCAGCTTGAGATTGCCCAGGGAGGCGTTACCGGCAAACTCCCAGGTGCTGGTGCCCAGGTCCATGTCCAGCCGGCCACGGGACGGAGCCAGCAACTGGGTGTTGCCATGCAGGGTGCTGCCGTTCGCGAGCAGGTCGAACTGGCCGTTGTCCTCGACGCTGGCAAGGGTCGGGGTTTCCACTGTCGAGCTCTCCAGAGCGGCGTTCAGCACGCTGCCCGGACGAACCAGGAAGGCACTGCCGGCGACGACATGCAGCTGCGCGCCCCGGGCATCAACATGGCCCTGGCTGCCGCTGGCGGTTTCGATCAGGTCCTGCTGGCCGGTGAGCGCCGAGTCGGTCAGTTCCAGCTGGCCGATACCCTGTCCTCCGGAGAACAGCACGGTGCTGCCATCGACGTTGGCGGCCTGGCTGTCCCGCAGGCCGATACGGCTGTCGCCGCTGATTTCCAGCGCGGAGGACTGGGCGCCTGCGCTCAGCAACTGGGTATTTTGCAGCTCGATCTGGCTGGACCGGCCGGCCAAGGCAGCGGCGGACTGGCGCCCCTGGGTGAACACCGAGCCGTCGCTCATGGCGATGGCCGAGCCGTCCCGGGCGCTCAGCGCAGCGGCATAGTTTCCCTGTGTATTCACCGTACTGCCCTGGCCCAGCAGCACCTGGCTGCCGTTGGTCGCGGAAACGCCGTAGCTGGAACTGCCCTCGGTGAGAATCCGCGTGTCGACCAGCTCCAGCGGGCCGCTGGCGCTCAGGCCGACGCCAGCGCTCTCGGCCTTGTGCGTGTGGATCTGCGAGTGGCTGACCAGACCGGGAAGCGCGTCACCTTCCACGAGGATGCCGGTACTGCTGGTCTCGAAGGTTTCGATGCGCGAATGCTCCACCTGCAGGGCCGAGGCCCCCGACACCTGTATGCCGTAGCTGAGGATGCCGCGCGTCACCAGGCTCGAATCGCTCAGCCGCAGGGAGCTGCTGTCGACGCGGATGGCCGGGCTACGGCCACCCAGCGTCTGCGCATCGAGCGCCGTCGCGTCCACAACCGCGCCGCCCAGAGCTTGCAGCGCGCCGCCGCTGCCGGCATTGCGCAGCAGCACATCACGCAGGGAAAAGTCAGTGCCCTGCACATTGACAGCTGGGCCGCTGCCGGGGATATCGATGCGCGACTGCACCAGCGCGTGGGGTAGCGCACTGGCGACGGTGAAGACCTGGGGAGTGCTGAAGTCCGCTGCCAGCGCCGGGGCGGCGATAAACAGGGCGATGACAAGCGCAAGCGGTGTGTGGGACAGGTTGGGAATGCGTGTGAGGGGTTCCATGGCGAGTCACCTTGAGGGGAAGCGGTTGAGGCCATTCTTGGCGTGCCCGCTCAAAGTGAGGATGCGAAAACCAGTCACGATTTGTAGGAAAATGATTACACGAGTGCGATCACCATGCCTTAGAGTGAAGGGCAACCCAGGGGGAACAGATGGCGCGGATACTGATCGCGGACGAACACCCGATGACCCGCTACGCGGTGCGCATGCTGCTGCAGGCGGAGCGCCACACGGTGGTCGGCGAGGCCTGCAACGGACTCGAGGCGCTGAGCCTGACCACCCGCCTCGCGCCAGACCTGCTGATCATCGACATTGATCTGTCGCAGCTCACCGGCCTGGATGTCATCTCGCGCCTGCGCGGCCGAGGCCTGACACTGCCGATCCTGGGCTACAGCACGCAGGATTCGGAACACTACGTCGGCCGTTTCCTGCAGGTGGGCGCCTCAGGCTTCGTCAGCAAGCACCAGGACATCGACCGCCTCAAGGAAGCCCTGGCGGTGGTCTTGCGTGGGCACAGCTACTTCCCTTCCGAAATGCTGGGCAGCGTGCATCGCGCCAGCCTGTACGAGAACGACGCCGAGCGCGTCGCTTCGCTGTCCAACCGCGAACTCAGCGTGCTCAGCCTGCTGGCAAGCGGCTACAGCAACCAGGAAATCGCCCACGAGCTCACCATCAGCGAGAAATCCGTCAGCACCTACCGCGCACGCATGCGCAGCAAGCTCAACCTCACCAGCATGCTCGATCTGATCGACTTCGCCCGGCGCAATCATCTCGCGGCACCGGCGAGTCATACCCATGACCCGGGCGCCGACGGCGGCGAAGCGCCCCTGTGGCGCTCCATGGTGGAAAGCCTGCCAGCGGCTTTCTACGTCCGAGATACCGAGGCGCGCCTGGTGTACGCCAACCCGGCGCACCTGGAGCTGTACCAGGCGGAACTGGACGACGTGCTCGGCACCCGCACCACCGAGGTGGACTGGTATCAACCGACCGATGCCCGCAACATGCTGCGCTTCCTGCAGCGCGCACTCGCCGAGGAGCAGCCCTTCAGCAAGGACATCGAACTCTCGGTCCACGGCGAACGCCGCGTGCTCCACCACTGGGGCACACCTTACCGCGACGGCGACGGCAACCTGCTCGGGATGATCTGCTGCAGCACCGACATCACCGAACGCTACGATCAGCTCAACGAACTGCGCGGCCGTGCCGAAGCCAGCGAACTGGCGCACCAGCAACTGACCGATCTTTTCACCAGCGCGACGACCCATCTCAACGAACGTATCGAGGCGCTCGCCAACACCCTCGCGCAGCCCAATTCCAAGGACCTCGACCAGGCCCTGGCGATACTCGAGGAACTGAAGGTCCACGGCGCCTCGCTCAAGCGGGCGCTCATCGCCCAGGACGACGTTCCCCTGATGCCGACGCGGCTGGACGAGCTCGCCTCCGAGGTCCTCGACGTCCTGCACGCACCGGCCGACCAGAAACAGCTGCCGCTGAAACTGGAGGCCGACAGTCGCTCGCGCAATGCCCTGCTGGTCGACGCCAAGTCCCTGCGCGAAGCTCTGCGACACCTGGGGCTGTACGTGATCGACCTGACCGACGACGGCAGCGTCCGATTGCGCATCGCCGCCAGCCCGAAGCAGCAGCAAATGGGTGTGCGCATCACCCTCGAAGGCCTTCCGGGCAGCAAGCGCCGTGAACTGCGCGCCTATTCCCTTTCAGAACTGACCCGCGATTACCCCACGCGCAACCCGGCCCGCAACAGCCTGAGCCTGAATATCGCCCAGCACCTGATCAACAGCCTCGGCGGCGAGCTGCAGGTTTCTCATCTGCCCGGCCAAGGCTGCTGCGCCACCGTGCACCTGCTGCTGCAACAGGCCAGCACGCGCTGAGTGCCTCCGCGACACCGCTCATACGATCGTACAAGGCCCTGCGCAGCGCTTCTTACCTTGGGTGAATTGTCCGCCCGGGCCTCCCCCTGCACCCTCTCCCTCCCCCTTGCCGGCCTCTGAAAAGGGCTCCTGCCGCCCGTTGCCGGCTCCAGAAAGCTGCCTGCCCGGCCACTTATAAATTCAACAAAGGTTGTACCCATGAGCGTGTTTGATGTCATTGAACATTCCCCGGTATCGAAATTTCACCGGAAATTGCTGCTGGCCTGCTGCGGCGGCCCCTTCCTCGATGGCTACATCCTCAGCCTGATCGGCATCGCGCTGATCGGCTTCGGTCAGGACATCGCCGCCACCTCGGTGGAAACCGGCCTGATAGGCGCTGCCTCGCTGCTCGGCATCTTCTTCGGCGCAACGGTGTTCGGCGCCATCACCGACCGCATCGGCCGGGAAACCATGTACGCCCTGGACCTCACCGTGCTGGTGATCGCCTGCGGCCTGTCGGCCTTCGTCACCGAGGCCTGGCAACTGATCGTGCTGCGTTTCGTCATCGGCCTCGCGGTCGGCGCGGATTACCCCATCGCCACTTCGCTGCTCACGGAGTTCACCCCGTCCAAGCGCCGCGGCTTCATGATCGGCGTGTCCGGACTGGCCTGGTCCTGCGGCGCCATGACCGCCTTCATCGTCGGCTACCTGATGGTCTCCTGGACCGGCGACCACTCGCTGTGGCGCTGGATGCTGTTCAGCGGCGCGGTAGTGGGCATCATCGTCGTGCTGATCCGCCGCGGCATCCCGGAATCGCCGCGCTGGCTGGCCAGCAAGGGACGAATCGAGGAAGCGCAGAAGGTCATCAAGCTGGTCTATGACAAGGACGTGGTAATCACTGCGGCCGATGTCGCCGAGCTGAACGACGGTGGCCGTCATCGTTCGTGGAAAAGCGACCTGAAGATGATTTCCTCGGGCGGCTACCTCAAGCGCACCATCATGTGCGGCATGCTCTACTTCGCGCAGATCACGCCCCAATATGTGCTCTACACCTTCGGCAGCATGATCCTGTTGACCGCTGGCATCAAAGGCGAGAACTCCTCGACCCTGGGCGAGCTGATGATCGCCATCCTCTTCGCCATCGGCGTGATCCCGGCGCTGAAGCTGGTGGAAACCTGGGGCCGCCGCCCCATGGTGGTGGTGCCCTTCGCACTGATGGCGTTGCCGCTGCTGGCCCTGGGCCTGTGGGCGGACGCCCCGGCCTGGTTCATCGTCGGCGCTTTTGCCTTCTACGCCTTCGTTTCCGGCGGCCCGAGCATCCTGGAGTGGATCTACCCCAACGAGCTGTTCCCCACTTCCGTACGCGCCACCGCTGTCGGCGTTGCGGTCGGTTTCAGCCGCATCGGCGCGGCGACCGGCACCTACCTGATGCCCATCGGCATCGAGTCCATCGGTCTGCAGGCAACCCTGCTGATCGGTGCGGCGATTACCCTGCTGGCGTTCTTCATCTGCCTGGCGTGGGCGCCGGAAACCAAGGGCCGCTCGCTGCAGCAATCGGCATCGCTGAGCCTGGCGACCTGATCCGCTCCTGCGTTTGACCCGAAGCCCATCGGCGCTGCCGATGGCTTTTTGGTGCCCGGCGATCCGGCCAGGCACGGCGTTCCCTGTAGGGACGAGCGATGCTCGCGATCTGTCAGCAACGCTTACGGTACCGATGCACGACGGGACGCGCGGACTTCTTCCGCGGTTCGCGGGCATGGCCCGCTCCTACAAGGGAGTCGCGGTGCTAATCGTTGTAGGCGCGCACAAAAAAGGCCGCCCGAGGGCGGCCTGAAAGTGCGGCGACGCCGCACACTGTGAAGCTTTACTGCTTGGCGGCCCAGGCGTTGAAGCGCTGCTCCAGCTGCTCGCCATGGTCGGCCCAGAAGGCCGCATTCATCGCCACCTGACCGGCCAGGTTGGCCTCATCGGTAGGCATGTTGGTGCGGCGGGCGGCGTCCACCAGCGGGACCGCGGCGCGGTTCACCGGGCCATAGGCGATCTGCTGCGCGTAGTTCTTCTGCTGTTCGGTCTGCAGCACGTACTGGATGAAGCGCAGGCCTTCCTCGGTATTCTTCGCGCCCTTGGGAATGGCGAAGGCGTCCATGTCATAGATGCCGCCATTCCACACCACGCGCAGCTGGCTTTCGTCCTGCACGGCAGCGATGCGGCCGTTGTAGGCGGAGCTCATCACCACGTCGCCGGAAGCCAGGTATTGCGGCGGCTGTGCGCCGGCTTCCCACCACTGGATGCTCGGCTTGATCTGGTCGAGCTTCCTGAAAGCGCGGTCCTGGCCTTCCTTCGTCCCGAGCACGGCGTAGACATCCTTCGGCGCCACGCCGTCGGCCATCAGGGCGAACTCCAGCGTGTACATCGCGCCCTTGCGCAGGCCGCGCTTGCCAGGGAATTTCTGCGTGTCCCAGAAATCCGCCCAGCCGGTGGGCGCGTTCTTGAGCTTGTCGGCGTTGTAGGCCAGCACCGTGGACCAGACGAAGAAGCCCACGCCGCACGGCTGTACCGCACCATCCAGCAGCTCCGGGGCGAGCTTGGCGATACCCGGCTGCTCGCCGATTTCCTGCAGCAGGCCCTCGTCGCAGGCCCGCGCCAGTTCCGGCATTTCCATCTCCACCACATCCCAGGAGACGCTGCCGGTATCGACCTGCACCTTGACCTTGGCCATCTCGCCGTTGAACTCGTCGGCGATCAGGCGGCTGCCGCTCTGCTGCATGTAGGGCTGGTAGAAGGCCTTGACCTGGGCAGCCTTGTTGGCGCCGCCGTGGGAGACCACGGTGAGGTCGGCGAAGGCAGGGAAAGTCGCCGCGCAACCCAGGGCGCAGGCGATGGAGGAACTCAGGATCTTGTTCATTGTTATGGTCTCCGGTGAGTAGACGGCCCGCCTCGCGGCAGGCGGCGCCATCCGCAGCCTGCAAGGGCTCGCATGGCGCACTGCCAGCTAGTCTTGAGGCCGCCGCCAGGCTCCACAATCAGACGGAACTACAATTTGAAGGGCCCCGCTCGTATCCCGGTACGAAGCCCGCAAGGCTCGCTCAAGCCAGGCGCGACAAGGCCTCGCGCTTGGTGGCATGCTTGCCGGCCTGATCGATAGCCACTCCTGCCCGCGGACCCGCCATGCCTTTCCATATCCAGGACATCCTCGACAACGCCTCCCTGCGCACCCGCCTGCTCGGCGGCAGCGAGGGCGTCGGCCGGCGCCTGCGCTGGGCGCATGTGTGCGAGCTTGCGGACCCGACCCAGTGGCTGGGTGAAGGCGACCTGCTGATGACTACCGGCATCGGCATTCCCGCCCAGGCCCAGGCGCAACGGGATTACCTGAAGCGGCTGGCCGGGGCACGCATCTCGGGGCTGATGATCGGCGAGAACATGCAGGCCCCGGCGGATATCCAGGCGCTGAAGGACGAAGCCTGCCAGCTGGGTTTCCCGCTGCTGATGACCGATTACGCGGTGCCCTTCTCCGCCGTGACCCGCGCCATCGTCGACGCCAGCAAGCAGGAAGAGCACGAGCGTCGCAGCGCCGTGACGCGCATCTATGAAAGCGCCCGCATCGGCCTGCGCGGTCTCGGCCTCGCCGGGCTGTTGCGCCGGTTGTGCAGCGACGTGCGCGCGCAGCTGTTCCTGTTCGACTCGGCGACGCTGCAACCCTGGCAGGAAGGCCTGCCGCCGCTGCCGGACAGCTGGCGGGCAACCCTCGCCCAGCGCCGCTCGGTGCCGGACACCGTGACCCGCTGCAGCAATGGCGAGCAGGAAGCGCTGGTGATGCCGCTGCCGTCGCTGACCACCTGCGAAATCCTCGCCACGGGCGGCGAGCTGCTCGACTACGGCCTGCTGCATCACATCGTGGCGGTGCTGGGCATCGAGCTGGAACGCGCCCAGGTCGAGCATGAGCGCATGCTGCGGCTGGGTTCGGAACTGCTGGACGACCTGCTGCAACAGCGCCTAACCGAACGCGCGGCGCAGGAACGGCTGGCGCAGCTGAATTGCCCGGTGGATGCCGCCTGCCTGGTGCTGGCGCGCGCCGCCGGCGAGCTGCCGCAACACTGGCAGCAACGCCTTCAGCGGCTGGGAATGGGCCTGTTGGTGCGCCACCAGGGCAACGAGCTGATCCTGCTGCTGAGCGATCCGGCGCAGGCAGAAACGTTGCAGGCCGAGCTGGACTGCACCCTTGGCCACAGCAACCCGCTGGGCCATGCGTTGCGGGCGGTGGAAGCCCTGCGCGAGGCGCGCCTCGCGCTGGCCCATGCCAACCGCCAGCGTCCGTTGGTGGCCTATGCCGATGCCCAGGGCGAGCAGTCCTGGCTGCCGGCGAGCCTGGAAGAAGCACGGCGTGTGCATCGCCGGGTACTCGGTGCGCTGGCGGATTACGATGCGCAACAGGGTGGCCAGTTGCAGCACACCCTGCGCGTCTTCCTCGAGCAGAACCGTTCCTGGCAGAAGGCCGCGCAGTTGCTCAACGTGCACAAGCAGACGCTGGTCTACCGCATCCGCCGTATCGAGGAAATCACCGAGCGCTCGCTGGACTGCACCGAGGACGTGGCGGTCCTCTGGATCGCGCTGCGCTCGGCGCAGATTGCCGGAATAGATGCCGGAATCAGGGAATGATCACGAAGCTCTTGCGCACGGTTTCGCGGATATCCCAGGTGCCCTGACAGTTCGCCGGGAACAGCACGGCGTCGCCGGCGCGCAGTTCGATCGGCTCGCCGTCGTCCGGGATGAACAGGCAGTGGCCGCTGATGAAGTGGCTGAATTCCCGCGACAGCACCTGGCGCCGCCAGCGGCCGGGCGTGCATTCCCAGACACCGGTGAGCAGGCCGCCCTCGCCTTCCTCGGCGTGGGTCGCGGCGCTGGATACCGGAGTACCCAGGGGTTCCTTCACCGGTTGCGGCGCCGGCAGTTCGAGGCCGGCGGTGCCGGTGAGCAGGATCGGTTGGGGCATGGTTCTTTCTCCTAGAGGTCCTTGTCTTCGAGTCCCGCCGGGGCAAAGCCGGCCAGGGTACGGTCGAGCCAGCCGCCCTTGCGGTTCTGCGCCTCGGCCTGTTCCTTGCGTTGCACCGCGCCGCGCACCATCAGGCCGCCGACGTAGCGCACCGGTTCGAGCGGGAAGCGCTTGGGCTGCCGGCCGACCAGGCCGCAACGGCTCCATTCGTCATCGATACCCAGCGCCAGGCTGGCGAGGATGCGCCCGCCCAGGCGGCTCGGGCCGACTCCGTTGCCACTCCAGCCGATGCCGTAGACGATGTGCGGCGCGCCCTCCAGGTGGCCGAAGACCGGCAGGCTGTCGTAGGTACGGTCGATGGGGCCGGACCAGCTGTGGGTCACCGCTACGTCGTCCAGTTGCGGGTAGGTGCGGCGCAGGTCCTGTTCGGTGTCTTCGCTGAGCTGCGGGTTGTGGTCGTAGCTCTCGTCGATGCGACTGGCGAAGCTGATCATCCCGGTGCCCTTGCCGAAGGCGATGCGGCCGTCCTGCGTGGTGCGGTAGTAGTCGACCATCAGCTGCGAGTCGGTGATGGCTTCGCCGCCGGTCCAGCCGATCTGTTCCAGGCGCTCGGGGATCGGCGCGGTGGCGACCACGGTGCTGGTCACCGGCAGGATGGTGCGGCGCAGTTCGGGAATCGCCGCCGCCCAGGCGTTGGTCGCCATCACCACCTTCGGTGCGCGCAGTTCGCCGCCGGGAGTGCGGATCACCGCCGGCCGGCCGCGATCGAAGCTGAGCATGGGGGTGTTCTCGAAGATGCGGACGCCCTTCTCCAGCGCCACCCGGCGCAGGCCGCGCACCAGACGGGCCGGCTGTACGGTAGCGTTGCTGGCTTCGAGCACGCCTTCGAGGTGCTTGGCGGAGCCGGCGCGGCTCGCCACCTCGCTATTGGAGAGCGACTGGAACACCGGCTCGCCGAGGCGTTCGCAGGTTTGCTGCACGCCCTTCCAGGCACCGCGCTGGGCGTCGGTGGTGGCAGTCCACAACCAGCCGGCGCGGCGGAAGTGCGCGTCGATGTCGTGGGCCTTGCAGAAATCCTCGATCTCACCGATGGCCGCCGCCGAGGCACGGGCCAGGCGCAGTGCCTCGTCCTTGCCGCACTGCGCGGCCAG
This sequence comes from Pseudomonas sp. PDM17, assembly GCF_014851985.1. Lineage (NCBI taxonomy): Bacteria > Pseudomonadati > Pseudomonadota > Gammaproteobacteria > Pseudomonadales > Pseudomonadaceae > Pseudomonas > Pseudomonas sp. PDM17. The sequence continues at coordinate 69,599 of NZ_JACVAT010000011.1, forward strand.
CGAACTGATCTTTGGCCACCAGGACATGACGAAGCCGCCGTTGCGCCCCGAGGCGCCGCCGCCGCAGATGTCGCGCTCGATGATGGCGATACGGCAGTCAGGCTTGAGCTCCAGCAGGCGCAGCGCGGTCCAGAGGCCGACGAAGCCGCCGCCGACGATGGCCACGTCGACGTCGAGCGGGCCTTCCAGCGCAGGCAGCGGAGTCAGCTCGGAGGCGATTTCCTCCAGCCACAGGGAACGTTTCATGTGCGGATTCCAGGTTGAACGGTAGTGGCGCCACTGTCCTGCGTCAGGCCAGTGGCGAACAATCGTCCGTTCCATGCAATCCGGGGGAAGGCCTCATACGAAGATATGAAGCCATTGCGCTCCTGCCGGGGATATCAGGCCTTGGGCTTCTTCGGCGCCAGGCCCGGCTTGGCGAATTTCACGATCAGCCAGTTATCGGACTTGCCGTGCTTCACCGTGACCTCGGCCACGCGAATGCTCGACGGCACCGTGGCCAGTACCTGGCGGGCGTCCAGGCCCGGCTTGATGTACTTGTCGAGCTGCTCGTAGAGCCGGTAGCTGATCATCCCGCTGCGCAGCGCATGGGTCTCGAAGTCGCCAATGGCCTTGGCGTCGGCCTCGGTGCGGTTCGGGTTGAGAGTGTGCGCCAGCACGTCGACCACGTTCTTGTCGTCGGCGATGGCCACCAGCATGAAGCGTTTGGCCACCTCCTGCAGCACGCGCCGGTAGGCGGCGTCGTTGTATTCGCTGTAGAGCACCGCTTCGACCAGTTTCTGCTTGTCGAAGGTCAGCGCCAGGCGGAAGCGCGTGCCCGCGTAGTCCACGCCATCCTTGCAGCGCGCGGTGACGCCCATGGGCTGCAGGCATTCGACGAAGCCCTGCTGCTTGCCGAAGCCTTTCTGCGCCGCGCCGTAGTTGTACTTGCCGAACAGCGGATCAGCCGCCGACGCCATGCCCGCCACGCACATCAACAGTGCGCCCATTGCCCATCTGCCCATTACCAACTCGTCCCACGCAATGCAAAGGACGCGAGGATAGAGGATTCAGGGACCTCATGGCGCCCCGCAGACGACAATCGGAACATTGGAAGGCGATCCGGCGCCGACTCAATCGAACCGGTATTCCAGCCCCGCACCCGCATACCACGACCGCCCCGGCGCCGCCTCGTAATAGCGCCCGTTGCTGTCGCCGACTATCACCGAGCCGACGTACTGGCGATCCAGCAGGTTGTCCAGGCGCACCAGCTGGTGGAAGGTCCAGGGCCCGACGTGCTGCTCAAAGCGGGTACGCCAGTTGAACACCGCGTAGCTGGGCGCCGGCTTGTCTTCGTTGCTGTCCTCGACGTAGACCTTGCTGCGGTACTGGCCTTCGAAGCCCATGCTGATGCCGTCCTGCGGCTTCCACACCAGCTCACCGAACAGGCTGCTGCCGGGCACGCCGGGCAGGTGGTTGCCCTTCTCGATGGTGCTGCCGCTCTCGACGAAGTCCTCGTCGTAGGTGGCGTCGAGGCGGGTGTAGGCCAGATTCGCCTGCCAGTGCTCGGACAGGTCGCTCTGCACGCCCAGCTCGAAGCCGCGGCGCAACGTCTTGCCGGCGTTCTGGTAGCTGGTACGGCCGCCGCTGGAGCTGGCCACGACTATCTCGTCGTCGGTGCGTATCTCGAAGATCGCCACGTTGACCCGCGTATTGCCGGCGACCCTGGCCTTCAGACCGACCTCATACTGGGTACTGGTGGCCGGGTCGAGGCCGAAGTTGAAACTCTCGCTCAGGCCCGGCGCGTAGGCCATCTCGGCCTGGGTCGGGGTCTCGAAACCCTTGCCGGCGCTGACGTAGCCGTGCAGGTCGGGAGTGAAGGCGTACATCACCGAGAGCGACGGGTTGTTCTGCTGGTACTTCTTCGAGCCGCTGGAGTCGCCGTTGGCCAGGTAGCGATCGTCCACTTCCATTTTCATGGTGCTGTGCCGCAGGCCCGCGTCGAAGGTCCAGTTGCCCAGTTCCCAGCGCGCCTGCACGTAGGGGTCGAGGCTGGTGGCGATGTCGTTCTCGTTGCGCCGCATCTCGCCCTTCACGCCCAACTGGTCGCCGCTGAAGTTCTGGAAGCCCTTGCGGTCATCCTCGCTGCGGTCGTAGTCCACCCCGGTGGTGACGGTCAACTCGCCCGGAGCGCTGTGCACCGGCTGGATCCAGCGCAGGGTGCCACCGTGGAATTCGCGGTCGAAGTCCACCACGCCACCGCCGCGCTGGGAGTTGGAAGCCACCGTCCTGGGGATCGACAGGTACTGCACCACGCTGCGCTGGCCGGCGTAGAGGTTTAACTGCAGTGTCGCATCCCCGAAATAGCGCTCGTAGTTCATGCCCAGCTGCTGGTGATCGATGCTCTTGCGCGTGTTGTACAGCTCGGCCGCCGGAGCGACGGAGCGCGGGTCGTGCTTATAGGCGTCCCAGGTCTGGCCCAGCGGGTCCTGCGTGTTGTTCTGCTCCAGGCTGCTGTAGATCAGCGCCATCCGGCTGTCTTCGTCGGGCTTGAAGTTGAGCTTGGCGAAGGTCTGGTCGCGGCGCGCGGCGCTGTGGTCGCGGTAGCCGTCGGTGTCCATGCGCGAGGCATCGAGCAGGAAACCAGCCTGGTCGGTGCCGCCTTCGGCATACAGGTGGTTCTTGTTGAAGCCGTCGCTGCCGAAGGTGGTTTCCGCGCCAACCTTCGGCGCCCCGTAACCGTCGCGGGAGAACATCTGGATCACCCCGCCGCTGTTGCTGCCGTAGAGCGTCGAGGCCGGGCCGCGCAGCACCTCGATGCGCTCGGCGACGTCGAGGTTCAGCGTCGCCGCCTGGCCCTGGCCGTCCGGTGTGCTGGCCGGGATGCCGTCGCTGAGCAGCTTCAGACCGCGAATGCCGAAGGCCGAGCGCGCACCGTAGCCACGGGAGGAAATCTGCAGGTCCTGGGCGTAGTTCTGGCGGTTCTGCACCACCAGGCCGGGCACCCGCTGCAACACTTCGGAGGCATTGACGCCGAGCTGGCCATCGCTGAGCTGCGGCTGCTGCACGGTGTCGATGGAGAACGGCAGGTCGAAGCTCGACACCGGCGCATAGGCGCCCGTCACCACCATGGGCGCGGCCAGCGCTTGCTCGGCGCTCTGCGGGTCGGCGGCGCGGGCCAGCTGGCCGTGGGTGACGCCGCAGATCAGCAGCGGCAGCAGTTTGAGTCGGGCGGGCACAACGGAGCGGGAAACAGGCACGGCAGCTAGGATTCTTCTGTAGGACCGAGCAGCGATGCTGCCAGTCTCGGCAGCCTCTGCACAGGGGTATTGTGGGTCAGGATGTTCTGGGCAAGAACCGGAGGAGGCTATGGAATTCGTCCCGGCTTTTTTTGACAAAAGGCGCATCTTCGACGTTTGTACTATCTAGTTAATTAGCTTGCTAAGAGTATAATCGGCGAATCCAACAGTGAGAACCTTCTGTATGAAACCGGTACAGCGCGCCTCCCGCGTGAGCACTTTCATCCTCCTCGGCCTGGGTGTGGTCATCGCCCTCCTCGGCCTCGCCCTGGCCGCCGGCGGCATCCGCCTGGTCAGCCTCGGCGGTTCCTGGTACTTCCTCATCGGCGGTCTGGCCATGGCCGTTTCCGGCCTGCTGATCGCCCTTCGCAAGCCGGCCGGCGCCTGGCTGTTCGCCGCCTTCCTGGTGGCAACCGCGGTCTGGGCCGTGGCCGACACCGGCCTGGTGTTCTGGCCGCTGTTCTCGCGCCTGTTCATGTTCAGCGCGATCGGCGTGGTAGTTGCGCTGGTCTACCCGCTGCTGGCCCGCTCCGCCGGCCGCGACGCCGGTCGTGGCGCATACGGCATCGCTGGCGTGCTGGCAGTGCTGGTGGTGATTGCCGCCGGCAACATGTTCGTCGCCCATCCCAGCGTTGCCCCCACCGACAAGGGCCCTGGCCTGACGCCGGTTGACCCGGCCCACGCGCAGAAGGACTGGGCCCACTACGGCAACACCGAGGGCGGCAGCCGCTTCGCCGCGCTGGACCAGATCAACCGTGGCAACGTCGATCAGCTCAAGGTGGCCTGGACCTACCACACCGGCGACGTGGCGATCAGCGACGGCAACGGTGCGGAAGACCAGCTCACCCCGCTGCAGGTCGGCGACAAGGTGTTCATCTGCACCCCGCACAACAACCTGATCGCCCTCGATGCGGACACCGGCAAGGAACTCTGGAAGAACGAGATCAACGCCCAGTCCAAGGTCTGGCAGCGCTGCCGTGGCATGGCCTACTTCGATGCCACCAAGGAGATCGCCCAGCCGACCCAGCCCAACAGCTCGCAGGTCATCGCCGCCAGCGTTCCGGCCGGCGCCAACTGCCAGCGTCGCCTGCTGACCAACACCATCGATGCGCGCCTGATCGCGGTGGACGCCGACACCGGCGAGTTCTGCCAGGGCTTTGGCAACAACGGCCAGGTCGACCTCAAGGCCGGCCTGGGTGACGTGCCCGACTCCTACTACCAGCTCTCCTCCGCCCCGCTCATGGCCGGCACCACCGTGGTGGTTGGCGGCCGCGTCGCGGACAACGTCCAGACCGACATGCCCGGTGGCGTGATCCGTGGCTTCGACGTCATCACCGGCGCCATGCGCTGGGCCTTCGATCCAGGCAATCCGGAAGACAAAAAGGCCCCGGCGGACGGCAAGACCTACGTGCGCAGCACTCCCAACAGCTGGGCGCCGATGTCCTACGACCCGGCGATGAATACCGTCTTCCTGCCCATGGGCAGTTCCTCCACCGACATCTATGGCGTGGAGCGCAGCAAGCTCGACCACACCTACGGCGCCTCGATCCTGGCCCTGGACGCCACCACCGGCGCCGAGAAGTGGGTCTACCAGACCGTGCACAACGACCTCTGGGACTTCGACCTGCCGATGCAGCCGAGCCTGATCGACTTCACCCGGGACGACGGCAAGACCGTGCCGGCGGTGGTGATCGGCACCAAGGCCGGGCAGATCTATGTGCTCGACCGCGCCACCGGCAAACCGCTCACCGAGGTGAAGGATGTACCGGTCAAGCCAGGCAACATCCCCAACGAGCCCTACTCGCCGACCCAGCCGAAATCCGTCGGCATGCCGCAGATCGGCGCGCAGACCCTCACCGAGTCGGACATGTGGGGCGCCACGCCGTATGACCAGCTGCTGTGCCGCATCGACTTCAAGAAGATGCGCTACGACGGCCTCTACACCGCGCCGGGTACCGACCTGTCGCTGAGCTTCCCCGGCTCTCTGGGCGGCATGAACTGGGGCAGCCTTTCCACCGACCCGGTGCACGGTTTCATCTTCGTCAACGATATGCGCCTGGGCCTGTGGATCCAGATGATCCCCTCGGCCAACAAGGGCGCGGCGGCCGGCGGCGGCGAAGCGCTGAACACCGGGATGGGCGCCGTGCCGCTCAAGGGCACGCCCTACGCGGTGAACAAGAACCGCTTCCTCTCGGTGGCCGGCATTCCTTGCCAGGCGCCGCCGTTCGGTACCCTCACCGCCATCGACATGAAGACCCGCCAGGTGGCCTGGCAGGTTCCGGTGGGCACCGTGGAAGACACCGGCCCGCTGGGCATCCGCATGCACCTGCCGATCCCCATCGGCCTGCCGACCCTGGGCGGCACGCTGTCCACCCAGGGCGGCCTGGTGTTCATCGCCGGCACCCAGGACTTCTACCTGCGCGCCTACGACAGCGGCAACGGCAAGGAAATCTGGAAGGCCCGCCTGCCCGTCGGCAGCCAGGGCGGCCCGATGACCTATGTGTCGCCCAAGACCGGCAAGCAGTTCATCGTCATCACCGCCGGCGGTGCGCGCCAGTCCACTGACCGCGGCGACTACGTAATGGCCTACACCCTGCCCGACAAGCAGTGAGCGGCCCGGCGTAACGATCCCATCGCGCCCGCCTCGTGCGGGCGTCTCCTTCCGGCGCGGCACTACCACCGCGCCTTTTTTTATTCGCTTCACGTTCAGGAAATTCCATGCGCACTTCCCTTCGCCTCACGCCCGGCCTGCTGCTGTGCGTCGCCTCGCTGCCTGCGCTGGCCGAAGAAGGCCTGCTCGACCGCCCCACCATGTCCGGCGACCGGGGCGGCCTGCGCCACCAGCTGGAACAGGACGGCGTCAAGTTCACCGGCGACTACAGCGGCGAGACCGCCTACAACGCCCACGGCGGACTGCACCGCTCGGCGCGCTATTCGCAGAACATCAAGCTGGGCGTGCAGTTCGACCTGTCGAAACTCTACGGCCTGGACAACGGCGGCAAGGTCCAGCTGACCATCAACGACCGCCGCGGCAACAGCGCCTCGGAAGACCTGGTGGGCAACCGCCTGCCGGTGCAGGAAAACTACGGAGGCCTCTATACCCGCCTGACCGAGCTGAGCTACGAGCGCGACCTGAGCCGGGCGGTTAACCTCAAGCTCGGCTACATGGCCATGGGCAACGACGTCGGCGGACTGGACAGCGGCATCCTCTGCAACTTCATGAACGCCGGCTTCTGCGGCCACCCACTGAACATGTCCGGCGGCAGCGGCTGGACCAACTACCCCAACGCGCACCTGGGCGCACGGGTGAAGTACAGTTTCGCGCCCGACTGGCAGCTACGCATCGCCGCCTTCAACGTCGACCCGGAAAGCAACGGCAACTCCAGCCGCGCCTGGCATCTCACCCCCAAGCACACCACCGGCACCGTGGTGCCCATCGAGCTGATCTACAAGCCCCAGGGCGAGCTGCCCGGCGAGTACAAGTTGGGCTGGTACTACGACAGCTCCGACGTGCAGCGCATCGGCAGCGACAAGCAGGAGTCCGGCCGCAGCGGTCATTACCTGCTGGTGGACCAGGCCGTGTGGAACGACTCGACCTCCAGGGGCCGCAGCCTGCACGTCTTCGGCCAGGCCTCGGCCGCCAGCAGCGCCGCCTCGCCCTTCACCCAGTGGTATGGCACCGGCGTCGTGCTCTACAAACCCTTCGAAGGCCGCCCGAAGGACAGCCTCGCACTGGGTTACGGCCGCGCCGTACCCAACCCGCGCAGCCGCGAGGTGCAGGAGAACAACGCCCTCGCCAACGGCCAGGACTACCCGAACCTGGACAGCGGCGAACAACTCATCGAGCTGAGCTACGGCTACCAGGCCACGCCCTGGCTGACCCTGCGCCCGGACCTGCAATACGTCATCGAGCCGGGCGCCTTCTCCGGCCAGGACATCGACAACGCCCTGCTGCTCGGCCTGCAGGTCAAGGCGACGTTCTGAGACCCGTGACCCTGAGACAAATTGATACAGTAACCCCATGATTCATAGGACTTTTCCTATACAAATAGTACGCCCGTACTCCTAAACTGGCCTGTCACCCTGCGGGAACACCCGCAGGACGTTGACACCGGTTATATGGAGCTACACATGCCCGGTTGGTATGAAATCAAGGAACTCAGCAGCGGCAACCGTCGCGTTCTGCTCAAGAACACTGCCCACGGTACCCTGCTGGAAACTCTGGCCTACCCGACACAGGAGGCAGCCGAGCAGGCCATCAACAGCCTCCGCAGCTCCTGTGCGGCCGTCGAGCGCTACAAGCGCCAGATGTCCCCCGGCGGCAAGAATTTCTTCGTGATCCGCGATAACACCGGTGCAGAACTGCTGACCAGCAAGCTGTACGACTCCGAGGCCGCTCGCGACCAGGCGATCGCAACGATCGCCCAGGCAGGCCTCAGCACCGAGCTGCGCAAGCACGCCTGAGTGACTAGTGAATGAAAGAGCCCCGCGCAATGCGGGGCTCTTTTATGAGCGCCTGAGCGCAATTGCCCCCTGCCGGATGCGTGCCAGCGATGTGACGGACGCCGCAAGCCTGCCTATCCTGAACCTCGCCCCGTCGAGGATTGGCGGGTAGGCTGCACGTCCTTCACCAGCCCCGGCGCTTACATGGATCAGACCCCGACATCGCGATCACCCCGTAGTACCCGGCAGGCCAGCCCATGAAGCGCTGGAGCCGCAAACCGCTGACGCTGCGGATGCTGATACTGGTCTTCGTGCTGCTCGCCGCGCTGGCCACCCTCGGCAACAGTCTGGTGGTCGCCTACAACGTGCAGCGCACCGCACTGATCCACTCGACGCTGGAGGCCAATCGCGCCTATGCAGCCAAGGTGGCGTCGAGCATTCACGAGTTCCTCGGCTCCGCACGGCGCAACCTGGCCTACAGCTCCGGGATACTCGCCAATCACTTCGACGAACCTCCGATACTCCACGCAGAGGCCATGCGGCTGCAGGCCCAGGACGCCTTCTTCAACTCCATCATCATCGTTGACGCCAGTGGCAAGGTCCTGCAGGCCTACCCCGACTCGCTGCAGATCGTCGGCACCACGCTGCGCTCGGAGGCCGTAAAGGAAGCGCTGAGCCTGAAGCAGCCGAAGATCAGCCAGGCCTACGAGTCCATTGCCGGCAACCTCGTGGTACTGATCTCGCAACCGATCACCAGCCCGAGCGGCGAGTACCTGGGCCTGGTCGGTGGCTCGGTGTACATCCTCAAGCCCAGCGTGCTGCATAGCATCATCGGCAGCCACTTCCAGCAGGAAGGCACCTTCGCCTTCGTTGCCGACGCCAACCACCGACTGCTGCACCACCCCGTCCGCGAGCGCGTCGGCGAGGTCGTGAATCACAGCAGCACCATCGAGGCCGCCCTGCGCGGCGAGAGCGGTTCGATGGAGGTACTCAACTACCAGGGCGTGCCCATGCTCGCCGGTTACGCCCAGGTGCCGGAAGCCAACTGGGCAGTGGTGGCCCAGCAACCGCGCGACCTGAGCCTGTCGCCGCTGAACCTGCTGATGAAGGACATGCTGCTGGGACTGATTCCGGCGAGCCTGCTCGGCGTGCTGGCGATCTGGGTCGGCACCTTGCTGATCACCCGACCGCTGCGCCAGCTGGCGCTGAGCGCCGAGCAGTTGTCGAACCCGGAAACGCCCCGCGAACTACAGGGCATCAAGACCTGGTACCGCGAAGCGGCGGCGATCCGCAAGGCGCTGCTCACCGGTGTCGGGCTGATGCAGCAGAAGCTCGGCCAGCTAAGCCAGGAGGCGCAAAGCGACGCCCTCACCGGCCTGGCCAACCGTCGCGCGCTGGGTGTAGCACTGGATGCGCTGGAGCAATCCGGGGTGGCCTACTCGGTACTCGCGGTGGATATCGACCACTTCAAGCGGGTCAACGACACCTGGGGCCACGATGCCGGCGACGAAGCCCTGCGGCGGATCGCGGCGGTGCTGCGCGACTCGTCCCGCGCCGGCGACCTGGCCTGCCGCGCCGGTGGCGAGGAATTCGTCCTGCTGCTGCCGCAGACGTCCCTGGAAACCGCCACCGGCATCGCCGAACGCATCCGTGAGACCGTGGCGCTCACACAGATACCGCAGGTGGGGCTGGTCACGCTGTCCATCGGCGTCGCCGACCTGGGCGCACTGGCCGTGACCCCGGAAGCGGTGCTCAAGCTTGCCGACCAGCGCTTGTACAGCGCCAAGCAGAGCGGCCGCAACCGCGTGGTCGGCAGCGACGAAACCTAGGCCGCCGTATCCAGCATCGACAGGCGCGAAGCCAGCGCCCGCGCCAGACCGGCAATCCGCCCGCCATCACCCAGGCTGGGGGCGATGTAGATGGCCACGGGGAAGGCCACCGCTTCACCCAGCGGCAACGGCTGGCAGTTCAGCCCCAGCAGGCACGCCATGCGAGCTGGCAACGTCACCCCCAGCGGATGCCGGTCCAGCATCAGCCGCGCGGCCAGTGCGCTCTGCACACGGCAGGCGATGTTCCGGCGCAACCCGCGCAAACCCAATTGCAGGTCCACCGGGCACAGGCCGCCGCGCCGGGCGGAGACCTGGATCTGCGGCTGGCGCAGGTAGTCCGCGAGGCTTTCCGGTGGCCGCTGCAGCGCCGCGCCATGGGCGAAGACGTAGTGGTCCGCCGCGACCGTGAGGCGCTCGATGCCATAGCCGAACGGCACCACCTGATCGATGTCCAGCAGGATGTCCAACTGGCCACCGCGCAGTTCGTCGAAGGCCACGCGGCGTTGCGGCTGGTAGAAGGTCACCCGCCAGTCCTCAGCGAGCCGCGCCAGCGCCGTGTCGAGGAACAGCGGCTGCAGGCAGTCGATGCAGCTGACCCGTAGCTCCGGCGTGGAAGGCTCGCGCCCCGGCACCTGACGCCAGCCTTCACGCAGGCTTTCGAAGGCCAGGCGTACATGGTCGGCCAGGCGGTGCGCTGCCACGGTGGGCGTCACGCCCAGGTGGCTCTTGATGAACAGTGGGTCGCCGCAGTGCTTGCGCAGACGGCTCAGGGCGTTGCTCACCGCCGGCTGGCTCAGGCCCATCAGCCGCGCTGCACGGGTGATGCTGCGCTGCTGGTAGATGGCGTCGAAGACCGACAGCAGGTTCAGGTCGAGGTCGTACAGATCGTGCATGGTCAGATTTCGTCGTGCAGCAGGATCAGGCCGAGCAAGATGCCGGCGGTGAGCACCAGCGCCAGGCTCAGGCAGGCTACGGCGCGGCCATTACCGCCACTGTGATCACCCGCGAGCGCACGGCGGCTGCGCCGGTAGTGACCGCCCTGCCCGACCAGGCAGACCAGCGCGCAGCTCACCAGCAACGCCGCGGGAACCAGCGCCAGCGCAGACAGCTCGCCGATCCGCCGCAGCACCAGCGCAGCCAATACCAGCAGCACCAGCAAGGTCCGCGTCCAGGCCAGCGTGGTGCGCTCGGCCTGCAATCCCTTGTCCCTGTTCATCGCGGGTAGCCGATCAGCCCGGCGGCCAGCACCACGCAAGCCATTGCCAATAGCGGCACAAGCAACGGCACCGGCAAGGGCCGCCCCTGGCGCAGCGCGCGCTCCACGCCCAGCCAGCGCAACCCTGCCGCGCCGGCGGTGAGCAGGCCGAGGCCGGCCAGCATCAGCGCGAGGAAAGTCCGCGCGGGACCCGGCAGCGCGGGGTCGGCGAAGGCGTCCACGGCGACGGCGCCGGCCAGCAGCGCCATGGCGGTGCGAATCCAGGCCAGGAAGGTGCGCTCGTTGGCCAGGGTGAAGCGCGGGTCCGGCTCCTGGCCGCCGCCCAGCAGGCGGTCGGCCAGGCGGCTGCGGCCACTGCTCATTGCGCCTGCGCCATCAGCGGATGCCCAGCCCGCGCAGGGCGCCCGGTGAATAGTCCGAGGTGGTGGCGCGGAAGCCGAAATCATAACCGCGCGGCTGCTCGTTGCTCAGGTTCGAAGCGATGTAGCGGCCGGCCTGCAGGTCGTAGAACACCTGCGCGGCGGACAGCAATACCTGGGCGTCCGGGCGGTAGAAGGTGTGGTTCTCGCCGATCCGCCAGAGCTCGCCACGGCTGTCGTACTGGTCGCTCTCCACCACCGTCCAGCTGTCCTCGTCGAGGTAGAAGCGACGCTTGGAGTAGATATGCCGGGCACCGGGCTTCAGGATCGCTTCCACTTCCCAGACGCGGTGCAGCTCGTAGCGGGTTGGCGCGGCGTCGATCACGCCGGGCTTGAGGAAGTCCGCGTACTTCAGGCCCGGCGAGGCCAGACGATAGCTGTTGTAGGGGATGTACAGCTCCTTCTTGCCGATCAGCTTCCAGTCGTAGCGGTCCGGGGCGCCGTTGTACATGTCGCGGCTGTCGGCGGTGCGCAGGCCGGCAGTGGTCGGACCGGCGGCGTCGTAGGCGTTGTCCGGGGCGCGGCGCACGCGGCGCTGGCCGGAACTGTAGACCCAGGACAGGCGCGGTTGCTTCACCTGGTCCAGCGTCTCGTGGACCAGCACCACCTCACCCACCTGGCGCGACGGCGCAGTGATGCGGTGGCTGTAATAGAACAGCATGTTGTCCACCTTGCCCGGCTCGTAGTTGCTCACCTGGTCGGCCATGGTGAAGCGCTGTTCGGTGGTGGTGATCACGTAGTCACCGCCGGCCTGGGGCGCCGCGCTGTCGTTGACCGACAGCAGGCTGCCGCCGCGGTAGCGGGTGATGTGGTTCCAGATCGCTTCCAGGCCGTTCTGCGGAATCGGGAACGCCACCGCACCATGAAAGCCTTCGATGCCGTTGCCTTCGTTGACCAGCCTGGCGCCAGTGGCGTTCTGCGCCACCCAGCCTTTCACCGAGTCCGAGACGCCCACGCTGCGGCGGCTCGGGTACACCGGCAGTTTGTACTGACCGGGGTAGCGCTTGAGCAGCGCAATCTGACCCGCCGTGAGGTTGGCCTGGTATTGCTGGTAGTTGCCCGAATCGATGGTGAACAGCGGCTGGTCACCAGCGTAAGGGTCGGCCGGCGTGCCGTTGCCCTGGATCTTCAGGCCCTCGCCGGACAGCCCGCCCTGCCAGGCAGGGACCTTGCCGTCAGCGCTGGCGGCGCGCTCGGCGCCTAGGGGAGTCAGGCTGTCTTGCAGCTTGGCAGCCTCCCCGGCCGGCACGGCGGCATGCGCGCCGTGGGCCAGGAGGATGGCGGAGAACAGGCAGTAGATGCGTTTCAAGGGGCAGGCTCCGTCAGAAGTTGATGCCGACCGACAGCGAGACGAAATCGCGGTCGCCGCGGTTGCCGTAGTCGCCATCGAAATAGTTGGTGTAGGAAATGCCGGCGGTGTAGGTGCTGTTGAAGTCCGCATCCAGCGAGACGCCGACCGCCTTGGAGCCCTCGTTGAAGCCCGAGACCTCCGCCGGGGCGTAGCCCTTCACGTCGTGGGACCAGGAGAGGCCGGGCTTGAGGTCGATACCGGCGATGGCGTTGGCGTAGCTCCAGATCGCCCGGGCGCGGTAGCCCCAGGAGAAGGACGTGACGAAGCCTTCGTTGTTGCAGTTCTCCGGGGTGGCCGAGTTGGCGATGCACACCGCGTTGTTGGCCAGCTCGCCCGAGCCGAAAGTGCTGTTTCGCCCGTAGCGCGGGCCGCCGTTGCCCTCCAGGCCGCCAACGAAGGTGGCGCCTACCTCACCCACCAGCACCAGTTGGTCCGCGCCCATGACCTGGCTGATGGTCTGGGTGGCGGTCATCTGCGCCTGGGTCACTTCCTTGCGGCGGTAACCGTCAGTGGCGTTGCTGTCGGCGTAGGCCACGACACCGCTGCTGTACAAGGGCGTACGCGACGGATCACCGAGGCCGGACTGGATCAGGTCCGGGCCGTTGAACTGCAGCGGCAGGTTCGGCCGGTAGCTGATCTCGCCCTGCAGCGCGGTGCCGGTCGACAGCGTGGTGGCGAAGGTCAGGCCGTACAGGCGGATGTCTTCGGGGTACTCGACGAAGTAGCTGGAAGTGCCCATGCGCAGCGCGTCGGTCAGCGTCTTGCCGGCGCTGCTGCTCATCAGGCCGTTGCAGGCCGCGCCGGACAGTCCGAGGTTGCCGCACAGCTGCGGGACGAAGTTGCTGTTGGTCAGGTACGGGCTGCTGATCGACCCGGTGTACGGCAGGCGACTGTGGTAGTTGGCCGCGTAGGCGCCGAACTCGGTGTCCAGGGTCGGCACGAACCAGTGCAACGACAGGCCCCACTGGCCGCTGTTGCGCGCGTCCTGGTCGGCGGCGCGCTGCAGGCGGATGCCTTCACTGGTCAGGTCGACGCCGAACGGCGTCAGCGCGCGCACGGCAGCGGCGTTGCCGGTGAGGTTCCTGCCCACGTCCAGGCCGTAGCAACCGTCGGGGATGTAGTCGTTGCTGGAGAAGAAGGTGCCGCAGTTGTCCAGATTGGTCTGTTCCCAGTCCAGCTGGTAGAAGAAGTCGGCCGAGAGGTTCTCGCTGAGGTTCTGGGTGACGTAGAACAGGTTCACCGGCACCAGCGCGTCCTTCACTTCCGAGCCCGGCCGGCGGATGGCCGACAGGTTGGTCGGGTTGACCACGTTCAGACCGCCCTGGATGAAGGTGCTCTCGCCCCAGTTCACCACCTGCTTGCCCAGCCGCACGGAGCCCGGCTCATCGGCGATCTGGAAGTTGTGGTAGACGAAGGCGTCGAGCAGCTCGAAGCCGGCGGACTTGTTGGCGTTCTTGCGGCCGTTGTCCTCGACGTCCTTGAAGCGCTGGCTCTCGTCGCGCAGGGCGTAGTCGTACCAATAGCTGCCGCGCAGGAACACGCCGCTGTCGTTGTACTTCAGCTCCAGGTCGTGGCGACCCTTGAAGATCTTCGAGAAGACGTCGCCGGCGCGGTAGTTGCGGCGGCCGTCATCGCCCGAGGCGCTGCGCATCAGGCGCTGTTCCGGGTTGTGGGTGGACATGCTGGCGCCCAGCGACAGCGCAGAGTCGAGCTGACCCTGGATTTCCCCGATCTCGAAGTTGTAACCCCAGGCACAATGGCTGGTGCAAGTTGCGACCAATAGCCATGAGCCTCGCACCATGATGCGAACTTTCGGCGTCATCACTCTTATCCTCTTTATTCTTGTTCGAGCGATCTTCAGGCAATACAGAGTTATCCTCGAAATCACTTTAACCAACGCGAGATTTCGATCTTAAGTGGCTGTATTATCTGGATATCTTTATTGGAATAATTACTCTTCAGATTAACTTCCAGAAGACTTGGCAGATTGTTGGCTTATCGTTACCGACCCTTGCTTTGCAGTGATGGGTCGATACTAAATAGCCCCCTTGCGACGAACAAATATCGTCTTCAGATGGGCCCCATAACAAACCGGCATGGCCGGAAAAGGCACGACGATGACCCTCAAGCAGTTGCGTTACCTGATCGCCATCGCCGAGGCCGGCAGCTTTTCCGCCGCCGCCCGCAAGGCCTATATCGCCCAGCCGGCGCTGAGCCGGCAGATCGGCATGCTGGAGAGCGAACTGGAGGTGCAACTGCTGCTGCGCCAGCACGACGGTGTGGACCTCACCGACGCCGGCCGGCGTCTCTACGAAGTGGCGCGCTCGGTGGTGCAGAAGATCGATTCGGTGAAGGACGAGCTGGTTTCCAGCCGGGGCGATCCGCGCGGCCGGGTATCCGTGGCGATCCCGGTGACCACCTCCGCCCTGCTGCTGCCGGCGATCATCCAGCGCGTGCAGGAACGCTTCCCCGGCATCGACCTGGTGGTACGCGACGGCCTGAGCAAGGAAGGTGGCGAAGCCATCGAACTGGGCAAGGTGGATTTCGGCATCGTGCCCAATGCCGAGGAGCTGGAAGGCGTGGTTGCCGAGCCGATCTTCGTCGAGCAGCTCTACTGGGTTGGGCGCATTCCTACGGTCAGCGAAGGCGACACCATCACCCTGGCCGAGGCGCTCAGTCTGCCGCTGGTGATGCCGCCTCGGGGCATGCATCTGCGCCGACGCATCGAGCAGGTGGCCATGGCCGCAGGGCTTGAGCTCAACGTGAAGTACGAGCAGCAGTCCGCGTACGGCATCACCGGCCTGGTGTCCAGCGGGCTGGCGGCGTCCATCAGCAACTGGCCGCCCATCGAGGTGGGCTCCCAAGCCATGGCGCGGCGCATCGTCGAGCCGCAGATCGAGCGCACCGTGTCCATTGCCCACTCGGCGCACAAGCCGCTGAGCTTTGCCGCCTCCTGCGTGCACGACCTGATGCGCGAGCTGCTGGTGGAGTCGGTGCGTAACGGAACGTGGAAAGGCGAGCTGATCGAGCGCTCGCCTCTGCCGGCGGTCAATCTCGACGATTGACCGCTATTTCATCGCCCCCGCTCAGCTGGCCGTGGCCAGCTCACCGCAGAGCTGGGCCCGCGAACGCTGCGGGCGCAGCCAGGCCAGCCCGACCAGCCCCGCCACCACCAGCAATACACCGCTGACTGCGAAGCCGTGGGCATAGCCGGCGCCATCCAGGCCGCCGGAGCGCTGTACCAGGAAGCCGGTGACGATGGGCGCGCTCAGCCCTGCCAGCGAGGAGAAGGCGTTACCGATGGCGAGGATGCTGCCGCGCTGAGCGGTGGGCGTGACTTCCGCCAGCATCGCCGGGCCTACCGAGTACATCACCAGCGCCAAGCCGCCGCTCAGGGTCATGTAGGTCATGCGCAGCGCCACCGGCAGGTCCGCCAGCAGGCTGATGGACAAAACCCCGCTGGCCATCAGGCAGGCGGAGACGAACACGCCCCGCGCCACGCGCGACGACACCCCGGCACGCAGCATGCGTTGCGACAGCCATGCCATGAACAGGCTCAGCGGCATGGTCACCAGCACGAACAGGCCGAACAGCCGCCCGGCGTTCATCCCGCTCAGGCCCAGGCCGCTCTCCAGGTAGGCCGGCACCCAGGTCAGGGTCAGCGCCAGCGACCAGTTGGCGGCGAAGTGGCAGAAGTAGTTGGCCAGCACTGTACTGTCGCCCAGCAGGCGGCGGTACGGCAGGCGTTCGCCACCCGGCTGGCCCTGGCGAACCTCGCCCAGCCGGCCTTCCTGGCCGAAGAAGAACCAGGCCGCGCACCACACCGCGCCGAGAATCGCGAGGATGGCGAAGTTGCTGCGCCAACCGTAGTGGGTGCTGACCCACGGGATCATCAGCCCGGCGATCAGCAGGCCCATGGCGCTGCCCGAGTGCAGCAGCGCCACCGGCAGGCTGCGGCGCTCGTCGGGGAACCACTTGTACAGCGCGTGGGTGGCGACCGGCGAGGCCGGTCCTTCGCCCACGCCCAGCAGCACCCGGCAGGCCACCAGCGTCCATAGCGAAGTGGCATAGAGCATCGGCAACTGCACCAGCGCCCAGAAGGCGCCCATGCCCAGCAGCATCCAGCGAGTGGAGCGGCGGTTGGCGAGGAAGCCGCCGACCACCGCGGAGATGGAAAACAGCCAGTGCAGGCTGCCACCGACCAGGCCGAATTCGGCCGGGGTCAGGTTCAACTCCTTCATCATCGGCACTGCGACCAGGCCGGTGACCACCTTGTCGAGGAAGTTAACCAGCATCATCGCCGCCAGCAGGAAGGCGACAGTCCAGGCTTTTCGGGGCTGGAAGGCATGAGCATCGTGCATGTTGCTTGTCTCTCTCTTGTTCTTGTGGGCGCTGCGCTGTCAGGTCCTGCCGGTCAATCGGGCATCAGGATGCCCTTGGCAATGGTGTTGCGCTGAATTTCGCTGGTCCCGGTGAGGATGCGCATCATACGGGTCGCGCGGAACAGCCATTCCACCGGATGGCCGTTGATCAAGCCGGCGCCACCGTGCACCTGCACGGCGCGGTCGGCGATGCGGAAGGCGGTCTCCGAGCTGAACACCTTGCACATCGACGACTGGGTGCGGATGTCGCCGCCCGCGTCATAGCTGGCTGCCGTGGCGTACATCATGCTGCGCGCGGCATACAGCTCGGTGGCCATGTCGGCGATCATGTGGCTGACCGCCTGGAACATGCCGATCGGCCGGCCAAACTGCACCCGCGTGCGGGCATAATCCACCGACAGGTTCAGCGCCAGGTCGGCCATGCCGAGCATGGTCGCGCAATGCAGCAGGCGATTCAGGGTGATGCGCCCCATGGCCAGCTTGAAGCCCTTGCCCGCCTCGCCGATGCGGTGCGCCACCGGTACCTTCACCCCTTCGAGGATGATGTCGCCGTGGGTGCCGGGGCCGGACATCGCCTGGTAGTCGGAGACGACTTTCGCACCTGGAGCCGACAGATCGACGAAGAACGCCGAGATTCCGTCCGCGCCCTTGCCTGGCCCGGTCACCGCCAGCAGCACGGCGAAGTCCGCGTAGGGCGCGCCGGAGATGTAGCGCTTGGCGCCGTCCAGCACGTAGTGTTCGCCCTCCAGGCGCGCGCTGGTCTTGATCGCCGTGGCATCGGAGCCGGCCTCGGCCTCGGTCAGAGCAAAGCACACGGCCTTCTCGGCGCGGCACACCGGACGCAGGAAATGCTCGACCTGCTCTTCGCTGGCCACGCGGAACAGATGACCGACCCGCGGCGGGCCGCTCAGCTCGCCCAGCACGTGGGCGGCCAGCACTGCGCCGCTGCTGGCGGCGGCTTCCTTCACCGCGCACAGGTCGGCGATGCCCAGGCCGGCACCGCCCAGTTCCTCGGGCAGCATGATGTTGTAGAAGCCGCGCTCGCAGGAGCGCTGCCACAGGCTGCGCAACAGCTCGCGGGAGTGCTTCTCGCCGAAGCGGATGCCCTCGCGCTGCTCCAGCGGCAGCAGTTCTTCACGGATGAAGCCGCGCAGATCTTCGATGATCGCCTGCGCCTTGGGGCTGGGTTGAATCGCTTGCATGGTCATGCTCCTCAGATCCGCCGATCCTGGTTCTGCCAGTAGGGTTCGCGCACCAGGCGGCGCACGACCTTGCCGTTGGGGTTCTTCGGCAGCTCGCGGACGAAGTCCACGCTGCGCGGCTTCTTGAAGCCGGCCAGCTGCGCGGCGCACAGCTCTATGATCCGCGCCTCGTCCAGCTGCATGCCGGGTTTGAGCACCACCACCGCCTTGATTGCCTCGCCCCACTGCTCGTCGGGCACGCCGACCACCGCCGCCTCGAAGATTTCCGGCAGGCTGTAGAGCACCTGCTCCACCTCGGTCGGGTAGATGTTGAAACCACCGGAAATGATCATTTCCTTCTTGCGGTCGACGATGAACACGTAGCCGTGCTCATCCACCGTGGCGAGGTCGCCGGTGAGGTAGTAGCCGTCGCGCATGACCTCGGCGGTCAGCTCCGGCGCCTGCCAGTAGCCCTGCATGATGTCCGGCCCGCGCACGACGATCTCGCCGATCTCGCCGGCCTTCACGTCCTCGAAGTCGTCGTTGACCACCCGCAGGTCGGTGTCGAAGTAGCAGCGCCCGCAGGAGGCCAGGCGCCTGGGGTCGTCCAGCGCGGCGATATGGTCCTGCTCGGTGAGCACGGTGACCAGCGAACAGGTCTCGCCGGCGCCGTAGCCCTGGGCGAGGATCGGCCCGAACACCTGCATGGCACGGCGCACCAGCGCAGGCGCCATGGGCGCGGCACCGTACATCACCAGGCGCAGGCTGCTCAGGTCGTAGGTTTCCACGCCGGGGAAGTTCACCAGGCGATTGATCATCGCCGGCACCAGGAACAGCCGGGTGACGCGCTCGCGCTGGATGGCCTCCAGCAGCAGGCGGTCGTCGTAGCGCTCCACCAGCAGGTTGCAGGCACCAGCGGCGAGCAGCGGCATGATCTGCATGCCGCTGGCATGGGTGATCGGGCCAACATGGGCCATCACATCGCCCGGCCCTGAACGGCCGGTGGGGCTGGCGATGCTCTTGCGCACCAGCGCCTTGCGGTTGCCGACGCTGAGCATGGCGGCCTTGAGCACGCCGGAGCTGCCGGAGGTGTAGTGCAGCACGGCCAGGGCATCGTCCGCCGGGTCGCAACTGACCGGCGCCTCAGAGCCGCGCTCGAGCACCTGCTCGTAAGGCACGTCGGCGCCCTCGTCCGTCAGCGGGACGATCAGCTTCAGGTCCGGCAGCTCGGCGCGGCGCTGGTCGATCAGTCGGGCGAAGGCGGCATCGGCGATCACCGCCTGGCTGCGCGAATCCTTCAGCACGCTCAACACTTCATCGGGGGCCAGGCGCGCGTTGATCGGCACCTTGACCATGGCGTTCTTGTAGAGGGCGACTTCCGCCTCCACCAGCTCGACGCGGTTGGGTGCCAGGATCGCCACATGGGCGCCCTGCTCCAGCCCCAGCGCCTGTAGCCCTGAGGCCAGGCGGTTGGTGCGGCGTTCGAGGTCGGCGAAGGTGATACGTTGGCGGGAGTCGACCACGGCTTCGCGGTCAGGCCAGTAAAGCGCGCTACGGCGCAGGATTTTACCCAGGTCCACTTGTTGTTCTCGTTGTCAGGGGAAACGCAAGAGATGCTAAGAGCCGAGCGCTGCGCCCGGCCAATACCATAGGTCGATGCCGCCCATGCCGGAATGCGATGGGTCCTGCCGGGCGTGGCGTGAGGCTCAGGTCAGCGGCAGCTCCTGAGCGACGCCACGGAACCGTTCGTCCCTGGCACCGAACACCGGACGCCCGGCACAGGTCATCCGCATAGGCGACGCGAAAGACGCCGCCCACTGCCAGTGCTCATGCCGAGCCACACACGCTTGACCACTCACGCTCACCCGATCCGGGAGGTGCAAACGATGGGCTGGAATGATCATCAGGATGTCGAACGCTCGGAAGGCCTTCGCCGGCTGCTCGAAGAAGGCGCGCTGGAATCCGACAGCCGCCAGGAAATCCTTGCTCGCTACATCCTCAACCACGGGTTTGCTGCACTGTCGGAAACCCAGCAGCAGGCGTTCCAGGAGCAGTTGCTGCCACTGCTCGACCTCCGTGACCGCAGCGAGGGGCTGATGCCCCAGAGCGACCTCGATCCGGCCATCGACGATCCGGAGCTGGCCAGTTCGCAGATCAACGATCCGGGCAATGAAGACCCCGGTTCGCTGATCGAAATCGAGGTTGCCGAGGGCCTGCACTCCGCCAACCGGTCCAGGCGGCACTGAAACCCTTTCAAGGCTTAGGAGAACGCCATGACCTTTCCCCTGACCCATTTCTTCGTGCACCCCGAGAAGGCCTGGCACGAACTGCGCGACAGCACCGACCAGCACCCGGCGGCCTACCTGCCGTTCTGGCTGCTGCTGCCGCTGATCCCGGCGGTGTGCCTGTTCATCGGCACCACCCAGGTGGGCTGGCGCCTGCCGGGCAACAGCGAAACCCAGTTCCTCAGCGCCGCCAGTGGCGCGCTGCTCGGGTTCTGGTGCTACGTCGGCCTGGTGGCCGGGATAGTGATCATCGCCTACCTCACGCGCTGGGTGCTGTTCCGCACCGAGGTGCGGCCCAATATCAACCACAGCATGGGCTTCTCCACCGCCGTCGCCTTGCCGCTGATGCTCGCCGGTATTGCCGCGCTGCTGCCCTCGCGCTGGCTGCTGATCCTCGCTGCCGGGGCCGCCACGGCCTATTCCGGCTGGCTGCTGTTCATCGGCCTGCCGATCTACATGCGTCTGACCCAGCGCAGTGCCGCGTTCTATGCGGGTTGCATCCTCGGCCTTGGCTTTCTGGCGCTGCTGACCACGGCGTTCGGCTTCCTGGAAATGTGGGGCCAGACAATGACGGGGGCTGGGGAATATCTGCAGGAGTAAGCGCCGAGATCCGTGGCCTGCAGCAGCCTTCCCGTCGCGCGATCGCGGCAATGGAAGACTGCTGCGCAGCCGGAAAGTCTGCGTAGCCGTTCATTGTTCCGGCTGCGGCACCGGTTCCTCCGGGGGCTGCTGCATCGGCAGCTCCTCGGGAAAGTCCTCGGGAATCTGGCTCTCGCGGTCCGGCGGGGCTTCCTGTGGGTCCGGTCGCTGTGCCTGGGGATGAGCGTACATGGCGAGTCCTCCGGGACATGGGCAGTCTCCATTGGGCGCGCCCTGTCCTCTGAGGTTCGGTTTATCTACCCGACGTGCTTCACCTGCAGCAGCAAAGCCAGCAACTGGTCGCGGTCGAACGGTTTGGGCAGACGCACCACCGAGTCGGCCAGAGTATCCAGCCGTCCCGCGTAACCGGTGGTCAGCACACAGGTCAATGCGGGGTATGACTGGCGCACCTGCTGGATCAGCAGCATGCCGTCCATGTCCGGCATGGCGAAATCGGTGATCATCAGGTCGAAGTCCGACTGCTCCAGCCATTGCAGCGCCGCCCGCGCCGAATCGGTTCGCGCGACCTGGCAACCCAGGTCCGCCAGCAGCGCGCTGGTGCCGGCCAGCACCAGCGCGTCATCGTCCACCACCAGCACCCGCAGGCCCAGCGGCTCCAGGGGTTCGCCCACCGCATCGGGCGGCAGTTCGGTGCTTTCTGCTACCAGCTCCGCCTTCGTCTTCACCGCCGGCAACCAGATTTCCGCAGTGGTGCCCTGCCCTGGCGTACTGCGCAACAGCAGCGCGCCGCCCTGCTGCTGGGCCAGTCCATGGACGATGGACAATCCCAGCCCCGTGCCCTTGCCGGTCGGCTTGGTGGTGAAGAATGGCTCGGCGGCGCGGCGCAGGGTGTCCTCGTCCATGCCCAGCCCCGAGTCTGTCATGGCCAGGCACACGTATTCCCCCGGCGCCAGCTTGCCGCCCTGGCGCGGTCCGACCTGGGCATTGCGTGCCGAGAAGGTGATGCTGCCGCCGCCAGGCATGGCGTCGCGGGCGTTGGTGGCGAGGTTGATGATCGCCAGCTCCAGCTGGTTCTGGTCGCTCATCACGCAGTCCAGCTGAAGCGGAAAGCGCGTCTCCAGGCTGATGGTCGGGCCCAGGGAGCTGACCAGCAGCTCGCTCATGTCCTGCAGCAGTGCCGGCAGCTGGATCGGTTGCGGGAACAGCCGCTGCTTGCGGGCGAAGGCCAGCATCCGCTGAGTCAGCTGGGCGCCGCGGCGGGTCGCCTCCAGCGCGTTGCGCCAGATGTTCTGGACCTTCTCGTTGTCCCTGGGCAGTTGTCGTTCGAGCAACTGCAGCCCGCCAAGGATCACTGTCAGCAGGTTATTGAAGTCGTGGGCGACGCCGCCGGTCAGCTGGCCGAGTGACTCCATCTTCTGCGACTGGATCAGTTCGTCGCGGGCGCGCTCCAGCTCTTCCTGGGCGCGGCGCTTGTCGGTGATGTCGCGGGTGATCTTGGCGAAACCCAGCAGCTTGCCGGCGTCGTCGAATACCGGGTCGATGACGATATTGGCCCAGAACCGCGAGCCGTCCTTGCGCATCTGCAGGCGTTCTTCCTCGTAGCGCCCCTCGGCCAGCGCGGTGCTCAGGCTGGTCTCGGGAACGCCTCCCTGGCGGTCCTCGTCGCAGTAGAAGCAGTCGAAGCGACGGCCGATGATCTCCTCGGGGTGGTAGCCCTTGATCCGCTCCGCGCCGGAGTTCCAGCTGGTGACATTGCCCTCGGGGTCAAGCATGTACAGCGCGTAGTCGGTGACGCCATTGACCAGCAGGCGGAAATGCTGCTCGCTGCGGCGCAGGGCCTGCTCGGTCTCGTGCTGCTCGGTGCGGTCGCGGGTGATCTTGGCGAAGCCCAGCAGCTCCCCGGAAACATCGCGGATGGCGTCGATCACCACGTGGGCCCAGAACGAACTGCCATCGCGGTGCAGGCGCCAGCCCTCACTCTCGAAGCGCCCGACCCGCGCCGCCTCGCCCAGCGCCAGCTCCGGCAGTCCGGCCTCGCGGTCGGCGGGGGTATAGAAACGCGAGAAGTGCTCGCCGAGTATCTCATCGGCGGCGTAGCCCTTCAGGCGCTGCGCCCCAGAGCTCCAGCTGCTGACGCGGCCATCGGGGTCGAGCATGTAGATGGCATAGTCGGTCACCGCCTCGACCAGCAGGCGGTAGCGCGCATCTTCGACGAGCTGGGCGGTGCTGGCGGTCGTATCGGGCATCAGGTCTGCTCTCTTGGCTCATTGGAGCAAAGCATAGGCGCAGCCACCTCACTTCGGGCGCCGCCAGACGGCACTCAGTCCTGCGGCAGGAAGACGCTGAACGCCGCGCCGAACCCCGGCTCGCTGCGCAACTCGATGCGGCCGCCGTGAGCCTGGACGATCTGCTCGGAGATGAACAGCCCCAAACCCAGGCCGGCGACACGGGCCCCGCCGGCGCCACGTTCGAATTGCTGGAAGATGCGCCGCTGCTCGTCGGCGCTGATGCCGTCGCCATGGTCGCGCACGCAGAGTTGCGCGCGGCCATCCGCCACCGCGACGGTCACTTCCACCGGCTGGCCGGGCCCATAGCGCAGGGCGTTGCTGACCAGGTTGCTGATTACCTGCTCCAGGCGGTAGGCGTCCCACACGCCTTCCACCACTTCAGGCGTCTCCAGGCTCAGTTCGCAACCGGCCGCCTGCGCCTGCACCGCGAAGTTGCCCAGCACGCGGCGGGCGATATCGGCGAGGTTCGCCGGCTCCGGGCGGATCGACAGCTTGCCGGTGCGGATACGCGAGACATCGAGCATGTCCTCGATCAGCCGGTTCAACCCGGTGAGCTGGCGCTCGTCGCGCTCGAAGAGCACCCCCAGACGGTCCTGCGCGAAGTGCTCCAGCTTGCCCTTGGACAGGTAAAGACGGCGCAACTGGGTATCCAGCATCAGACCGTTGAGCGGCGTGCGCAGCTCGTGGGAGACGATGGACATGAAGTCGTCGCGCATCTTCACCGCACGCTGCAGCTCCACCTGGGTCTCGCGCAGCTCGGCAAGCAACGCGTCCTGCTCGCTGCGCGCCTGCTCCAGCGCCTCCAGTTGCCGCGCGAGCACCTTGCGCTGGCGGTAGAGGTCGACGAAGACGTTCACCTTGCTGCGCACCGCGTGGTTGTCCAGCGGCTTGTAGAGGAAGTCCACCGCGCCGCTCTCGTAGCCCTTGAAGGCGTAGTTCAGCTCGCGCCCGGCGGCGGTGACGAAGACGATGGGGATATTCTTGGTGCGCTCGGTGCCGCGCATCAGCTCGGCCAGGGCGAAGCCGTCCATGCCGGGCATCTGCACGTCGAGCAGCGCCAGGGCGAATTCGTGCTCCAGCAGCAGCGACAGCGCCTCATCCGCCGAGGAGGCCTTGAACACCTCGCGCCCCTCGCCCTTGATCAACGCCTCCAGTGCCAGCAGGTTCTCCGGCAGGTCGTCGACGATCAGCAGTTTGCTTCCCTGGTTACGCAGCATGTCGGGTGCCCATTCGGGTCAGTAGCGCGTGAATTTCACGCAGCCGAAGTATGTGGTCCGGGGCGTGCAGTGCAATGGCCGCCTCCGGCATGGTGGACACGGCGGCTTCGGCCGGGTCCTGGACGATGCTCAGCCCGCCTTCGCGGTGGATATGCGCCAGCCCTTCGGCGCCGTCCTGGTTGGCCCCGGTCAGCAGGATGCCGGCGAGATTCTCCCGGTAGGCGTCCGCCGCCGAGTCGAAAAGGATGTCGATGGACGGCCGGGAGAAATTCCGCGGTGCCTCGCGACTCAACGCAAAACTGCGCTCCCGCTCGATGGACAGGTGATACCCGGCCGCGGCGAAGTACAGCGTGCCCGCCTCCACCGGCGCCTTGTCACGGGCCTCCTCCACGGGGATCGCCAGGCGCCGGGCGAACAGGTCCACCAACTGGCTCTCGTGGTTTTCCGGCAGGTGCAGCACCACCACCATGGGCAAAGCGAAGCCAGCCGGCAACCCGCCGAACAGCTGGAACAGCGCATCCACGCCGCCTGCGGAGGCGCCGATGACCACGGCCTGGATGCTGCGTTGCGCGTTCATCGCTTGCGGAACACCCGTTCACGGCGATTCACCACCTCGAATTCCCCGGCGAAGTCGGTGAAGTCCAGGCTTTCCTTGCTGCCCAGGCCGAGGAAGCCCCGGTGGCACAGCGATTCATGGAACAGGCCGATGGCACGGTTCTGCAGCTGGCGGTTGAAGTAGATGAGCACGTTGCGGCAGGAGACCAGGTGCGTCTCGGAGAACACACTGTCGGTGGCCAGGCTGTGATCGGCGAAGGTCACGTTGGCGCGCAGCATCTTGTCGAACAATGCCCCGTCATAGGCCGCCGTGTAGTAGTCCGAGAGCGAACCCTTGCCGCCGGCGGCGCGGTAGTTCTCGCTGGCCTGGGCCAGGTCCTCTACCGCATAGATGCCGCGACGCGCCTGCTCCAGCGAGCGCGGGTTGATGTCGGTCGCGTAGATCAGTGTGCGCTCGAGCAGGCCTTCCTCGTGCAGCAGGATGGCCAGCGAATGCACCTCTTCGCCGGTGCTGCAGCCGGCCACCCACAGGCGCAGCGACGGATAGGTACGCAGCACCGGCACCACTTCCTGGCGCAGCGCGAGGAAGTAGCTGGGGTCGCGGAACAGCTCGCTCACCGAGATGGTCAGGTACTGCAGCAGCTCATGGAAGGCATGCGGGTCGTGCAGGATGCGCTCCTGCAGGGCCGAGATGCTGCGGCACTCGAACAGCTTGGTAGCGTGCAGCACACGGCGCTTGAGCGAGGTGCCGGAGTAGTCGCGGAAGTCGTAGCTGTACTTCAGGTAGATCGCCTCGATCAGGAGGCGCAGCTCGATGTCCTGGCTGCGATCAGGCATGTCAGATGCGCTCCAGCTTGGGTAGCCATACCCGGATCAGGGAGAACAGGCGGTCGAGGTCGATGGGCTTGGCCAGGTAGTCGTTGGCGCCGGCGCGCAGGCACAGCTCGTGGTCGTCCTTCATCGCCTTGGCGGTGACCGCGAGGATCGGCAGCTTCTTCCAGCGCGCGTCCTGGCGGATCAGGCGGGTCGCCTCGTAGCCATCCATCTCCGGCATCATCACGTCCATCAGCACCAGGTCGATGTCGCCGACCTCGCCGAGCTTCTCCAGGGCTTCGCGGCCGTTGCGCGCCACTTCCACGCGGGCGCCCTTGTGCTCCAGGGCACTGGTCAGGGCGAAAATATTGCGCACGTCGTCGTCCACCAGCAGGATGCGCCGTTCCTCGAAGGCCCGGTCGCGGTTGCGCGAGGTGCGCAGCATGCGCTGGCGTTCGCTGGAGAGCTGCGACTCGACCTTGTGCAGGAACAGTGTCACCTCATCCAGCAGGCGCTCCGGCGAGCGCGCGCCCTTGATAATGATCGAGCGCGAATACTTGAGCAGCTCGGCTTCCTCGTCACGGGTCAGGTTGCGCCCGGTGTAGACGATCACCGGCGGGAACGAGCAGATGTCCTCCTCGCCCATGCGCCGCAGCAGTTCATTGCCCTGCATGTCCGGCAGCTTGAGGTCGATGATCATGCAGTCGTAGATGTTGCGCCGCAGCAGCTCCAGGGCCTGTTCGCCCTGCTCCACGGCGGTGATCTCGATGTCGTCGTCGCCGATCAGCCGCGAGACGCTGTCGCGCTGTAGCGGGTCGTCCTCGACCAGCAGGATGCGCTTGACCTCCTGGGTCAGCTTGGCCTCCAGCTTGGCGAACACCTCGCGCAGCTGCTCGCGGGTGGTGGGTTTCAAGGCATAGCCGATGGCGCCCAGGTGCAGGGCCGCTTCGCTGCGATCCTCCACGGAGACCACGTGAACCGGCACATGGCGGGTGCGCGGGTTGGCCTTCAGGCGTTGCAGCACGGCGAGGCCGGATTCGTCGGGCAGGTGCATGTCCAGCAGGATGGCGTCCGGGCCGTGCTCGTCGGCCAGGCGCAGGCCTTCTTCGGCGCCCATGGCCACCAGGCAGCGGTAACCCAGCTCGCGAGCCAGGTCATAGAGGATGCGGGCGAACTTCGGCTCGTCTTCCACCACCAGCACGCAGCGCTGGCCGACGTTGACCTGCTCACGGTCGTCGTCGAACGCTGCGGCGGCCGGCGCACGCACCACCGGCGGCGCATTGGGGGTCGGGGCAACTGCGACAATCGGCGCAGGCGCGCTGACCACCTCGTCTTCGGCCGGCGCCTGGTAATTCAGCGGCAACAACAGGCTGAACACGCTGCCCTTGCCCGGCTCGCTGCTGACGATGATGCTGCCGCCCAGAAGGTGCGCCAGGTCGCGGGAAATCGACAAGCCAAGGCCAGTGCCGCCGTAGCGGCGGTTGGTGGCGCCATCGGCCTGCTGGAAGGCTTCGAAGATGCGCGCGAGCTGGTCCTCGGCGATACCGATGCCGCTGTCACGCACATCGAAGCGCAGCCCCTCGGGCGCGGCGCTCACACGCAGAGCAACTTCGCCGCTGTCGGTGAACTTGAAGGCGTTGGACAGCAGGTTCTTGAGGATCTGCTCCACCCGCTGGCGGTCGCTGAACAGCAGCGCCGGGGCGTCCTCCGCCACTTCGGCAACGAAGCGCAGGCCCTTGTTGTCGGCCTGCGGCCGGAACAGCCCTTCCAGCGCTTCCACCAGGCGACGCACGCTGGCGTTCTCCGGGCGCACTTCCAGCTTGCCGGCCTCGACCTTGGAGATGTCGAGGATGTCGTTGATCAGGTTGAGCAGGTCGTTGCCGGCGCCGTAGATCGACTCGGCGAACTTCACCTGCTCATCGTCCAGGTTGCCCTGTTCGTTGTCCGCCAGCAGGCGCGCAAGAATCAGCGAGCTGTTGAGCGGCGTGCGCAGCTCGTGGGACATGTTGGCGAGGAACTCGGACTTGTAGCGGCTGGCCCGCTGCAGCTCGTCGGCGCGGCCCTGAAGGTCCAGGCGGGCCTGGTTCAGCTCGGTGTTCTTGCCGTCGAGATCGTCGCGCTGGGCGGCCAGTTCCTGGGCCTGCTCGGCGAGGCGCTCGTTGGTCTGCTCCAGTTCCGCCTGCTGGGCCTCGAGGTGCGCCTGGGACTCCTTGAGCACCCGCGACTGCTCCTCCAGTTCCTCGTTGGCGGTCTTCAGCTCTTCCTGTTGCACCTGCAGCTCTTCGTTGAGCTGCTGGGTTTCCGCCAGCAGGTCCTGCAGGCGCTGGCGATGCTGCGCCGAGGCGATGGCACTGCCGAGGCTTTCGCCGACATTCTGCAGGAAGGCCTGGTCACGCTCTTCCAACTGGCGCAGGAAGCCCAGCTCCAGCACGCCGACCACACCACCGTCGTTGAGCAGCGGCAGCAGCGCCACGCTCACCGGCTGGCCGTTGCCCAACGCCGAGTTGACCTTCAGGTAGTCCGGCGGCAAGCCCTCCACCACGCGCAGCTTGCGCTGGCGCGCGGCCTGGGCGATCAGGCTTTCGTCCGGGGCAAAGTAGTCCTCACCCAGGGCGCCGGTGGCGAAACCATAGGTACCGGAAAGACGCAGGCCGCCGCGATCATCACGCACATACAGCGCGCCCACCGGGGAGGCGACGAACTCGCCGAGGAAGTCCATCAGGCTGCGCCCCAGGGTCGGCAGCGACTGCTGGCCGATCAACTGTTCTCCCAGGCGGCTCTGGCCATCGCGCAGCCAGGCCTGGCGGGCCAGGTGTTCGTTATGCGCCACCTGGCGGCGCAGAGATTCGGAGTAGGACTCGGACAGGCTGACCAACTGTCGGCGACCGAAATACGCCAGCAGGGTGCCGACCACGATACTGAACACCAGGTAGAGGACGACCACGCCCGTGGAGAGGTTGGAGGCGAACTGGTTGCGGTCGTGGCGCAGCTGCTGCTCGGTATTGATCAGTGAGGCGTACTGGGCGCGGATCGCATCCATCATGCTCTTGCCGCGCCCCGCCTTTATGGCGTCGGAGGTGTCCTGGCCCTGGCGGCGCTGCTCGATCATCTGCTGGGCGAAGGTCATCCATTCGTCCTGCATCGATGTCAGGCGGCCCACGCGCTCGACCTGCGGCGGGTTGTCCGCCACGAGCTCCGAGAGGCTCTTCAGGCCGGAATTGATGCGAGGCCGCGCCTGCTCCAGGGGTTCCAGGAAGCCCGGATCGCCAGTGATCAGGAAGCCGCGCAGCCCGCTTTCCTGGTCGACGCTCAGGCGCTGCATCTCGTTGGCGCTGGAGATCACCCGGTCGGTGTGCTCGACCCAGCCCAGCACGTCGAGCATGTAGAGGATCAGGCCGATGAACAGCACCGCGCCCAGCAGGCAGATGCCCAGCGGCAGCGCCATGTTGCGCGCGAGTATGCGGCGGAAGGCGCTTTCGTCGGCGATGGCTTTCTGGTTCATCTGCGGGTTCCCTGATGGCCTATCTTCCCTGGATGCATCCCGCCGGCATGGCGGAGATTGCGACAGATGCCAGGTAAGTATTTGAAGTTATTGTAAGAACGTTCTTAAAACTGGAGAAATAATAACGCTAAGCGTTGTAGGCTACATACCAGCTGGCGAATTGACAGCCACTCCTGCGGGACGTTCGAACTTTTTGCGGAATAAGCCTGGAGAAAAGTGGAATTATCTCCCGGTGCGCCTTTCCAACGTCCGACAAGGAACAGAAGATCAATCGGTCGCAGGGTTTGCTCGATGCCAAGCTCCCCGGGGGAAACCCCTATTTCACCAGTGCAGGGCCAGGGCGACTTCCTCAACAGCAGTAGCGCCATGGCACCGCTGATCCGCCAGTACGACTGGGCGACCACGCCGCTCGGCCCGATGGACCAATGGCCGGCCACGCTCAAGGGCATCCTCGAAGTCGGCCTGAACTCGCGCCTGCCGGTGTGCATCTACTGGGGTCCGGAGTTCATCCTGCTGTACAACGACGCCTGGAGCGCAATCCCCGGCGACAAGCATCCCGCCTGCCTGGGCCAGCCCGCGCACGTCGCCTGGTCGGACATCTGGTCGATCCTCGACCCCATGTACAACGGCATCCTGCAGACCGGCGTGGCCGCCCACGAGGAAGACCGCCTGCTGCCCATGGTGCGTTTCGGCTACGTCGAGGAAGCCTACTTCACCTATAACGTCAGCCCGATCTTCGGCCAGGACGGCAAGCCTATCGGCCTGTTCAATACCGCCGTGGAGACCACCGGCAACGTCATCGAGCAACGCCGCCAGCGCCTGCTGACGCGTTTGGCGGAGCGCCTCGGGCAGGCCGACGACAGCGCACAGATCTGCGCCCTGGCTTTCGCCCTGCTTGCCGAAGCCAGCCACGATGTGCCTTTCTGCCTGCTCTACCATGCCGGCACCCTGCTCGGCGCCTGCGGCACCGACACCAACGATCACTTCGCCCCCGCGCAACTGACGCTGGACGACGACCCTCTGCACCTGTTCGGCGGCATCAAGGAAGCCCACCAGTCCCCCCTGGGCAGCCAGCACATGCGCGCCTTCGCGCCCTGGCCGGAAGTGCTCGACAGCACCTACGCCACCCCACTGGATGGCCACGCCGACAGCCTGGCGGTATTCGGCATCAGCCCGCGGCGGCGCCTGGACGAGAACTACGCGACCTTCTTCAACGAACTGGCCGCCCTGCTCGGCCATGCCCTGTCCGCCGCCAGCCAGCGTACGGAAGAGCGCAGGCTGAAGGTCGCCGTACAGGAAGAAGCCCGCCAGCGCACCCGCGAGCGCGACCGCGTGTGGACGGTGAGCCAGGACCTGCTCTGCGTGCTCGATCACCAGGGCGTGCTGCTCAACGTCAACCCGGCCTGGGGCAGCCTGCTGGGCTGGAGCGAGGAGCAGCTCACCGGCCGCAACAGCGAAGAGCTGGTACACCCTGACGACCTCGCGCCGAGCATCGCCATCCGTTCCACCCTCGCCCGTGGTGAGCGCCTGCA
Source organism: Pseudomonas sp. PDM17 (assembly GCF_014851985.1). Classification (NCBI taxonomy): domain Bacteria; kingdom Pseudomonadati; phylum Pseudomonadota; class Gammaproteobacteria; order Pseudomonadales; family Pseudomonadaceae; genus Pseudomonas; species Pseudomonas sp. PDM17. Next base: position 100,490 of record NZ_JACVAT010000011.1, read on the forward strand.
GCACTTCGAGAACCGCCTGCGCCACGCCGATGGCAGCTATCGCTGGATTTCCTGGCACGCCACCGAGGAAAACGGCGTCATCTATGGTTGCGGCCGCGACATCACCGAACAGAAGCGTGGCGCGCTACTGCTGGAGCAGGCGCAGACCGCCCTGCTCAACGCCCAGCGCATGGAGGCTGTCGGCCAGCTCACCGGTGGCATCGCCCATGACTTCAACAACCTGCTGGCGAGCATTCGCTTCAGCCTCGACCTGATCACCCGCCGCGCGCCAGCCAACACCCAGCCGGAGCTCAGCCACATCCTCCATGCCGCCACCCAGGCCACCGAGCGCGCCGCCGAGCTGACCCACAACCTGCTGGCTTTTGCCCGTCGTCAGGCGCTGGCCATGCACCCGGTGAACCTCGGCCAGCAACTGCGCAACTGGCACGACGAACTGGTCGAACGCGCCGGCCCGGACGTCACACTGGCGCTCACCCTGGATGACACGCAGAGCGTCCTGACCGATCGCGACCAGTTGCACAAGGCCATGCTCCACCTGGTGGAGAACGCCCGCGACGCCATGCCCGGCGGTGGCAGCCTGGAGATCAGCCTGCGGCGCCAGGAGATCGTCAGCGGCGAGCATGACCTGCCGGCCGGTGACTACCTCGCCCTCTCCCTGCAGGACAGCGGCCAGGGCATGAGCCAGGCGACCCTGACCCACGTCTTCGACCCCTTCTTCACCACCAAGGGCATCGGCCCCAACAGCGGGTTGGGCCTGTCGATGGTCTACGGCTTCATCAAACAATCCGGCGGGCACATCCGCCTGCGCAGCGAGCCCGGCCAGGGCACCTGCGTCACACTCTATTTCCCGAGAGGCACCTCAGTGGTCAGCATTCCCGACGCCCCTACGCCCCCCAATGAACCGGCCAACGAGCAGCTGTGCGTCCTGGTCGTCGAGGACAACGACCTGGTGCGCATGCTCACCGTGGAAGTGCTGGAGGAGATTGGCTACCAGGTGCTGCAGGCCGAGGACGCCGAAGAGGCGCTGTCGATCCTGCAGGGAGATACCACCATCCACCTGCTGCTCACCGATGTCGGCCTGCCGGGCATGAACGGCGAGGAACTGGCAGTGGCCGCGCGCGAGGCGCGGCCGGAGCTGCCGATCCTGTTCGCCACCGGCTACGCCGAGATCGTGCATATCGATGGCAGCGAACTGGCCACGCGCATGTCGATGATCGCCAAGCCCTTCTCCATCGACGCTCTCCGTGACAAGGTCAACGGCATGCTCCGGCGCAAGGACGGCTGAAGGGCTTCAATGAGTTAGCAGCACGCTCAGTGTCGCGCGCAGCTTGCCCGGCTTCACCGGCTTGTTCAGCAGCGGCATCCCCAGCCGCTGCAACGCACGACGGCAATCATCGCTGCGGTCGGCGGTGATCATCAGCGCCGGCAGCTCGCAGCGGAAATACTCGCGCAGCCCACGCACCGCCTCGCAGCCGGTGCGGCCATGGTCAAGGTGGTAGTCGGCCAGGATCACCTCCGGCGCCTTGCCATCCAGCGCCTGCAGCGCTTCCTCGTAGCTGGTCGCTACCAGTACCTCGCAGCCCCACTGTCCGAGCAGCGCCGCCATGCTGGCGAGGATCGCCTCTTCGTTGTCGATCACCAGCAGGCGCCGGCCCGGCAGCGGGTCGCCGGTCACCGGGCGCGGGCCGCTCTCCACCAGCCCCGGTTGCGGCAGATCGCGCACCAGCGGCACTTCGAGGGAGAACACCGACCCACGCCCCGGCACCGAGCGCACCTGCACCCGGCAACCGAGGATACCGGCGATGCGGTCGACGATCGCCAGGCCCAGCCCGACACCGCGGCGGTTGGCCGTGCGCCCGGCGTCGAGCTGGTTGAATTCAAGGAAGATGGCTTGCAGCTGGTCCGCCGGAATCCCCCGTCCGGTGTCCCAGACTTCCAGCCTGACGCTATCCCCGCGCCGGCGCGCGGCGAGCATCACGCTGCCGCGCTCGGTGTAGCGGCAGGCGTTGCTGAGGAAGTTGCGCAGGATGCGCGACAGCAGACGATGATCGGTGCGCACCGCCAGCGCGGGAATCCGTGAGCGCAGGCGCAGCCCGGCGGCGCGCGCCACTTCGTCGAACTCCGAGACCAGCGGGCCGAGCAGTTCGTCCAGCGGATAGACATCCAGGTCCGGGCGGATCGTACTCTGGTCCAGGCGGGCGATTTCCAGCAGGTCGGTGAGCAGGTCCTCGGCGCCTTCCAGCGCCTGGTGCGTGCGCTCCACCAGCACCTGTTCGGCGTTCGGCAACTTGCGTTCGCGCAGGGTGGAAACCAGCAGGCGCGCGGCATTCAGCGGTTGCAGCAGGTCGTGGCTGGCGGCGGCCAGGTACTTGTCCTTGCTGTTGTTGGCGGCCTCGGCGGCGTCGCGAGCCTCGCGCAGTTGCTGGTTCAGCCCCTCCAGCTCGCGGGTGCGCTCGGCGACGCGTTGCTCCAGCTCTTCGTTCAGGCTCTGCAGGCGCTGCTGGGCCTGGACGCGCTCGGTGATGTCGGCGACGAAGCCTTCCACCAGGCCTTCTTCATCCGGCTTTATCAGCAGGTTCATCAGGACGATCACATGGCTGCCATCGCGGCGGCGCAGGCGCGTCTCGTAGCCGAACAGGCCGTCCCGCTCGCGCAGCAGCGCGCGGATGCGGCGCATCTCCGCCTCGCCGCCGACGAACAGCTGGCTGGCCATGTCCTGCAGGTTCCACAGCACCTGCTGCGGGTCGTCATAGCCGAGCATCCGCGCCAGCGCCGGGTTGGCGGCGCGCAAGCCCTGGCTCAGGCTGGCCTGGAAGATGCCGTGGACGGCGTGTTCGAACAGCCATTTGTAGCGGTTGCGCTCCGCTTCCAGCTCGTCCAGCCGCGCCACCAGCTCGGGGTAGTGGCTCTTGCGCGCGGAATGGCTGCCCAGGCCCAGCAGCCCGGCCAGGGCCTGTTGCTGCTGCTCGTCAGAGGGCCTCGCCATACACCACCTCGACATCGCGCAGGCTGGACTCGCGAGGGTTGGTGAGGATGCACGGATCCTGCATCGCGTGGCGCGAGAGGAAGGGAATGTCGGAGCTGCCCACGCCATGCAGGCCAAGGCTTTCGTGGAAACCCACGGCGTTCTTCAGGGCGATCAGGTGCTCCACCAGGCGCTGGCGGATCTGCGCATGGTTCAGGCCACGGCAGTCGATGCCGAAGGTCTCGGCAATCACCTTGAAGCGCTCGGGCGCGGCGCTGTAGTTGAAGGCCACCACGTGCTCCACCAGCACGGCATTGCACAACCCGTGCGGCAGGTCGAGGTAGCCGCCCAGGCTGTGGGACATGGCGTGCACCGCGCCAAGGATCGCGTTGGAGAACGCCAGCCCCGCCTGCATGCTGCCCAGCATGATCTTCTCGCGCAGGGCGATGTCCGCCGGGTTGGCGATCATCTGCACCAGGTTGCCGTTGATCAGCCGCATGGCTTCCAGCGCGTGGGGGTCGGTGAGCGGGCCGTGGCCGGTCGAAACGAATGCCTCGATGGCGTGCACCAGCGCATCGATGCCGGTGCAGGCGGAGAGGAACGGGTCCATGGTCAGGGTGGTTTCCGGGTCGATCAGCGACACATCGGGCACCACCGCCTTGCTGACGATGGAGAACTTCATCCGCTCGTCCTGGTTGGAGATGATCACGAACTGCGAGACGTCCGCCGAGGTACCGGCGGTGGTGGGGATCAGGATCAGCGGCGGGCTGGGCACGCGCAGGGTGTCCACGCCCTCGAACTCGAGGATGTTGCGGCCGTGGGCGACGACGATGCCGATGCCCTTGGCGCAGTCCATCGGGCTGCCGCCGCCGACCGCGACTATCACGTTGCAGCCTTCGCTGCGGTAGACGTCGGCGCCGCGCATGACTTCTTCCACGCGCGGGTTGGGCGACACCTCGGTGTAACGGCAGAAAAGAATGTTCTGGGCGGCCAGGCTGGCCTCGATATCGGAGACCCAGCCGGCGGCGACTACACCGGGGTCCGACACGACCAGCACCTTGCGGGCGCCGAAGGTTTTCACGTAATTGGCGACATTGTGCCGGCATCCGGCACCGAAAATGATCTCTGGCGAGACGAACTTGCGCAGCTGGCTGAGCTCGTGGGACATCGGGGGCTCTGTCGTTATTGTTATGGGATATTTCCGGCAGCCTACTGCATCCGTCAGGTATTGCAATGCGACCTTGGCAGACGGTTCTGACAGTCGGTTCTGACGGATATCAGTCCGCCAGAAGCACCTGATAGAAACGCCATTCGGCCTCCAGCGCGTGGGCCAGGTTGGCGGCCTGGCGGAAGCCATGGCGCTCCCCGGCGTAGCGGTGCACTTCCACCGGCACGCCGCGCTGGCGCAGGCTGTCGACCATGGCGTCGGTCTGCGCCGGCACCACCACCGCATCCAACTCTCCCTGGAAGAAGATCATCGGCGCGTGGATATGATCCGCCTGCAGCACCGGCGTGCGTTCGCGGTAGCGCTCGGCGTCCTGTTGCGGGTCGCCGATCAGCCAGTCCAGGTAGTCCGCCTCGAACTTGTGGGTGACCCGCGCCAGCGCCTGCGGATCGCTGACGCCATAGAGGCTGGCGCCGCCGCGCAAGCCCGGCAGCCGTGCCAGCGCCATCAGCGCGCTGTAGCCGCCGGCACTGGCGCCCCGCACGAACACCCGCTGGCGGTCGATGCGCCCGGCCTTGGCAAGGAAGTCCAGCGCCGCGCCGATGTCCTCCACTTCCACCTGTCCCCAGCCCAGGTGCAGGCGTTCGCGATAGGCACGACCATAGCCGCTGCTGCCGCGGTAGTTGATGTCGGCGACGGCGAAGCCACGGCGCGTCCAGAACTGGATGCGCCCGTCGAATACCGGGTAGCTGGCCGACGTCGGCCCGCCATGCAGGAACACCACCAGCGGCGGCGCAGGGTCGCCCGCGCGGGGCGGATAGAAGAACCCATGCCCGCACTCGTCCCCGCCCACCGGGTAGCGGAAGGCCTCGCCACGAGACAGCTCGCCCTCGGGCAGCGGCTTCTCGCCACCGGCCAGCACCTGGGTCGAGCCATCCACCCGGCGGATCGCCAGCAGCGTCGGCAGTCGATCCGGCGCGGCGGCGATGCAATAGAAATGGCGTTCATCCGCCGCCAGCGCGCGAAAACGGCTGTACTCCGGTGCGAGCCGGTGCTGCCTGCCACGCTCGTCGTACACCACCAGCAGGCCGCAGCCATCCACGTAATGGGTTGCCAGCAGCTTGCCGCCCGCCAGCGGCAGGAAGGTACGCCCACCCAGTTGCCACGGCGCGCCGGCGTGGTCGGCCGCCACGCAAGGCAAGGTGCCGTGGCCTTCGTGGCAGGGCTGCCAGTAGCCGTCGCCATCGCTCAGCCAATGCAGGCGACCGTCCTCGGCGAAACGTGGCTGCTGGATGGACTCATGGCGGGTCTGTCCGGCCAGGCAGCGCTGCTCACCCGCGAAGGACTCGCATAGCCGCGTGCGCGTCCAGGGTTGGTGCGGGCGATCCCATTCCACCCAGGCGGTGCGTTCGGCACTGCCGTCCGCCACCGGGGACGCATAGAAGTCCGCGCCCGACGCGATCACTCGGCGCCGGCCATCCGCGTCGAGGCGGACTATGCGGTGAGTCACACCGCCGCTGCCGTTCTCCTCCTCCACGGCGAGTATCGCGTTCCACGCCGGCACGTAGTGCAGGTCGCCGTAACGGCAATCATCGCGGTGGGTGAGCGGCCTGGGCACGCCGCCCAATCGCAGCCAGTGAACCTGCTGGTCGCCCTCTTCCACCCAGGCCACGCCGTCGGCGGTGGCGCAGCAGGAGCCGCCACCGTATTCGTAGACGCGGCTGCGCACCGAAGCTCCGGGCGGCGTCAGCTCGACGCTCTGCCCATCACGACGGAGGAACAACCGGCAGCGCGCGCTGGCAGGATCGAAGGCGGCCCACAGCAGCCCGCCGTGGGCCACGTGCAGCTCGGCAAAGTCCCCGGCGGCGGCTACCGCGCGTTCGGCGCTCCAGTCGCTGTGCTGCATCCTCAGGCCTTGCAGATCAGTTGCGAGGCCCGCTCATTGCGCAGGGTCAGCGCGCTGAGCGGAGCGGCCGCGGTTTCCGCCTCGCGACGGGCGTCAAGGATGATGCCGTGGTGGGCCGACTTGGCGCACACCGGGTCGGTTGCCTCGGCATCGCCGGTGAGCATGAAGGCCTGGCAGCGGCAGCCACCGAAATCCCGCTCCTTCTCGTCGCAGGAGCGGCACGGCTCGGGCATCCACGAGTCGCCGCGGAAGCGGTTGAAGCCGAAGGACTCGTACCAGATGTGCTGCAGGCTGTGCTCGCGCACGTTGGGGAACTTCACCGGAAGTTGTCGCGCACTGTGGCACGGCAGCGCGGTGCCGTCCGGGGTGACGTCGAGGAACACGCTGCCCCAGCCGCCCATGCAGGCCTTGGGGCGTTCCTCGTAGTAATCGGGCACCACGAAGATCAGCTTGCATGGGTTGCCCTCGGCGGCCAGGCGCTCGCGGTATTCGGCGGTGATGCGCTCGGCGCGCTGCAGCTGCTCGCGGGTCGGCAGCAGGCCGGCACGGTTCAGCTCGGCCCAGCCATAGAACTGGCAGGTGGCGAGTTCGACGAAGTCCGCCTCCAGCTCGATGCACAGCTCGATGATGCGGTCGATGCTGTCGATGTTGTGCCGGTGGGTGACGAAGTTCAGCACCATCGGGTAGCCGTGGGCCTTCACCGCGCGGGCCATGGCGAGCTTCTGGGCGAAGGCCTTGCGCGAGCCGGCGAGCAAGTTGTTCACCTCCTCGTCGGCGGCCTGGAAGCTGATCTGGATATGGTCGAGACCGGCGTCGGCGAACTCCTTCAGGCGCTTCTCGTTGAGGCCGATGCCGGAGGTGATCAGGTTGGTGTAGAAGCCCAGCCCGCGCGCCGCCGCGATCAGTTCGGCAAGATCCTGGCGCACCAGCGGCTCGCCACCGGAGAAGCCCAGCTGCGCCGCGCCCATCTCGCGGGCCTGGCGGAACACTTCGATCCATTGCTGGGTGGAAAGCTCCTCGCTGCCCCTGGCGAAGTCCAGCGGGTTGGAGCAGTACGGGCACTGCAGCGGGCAGCGGTAGGTCAGCTCGGCCAGCAGCCAGAGTGGCGGGCCTACCGGCGCTTCAGCGCAGCTCGATCCAGAATTGCGCATGGGCCACCTCGAGGAATGCCAGGATGTCTTCGTCGATGCCCGGCACGCCGGGGAAATCGGCACGCAGACCATCGATGATGCCGGCGACGTCGGCTTGCCCGTCGACCCGGCCGAGAATCGCCCCGGCACTGTCGTTGAGCTTCACCATCCCCTCGGGATAGAGCAGCACATGGCAGCCCTGGGCCGGTTCGAATTGCAGGCGGAAGCCCCGGCGCAGCGCCGGGATGCTGTCCAGCGAAGGCAGACTCATCACAGCAACCCCCTGTGCCATACGCGCTCGCTCGTCACCGTGTGGTACGGCGGCCGCTCCAGTTCATAGGCCATGCTCATCGCGTCGAGCATGCTCCAGAGCACGTCGAGCTTGAATTGCAGGATTTCCAGCATGCGCTCCTGGGCCTCGCGGGTGCGGTAGTGCTCCAGGGTGATGCGCAGGCCGTGCTCGACATCGCGGCGCGCCTGGGACAGACGCTTGCGGAAGTAGTCGTAGCCGGTGGCGTCGATCCACGGGTAGTGCTGCGGCCAGCTGTCCAGGCGCGACTGGTGGATCTGCGGAGCGAACAGCTCGGTCAGAGAACTGCTGGCGGCTTCCTGCCAGCTGGCGCGGCGGGCGAAGTTGACGTAGGCGTCCACGGCGAAACGCACGCCGGGCAGCACCAGCTCCTGGGACAGCACCTGTTCACGGTCCAGCCCGACGGATTCGGCCAGGCGCAGCCAGGCTTCGATGCCGCCCTCCTCGCCGGGTGCGCCGTCATGGTCGAGGATGCGCTGCAGCCATTCGCGGCGTACGTCGCGGTCCGGGCAGTTGGCGAGGATCGCTGCATCCTTGAGCGGGATGTTCACCTGGTAGTAGAAGCGGTTGGCCACCCAGCCCTGGATCTGCTCGCGGGTGGCGCGGCCCTCGTACATGGCCACATGGTACGGGTGGAAGATGTGGTAGCAGGCGCCCTTGGCGCGCAGTGCCTGCTCGAACTCGGCGGGGCTCATGGCTTCGCGGGTCATCGCGACGCTCCTTCTGGGAAAAGAGCCATTAAAGGAAAATCCCCATGCCATCGAACGCCACCTCGATACCACGCGCGTCCAGTTCGGCGCGTTCAGGCGAGGCGATGTCGAGGATGGGATTGGTGTTGTTGATGTGAATGAGCACCTTGCGCGGCCCGTCGATGCCGTCGAGCACCTCGATCATGCCGCCGGGACCGCTCTGCGCCAGGTGGCCCATCTCGCTGCCGAGCTTGTCGCCGACCTCGCAGACACGCATTTCGTCGTCGCGCCAGAGCGTGCCGTCCACCAGCAGGCAGTCGGCGCGGCGCATCCAGGCCAGCAGCTCGTTGTCCACCTGGCCCAGGCCCGGTGCGTAGAACAGCTTGCCGCCGGTGGACAGGTCTTCGATGAACAGGCCGATGTTGTCGCCCGGATGCGGGTTGCCCCGGTGCGGCGAATACGGCGGCGCACTGCTGCGCAGGGCGATGGCGGTGAGGCGCAGGCCCGGGCAGGCCGGGATGCTGAAGGGCTCGGCATCCAGCGCGATGAGCCGGTGCTTCAACCCGCCATTCCAGTGCGACAGCATGGGGAACAGCGGGAAGCCGGTGGACAGGTCCTGGTGGACCATTTCCGTGCACCAGACCTCGTGCGGGCAGCCCTCGCGCAGGCTCAGCAGACCGGTAGTGTGGTCGATCTGGCTATCCAGCAGGACGATGGCGGCAATCGCCGAATCCCGCAGGCGCCGGGCCGGCTGCAGCGCCGGAAAGGACGCCAGCTGGGCGCGGATGTCGGGTGAGGCGTTGCAGAGAATCCAGTTGGCGCCGTCGTCGGACAGCGCGATGGACGATTGGGTGCGTGGCTGCGCGATCACGCTGCCGTCGCGGACGCCACGACAGTTGCGGCAATTGCAGTTCCACTGGGGAAAGCCGCCACCGGCGGCCGACCCGAGAATTCGGATGTGCATGACAGTGCCCCGTGGGCAGGGGCCCCGGCGGACCGGGGCCGAGTGGATCAGCGGTTGGCGAAGTACAGGGTCACTTCGAAGCCAAGGCGCAGGTCGGTGAAGCTAGGCTTGGTCCACATGGGTCTGTCCTCTTTCTTGTTGGAAGGCGCCGGCAAGCCCGGCAAGTCGAGTTAAACACCAGGGTCGGACACTCCGAATGATACTTTCGAAGGAGATTCCCCCCTGATTTGGTAGCGGGCCCGCGACAGCTGTCGCACCCCGCCGCTACAACTGTCCCATCGCTGCGACAGCCGTTGCCCGGTTGCGCCCGCACCTTTTGGCGGCGAGCGCTCTGGCGCAGGGCTCGGCGCCCCGCGCGGCGTATTTCGGCACAGGCCTTGCTCGGGCTCTCGTCGCCCGTGACCCACCGGTCTAGACTAGCCAATCCTCGGAACGGTCCTACACGGAGCCGGTCCCATACAAAAACAATGCGCCGCAGTCCGACTGACGGCCGCCGGGAGTGACCATGCACCCGCAATCCCTGGAAAACTGCCCGAACGACCTTGCCGCCTTCATCGCCGATCACTTCGGCGAGCGTGACATCCAGCCCGAGGGCGCCATCGCGCGCTCCTGGTACCGCAGCGTGATGGAGCACCATCTCGACCCGCGCGCGCGGGCGGAAAAACACATCCTCACCGCCGGGGAAATCCGCGAGCACCAGGGCCTGCACCAGGACTACCTGGCGATTGCCAGCCAGGGTGTCACCGGCCTTGCCCGGCGCGTGCTGCCGGCCGGTTTCGCGGTGCTGCTCAGCGACGAGCGCGGCATCACCCTCGATGCGCGCCTGCCCAGCGAGCGCGACCGCTACACCCAGGCCGGGCTGATCGTCGGCGCGCGCTGGGACGAATCCATCGCCGGCACCAACGGCATCGGCACCGCGCTGGCCGCTGGCGAGGCGCTGACCATCCACCGCCAGGAGCACTTCCTGGTGAGCAACTTCCGCCTGAGCTGCTCGGTGGCACCGATCTTCGACGCCCAGCACCGCCTGCGCGGCTGCCTGAACGCCACCTGCCTGTACAACGACGGGCCCAAGGACGCGCAGTACCTGACCCTGCAGCTGGTGATCCTGTACGCCCGGCTGATCGAAAACGCCAGCTTCCGCCAGCGCTACCGCGACCGCCTGACCCTCTCGGTGAAGGCCCGCGACGAGGTGTCGGACCTGGCCAACGAACAACTGATCGCCCTCGACGAACAGGGCCGGGTGATCGGCGGCAACCATGCCGCTTTCACCGCCTGCCGCGGCGAGCTGCTGGGCAGCCGCATCGAGCAACTGCTGGAGGCGGACGTCGACCAGTTGCTCGACCTGAGCAAGGGTGGCGCGCGGGGCATCCGCCTGCGCACCCTGGCCGATCACGCGCTGGTCGATGTCGGCCTGCGCACGCCGGCCAGCCTGCCACGCCGCGGTGCGCCAGCCGCTGCTGCCTCGAAAAGCCCGGAGCATCCCGACCTCACCCGACTCGCCGGCGCCGACCCACGCCTGCAGGACGGCGTGCGCAAGCTGCGCAAGGTGCTCGACAAGGGCATTTCCATCCTGGTCACCGGCGAGACCGGTACCGGCAAGGAAGCCTTCGCCCGCGCCATTCACCAGGCGAGTGCGCGCCACGCCGGGCCCTTCGTTGCGCTGAACTGCGCGGCGATCCCGGAAAGCCTGATCGAGAGCGAACTCTTCGGCTACCGCGGCGGCAGCTTTACCGGTGCCAGCAAGAAAGGCATGAAGGGCAAGCTGGAACTGGCCAACGGCGGCACGCTGTTCCTCGACGAGATCGGTGACATGCCGGCGCACCTGCAGACGCGCCTGCTGCGCGTGCTGGCTGAGCGCGAAATCCTCCCGCTGGGCGCCGAAGCGCCAGTGGCACTGGACGTGCAGGTGGTCTCCGCGACCCACCAGAACCTCGCCGAGATGATCCGTGCCAAGGGCTTCCGCGAGGACCTGTTCTACCGCCTCGCCGGCATGACCCTGCAGTTGCCGGCACTGCGCGAGCGCACTGACCGCGAAGCGCTGATCGACAGCCTGCTGGCGGGCCTGGGCGGCGCCCTGCGCCTCGATGGCGCGGTGCGCGAGCGGCTGCGCGGCCATCCGTGGCCGGGCAACATCCGCCAGTTGCTGAACTGCTTGCGCTACGCCGCTGCCCTCGCCGAGGACGGCCGCATAGACCTGGACTGCCTGCCGATGGAGTTGCATCAGGCTGCTCCTGCCGCCACTGCCGAAGCGCTGCCGACGGCCACCACGACCGGCCTCGCCGCCCGCCTGGACGACGACGAAGCCCGCCACCTGCTGGCGGTGCTGCGTGAGCAGCAGTGGAACATCAGTGCGGTGGCGCAGCAGTTCGGCATTGCCCGGTCGACCCTGTATCGGAAGATGAAGAAGCACGGCATCGTGCAGCCCAACGCGCTGTATTGATCCTTCCCCTTTTCCCTGCGTCCGCGAATCACCGGCTTCGGGCGCAGGGAAAAAGGAGCGAGCCTCACCTGGCAAGGAAGGCCCGCCCAAGCAGAACGGTGATACGGCATTCCGTTTCCCAGGAAACACCGTGCACACCCTGACACCCTCTCCCCCGCCCTCTCCTTGAAGGGAGAGGGAGTATTCGAGTGAAGCGTGGCGATGGTGCTTTCCTGACACATTGATATCAGGAGGAAGCCGTCGCTGCGCTTCACGCCGATCCAGTCCCCTCTCCCTTCAGGGAGAGGGTTAGGAAGAGGGTCCAAGCCCAGACACGGACTAGCCCGGCTCACTCCTGCGCATAAACCACATGCGTATGCGTGTACTCGTACAACCCATGTTTGCCATCCGCGCCGCCGATGCCGGACTTGCGGGTACCGGCGTGGAAGCCCTGCATCGCCTCGAAGTTCTCGCGGTTGATGTAGGTTTCGCCGAAGTCCAGCTCGCGGCTGGCCTTGAGCGCGGCGCTGAGGTTGCGGGTGTAGATCGACGAGGTCAGACCGTAGTCGCTGTCGTTGGCCAGGGCGATGGCTTCGTCGAGGTCGTCCACCACCTGGATCGGCAGCACCGGGCCGAAGATCTCCTTGCGCATGATCTCCATGTCGCCCTTGCAGCCGGCGAGCACGGTGGGCTGGTAGTGGAAGCCCTTGCCGAGGTCAGCCACGGCGCCGCCGGTAATGATCTGGGCGCCCTGCCCGGTCGCCGTGCGGACCATCTGCGCGACCTTGTCCAGGCCGATGCGGTTGACCAGTGGGCCCATGTCGAGGTCCGCCTGCACGTTCGGGTCGCCGAAGCGGGTGGCGGCCATGGCGGCGGCGATCTTCTCGATGAACTGGTCGGCCACCTGGCGCTGCACGTAGACGCGCTCGGCGCAGTTGCACACCTGCCCGGTGTTGATCACCCGCGAGGCCTTGATGGCGTTCACCGCCAGCTCCAGGTCGGCGTCGGCGAGGACGATGGCCGGCGCCTTGCCGCCCAGCTCCAGGTTCAGCTTGGTGATATTCGGCGCGGCCGCCGCCATGATCCGCGAGCCGGTGGCAACGCTGCCGGTGAAGCTGATCAGGTCCACCCCGGCGTGGCTGGTCAGCGCACTGCCGGCGCTGGCCCCGGTGCCGCCGACGACGTTGAAGACGCCGGTGGGCAGGTCGGTCTCCGCCACCAGACGGGCGAACTCGAAGCAGTTGATCGGGGTTTCTTCGCTGGGCTTGACGACGATGGTATTGCCGGTCAGTAGCGCCGGCGCCATCTTCCGGGCGATGAGGAAGAACGGGAAGTTCCACGGCAGGATGCCCGCCACCACGCCCAGCGGCTTGCGCAGCAGGAAGATGTGCTCGCCGGCGCGGTCGCTGGTCAGCACTTCGCCTTCCAGGCGGCGCGCCCACTCGGCCATGTAGTCGAGGTAGTCGGCGGTGAAGTTCACTTCCACTTCCGCCAGCGCCGGCACCTTGCCCTGCTCGGCGGTGATGATCTTCGCCAGGCGCGGGGCATTGGCACGGACCTTCTCGGCGATCTTGCGCAGGTAACCGGCGCGCTCGATGGCCGGCCTGGCCGCCCAGCCCTTCTGCGCCGCGCGGGCGGCGCCGATGGCGCTGTCCACCTGGGCCGCGCTGGCCTCGGGGATGCGCGCCAGCAGCTCGCCGTTGGCCGGGTTGTGTACCTCGATCAACGGCTCGCCGGCGACGAAGCGGTTGTCGATGTAGTGCTGGTAGGTTGTCACGTCAGTCATGGGGTTGGTCTCCTTCTAGACGGTCACTTGGCGGCGGTCTTCTGCGCGCCGGCCAGTTGTTCCTTGAGGTCGTAGGCGCGCTTGATCAGGTACTGGTGCACGGCCTCGGCCTGCTGCAGGTCGAGGTGACCCTGGAACGAGGGCATGCCGTCGGGGATGCGGCCGCCGTAGATGATTCCGAGGAAGCGCTGGTGGTTTTCCGCACTGAGGGTGCGCAGGTCGGGCACCACGCCGCCGCTGATGGCGTTGATGCCATGGCACTGCGAGCAGCTGCCGTTGAACAGCTCGCGGCCCTGGTCGATCTGCGCGGTGGTGCCGGTCAGCGCCGGCGGCTCGGGCTTGCGGTCGGCCCACTTGTAGTTGATGTCCGGAAGCTTCGCGGTGCCGCCCAGCTTGTAGGTCAGCACCTGGGCGTTGGGCTTGACCCCGGCGCGCAGCGACAGGGCACCGGCGAAGGTGGAGAAGGCGCCGCCCCAGCCGGCCATGAAGGTCACGTACTGCTCGCCATCCACCTCATAGGTGATCGGCGCGGCCATCACGCCGGTGTTGGCCGGGGATTCCCAGAGCTTCTTGCCGTTCTCGGCGGCATAGGCCACCACGCGGCCGTCGGCGGTGCCCTCGAACACCAGGTTGCCGGCGGTGCTCAGGGTGCCGCCGTTGAAGATGGTGCTGTAGGGAACTTCCCAGCGCTTTTCCTGCTTCACCGGGTCCCAGGCGATCAGCTTGCCGGTCCAGGTGTCGGCGATCTTGCGCAGGCCTTCGGGGTCCTCGGGCATCATCCCGGTGTTGACGTCGAGCTGGTAGATGCTCTTGAACTTGGAGCGCGGCGGCGCGCCGTCGACGTCCTGGTACATCGCCGACATGATGTGCGCGGGGATGTACACCAGCCCCGTGTTGGGGTTGTAAGACATGGGCTGCCAGTCGTGGGCGCCCCAGAAGGCCGGCTGGATCAGGCGAGCCTTCTTCTGCGGGTCCTTCCAGTAGTCGGAGACCTTCTCGTTGCGGATCGGCCGGCCGGTCTTCATGTCGATGCCGGTGGCCCAGTTGATCGGGATGAAGTTCTTCGCCGAGAGCAGCTCGCCGGTCGCGCGGTCGATAACGTAGAAGAAGCCGTTCTTCGGCGCCTGCATCAGCACTTTGCGCTGTTTACCGTCGATCTCCAGGTCCACCAGCATGATGTGCTGGGTCGCGGTGTAGTCCCAGGCGTCGCCGGGTGTGGTCTGGTAGTGCCAGACGTACTCGCCGTTGTCGGGGTTGATCGCCACGATGGACGAGAGGAACAGGTTGTCGCCCTTGCCTTCGCTGCGGATGCGCGGGTTCCACGAGGAGCCGTTGCCGACGCCAATGTACAGCAGGTTCAGCTCCGGGTCGTAGGACATGGAGTCCCACACCGTGCCGCCACCGCCCTGCTTGTGGTAGTTGTCGCCGAACCAGGTCTTGGCGGCGATCTCCATGCCCTTGCCCTTGGGCATTTCCTTCGGGTCTCCGGGCACGGTGAAGAAGCGCCAGTCCTGCTTGCCGGTCTCAGCGTCGTAGGCGGTGATGTAGCCGCGCACGCCGAACTCGGCGCCGCCGTTGCCGATGATGACCTTGCCCTTCACGATGCGCGGCGCGCCGGTGATGGTGATGCTGCGCGTCGGGTCGCTGCGGGTATCGACGCTCCACACGCGCTTGCCGGTCTTGGCGTCGATGGCCTCCAGACGGCCATCGAGCACGCCGACGTAGACCTTGCCCTTCCACACCGCCACGCCACGGTTCACCGCGTCGCAGCAGGCTTCGCCGGCGCGGCTGCGGTCGGACTGCGGGTCGTACTTCCACAGTTGCTCACCGGTGCGGGCGTCCAGCGCGTAGACGATGGAGAACGGCCCGGTGGTGTACATCACGCCATCGACCACGATCGGCGTGGCTTCCACGCCACGGTCGATGTCCAGCTTGTGGCTCCAGGCCAGGCCCAGGTTGCCGACGTTGCTCTGATCGATCTTCTTCAGCGGGCTGAAGCGTTGCTCGTCGTAGGTGCGGCCGGTGGACATCCAGTTGCCCGGCTCGCTGTTGGCGGCGGCGATACGCTTGCCATCGACGTTGGCCGGGACTTCAGCAGCCTGGAGATTGGGGGACAGACCGGCCATCAGCAGCGAAGCGGTCAGCAGGGAATGACGCAGGGTGGGTTGCAGGCGAACGGAAGGCACTTGCAGGCCAATCGATCTCATGGAGGTTCTCCGATTCTTGTTGGTGCCGCAGATCGTTCGCCGCGGCTTGGAAGGCTCAGAGCAACCGCTGTGCCAGGCTTGCAGGAGTACGCTGAAGGCCCCGTGTTTCCTGGCCTCTGGCATTCCTCACGGGATGTGATGCGGATGTTGCGGGCGCTACAGGTGTTGCGCAGGACAGCGGCAGGTGTTGCGGGCGCGGGACGCCTAAAACGCTCTTGTAGGAGCGGATTCATCCGCGATGGGTATCCGGCGCGAAGCGGGGCCAATCGCGGACGGAGTCCGCTCCTACGCGGGGACGAATCGCGATGCCAGCCAGGAAAAAGAAAACGCGGCAGAAGCCGCGTTCGACGAAGGCCGTCGCCCATGGAAGTGGGCACGGAAGCGGACGGCCGCCCGAGCGGGCGCGTCGACACAAGGGATACCCGGTGGAGTGCCGGGCGGTACACCAGAGAAGGGAGCCGGCGAACCTGATGGGGTAAGGCCCGCCGGCTGGCAGCAACGCCTTAGAAGAAGCCCTGCGGGTTGATGTCGTAGCTCACCAGCAGGTTCTTGGTCTGCTGGTAGTGGTCGAGCATCATCTTGTGGGTTTCGCGGCCGACGCCGGATTTCTTGTAACCGCCGAAGGCAGCGTGCGCCGGGTACAGGTGGTAGCAGTTGGTCCACACGCGGCCGGACTGGATGCCCCGGCCCATGCGCCAGGCGCGGTTGATGTCGCGGGTCCACACACCGGCGCCCAGGCCGAACTCGGTGTCGTTGGCGATCGCCAGCGCTTCGGCTTCGTCCTTGAAGGTGGTCACGCCCACCACCGGCCCGAAGATTTCCTCCTGGAACACACGCATGCCGTTGTGCCCTTTGAGCAGGGTCGGCTGGATGTAGTAACCGCTGGCCAGGTCGCCCTCCAGGCGCTCGCTGGAACCGCCGGTGAGCAGCTCGGCGCCCTCGCCCTGGGCGATGTCGAGGTAGGAGAGGATCTTCTCGTACTGCTGTTGCGAGGCCTGGGCGCCGACCATGGTGTCGGTGTCCAGCGGGTTGCCGCGCTTGATCGCCTTGATCTTCTTCATCACCTCGACCATGAACGGCTCGAAGATCGACTCCTGTACCAGCGCCCGCGACGGGCAGGTGCACACTTCGCCCTGGTTGAAGAAGGCCAGCACCAGGCCCTCGGCGGCCTTCTCGATGAAGGCCGGCTCGGCCTGCATGATGTCTTCGAAGAAGATGTTCGGGCTCTTGCCGCCCAGCTCCACGGTGGACGGGATGATGTTCTCCGCCGCGCAATGGAGGATATGCGAACCGACCGGGGTAGAGCCGGTGAAGGCGATCTTGGCGATGCGCTTGCTGGTGGCCAGCGCCTGGCCTGCTTCCTTGCCGAAGCCCTGGACGATGTTCAGCACGCCCGGCGGCAGCAGGTCGCCGATGATCTCGGCCAGCAGCATGATCGACAGCGGCGTCTGCTCCGCCGGCTTGAGCACCACGCAGTTGCCGGCGGCCAGGGCCGGGGCCAGCTTCCACGCGGCCATCAGCAGCGGGAAGTTCCACGGGATGATCTGCCCGACCACGCCCAGCGGTTCGTGGATGTGGTAGGCGACGGTGTTCTCGTTGATCTCGGCGGCGCCGCCTTCCTGAGCGCGGATGCAGCCGGCGTAGTAGCGGAAGTGGTCGGCGGCCAGCGGCACGTCGGCGTTGAGGGTCTCGCGCACGGCCTTGCCGTTGTCCCAGGTCTCGGCGACGGCGAGCTGCTCCAGGTTCTGCTCGATGCGGTCGGCAATCTTCAGCAGGATCAGCGCACGGTCCTGCACCGAGGTGCGGCCCCAGCTGCCGGCCACGGCGTGGGCAGCGTCGAGGGCGCGTTCGATGTCTTCGGCGGTGGAGCGCGGGAACTCGGCGATGACTTCGCCATTCACCGGCGAGGTGTTGCTGAAGTACTGGCCCAGCACCGGCGCGACGAACTCGCCGCCGATGTAGTTGCCATAGCGCGGTTTGAGGGTGACGACGGCGCCTGGGGTTCCGGGTGCGGCGTAGATCATGGGGATGCTCTCCTGTCGGTTCCCGGCCTCCATCGGCCAGGTCATGGAGCGATCTTAGGCAGCGCCCTTCCCGACCCGGAATGCACCCATGGGAGTGGTGGGTTACTCATTTGGTAGTAGATGCGGTGGGCGTGGCTGTTTGTAGGGCGGATAACCCGGAACGGGTTATCCGCCGACGCCACCACGGCGGATAACGCTGTCGCGTTATGCGCCCTACTGTGCTGGGTGGTTCGCGAGCAAGCTCGCTCCTACAGGGAAATACCGTGCCGTCCGGTTCGCGAGCAAGCTCGCTCCTACAAAGAGCCAATGCCTCGCCCGCCCCTGGCTTTGGATTTTGAGGACTTCCAGAGAAGTATCCGCACACGCCGAACGCCCCGTTCAGGAGGCCTCGTTGAAGCGGAGTTTCAGGGGTTGAGCGACATGGATGTCGCGAGAGCTGCGATGGGCCAGGGATGGCCCTTCGCAGCGGGCCCCTGAAACTCCGCTTCAACGAGGGAATTTTTCGCCCCAAGCGAAAAACCGGATGTCCGGGGCAAGACCTTTGCCTACTTTGCGTCGTTTGGCAAAGTAGGTCGCCCGAGGGGGCGAAACCCAATATCTCCGCTTACACCGATGCGGCGCAGGAACACCCAGACCCCAACGCAAAAACAAAGGGCCGGCTCAATGGCCGGCCCTTTTCCCCGATCACACAACCATCACTTCTTCGCTACCAGATCCTTCGGCAGCTTGAAGGTCCAGATCATCCCGCCCTGATCGAGGTCCTTGATGCGCTTGGCCACCTCGCCACCCCACAGGGGCACCGCGCCGCCCCAGCCGGAAAGCACGGTCACATACTGCTCGCCGTCCATCTCCCAGGTGATAGGCGAAGCGATCACGCCCGAACCGGTGTTGAACTGATAGAGCTTCTTGCCGGTCTTGGCGTCGAAGGCCATCAGGTAGCCCTCGGGGTTGCCGGTGAACACCAGGTTGCCGTGGGTCGCCAGCACGCCGCCCCACAGCGGCGCGTAGTTCTCGTAGCGCCAGACCTGCTTGCCGGTCTTCGGATCGATGGCGCGCAGCACGCCGATGTACTTCTCGTTCAGCGGCTTGATGGTAAAGCCCGCGCCGAGGTACGCCGCGCCTTTCTTGTAGGCGATGTTCTCGTTCCACATGTCCATGCCCCACTCGTTGGACGGGACGTAGAACAGACCGGTGTCCTGGCTGTAGGCCATGGGCATCCAGTTCTTGCCACCCAGGAAGGACGGCGCGACGAACACCGAAGTGCCCTTCTCACCACCCTCGCTCGGAGCCCCCGGACGGTGGGCGTCGTCATAGATCGGCCGGCCGTCCTTGTCCAGGCCCTTGGCCCAGGTCACCTTGTCGACGAAGGGGAAGCCACGGATGAACTTGCCGTTGGTGCGGTCGAGAACGTAGAAGAAGCCGTTGCGATCG
The DNA here is from genome assembly GCF_014851985.1 of Pseudomonas sp. PDM17. NCBI lineage: Bacteria > Pseudomonadati > Pseudomonadota > Gammaproteobacteria > Pseudomonadales > Pseudomonadaceae > Pseudomonas > Pseudomonas sp. PDM17. The sequence goes on from NZ_JACVAT010000011.1 coordinate 119,486, forward strand.
GCGGTCGCCGCGGCCTGCACGGTCTTGCCGCCGTCCTTGTAGTCGAAGGACACCAGCTCGTTGACGCCGTCGAAGTCCCAACCGTCGTGCGGGGTAGTCTGGAAGTGCCACTTGATCGAGCCGTCTTCCGGGTTCAGCGCCAGGCGCGAGGAGGAGAACAGGTTGTCGCCCGGACGCAGGTGCGAATTCCACGGCGACGGGTTGCCGGTGCCGATGAACAGCGAGTCGGTGCTCGGGTCGTAGTAGCCGCCCAGCCAGGGCGCGGCGCCGCCGGTCTTCCACAGGTCGCCCGGCCAGGTCTTGCCCGCCTCGCCGCCGGAGATGCCGTTCTCCACCGCCTTGCCGTCCTTGTAGACGTAGCCCATGTGGCCTTCCACGGTCGGACGGCTCCACAGCAGCTCGCCGTTGGTGGGGTTGTAGGCCTCGATCTTGCCGACCACGCCGAACTCGCCACCGGCCACGCCGGTGATCAGCTTGCCCTTGGCGATCAGCGGCGCGGCGGAGATGGAGTAGCCGGCCTTGTAGTCCGCCACGGTCTTTTTCCACACCACCTTGCCGGTGTCCTTGTTCAGGGCGACCAGCTTGGCGTCGAGGGTGCCGAAGATCACCAGGTCGCCGTACAGGGCCACGCCACGGTTGATCACGTCGCAGCAGGGCATGATGCCGTCGGGCAGACGCGCGTCGTACTGCCAGAGCTTGCGACCGGTGCGTGCGTCGGCGGCAAACACCCGCGAGTAGGAGGCGGTGACGTACATCACGCCGTCCTTGATCAGCGGTTGCGCCTGCTGGCCGCGCTGCTTCTCACCACCGAAGGACAGCGCCCAGACCGGCCGCAGTTCTTTCACGTTGTCGCTGTTCAGGGTATTGAGCGGGCTGAAGCGCTGGCCCTGCTGGTTGATCCCGTTGACCACGACCTGGTCGGTACGCTTGGCGGAATCGCTGATGTCCTGGTCGGTCACCCCGGCGTGGGCGCCCAGGGAGGCCAGGCTGATGGCGGTGAACAGCACGGTGCGGGCGAAAGGTTGAAGCTGTCTCATGGCGGTGCGCCTCTGCGATTGTTGTTGTACCCGGGAAAGTTCCCCGGTCTGTCGCAGATTCTTGGTTTCGTGGGCCGCACCAACAATTGAACGCAGTGCCGAATTTCCTAGTTCCTTGGTAGCAATACCGGGCCGCGAAGGCGCGGAAATAGGGGCGTGCGTAGGAGCAGACTTTGTCCGCGATGGCATCCGGTGCGATGCGGACCTATCGCGGACGGAGTCCGCTCCTACGTTTCCGTAAAGCTGGGCATTTTCTGTAGGAACGGGCGGCCCCGCAGCGGAGTTGTCAGCGAGCGTATGGGTACGAAAGCGCGGTCAGTGCTCGTCGACACGCGGCAGGGCCTTCTGCTCGTAACGCGGGTAGAGGTGGCTGACGCTGCGGATCAGCTCGTAGCGCGTCAGGCTGACGCCGGCGAAGCGCTCGGGGATGGGCGTGCGCAGGAGGTCGTTCATGTCGGCGCCCTGGGCGATGCCATCGCGCATCACGCCATCGAGCCAGCCGAGGTAGTCGCGCATCTGCGCAAAGGGCGCGGCGTCGGTGGCGATGGGGCCGTGGCCGGGGACAATAAGTTTCCAGGGCAATTTCTGCAGCGTGTCGATATCGCCCAGCCACACGTCCAGGCCCGGACTGTTCGGCGTGGTCAGCGCACGCTGGTAGAACACGATGTCCCCGGCGAACAGCACGCCGGTGGTCTCGTCGAGTATCGCCAGGTCCGCGCCGGTATGCCCGCGCAGGCCGACCAGCCGAAACCGGTGACTGCCCATCTGCAGGATGCCCGGCTCCACGGCCTCGGTGGGCAGCACCACTTCCGTGCCGCGCATCCAGTCGCCGAGCAGGCGGTACATGTTCTCCGCCATGGCGTTGCCCTGCTCTTTCAGCAGCTTGTCGGTGCCGGCCAGCGCACCGATGGGCACATCGATGAAGGCCTGGTTGCCCAGCACGTGGTCGGGGTGGTGATGGGTAAGCAGCACGCGCCTCACCGGCTTGCCGGTGGTTTGCTGGATCAGCGCACGCAGGGCTTCGCCGTAGCGTTTCGACGGGCCGGTATCGATCACCAGTACGCCGTCGCCAGTGTCGATGAAGGCGACGTTGACAATGGCACCACCGTTGTCCTTGGCGAAGTTGTCGGTACTGCCTTCCACCAGCCAGGTGCCTTCGGCGATCCGCCGGGGTTCGAGGTGGTACTGCAGGTCGGCAAGTGCCGGCAGGCACAGGCAGGCCAGGGCGATCAGGAGGAAACGCATGGGCACCTCGTCAGCACAGGGCGGCGGCAACTCGGTGCGGCGTCAGCGCAGAGCGGCCTGGAATTCGTTGCCGTTGTTGTCGTGCAGCCAGAGCTGTGTGTGCGGATGGCCGCGCACCTCGAAAGTGAAGGTGGGGTTCTCGCTCACCGCCGGGAACAGGTCCAGGCGGGCGAAGACTTGCCCGTCCGGCCCGCGCAGCTCGGCGTGATCCAGATAGAACTCGGGGATGCCACCGACCAGCCCGTTGTCCATCGGGTGCGAGACCGACAGGCGCACCCGGCTGTATTCGCCCCTGGCGAAGGACTCACCGTGCACCTGGCCGAGGCGGTCTTCCCAGCCCGGCTGCGCACGCACCACGCTGGGCGCGGTGCAGCCGCCACCGGCGGCATCGATCCAGGCCGAGCCGACATGCCAGACACCCTTCTCGTCCCGCAGCGCGGCGCGGATCGGCGTGGCCTGCTCGATGCGGATGCGCACCGCGAGCAACGGCTCCAGATGCTCGCCCGGATAGAGCGTCAGCACATGGGGAATCGGGTTCAGCTCGGCCCACAGCAGCAGCCGGTCGAAGCGCCCCGGCAAGGCGCGGGCGTCCACTTCTACCGGGACCTGGCGGGCGTCCTCGGCGAACGGCGGCACGCCCAGTTTCACCCGCTCATCGAAGACGTAGGGTTCGCCATCGAGCAGGCGCTTGTGGTGGTACTCCCACATCACCGAGGGCATCGGGTCTCCCTCCACCGCTGCCACCAGCAGCGGCAGCGCGCAGATCCCGAGCAGCAGTTCGCGCCTGTGCATCATGTCTCCCTCACTGCACGTCCTGGTAGAGCCCCGGCAGTTCGTAACGCACGCCGTAGGCCGCGTAGAGCTTTTCCATCTCGCCGCTGCGCACCAGCTCCTCCAGCTCGCCGTCCAGGGCGTTGGAGAGCTGGCGGTTGCTTTCATGCACGGCCATACCGATGTCCCACTCGGGCTGACCGAGGTTGGGATAGGTGTTTTCGGCGTTCTTCAGGTGCTCGTCGGCGGCCTGCGCGCGCATCCAGTCCAGTTCGCCGCGCAGGGCCATCACCGCATCCACCTTGCCCGCGCGCATGCCGTCGAAGGCCGCCTGGGTACTGGGGAAGTGCACGGTCATGCGGCTGAGCTGGCCGCCCAGCACCGAGGTCAGGTAGAAGGACGGCACGCTGTCCAGCTCGACACCGATGGGGTGTTCGCGGAAAGCGGCGATGGTATCCACCTCGGACAGCCGGCGGTCGTCGCTGACCACCTGCCAGCGCTCGCGCTGGTAGGGACCGAACATCACCACCTGTTCGTTGGCGAACTCGCCGACATCGTTGCGCCGGTTGGCGTACTGGCGGTCGTAGGGCACACGCAACATCACGTCGGCGACCACGCCGGGGCGCAGGTAGTGGCCCTTCCAGATGAAGTTGCGAAGGTCGTCATCCAGGCGCTCGCCAGGCGTGACCCAGAGGAACTCCGCGCGCAGGCCAAGGCCGCTGGCCAGGCGCTGGGCGAGGTCGATGTCGACTCCGCGCGGCTGCCCGCCCTGCATGAAGCTGTAGGGCGGGAAGTTCTCGTACACGGCCACCCGCAGCACGCCGCTGGTGACCATGTCCTCGTAGGGGCGAACCCCGGCCTGCGCCTGCCCCAGCAGCAGGCACAGGGCCAGGCTCAGGAGTGCGTCGATCAGCAGAGTGGGCAGGCGCATGGCGGTCACTCTTCCACGTGCACGCTGTCCAGGTAGGTGCGGATCGCCCAGAGGCCTTCCTGGCTGATGTAGTCGGCCATCTTCGGCATGTACACGGCGCCGTCGCGCACCGCGCCGTTGATCACCCGCTCCTTGAACCACTCATCCCCTTCGGCGCCGACGTCGAGCATGCGCAGGTCGGGGGCGATGCCGCCGGATTTGGCCTCCAGGCCGTGGCAGCGCGCACAGTTCTGGTTGTACGCCGAGGCGCCGATCTCCACCGCCTTGGCGTGGTTGGCATAGGGCTCGCGGTAGGGGTTGGTGTCGCGCCATTCCTTGCCCAGCGGTTCCAGCCCCGTGGTATCCACTGCCTGGGGCGTCACATTGCCGTGGGACAGGGCCAGACCCGAAACACCCAGGCCGGCCACTAACAGCAGGCCACACAGCACGTTCTTGTTGTTCATCACTTCATCCTCTCATCGAGATGCTTGGCAAGGCACGGCGCCCGGAACGACGCCTGTGATGAGATGGTAAGAACGCGCGGCCGGCGGCCGAATCCTGCTTTGGATGCTCCCGCCTACTCCCTTGGTACTAGAACGGCGGTCGGCCATGACCGTTGAATGGCCGCCATTGGTCTGCCGCTATTGTCGGGAATTGGCTATTCGAAGGTAGCGGCGCGAGGGGTAACTTAGCTCCATTCCCGCACTAGCGCGGGCCCCACTGGAGATCGCCATGAGCGCACGAATCGAATGGCCCAAGGCCGCCCCTGACGCCTACAAGGCCATGCTCGGCCTGGAGCAGGCCCTGGCCAAGTCCGGGCTGGAAACCTCGCTGCTGGAGCTGGTGCGCCTGCGCGCCTCGCAGATCAATGGCTGCGCCTACTGCGTGAACATGCACGCCAATGACGCGCGCAAGGCCGGCGAGACCGAGGCACGGCTGCAGACCCTGAGCGTCTGGGAGGAAACCCGCTTCTTCACCGAACGCGAGCGCGCCGCGCTGGCCTGGGTGGAAAGCCTCACCCGCCTGCCGGAAAAACACGCCCCGCAGGACCAGTTCGACGCCCTGCGCGAGCAGTTCAGCGAAGCCGAGATCGTCAACCTGACTCTGGCGATTGCCACCATCAATGCGTGGAACCGCTTTGGCGTCGGCATGGCGATGGTGCCCTGAGCAAGTTCGTGCCACTGCTGTCCCTCACCCCCGCCCTCTCCCAGAGGGAGAGGGAGCTGTCCGTGCCGGCTGACGCCATGGCCTCACACTGCACCGGGCGGTCCCCTCTCCCCCTGGGAGAGGGTTAGGGTGAGGGCAGGCGCCGCGCAGGAATTCGTGAAGATTCCACGCTCGCATCGCGCGGTATGAACGGCGTTTCCGCTGTAGGAGCGGGCCATGCCCGCGATCGCGCCCATGGGGCGCTCCTACAGGTGAAGCCGTCGCTTATCAGCCCTCGACCAGCTCCACCTGCTCCGGCTCGCGCTTCATCAGCACGCGGCCATTGCGGATCGAGTACAGCGCCTTGGTCTGCTGGCGCACCGCTTCGTAGTCGCTCTCCACCCCCAGCACCAGCAGGTTGGCCGGACGGCCGGCGGCGATGCCGTAGCGCGCGCCCAGGTTCAGCGCGCGGGCGCTGTTGTCGGTGACCAGGTCCAGCGCGCGCTGCAGGTCGTCGAAACCCATCATGTGGCAGATGTGCAGGCCGGCATCCAGCACGCGCAGGATGTTGCCGTTGCCCAGCGGGTACCACGGGTCCTTGATCGAATCCTGGCCGAAGCAGACGTTCATGCCGGCACGGTCGATCTCGGCCACGCGGGTCACGCCACGGCGTTTCGGGAAGGTGTCGAAGCGTCCCTGCAGGTGGATGCTCTCGGTCGGGCAGGAGACGAAGTTGATGCCCGAGCGCTTGAGCAGGCGGAACAGCTTGGAGCAGTAGGCGTTGTCGTAGGAGCCCATCGCGGTGGTGTGGCTGGCGGTGACGCGACCGCCCATGCCGCGCACGCGGGCTTCTTCGGCGAGCACTTCGAGGAAGCGCGAGTTCGGGTCGTCGGTCTCGTCGCAGTGCACGTCCACCAGGCAGCCGGTGCGCTCGGCCAGGTCCATCAGGAACTTGATCGAGCTGACGCCCTGCTCGCGGGTGTTCTCGAAGTGCGGGATGCCACCAACCACGTCCGCGCCGAGGCGAATCGCCTCTTCCATCAGCTCGCGGCCGCCCTCGTAGGACTCGATGCCCTCCTGCGGGAAGGCGACGATCTGCAGGTCCACCAGGTGCCGCGCTTCTTCACGAACCTCCACCATGGCCTTGAGCGCGGCCAGGGTCGGATCGGTCACGTCGACGTGGGTACGCACATGCTGGATGCCGTGGGCGGCCAGCATGCGGATGGTCGTGTGGGCACGGGACTTGGTGTCATCAAAGGTAATGGTTTCCTTGCGCTGGGCCCAGCGCTCGATGCCCTCGAACAGGGTGCCGCTCATGTTCCACTCCGGCTCGCCGGCGGTCAGGGTGGCGTCGAGGTGGATATGCGGTTCCACCAGCGGAGCGATGGCCAGGTTGCCACGGGCGTCGATGTCGTCGCCGCTGGCGGCTACGCTGCCGGCTTGCTGCACGACTTCGGCGATGACGTCGCCTTCGCAGCGGATGGTGAACAGGCCGGTCTGCTTGCGCAGCGAGGCGTTGATGATCTTCATGGGCTCGTAGGTCCTCTTCAGGCTATTCGTGGCGCGGCGCATTGGACATGCGCCAGATGAGCAGCGCCACGGAGGTATTCAGGCGGAACTGCGCGTCGTCCAGGGACTGGCCGCTGAGGGCCTCGATGCGCGCGATCCGCTGGTTCAGGGTGTTGCGGTGGATGCCCAGGCGCTGTGCCGCCCGGAGCGCGTTGCCGCCTTCCTGGACGAGCGCGTCGAGCGTCTCGATCAGCAACTGCGGCTGTTTGCGGCCCGCGTCATTGAGCGGGCCGAGGGTGTCCTTCATGAACTGCTCGACCACCGCACGATCGGGGATCGCCCGCAGCAGGCGCAGCACGCCCAGCTCACGGTAGTCGCAGAAGCCGGCGGGCGCCTGCATGCCTTCGGCGACGTCCAGCGCCTGGCGGGCTTCGAGCAGCGCGCGGGGGAACTCGGCGCAGGACTCGGCGCGGGCGGACAAACCGAGATAGGCACGCAACGGCGCGAGTTCCTGCTGCAAGCCGGCGGCCAGGGCGTGCAGTTCGGCGCGCTCGGCACTCCTGGAATCATCCAGCAGCAGGACGAACAGGTCACCCTGGATCACCACCGGCAGGCGCTCGGGGCGCTCCTGCTGCCAGTTCTCCAGGTGGTCGAGCAGGCGCTGGCGGGTCAGTTGCAGCGCGCGCTCGGCCTCCTCCGGCTCCTGCTGCTGGAACAGCGTGTCGACGCCGGACAGCCGCAACGCCACCAGGCGCCGTGGCGTCTCCACCGGCAGTTCCAGATGCTGGGCGCGACGGCGGACAATCTCCAGGCTCGGGTAGTCGCCGCTGAGCAGCTGGCCGAGGATGTCGCGGCGCGAGGTCTTCACCTGGGTCATCTGCACCAGCGCCGTGCCGATCAGGTGGGTGACGATGACCATCTTCAGCGCGTAGGGCTGCTCGATCAGCGGCAGCCCTTGAGTCTCGGCCAGATGAACCACAGACAGAGGGATGCGCTGGATGAACTCGTCGCCGGTGAGGATGACGATGCCGGCGATGCCGCTGGCGACGCCTTCGCGCACCAGCTGCAGCAGGTTGGCCTCGTCACGGGTGTGGTTGATGCCGGTGACGAACACCAGCTCGCCGCCCATCACCCAGTCGGCGATGCCGACGTTCTCCGCCACGTAGGACCAGCGCACGCTGCGATGCACATTGCGCGCGCCGGCCCGCAGCGCGAGGCTTTCCAGCCCCGGCAGACGGAGGATTTCCTCGACGCTCAGGCTCAAGCGCGCGGCTCGGTCACCGGCGCACGGGCGCGGGTGACTTCGGTGAGGACGATGTAGCAGATGGCCGAAGCGGCAATGCCCACCAGCGGCGCGATCCACGGCGAGGCGTAGGCCAGGCCTGCACCGACTGCGTAGGACACCAGGCCAGTGACGTTGAACGCCGGGATGTGGCTGCCCACCAGCGCCGGGTATTCACCGCGGTTGCGGTACCAGTAGTCGGCCATGATCACGCCACCCAGTGGCGGGATGATCGAGCCCAGCAGCACCAGGAACGGGATCAGCCATTCGTACATGCCGCCGATGGCGAGGATGATGCCGATACCGGCGGCCAGCAGGGTCATGGTGCGGCGACGTTCGCTGCGCACCAGGTGGCAGGCGGCGGCGGAGACGTTGTAGATGGTCGGGCCCTGGATGGTCCACAGGTTCAGGCAGAGCATGATCACCGCCGCGAAGGACAGGCCCTGCAGCACCATCACTTCGACGATGTCGGCGTTCTGGTAGACGATGGCGCACCAGGCGCCGGCGACGATCATCAGGCCGTTGCCGATGAGGAACGCGACCACGCTGGCGATCACTGCGATGCGCCCGCTGCGGGCCATGCGGGTCCAGTTGGTGGCCTGGGTCGCGCCGCTGGCGAAGGTGCCGAAGACCATGGTCACGGCGGCGGAGAAGGTCAGGGTCTGGCTCGGTTCCTTCGCCAGCAGGCCGCTCCAGCCACCGGCGTGGTTGGTCGCGATGACCATCGATGCCACCAGCAGGATGAACATCAGCGGCACCGACACGCGGGACATGATGTCCAGGCCCTTGAAGCCGATGATCGCAGTAATCGAGAACAGCAGGCCGAAGATCACCATCAGCGGGATGTTCAGCCACTCCGGCAGGGACAGCATCTTCACCAGCACGATGGCCACGGTGGCGGTGCCCCAGGCGTACCAGCCCAGTTCGGCGAAGCCGAGGAGGAAGTCGGACAGCTTGCTGCCGCGCTCGCCGAAGCAGAAGCGCCCCATCAGCACGGTGTTCAGGCCGCTGCGCGAGGCGATCAGGCCCAGGGCGGCGGCGTAGACGGCGAGCAGCACGTTGCCGATGAAGGCGACCCAGAGCATGTCGACGAAGTCGAAGGCCATGCCGATCTTGCCGCCGGCGAACATGGTGCCGGTGAAGAAGGTGAAGCTGAACAGGACCATGGCGATGGGCAGCAGGCCTTTGCGCCCTTCCCTGGGCGTGGCGCTCAGGGGGAACTCACTGGGGGAACTCATCGAGGGGGGATCTCCGCGAGGATTGGTTGAGGACTCCCGGCACAACGCAAATAGCGGGCCGGAAAAGCCAATCAGGAACGACGCGGAAATTTTGAGCATGTCGAACATTGTGAACTGTTCACAATGCACACTTCCGGTGGGTGTTACGGCGTTTCAAGATAGCTCAAATGTGCATTGTGCGGATTTTCGGGGCACGATGCAGCTTTTTCGCACCAAAACCTGACGAAGCCTTGATCCATGTCTGTGCCGTTCGGCGGATTTCCCGCCTCCAAACGCAACGGCAGTCTGCACTTTCTCCCTGCGACACCCTGTCACCCCCAGACAAGGAAATGGCACGGACAACAAGTCCGCTGCAAACCGACGCAGGCAGACTCTCCTCAATGTTCCGTCCGCTGTCCGCCCCTGGCAGACGGCCCGATAACAACCGATAGCCCGCCAACAAGAAAAAGGGAGTACCCGCCAATGAGCGTCGCCAGGTTCCTCGCTCCATCGGTCCTCGCGCTGAGCACGTGCCTCGCGATGGGCGCAGCCCAGGCCGAGCTGCCGACCGAGAGCATCGGTGAGACAGTCTTGCCGTTCCCGCCCTCGCCGCACCGCGCCTACATCGTCGACGTGGAGTTCGAGAACTTCATCGCCGGCCGCGTCACCGTGGTCGACCCCGAGCAGAAGAAGATGCTCGGCATGGTCAGCACCGGCTTCGTGGCTCCGTCCACCCTGAGCCACGATGCGAAGACCCTGTACTCCGCCGACACCTTCTACTCCCGCGGCACCCGCGGCGTGCGCACCGACGTGCTGACCGCCTGGGACACCTCGAACCTGCGTCCGAAGTGGGAAGTGGAAATCCCGGCCAAGCGCGCCTCGATCCTGACCCAGAAGTACGCCCTGGGCGCGAGCTCGGACGACCGCTTCGTCTACATCTACAACTTCACCCCGTCCACTTCGGTCACCGTCGTCGACACCCAGGAGAAGAAGGTCGCCAGCGAAATCGCCATCAGCGGCTGCGTGCTCAACTACCCGGTAGGCAAGCGCGCCTTCGCCTCGCTGTGCGGTGACGGCCAACTGCAGATCACCAAGATTGGTGACGACGGCAAGGAAACCGGCCGCAGCCAGACTCCGTTCTTCGATCCGAACAAGGAGAAGCTCAACGAACGCGGCCTGGCGGTGGGCGAGACCTACTTCTTCGTGTCCACCGACGGCATGGTCAAGCCGGTGGACGTCTCCGGCGACAAGCCGAAGATGCTGCCGAGCTGGTCGCTGACCACCGACGAAGAGCGCAAGAAAGGCTGGGGCACCGGCGGCTGGCAGCTGATGGCCGTAGCGCCCAAGCTCAACCGCATGTACGTGCTGATGCATGAAGAGCACAGCGCCGGCAAATGGGAAGACCCGAGCCCGTTCATCTGGGTCTACGACCTGAAGACGCAGAAGAAGATCGGCACCCTGGAAGCGCCCAAGCCGGTGTGGAGCCTGCATGCCACTACCGACGACAAGCCATTGCTGCTGGGCACCGACATCGAAGGCGGCCTGCAGATCTTCGACCTGAAGACTGGCAAGTACAACGGCGCCATGGACAAGATCGCCAAGACGCCGATCCTGGTCCTGAGCCACTGATCCATTCCGAGAAAGCCAACCGAGAGGTACGGAAATGTTTTCCGATCCGATCCTGATCATCGCCAGTGCGGTGGCCGTTGCAGTGCTGCTCGCCAGCGCAGCCAGCCACAAGCTGCGCGCGCCGATGCGCTTCGCCCGCCAGGTCGAAGACTACGGTCTGCTGCCGGCCTCGCTGGTCGGCCCGGTGGCCCGCGTGCTGCCGGTGGTCGAAGGCGTTGTCGCCTTCGCCCTGCTGGTGCCGGCGAGCCGCCACGTCGCGGCCCTGGCCGCCACGGCGCTGATCCTGTTCTATGCCGGCGCCATCGGCATCAACCTCTGGCGCGGGCGCCGCGACATCGACTGCGGCTGCTCCGGCCCCGGCCAGATGCAACCGCTGCGCCCGGTACTGCTGCTGCGCAACGCGATCATCGCCGCGCTCGCCCTGATCGCCTCCTGCGCTCCGCAGGCTCGCGAGATGGGCGTGTTCGACGCCTTCGTGATTCTCGCCGCCAGCGCTGTCGCCCTGTTCCTGTATGCCGCGGCCGATGGCCTGCTGGCCAATCATCCCCGCCTGCTCAAACTCATCGGAAGGTGAACAAATGGAAGGTCTGATCGTTTCCAACATTCTTCTCTGGGTGCTGCTCATCGCCCTCGCCTTCACCGTCATGGCGCTGGTGCGCCAGATCGGCGTCCTCCACGGCCGCATCGCGCCGGCCGGCGCGCTGATGGTCGACAAGGGCGTGGCGGTCAACGAGCCCGCCCCCAAAGTCACCGCCGCCGACCGTCATGGTCGTCCGGTCAACTTCGGTTATGAAGGCGAGCGCGGCCAGCTGCTGTTCTTCCTCTCGCCGACCTGCCCGATCTGCAAATCACTGCTGCCGGCGATCAAGTCCATCGCCAAGGACAAGGCCGGCGAGCTGGAAGTGATCTACGTCAGCGACGGCGACATGGCCGCCCAGCAGGCGCTGATCGCCGAGCACGGCCTGGAGAAGTCCGCCTACGTGGTCGGCCCGGAAGTGGGCATGACCTACCAGATCGGAAAGCTGCCCTACGCCGCGCTGATCGACAGCAAGGGCGTGCTGCGCGCCAAGGGCCTGGTGAACTCCCGCGAGCATCTGGACAGCCTGTTCGAGGTCGAGCACCTGGGCAGCGCCACCCTGCAGCAGTACATGAATGGCCACAGCCACAACGGCGTGCACACCCACGACGCCAGCCACGGCCACAGCCACTGATCACGGAGAGAACAAGAATGAAATTCCTCGACAACCTGTTCGAGCGCTCCTCCCGCCAGGTGGCCAACGTCACTTCGCGGCGCAAGCTGCTGGGCCGCTTCGGCTCGCTGCTGGTGGCCGGCGCCGCCCTGCCGATCATCCTGCCGATCGACCGCACCTCCAAGGCCCTGGCCGCCGAGGCGCCCAAGGCTGGCGATCCGGGTGACCCAAACAGCTGCGACTACTGGCGCTACTGCTCCATCGACGGTTTCCTCTGCACCTGCTGCGGCGGCACCACCACCTCCTGCCCGCCCGGCACCGATGCCTCGCAAGTGACCTGGATCGGCACCTGCCGCAACCCGGCAGACGGCAAGGACTACATCATTTCCTACAACGACTGCTGCGGTAAGCACAGCTGCTCCCAGTGCGCCTGTACCCGCAACGAGAGCGAGGAACCGCTGTACCGTCCGTTCAACAACAACGACGTCAACTGGTGCCTGGGCGCGGAATCGCGCATCTACAACTGCACCGTCACCATCATCCGCGGCGTCGCGGTCTGAAGTCGGGAGAAAAGCCCATGCGCAGTCTCGTTGTCGGCGCCCTGCTCTGCAGTCTGGTCGCCCCCATTGCCCAGGCCCGTGCGATCCCCGATCCGCACCAGCGGCCGGCGCCCGGCAACGAGGAGGTGCAGAAGCCGATCTCCCAGCAGAGCTACAGCCCGGCTACCAACTACCAGCTGCAATGCGCCGGCTGCCATCTCACCGAAGGCAGCGGCAGCAAGGCCAACGACACGCCGCGCCTGCACGGCTTCGTCGGCAACTTCCTGAAGGTGGAGGGTGGGCGGCAATTCCTCGTGCGCGTGCCGGGCATGTCCCAGTCCGCGCTGAACGACGCGCAACTGGCCGACCTGCTCAACTGGCTGCTGCGCAAGGAGGGCATGGCTGGCAACAGCATGCCCGCCGAGTTCAAGCCCTACACCGCCGAGGAAGTCAAAGCCACGCGCTACCAGGCCCTGCTCAACCTGCCCGGCACACGCGCTGGGCTGATCCAGGAAATGCGCAAGCAGGGCATCACCATCACCGATGGGATGAGCGATGCGTACTGAGTGATTGCTCCGGTGGCTGCCCGCCGGAAAACAGCTTTGCCTCCGCACTACGCCCGCTGCTCCAGCGGGCCTTTTTATGCGCAAAGGGTTTGCAGGGAGCGCTTGCGTAGGATGGGTGGAGCGCAGCGATGCCCATACAGTCTGCGCACTGGAGCGATGGGTATCGCTGCGCTCCACACCATCCTACAACGCGGTCCCGGCGACTCGGTGCAACCTGCAGGTGCGGGCCATGCGCGCGATCGCGGGCATGGCCCGCTCCTACAAGGGAATGCCGGAGCCAACCCCGTAGGGTGCATAACCTGGAACAGGTTATCCGCCGCTGACCTCCGATGGCGGATAACGCTGGCGCGTTATGCGCCCTACGATCCTTGCGGCGTGCGTCAGCTGCTCTCGCGAACCATCAACTCGAACCCCAGGTCCATCACCGGCGCGTTCACCGGCTTGTCGTTGATGAGGTCGAGCAGGAGCTCGGCCGCATGGGTGCCGATGGCCTTGCGTGGGGTGCGGATGCTGGAGAGGCGCGGGACCATGAATTCCGAGCTGGGCAGGTCATTGAAGCCCAGCACTGCCACCTGCTCGGGGATGCGGATGCCGTGGCGCATGGCTTCCAGCAGGGCGCCGTGGGCCAGGTCGTCGTTGCCGAAGAAGATGCCTTCCACCTGCGGATGGCTGGCCAGCAGCTGGCGGAACAGCTCGCCGCCCAGGCCCACCGAGGATGGGCGCGGCGTGAGGACTTCCAGCGCCGGGTCGTAGCAGCCGGCCTGCTGCAGGGCGCGGCGATAGCCCTCGCCGCGCAGCAGGGTGCGCTGGTCCAGCTGCGCGCCGATGTAGGCCAGGCGCTTGCGCCCGCTCTTGAGCAGGTGTCTGGCCGCGGCCTCCCCTGCGCGAATCTGCGAGAAGCCCACGCAATGCAGCCCCGCGCCGGGGTCCAGGTCCATCATGTAGACCGCCGGCACGCCGCTGGCCTCGATCATCCGCCGGGCGCTCTCGGTACGGTCGAAGCCGGTCAGCAGCAGGCCGCGCGGCTGGTACGCGAGGTAGTTGCGCAGCAGGTTCTCTTCTTCGTCGCGGGAGTAGTGGTAGTTGCCGATCAGCACTTCCAGCCCGCGCGGGTGCATCACCGCGTGGATGGCTTCGAGGGTTTCGATGAACAGCTGGTTCGCCAGCGAAGGCACCAGCACCACGATGTTGTGGCTCTGCTTGGAAGCCAGCGCGCGGGCGGCGGGGTTGGCCACGTAGCCCAGGTCGGCGGCGGCCTGGCGGACCTTTTCCGCCAGTTCTTCGGCCACCGTGCTCACGCCGCGCAGGGCGCGCGAGGCGGTGATGGGGCTGACGCCGGCACTGCGTGCCACATCGTTGAGGGTGGGTTTGCCGGTGGTGCGAGAGCTTTTGTCGTTTTTCTTATCGTTCTTCTGAGCGGTCATCGGGCGGCTTGCCAAACAAAAATCGAGGCACTAAGGTAGCGCTGTCTCGCAGCCAGGGCAATTGCCTGAGGCCGGCTCCCGCCGCCCCTCGCCCGCCGGTGAAACATACTCACCGAGAGCACCGGGACACACCGACTAGAATGACAAGAATACGGAGGCAGCCGATGCTTTTCGTTACGCCCACCAAAGATAGCGCTGTCTCAACACCGAGGCCCTGCATGCTCCCCGCCATCGATGCCGTGCTCATCATGGGTGTCGCCGGATGCGGCAAGTCCAGCGTCAGCGAGGCCCTGTGCCTGCGCAGCGGCGCGTTCGCCATTGAAGGCGACTCCTTCCATCCCGAAGCCAACATCCAGAAGATGAGCGCCGGCATCCCGCTGACCGACGAGGACCGCGCCGGCTGGCTCGACACCCTCGCCGCCCAGCTGCAGAAAGCCATCGCCGCCGGCCAGCGCCCCGTGCTCACCTGCTCCGCGCTCAAGCTCATCTACCGCGAACGCCTGCGCCGCGCCGTGCCCGGCCTGGGCGTGGTGTTCCTGGAACTCACCCCGGAAACCGCCGCGCAGCGCGTCGCCGCCCGCCCCGGCCACTTCATGCCGGCCAGCCTGATCGACAGCCAGTTCGCCGCCCTCGAAGTGCCGACCAGCGAGCCGCTGACCCTCAGCCTGGACGCCACCCGCCCGCTCGACGAACTGGCGGAAGCCGCACACCTGTGGTGGCGACAGCACTCCAACGACTGACGCAATAGCGCCTGCCATCGAAAGATAGCGCTATCTCGATTAATCCAAGAAAGAAGAGCCGCTCCGGCACAAAGACAAAAACAGGAGAGACCCATGCTCGGCATGTCCCACAACACCTATCTGCTGCTGGACGCGGTGGTCACCATCATCGGCCTGATCCTGCTGATCACCCGCTTCAAGATTCACCCCTTCGTTGCCCTGATCATCGCCGCCGGCTTCCTCGGCCTCACCTCCGGCATGCCCGTGGCGACCATCGTCAAATCCTTCCAGGACGGCTTCGGCGGCGTGCTCGGCTTCGTCGGCATCATCCTTGCCCTGGGCACCATGCTCGGCAAGATGATGGCCGAGTCCGGCGGTGCGGATCAGATCGCCCGCACCCTGATTCGCGCCTTCGGCAAGGAGCGCGTGCACTGGGCGATGATGCTCGCCGCCTTCCTGGTCGGCATTCCGCTGTTCTTCGAGATCGGCTTCATCCTGCTGGTGCCGCTGGTGTTCATCGTTGCCCGCCGCAGCGGCGTCTCGCTGATCAAGATCGGCATCCCGCTGCTCGCCGGCCTCTCCGCCGTACACGGCCTGGTGCCGCCGCACCCGGGCCCGCTGCTGGCCATCGGCGTATTCGGCGCGGACATCGGCAAGACCATCTTCTACGGCCTGCTGGTCGCGCTGCCCACCGCTGCCATCGCCGGTCCGATCTTCGGCAAGTTCATCGCCCAGTACATTCCCGGCCAGCCCAATGAAGAGCTGGTGGCGCAGATCGCCCACGAGCCGGACACCAGCAACCTGCCCAGCTTCGGCGTCACCCTGCTCACCGTGCTGCTGCCGGTGTTCCTGATGCTGCTCAAGACCTTCGCCGACGTCATGCTCGCCGATGGCCACGTGATCCGCGCCTGGCTGGACATGATCGGCCACCCGATCACCGCCCTGCTGCTGGCCCTGCTGCTGTCGCTGTACACCTTCGGCCACGCGCGCGGCTTCGATTCGAAGAAGATCCTCAAGCTGCTTGACCAGAGCCTCGCCCCCACTGCCGCCATCGTGATGATCATCGGCGCCGGCGGCGGCTTCAAACAGATGCTGGTGGCCAGCGGCGTGGGCGACGTGATCGGCCACATGGCGGTGCAGGCGCAGATTTCGCCCATCCTGCTGGCCTGGCTAGTGGCCGCGGTGATCCGCATCGCCACCGGATCCGCCACCGTCGCCACCATCACCGGCGCGGGCATCGTGGTGCCGGTCATCGACCTGATCCCCGGCGTCAACCGCGAACTGCTGGTCCTCGCCACCGGCGCCGGCTCGCTGATCCTGTCCCACGTCAACGACGCCGGTTTCTGGCTGGTGAAGCAGTACTTCAACATGAGCGTGATGGAGACCTTCAAGACCTGGACGGCGATGGAAACCATCCTCTCGGTGGTCGGCCTGCTGTTCATCCTGCTGCTGTCGATGTTCGTCTGATGCATTGATTGATGGGTATCGCTGCACTCCCCTCCAGGGAGCTCCACGTAGGATGGCGTGGAGCGCAGCGATACCCATCACGCCCAGCACCTCATCACCCGGCGAGCACCACCAACCGCCCGCCCCGGATTCCTGCAACGAGGTATCGCCCGTGACTTCCTCCGCAACTCCGAAAGCCCCCGTCCAGCCCTCCTGGCCCCGTGATTTCGACATCCGCGCCCGCTACGCCGAGCAGCAGGAACTCCTGCAGCCCGCTCCGGCAAAGCAGCCCAACCCGGCACACCCGTAGGGCGCATAACCCGGAACGGGTTATCCGCCGCCCCACCCGTACACCATAAAGCCGGCGGATAACCGCAAGCGGTTATGCGCCCTACGCCCGTGCATTACTTTTGCTGAATCGTTTTACCTGAGCCGAGCTAGGCTCTAGAACATTCCGTACGGCACATGACCGCGAACGCTCATGCGCCTCAACAGACCAGTCGCCCACCTTCCCCCGAGGGATGAGTCATGCCCGACAACAACAAGCTCGACCATCTGTTCCCCCGCCTCGCCGATATCCCCGATGCCTGGAGCCCCGACGCCCCCGTCGAGCAGCGCGAATACCTGGTCAACGGCGAACTGCGCCGCTGGGACGGCCCGCTCGCCCCGGTACGCAGCCCGATCTTCCTCGCCACCGATGAGGGCGATCAGCAGGTCATCCTCGGCAGCACGCCGCTGCTGGATGCCGACGCCGCCCTCGCCGCGCTGGACGCCGCCGTGGCCGCCTACGACAACGGCCAGGGCGCGTGGCCCAACCTGCGCGTGGCCGAGCGCATCGCCCACGTCGAGCGCTTCCTCGACCGCATGCGCGAGCAGCGCACGGCCGTGGTCAAGCTGCTGATGTGGGAGATCGGCAAGAACCTCAAGGACTCGGAGAAGGAGTTCGACCGCACCTGCGACTACATCGTCGACACCATCCAGGCGCTCAAGGAACTGGACCGCCGCTCCAGCCGCTTCGAACTGGAACAGGGCACCCTCGGGCAGATTCGCCGCGTGCCGCTGGGCGTAGCGCTGTGCATGGGCCCGTACAACTACCCGCTGAACGAGACCTTCACCACCCTGATCCCGGCGCTGATCATGGGCAACACGGTGGTCTTCAAGCCCGCCAAGTTCGGTGTGCTGCTGATCCGCCCGCTGCTCGAAGCCTTTCGCGACAGCTTCCCGCCGGGCGTCATCAACGTCATCTACGGGCGCGGCCGCGAGACCGTCAGCGCGCTCATGGCCAGCGGCAAGGTCGACGTCTTCGCCTTCATCGGCACCCACTCCGGCGCCGCCGACCTGAAGAAGCTCCACCCGCGCCCGCACCGCCTGCGCGCCGCCCTCGGCCTGGACGCCAAGAACCCCGGCATCGTCCTGCCCAGCGTCGACCTCGACAACGCCGTCAGCGAAGCCATCACCGGCGCCCTCTCCTTCAATGGCCAGCGCTGCACCGCGCTGAAGATCCTCTTCGTTCACGAAGACGTGCTGGACAGCTTCCTCGCCAAGTTCAGCGCCAAGCTCGCCGAACTCAAACCCGGCATGCCCTGGGAAGCCGGCGTGGCGCTGACGCCGCTGCCCGAGCCGGGCAAGGTCGACTACCTCGACGGCCTGCTGCAGGACGCCCTGGCCAAGGGCGCCAAGGTCATCAACCCCGGCGGCGGCGAGAGCCGCGAAAGCTTCTTCTACCCCGCGTTGCTCAGCCCGGTGCGCGCCGACATGCGGCTGTACAACGAGGAACAGTTCGGCCCGCTGGTGCCAGTAGTGCCGTACCGCGAGCTGGACGAGGTGATCGACTACGTCCTGCAGTCCGACTACGGCCAGCAGCTCAGCCTGTTCGGCGACGACCCCGAGCAGATCGGCCCGCTGGTGGATGCCTTCGTCAACCAGGTCGGCCGCATCAACATCAACGCCCAGTGTCAGCGCGGCCCGGACAGCTACCCCTTCAACGGCCGCAAGAACTCTGCCGAGGGCACCCTCTCCGTCCACGACGCCCTGCGCACCTTCTCCATCCGCACCCTGGTCGCCACGCGCTTCACCGACGCCAACAAGGCGCTGATCAGCCAGATCATCCGCGACCGCGACTCCAGCTTCCTGACCACTGACTACATATTCTGATAGGCGGCCGGAAAGCGCCCTCTCCCTAACCCTCTCCCTGAAGGGAGAGGGGACCGTTCGGCGCAAGGAGAACCCACATCTTCAGCCGGCACAATCGGCTCCCTCTCCCTTCGGAGCGGGGCGCGCAGCCAAGGCTGGGGAGAGGGTCCTACAGGATAAAACCAAGCTGCCAGCCGGCACGAACTGCCCCCTCTCCCTCTGGGAGAGGGCTGGGGTGAGGGAATCGCTCTAGCGCCGGACCTCCACGAAAACCACCACCCCACTTTCAGAAATCCCTTTCGAAATATCCCGACACCCTCCCATCGCCAATTGAAACAACCCGGTAAGGAGACCCCACTACGCTTGCCATAAGTCAAAGGGGTCACCCTTCAAGACTCGATAGTCTGCGCGCCTCTCGACGAGCTTGATATCCGTCGTCTGAACCGATAGTGGCAACGACCGATATCGCAATGGACGAAGCGTTTGCCACCCAATCCACGGATTCCCAGCGAACAAGGGAGCACCAACATGAGTGGCTACAACGCAGTTCTGGCACGTAACACCGACAAGGCCCCGGAAAACCTCGGCCCCTACGCCCAAACCGTCGCCTTCTCCCACTACAACAACCTTGCCGCCCAGCTGCCGGTCGACCCGAGCAGCGGCAAGCTGGTGGCCGGTGGCGCCAAGGAACAGGCCGAACAGTGCTACAGGAACCTCAAGGCCGTCATCGAAAGCATCGGCCACAGCCTGAACGACACCGTTCGCATCTCCATCTTCCTGACCAACATCGCTGACGCCGAAGCCGTCGCCAAAGTGCACGCGGCCTTCTTCCCCAACTACCTGCCGACCCTCACCACCGTCGGCGTAGCCGCCCTGCCGCTGGGTGCCCAGGTACAGGTCGAAGCGCTCATCACCTGCGGCGAAGGCACCATCCCCAGCGCCCCGCAGGCCGGCGACCTGATCAAGGTCGAACGCAACACCGAGAGCGCGCCGCTGAGCCCGCTGTCCACCCAGACCGTCGCCTTCTCTCACTACAACAACCTCAGCGCCCAGCTGCCCATCGACCCGCGCACCGGGAAGCTGGTGGCCGGCGGCGTCGAGGAACAGACCCGGCAGTGCCTGCGCAACATCAAGACCATCCTCGAAAGCATCGACGTGCCCTTCGACGACATCGTGCGCATCACCGTCTTCGTCAAGAACCTCGCCGACATGCAGGCCGTGAACCAGGTCTACACCACCTTCTTCCCCGACTCGGCTATCGCCCGCGCCGTCGGCTACTTGCCGGCACGCACCGTGGTGCAGGCGCAAGCCTTGCCGATGGATGCCCTGGTGCAGGTCGAGGCCGTGGTCTCCCACGGCGACGGCACACCCCCGCAGGCCGTCGAAGACCGCCACGGCATCATCATCAAGGCCCACAACACCGACGCCGCGCCGAAGTGCCCCTTCTCCACCCAGACCGTCGCCTTCTCCCACTACAACCACATCTCCGCCCAGCTGCCGCTGGACGTGAAGACCGGTGAACTGGTGGCCGGCGGCATCAAGGAACAGGCCGGCCAGTGCTTCAAGCACCTCAAGGCCATCGTCGAAAGCATCGACCACGCCCTGGCCGATGTGGTGAAGGTCAACCTCTACCTGAAAAACATCGACGACATCCCCGCCGTCGATGAGGTGTACGCCAGCTACTTCCCCGGCGGCGTCCCCGCCCGCCGGACAGTTGCCGTAGGCGCATTGCCCAAAGGCGCGCTGATCCAGATCGACGCCGTAGTCGCCAACGCCGAAGGCACCCCGCCGGCCGCCTGATTGGCAGACGCTAATCCAGCCCTATCCGGCTAACACCACCCCATCCCCACACGCCAAACGGCCCCCTCTCCCTTCAGGGAGAGGGCTGGGGAGAGGGCAACGCCCAACTCTGGAATCTCCGGCCACCTGCTCTTGTAGGAGCGAGCTCGCTCGCGAACCCACCCCACTCCAAACCAACAATCACTCCCTCCGCCACCATCTCCCGCGCCGCTCCTCGCGCATCAACCGCGGCACCTCCCCCATCGGCACCCAGTACTCCCCCTGCCAATCCAGCACCGCCAGCGACCGCCCCTCGCCTTTCGCCAGCAGCCGCCTCGGCAGCCCCGCCGCCACCCGCTCCTGATCCCTGAGCGTCGGCAGCACATGGCCGGTGATCCACATTCGCAACTGCCGATGCTCCGGATCGCGAAAACGGTGCAGCACATGGAAAGCGCCGTAGTCACTGACCAGCAACACGACCTCCTCGCCGCTACCCGTCACCAGGCGCGCCTCGCGAAAGAGGTCCTCATCCATTCGAAGTACGTAGGCATCGACCCGCTCGCGGATCAGATAACCCAGCTCGCGGGCGACCAACCAGGGCTGGTTGTCGATCAACACGCCGCGCAGGGAACGGTTGTAGCGGTGGAAAACGGTGGGAACGTAGATGTCGTCCATGGAACAGCTCCTATGTGTGAGAAGCCGCCACGTCCGTCGCCAAACGGATTGGGTGGCGGAACCGCGCAAGGTTGGCGAACCGGCACATAGATCCGGCAGACCCGAAGGTCTCCCTGCGCGGCCCGCCATAGCGAAGAACCGTGGACGTGCGGATACGTCACGGTTTTGCGAAGCGATACCGCGCCTATGTGTTCCGGGTCGCCAAACCCTCTCCCCTGTCGCTTTCACAGGGGCGTCGGGAGGTTATGGGGAAGAGTTACAGCGGTCAAGCCGGGGCAGTTCGCGCATACAGATCAGTTTTCTTATCCGGCGTTTGTGACTGGCAGAGGCCGGCCAGAAGCGGTCACTCTGCCAAATGAAGTGAATCTGTACATTTTTCTAATGCATGCACCACTTGACATTACGCTTACTGGGCCGTATCCGTAGCCGTTTAAGCGAGCATCCACGTTTCGCTTGGATCTGATCGCATTAAAGATCTGCCGTACACATTTCAGTCGATAGCTAAAGGGAGTTTCCTCCGGTGAAATTAGGTGTTCTTCATTTAAGCGATATCCATTTTCGCTATGAGACAGATCCTGCGAGAAAATATGGGTCCTGCATTGCAAAAGCCTGCTATGAATCTGCGCATCAAAGCGATGAGTTTATTATTGTCGTGACTGGCGATATCGCTTTCGGCGGTCAAGAAATTGAATATAAGTATGCGACAGAGTTGCTCTCCACAATTTTAGACCTGCTTCAAACGGAAATCGGCAAGCCCGTTAATATTTTTCTGGCCCCAGGCAACCACGATTGCATACTAAAGCCAGAAGACAAAATACGCGAAACCATTATTGAAAAAATAGTTGAAACACAGGGGCAGGATCTGAATGAAGATTTTGTAAATCTATGCACTAAGGCGCAGAGAGAATATTTCGCATTCGAGGCTAAAATGCGAGTTTTACAGCCTGTGTATGAAGACAGTCTTTGGAAGGAATTCGAGTTACCGGTAGGAGGAGGTATTCTCAGGGTTTCCTCAATCAATGCGGCATGGATGTCAAGACTTCATGAGACAGCTGGCCAGTTAGTTTACCCAATTCAAAACTATGCAGAACATTTAGAAGCACCTTGCACCCTTCGACTGGCACTAATTCACCACCCTCTGAACTGGTACTGCCAGCAAACGTATCACCCGATGCGGCACGCCTTAAAAACCCACTGCAACGCGATACTGTCAGGACATGAACACTCTATTGGCTCAGAAATCATCACAGGTAAGAGTGGTGAAACTTTGATGCTGGAGGCTCCGGCATTACAACCGCATGAAGGCCATCTCCAGCCACAATTCACGTGCCTGCTTTTTGAAACTGAAAGTAAAAAAGTTTATGAGGCAAGATTCAATGCCTCAGACTCATTACCTGAGCAGATAGGCGAAGAAATCGAACATAGCTTCGACACAAGTGCCAAGTGCAAGAAGCTCAATAAAATTCATCCAGATTTCGTGAAAATCTTGATGGATCCGGGTGGAAATTTCACGCACCCAATACGAGGCGCCTTGAACGCCGAAGAAATTTTTGTCTACCCTCAGATTGAGGAAAATGATTCAGAAATAGAAAAGAAACCCATCTACGGAGACGAGATATTTGCAGACTGGGAGAAAGGAAAACGAATACTTATATTAGCAGACGATGAGGGTGGGAAATCGTTTCTACTGCGAAGGTATTTTTCTGACATCCACAATAGCGGCGGGATTCCATTATACATAAAAAGCGAAGAAATAAGATCAGTTACAGATCGAGAAATTGATAAGCTTATCGAACAGATTGCCACACATCAGTATGTGAATGCAGATGAATTCAAGTACGCCGAGCGATCAAAGAAAACAGTATTGATAGATGACATAGATAGAATTAAGGGTGACCTTAAAATTCAGGAGAGATTAGTTGAAATACTCCAGGCCCGCTTTAATTCCGTCATTGTAACTGCCCACTCCAGATTCAGACTCAGCGAGTTGGTTGGCGGCAACACCTCTAAGAGTCTTATTCAATATACCTCTTACAAGATCAGGCCGTTCGGGCATCTGCTGCGCAACACCCTCATTAAAAAGTGGTGCATGCTCGGGGATGTAAAAAGCCTCGTAGACTTCGATAGGAAAGTTCATGGAGCAGAGACCTTAGTAAACGGTATTTTAGGAAAAAGCATCGTTCCCGCGAAGCCTGTGTACCTACTGATTTTTCTTCAAGGCAAAGAGCAGAACGAACAGGGAGAGTTGCAGAACAGTAGCTTCTCCTACTACTACCAATACCTAATAACTAAAAGCCTTAAAGAGGCTGGTTATCGCACGGATGACTTGGATGAGATATTTTCTTATCTTTCCCAGATGGCATGGCACTTCAAGGAAAAAGAACGTAAAGAGCTGAGCGCGGTCGAACTCAGGGAGTTCAATACGAAATTCTCTAACGATTTCACTTCTGTAGATTTCGATCGAAGAATTGAATTACTTTATCAGTCAAAAATCATCGCCAAAAGCGGAGATTACTATCGATTTACTTATGCATATATTTACTATTTCTTCGTTGGGAAATATTTGAGCGACAATCTGCATGAGCAAAAAACCATGCAAGTGGTTGAGAAATACTGCGAGCAGTTGAGCATCCGTGAAAACGCAAATATAATTATGTTTCTCACTCATCATTCTAGTGATCCGCGAGTGATCAGCAAAATATCTTCCACTCTCGACTCATGCTTTTCAGAAAATGAACCACTCCATCTCAATGGAGACATGAAAGCTATTAACAGCCTGGTTGAGTCTGCGGCCAAGCTAGTAATCCAAGAACTAAACGTTGACGCGAATCAAAAAGAGAATAGAAAAAATCAAGATCGACTCGACTCCGAGCAAAGCATTGAAGAGCACGAAGAGATTGCCAACTCTTCAGAATCACATGACGAAAATGCGAAAGAGCTAATCGGAATCAGCTCGCAAGTAAACCTAACAATAAAAACCTCTGAAATATTGGCGAATATTGTAAAAAACTACTATGGCTCCATTAAGAAAGATAAAAAGCAAGAATATATAGCTAGCATTTTCGACAGCTCACTACGCACCCTGAGCAAGCTTTTCTCCGAGATCCTTGAGCAGCCTGAAAGATTTGTTGTAGAAATTGAAAAGGCGCTCGCTGATCGCTTCCCTAAAATGCAAGAAGCTGAGAGAACCGCGCAAGCTAAAAAACTTTCATTCCAGATGATAGGCCTGATTACAACATCATTTATTGCGAGAACTGGCAGCTTGGTAAGCTCTGAGAAAATTCGCGAAGATGTTGCCAAGGCCGTTAGCGATAAAGCAGCCAATGCATATCGATTAATTGAAATCGCATCCTGCCTGACACAGCCCGGTCATATTCCATTCGACAATCTCGAAAAGCTGGCAAGGGATCTGAAAACTAATATTTTTGCGTTCACGGTTCTGCAAAGCCTAATTTACTATCACTTGCATATGTTTCACACAAGCGACAAAGATAAACAGCGCCTTTCGTCCATTGCACATATAAGCATTCAGCAGTCGCGACTAATTGATCAGAAATCACGCAAGACGAAATTTGACTCTTTATAGCCGCAACCCTTACTTGGGCTGAACTTTCTGATAATTGGAGCATAGTTAGGTAGGGAAATAGTTTCCAAGTGGTGCCATCTTATCAAGTGGATAATGGCACCACTTGGCGACTGAAATGGGATAAATCTATTTATCTATTGATCGCCTTCTGTCGGCTGCCACGAGCAGCTTAGGGTCGATTTCAGCCGATTCTAAATGATCACTTCTGGCCAATAGCGGCCTCGTCCTAACAGTCCATTAGCAGCAACCGAACGCATCTGCATCCCTTGGCACTGCCAAGTGACCGTAACTATTTATTGCGCAGCGTGCTCATCGAACAGGGAGGCGATCCCCCGCCCTGAACCTCCACCCCTGCCCCGAAATCGCCGCCAGCCAAGGCGCGCAGCCGCGGCAAATTAACCTGACGCGCACCGCAGAAACCCGGAGATAGACCAGTCGAGCCGGCGAGCCAGAGCGCTTGCCACCGCGCTGTCATAAAAATTTCACAGGACCCGATCACAGTATGGCAGCCCGATATCAAAAGGATTGCCCTCGATGAAAAGCTTTGTGAAATCTGCTGCGATCGCCGTAACGCTGTCCATGTGTGCCTCTTCCGTCGTCTTTGCCGACGAAAGCGTCCGCCTGACCGGCTCCGGCGCCAGCTTCCCCGCTCCGATCTACCTGACCTGGTTCAAGGACTTCAGCAAGAAAACCGCTGGCGTCACCGTGGATTACCAGTCCAAGGGTAGCGGTGCGGGCGTACAGGATTTCCTCAACAAGACCGTCGACTTCGCGGCCAGTGACTCGGCCATGAAAGACGAGGACATCGCCAAGGTTGCCGAAGGCGTGCAACTGCTGCCGATGACCGCCGGCGAAATCGTCCTGGCGTACAACCTGCCGGGCAGCCCCAAGGGCCTGAAACTGCCGCGCGACGTTTACTCCAACATCTTCCTGGGCAAGATCACTCAGTGGAACGACCCGCAGATCGTCGCGGCCAACCCTGAGCTGAAGCTGCCGGCCCTGCCGATCACCGTTGTCGTGCGTGCGGATTCCAGTGGCACCACCGCTGTGTTCACCAAGCACATGTCGACCATCAACCCGGAGTTCAAGACTGCCCTGGGTGAAGGCAACACCGTCAACTGGCCGGCCAGCGACAAATTCATCAAGTCGCCGAAGAACGATGGCGTGACCGCTACCGTTCGCCAGACCCCGGGCGCCATCGGCTACATCGAGTACGGCTTCGCCAAGCTGGCCAAGGTCGACTTCGCCGAGCTGCAGAACAAGGCCGGTCAGTACGTCGTGCCGAACGCGGAAAGCGGTGCCGCGGCGCTGGCTGCCGTGAAGTTCCCGGAGAACCTGGTGGCCTGGCTGCCCGATCCGGACGGTGCCCAGTCCTACCCGATCACCTCCTACACCTGGATGATCTTCCGCAAGCACAACGAGAACCCGGCCAAGGCCAAGGCCATGCGTGAAATGGTCGAGTACGGCCTGACCGAAGGGCAGAAGATCGCTGATTCGATGGGCTACATCCCGCTGCCGCAAGCAGTCGTCGATCAGGTTCGCAAAGCTTCCGCCAACATCCAGTAACGCCTGCGAGTCTTCATCCGGCGGGGGCTGTCGGCCACGCCGGATGAGATTTCCACCTGTTCCGGAACTCTCCCATGACCCAACCTTTTGTCGTACCGGTAAATCCGGACTCTGCCTGCCAACCGCCATCCGCGAAGGATTTCCTGGTTGACCGGACCTTCCGTGCCATTGCACGCCTGGGTGTGGTCCTGATTCTGGTGCTGGTCGTTGCCCTCGTGTTCGAAGTCGGTCGCAAGGCCTTTCCGGGCATGGAGAAACATGGCCTGGACGTTCTCCTGGGTTCGGTCTGGGACGTCAACCAGGGCAAGTACGGCATTCTGCCGGCCATCTGGGGCACGCTCTACAGCGCACTGATCGCTCTGCTGATCGCAGGCCTGTTCGGCGTCAGCATGGCGATCTTCCTGACCCAGGATTTCCTCCCCGCCAGGCTTGCGGCGGTGTTCCGTACCATCGTCGAACTGCTCGCCGCGATCCCCAGCGTCGTTTACGGCCTGTGGGGGATCTACGTGGTGATCCCGGCCATTCGCCCGCTGACGGCGTGGTTGAACAGCGAACTCGGCTGGATACCCTTTTTCGGCACATCGTTGAGCGGGCCAGGCTTGCTGCCCGCCTCTCTGGTGCTCGCCATCATGATTCTGCCCACCATTGCGGCGGTCTCGCAGGACGCTCTTTCCAGCGTGCCGATGAAGACCAAGCAGGCCGCCTACGGCCTGGGGACCACCCACTGGGAAGCGATCCTCAAGGTAATGGTGCCCTCCGCTGCCACCGGCATCTTCGGCTCTCTGGTGCTGGGCCTGGGCCGCGCGCTGGGTGAAACCATGGCCCTGGCCATGCTGGTCGGCAACGCGAACACCATTTCCC
This sequence comes from Pseudomonas sp. PDM17, assembly GCF_014851985.1. Lineage (NCBI taxonomy): Bacteria > Pseudomonadati > Pseudomonadota > Gammaproteobacteria > Pseudomonadales > Pseudomonadaceae > Pseudomonas > Pseudomonas sp. PDM17. Next base: position 146,716 of record NZ_JACVAT010000011.1, read on the forward strand.
TGTCGCTGTTCGCACCGGCCAACACGCTGGCCGCCCTGCTGGCGCTGAACTTCCCCGAAGCCGGGCCGAACGAGATTGAAGTGCTGATGTATGCCGCACTGGTGCTGATGTTCATCACGCTGATCGTGAACGTACTCGGCTCCATGATCATGCTTTACGCCCAGCGGGGAACCAAGTAATGACCAGCCTCACTCCCACCGTTTCCGCCCTGCCAAGCCTGCAGCGCAAGCTCGAGGGCCGTGCCCTGCGCAGCCTGGCGCTGACCACGCTGGTCTGGCTGGGCGCCCTGCTGGCCAGCGTGCCGCTGATCTCCGTGCTCTACATGCTGATCACCCGTGGTGGTGCGCGCCTGAGCCTGGAGGTCTTCACCGAACTGCCACCGACCGGTTTCGAGACCGGCGGCGGCTTCGGCAACGCGCTGGCCGGTACCTTCGTCATGGTCGGTATCGCCGCCGCCATTGCCGTTCCGGTTGGCATCATGGCGGCCGTCTTCCTGGCTGAACTGGGGCCGGACAGCAAACTGGCAAGCGCCGCGCGCTTTGCCGCCAAGACGCTCACCGGCCTGCCCTCCATCCTGGCCGGCGTGTTCGCCTACGCCCTGGTGGTGATGACCACCGGTACCTACTCGGCTCCGGCGGGTGGCGTGGCACTGGCCGTGCTGATGCTGCCGATCGTCGTGCTCACGGCCGAAGAGTCGATGAAGATGGTGCCCAAGATCATGAAGGATGCCGCCTACGGCATGGGCTGCACCCGCGCCCAGGTCATCTGGAAGATCGTACTGCCTACCGGCCTGCCGGCGATCCTCACCGGCGTCATGCTGGCCGTGGCGCGCGCCGCTGGCGAGACCGCGCCGTTGCTGTTCACCGCGTTATTCAGCAACTACTGGATCTACCACGACGGCAGCCTGGCCGTGATGAACCCCACGGCCTCGCTTTCCGTGCTGATCTACAACTTCTCCGGCATGCCCTTCGACAACCAGCTCGAGCTCGCGTGGGCCGCATCGCTGGTGCTGGTGATGATCGTGCTGATCGTGAACGTCATCAGCCGCATTTTTGGCAAGCCCAAGTTTTGAGATACGGAGCATCCGAATCGTGAACACAGCTACTGCACAGAAAGTCGCCCCGGTTGGCGCCGAGACCCAGGTGGTCATGGACTGCAAACTGGACAAGATTTTCTACGGCAACTTCATGGCGGTACGTGACAGCCACGTGCCGATCGAAAAGAACAAGATCACCGGCTTCATCGGCCCTTCCGGCTGCGGCAAGAGCACCGTGCTGCGCAGCCTGAACCGGATGAACGACCTGGTGCGCGGCTTCCGCTTCGAGGGCCATGTGCATTTCCTCGGGCAGGACGTCTACGGCAAGGGCGTGGACCCTGTCGTCGTGCGCCGCTACATCGGCATGGTGTTCCAGCAGCCGAACCCGTTTTCGATGAGCATCTTCGACAACGTCGCGTTTGGCCTGCGCCTCAATCGCTACAAGGGCGACATCGGCGACCGGGTCAAGCATGCCCTGCAGGGCGCCGCGCTGTGGGATGAAGTGAAGGACAAGCTGAAGGTGAGCGGCCTGTCGCTCTCCGGTGGCCAGCAGCAACGCCTGTGCATCGCTCGTGCCATCGCCACCGAACCGGAAGTCCTGTTGCTGGATGAGCCGTGCTCGGCACTCGACCCGATCGCTACCCGCCGTGTCGAGGAGCTGATGGTCGAGCTGAAGAAGGACTACACGATCGCTCTGGTCACCCACAACATGCAGCAGGCCATCCGTGTCGCTGACACGACGGCGTTCTTCTCGGTCGACATTTCCCAGGGCACCCGCACGGGCTACCTGGTCGAAATGGGCGCGACGAAGCAGATCTTCGAAAGCCCGCGGGAAAAGATGACCGAGGACTACATCAGCGGCAAGTTCAGCTGAGTCGAACCTGCAGACGTATGAAGCCACACACCTCATCCTCTGGGTTGCCCATGCCTGCCACGCGCCGTCTTGATCTGCGAGCGATTGAACGTGCGCTGCGTGAGGTGCAAGGCCGTTTCGGCGAGCTCAGCCAGTGCTTTACCGAGCCGCGTGATCCGTTCACCGATGAGGTGTTGCACAACGTGCTGGAGGGTTACGCCCTTATCGACGACTACGTCGCACGGGGCGTCGACCTGTTCGATCTGCAACAGGTGAACCTGATGCTGGAGATCAACGCCACCGTGCTTTGCGGCCGCGACCCTGCCCGTCGGCTGGAATTCGCGCCGCACCTGGCGGCCACCGAGGCGCACTTCTTCAACAACGTCGAAGGCGGCATCAAGGACCTGTACAACTGGTACTGCGCGTATCACAGCGAATCGGTGTGGAAGCGCGCCGCCGGTGTCTACGTGCGGATTCTGAGCAAACCGCAATTGTTCATCGAAGGTAACCATCGCAGCGGCTCGCTGATCGTCAGCTATCTGCTGATACGCGCCGGGCTGCCGCCGTTTGTGCTGACCCTGGACAACGCCAAGGGTTACTACAACCCGTCATCGGTCATCCGCAACTCCGCCAAGCATGGCGTAAAGGCGCTATTCGAATTGCCCAAGATCAAGAAAAAGTACGCCGCCTTCCTCGAAGATCATTCACCGGATCCGGACCGATTTTTCCTTGGCGAGAAGCACGCCTCCGCCTGTCAGGGAGGTACCTGATGAGTACGCAACCCATGCTCGCCACCTGCCTGGCCATCAAGGATCAGCTGTGGGACGCCATGAAGGGTTCCGTTGCGCCTTACCGCTTCGGACGCCCGCGCATTCGGATTTCGTTCGATATCGATGACACCCTGGCCTGCCTCCCCCACCACAGCGACGTCGAACCCAGCAAGCTCCCGGAGTTTGTTCATCGCTGGCTTGGCGAACCGCTGCGTATCGGCACCCGCTCCCTGACCCGGGAACTGCGCCGCCAGGGCTGCAGCATCTGGGTCTACACGTCCTCCGGCCGCACACCGTCCTATATCAGGCGCTGGCTGTTGCTGTACGGCATCCACGTCGACGGCGTGGTCAACAGCGTTCGCCACAACCAGGCCCTGACCGAGCGCGGGCTGGCGAACTCCCCCTCGAAACTTCCGCCGGCATTCGATATCGACCTGCATGTCGATGATTCCGAAGGCGTGAAGAGCGAAGGCCATGACCATGGTTTCCGCGTCGTTGTCGTGCGTCCGGACGATGATCGCTGGGCACAGAGAGTCCTGGATTCCGTGGCTGAACTCCAGGAAACGCTGGATCGACAGCAGCAGCCATTGGCGACAGCAGCCTGAGCCTTCAACCACGCGGCTCGTTGCTGACTGGCAAGCGTCTTCACCCTGCCCTTCGCGCGGAACCTACAGCTTCGCGGATGTCGGTCCTTGGCCGCCTCCCTTAGGTTCACGCCCCGGTTTAGTCACCGGGCGGCGCCTCCCCCTCTCATCGATGGCCCCCGCTCCGCAGACCACTTCAGGCCAATCCAGTCGCCTCCGCACATCAGGCTGCTGACGACCCCCTGTCGAATTGCCCCGCCCCGGCACCGCTGGACTTTGACAGCGTGCTCCCCCAGGTTCCATGCTGAGCGAACGCGTAACACCCCATGAGTCGCTGGCGCCTCAGCGCCGTGGGCGGTCACTCGACGTACAAGCCTGTTCACCTGACTCCCGGCGCCAGCGCCCATGCCTGACCTCCCGCACCTCCACCGCCACTTCACCGAGTGGGTGATCAACCCCATCACCCATCAGGTCGCCGGCCTGTTCGACCTCAGCGGCCGCGTCGGCGTGGTGTTCCTGCTGTGCTCCTACGCCATCGCCTACGCATTGTTCCGCTTCCGCCGGCAGCGCGGGCTGACGCAGGCGGCGTCGTTCTGGCAGTTCATCGGTGGCAGCCGGGTGAACCTGCATCGCTCGGCGCTGCTGGATTACCGCTACTACCTGGTGCGCGGCATCCTCAATGTGGCGTTGCTGGTGCCCATCGTCAGGATGGTCGATCCGTACATCCTGCGCTCGGGCGACTACATCGCCTTCTTCACCCACCTCTGGGGCGCGCGGCCACAGTTGGGGACGAACCTCGGCCTGTCGCTGCTCTACGGGCTTGGCGTGTTCCTGGTCAGCGACTTCAAGAACTACTGGGTACACCGCGCCTTCCATTCACGCTGGCTGTGGGCGTTCCACAAGGTGCATCACTCGGCGGCGGTGCTGACGCCGATCACCGCGAGCCGCGTGCACTTCGTGGAGAAGCTGGCGGCGCAGCTGGCCGGCGCCTTCGCCCTGGGCGCCTATGCTGGCGCCTTCTGGTACCTCTGCGGCGGAGAAATCAGCGCCTACACGCTGTTCGGCGTGACCTACATGATCCTGCTGTTCAACGTGCTGGCGACCAACCTGCGCCACAGCCATGTGTGGCTGTCGTTCGGGCCGATAATCGAGCATGTGCTGAACAGCCCCGCCCAGCACCAGATCCACCACAGCGACGCGCCCCGCCACTTCAACAGGAACTTCGGCATCAACCTGTCGCTGTGGGACTGGATGTTCGGCACGCTCTACGTCACCCAGCGCGCGCCGGAGCCGATCCAGTTCGGCGCCGGGGAGCAGGATGACGGGAAGTATTCTTCGCTGTGGAGCCTGATCGTTACGCCGTTTGTGGAGACGGTGCGGAAGATCAAACAAGCATCCAGAGCGGCCGCTACGATTCCCAAATCGTCCTGACACGATGGGTGGTGCATGCAACTGCATGCACTGGCCCTACACCTCATTCCCGGCTACACGCTAAAAAGTACTTCTACCTGGGCTTAAAAGCTCAATAGCCCAGGACAGACCATACCTCTATCTGAACGTTGATATCGAATCAACGTGCCAATAGCGTTTCCGCTCTTCTCCCAAAGCGAAATGGGGGCCATATAGCCCCCGCCCCATTACCATTCAATTCTCATTCCCACACCCCTGCCCCCACACCGGATACCGCAGCGTATGCCGCTGCCCGGCGCTGTCTTCGTAAGTCATCTCCACTTCGCGAATCCCGCAGAACCCCAGGTCCGGTTGTTGCACCACGCGCTTGATGTCGAGTTTCTGCCCGTAGTGGTAGTCCTGCGCGGGAGGAGCCTCCTGCGCGGCGAGGGCCGCGCAGGAGGTGAATAGGTAGGCGACAGCGAGCAAGCGCTTCATGGCTGCTCTCCGCTGGAGCTGCGCGGCATGGGTGCGCCAGTCATGCTAGGGAGGACTTCGTCGCGGCGAATGAGCCCGTGGAACAGCGCGGCGGCGAGGTGCAGGAGGATGGTTGCCAGCAAGGCGTAGGCGATGAAGGTGTGGGCGCTGCGCAGGAGGGTGTGAAGTTGCACCGACGGCGAAACCAGCGCGGGCAGTTCGAAGCCGCCCCAGAGCACCACGGGGTAGCCGCCGGCGGATTGCATGGTCCAGCCCACCAGCGGCTGCGCTAGCAGCAGGCCGTAGAGCGCCAAGTGCGAGAGGTGCGCGGCGCTGCGTTGCCAGCCGGGCATGTCGCTGGGAAGTGCGGGGATACGCTGGCTCAGGCGCACAACGATGCGCAGCAGTACGAGTACCAGCAGCGCCGCGCCCAGGGGTTTGTGGATGGCAACCAGCGCGGCATGGCGCGGGGAGACGCTGGCGACCATGCCCAGGCCGATCAGCAGCATGGCAAGCACCAGCACGGCCATCAGCCAGTGCAGCACGCGCAGGGAGAGCGGGAAGTAAGTCGGTTTCATCAGTGGGTCTCCTGGGCCTGCTCACGGGTACGACGGTTGAAGGATTCCGAGTAGGCGGCCGAGCGGGCACTGAGCAGCGGGTCATCGGAGGCGCGGATGCCGTCGGGGAGGATCAGCGGATCGTAGTTGACGTCGCGGCAGTCGCCGCCGATTTCCGGCTGCAGACGCTCGATCACCAGTTCGCCGGCGTCCACGGTGCGGCGGCTGTCAGGCCAGGCCTGGGTGGGGTCGACGGTGCTGTCGCCGGGCTCGCCGAGGGTGAACTGCAGGCGCCAGCGCAGCGGGCCGGCGGCGATGCGCTGGGCCAGTTCGGCGGCGAGGAAGTCGACGTCGCCGCGCTTGTCGGCGGCCAGCGGCTCGACCGGTGCTTCGGGCTGCACGGACCAGCGCACCGGCTGCTGCTTGCCTTCCTTGTTCACCAGATAGAAGGCGTTAAGGCTGTAGTAGGCGCTGTTGGCGTAGCTGGAGGACGGCGTCGAGGACTTGGCCCACTTGAGGAAGGCCTGGGTCTCGGGGTGCGACTTGAAGAAGGCGCCGGCCTTCTCCGGGTCGGGCTTGCCGGTGCCCGGCTGCGGCGCGGTGGCCTGCTGCAGGGCGTAGAAACTGGCGACATCACGCACGACGAAGACCGGCATGGCGTTCATCCCGGTGCGCCACTCCTGGCCGTCGGCCGGCTGGAAGCGCAGGGCCAGGCTGCGGATCGGCGCGGCACCGTCGCTGGCCTTGGGGTTGCCGCCGGGAATGGCGAGGCGCCCTACCACCGGCACGCGGCCGACCGAGAACAGGCTGGCTCGGGACAGACTGGCCGCGCCGCCATTGCTGTCGAAGTGGCCGATCACGCACAGGCCCTTGGCGTGGTTGCGCCGGTAGCCGGGGTAGACGCCGCTGTTGTGCTCCAGGGTGTTGATCACGCTGGCCGGGGTGAGCCGCTGCGGGTCGAGCCAGCCGGCGACGTAGGCGAAGACGGCGGCCACGCCGAGCACCACGGCGCCGATGGCGGCCAGGCGCAGGGGCACGTTGGGTGCGGTGGGCGGTGTTTCTGTCATTTCCAGCTCCTCAGGCTTAGGCTGAATGCGTTGAGCCGGTACGACGCACCGTGCGACGGGTTATTCCCACTGAGGGCGAATAAATTATTTTTCCCCGCGAAGGGAATAGATCGCCGCTGCGTTCGTCTTTCTCGCTCGAACCCACCCATTCCTGGCGCCCCGATGCACTCACTGGACGACCATTCACTGCGCGAACTGCTGCCTCGGCTGCGGCGCTTCGCGCTGTCGCTGACCCGCAGCGCGAGCAGCGCCGACGACCTGGTCCAGGCGACCCTGGAGAAGGCGCTGTCGGCCTGGACCGGCCGTCGCGACGACGGCGACCTGCGCGCCTGGCTGTTCTCGATCCTCTACCGGCACTTCATCGACGGGCAGCGCCGTGCGAAACGCTATGCGCGCTTGCTCAGCCTGTTCGGTGCGGACAGCGCGGTGAGCGCCTCGCCGGAGGACATCGTCAGCGCACGCTCGACGCTGGAGGCCTTCGAGCGCCTGCCCGCCGAGCAGCGCGCGCTGCTGACGCTGGTCAGCGTCGAAGGCCTGAGCTACCGCGAAGTGGCCGAGACTCTGGATATTCCCATGGGCACCGTCATGTCCCGCCTGTCGCGCGCCCGCACGGCGCTGCGCGCGCTGAGCGAAGGACAGACGGCGACTCCTTCTTTGCGGGTACTGAAATGAACGAACGCATTCCCGACGGCACTCCCCAGGAACAGGATCTGCACGCCTACATCGACGACCAGTTGGACCCGTCGCGCCGCCAATGGGTGGAAGCCTGGCTGGCCGCCCACCCGGACGACGCCCGCCGCGTGGAAGGCTGGCGGCAGGATGCCCAGCAATTACGCGCGGCCTTTGCCGGGCAGGCCCGTGGTGCGCTGCCCGAGCAGCTCGATCCGGCGCGGATTCGCGGGCAGATTCAGCAGCGCCGGCGCACGCGGCTGGCCACGGCGGCGGCTCTGCTGGTGGCGCTGGGCGTCGGTGGCATGGGCGGCTGGCAGATGCGCGGCGACGCGATGATGCGCGGCATGGTGCCGATGCAGGACGCAGTGCAGGCTTACCGGTTGTTTGCCCATGCCAACCAGAACGGCCTGGACCTGCGTGATGGCGGCGACCTGCGCGGTTGGCTGGCTCGCTACCTGAAAGACGCCCCGCCACCGCCGGCGCTGGAGCAGGTTGGCCTGAAGACGGTTGGCGCCCGCTTGCTCGCGACCGAACAGGGCGCGGCGGCGCTGGTGATCTACGAAGATGGCCAAGGTCGCCGGCTGACCTTCTTCATCCGCCCGCCGGGCCCGCGTCACGAGATGTTGCCGCAGGGGCAGCGCACGGATGGCGACCTGCTGGCGCGTTACTGGAGCCGGGGTGGCTACAACTACGCCCTGGTGAGCCGCAGCGATGACCCGCAGGCGCAGGCCGTGGGGCAGTTGGTGGGGTTCTGAACGCGGACGTTGTCCGCGGCTCGCGGGCATGGGCTGGGCGCCCCCGCCCATCCTACAAGTGAAGCGTGGAGCCAATCTGTAGGAGCTGGCCATGCCTGCGGCCGAGCCGGCGCCGGAACAATGCGGACGCAGTCCGCTGGAGCAAACGTAGGATGGGTGGAGCGAAGCGATACCCATGCTGTCGGTGCACGGATCGATGGGTATCGCTGCGCTCCATGCCATCCTACGAAGCGTTAGCCGGCGGTATCAACAGGGCTGTCGGTGCGGACGTTATCCGCCGGTCGCGGCATGGCCCGCTCCTACAAGGAGCGGGCCATCGTTTGGGTCAGAAGGCGAAGCACGAACAGCCGAACGCGCCCCAGAAGCCCTGGAAATCACTCACCGGCACGCTCGACTGGCGAGCGCGTTCGTGGCTGTGGCCATGCACGCCGCAGGAGCCGACGCACTGGTGCACGGCATTCTGCAGCGGCGCCTGTGGGCGCCAGTGGCCGGGGACCTTGGCCACCGGGGACCAGTCCGGCAGTACCGGAATGGCGCTCGGCGCCTGGCGTTCGAAGTCGCCGCTGCCGAACACCACGCGGCCGTCCACCACGGTCAGCACTGACTCGATGGCCTTGATCTCTTCCTCCGGCACGTTGAAGTAGTCCGTCGAGAGCACCGCCAGGTCGGCCATCTGCCCGACCTTGAGCATGCCCTTCCTGCCCTGCTCGTTGGAGAACCACGCGCTGCCGTGGGTGTACAGCTCCAGCGCGGTGCTGCGAGGCAGTCCTTCCGGGTACAGCTCCATGCCGCCCACGGTCTTGCCGCTGACCATCCAGTACAGCGAGGTCCAGGGGTTGTAGCTGGAGACACGGGTGGCATCGGTGCCGGCGCCCACCGGCACACCTTCGGCCAGCATCCGCTTGATCGGCGGCGTAGCCTCGGCGGCCTGCTTGCCGTAGCGGTCGACGAAGTATTCGCCCTGGAAGGCCATGCGGTCCTGGATGGCGATGCCGCCGCCCAGCGCCCTCACCCGCTCGATATTCTTCGGCGAGATGGTTTCACAGTGGTCGAAGAACCAGTGCAGGCCGTTGAACGGGATGTCCCGATTGACCTTCTCGAACACGTCGAGCATCCGCGAGATGGATTCGTCGTAGGTGGCGTGCAGACGGAACGGCCAGCGCTGCTCGACCAGATGGCGTACCACCGGCTCCAGTTCGGCTTCCATGGTGCCGGGCAGGTCGGGGCGCGGTTCGAGGAAGTCTTCGAAGTCGGCGGCCGAGAACACCAGCATCTCGCCGGCGCCGTTGTGGCGCAGGAAGTCGCTGCCCTGCCCGTACTGGACGCTGCTGGTCCAGTTCTTGAAGTCCGCCAGTTCTTCCTTGGGCTTCTGGGTGAACAGGTTGTAGGCAATGCGCACGGTGAGCTGGTTGTCTTTCTCCAGCTGTTCGATCACCTGGTAGTCGTCCGGGTAGTTCTGGAAGCCGCCGCCGGCGTCGATGGCGCTGGTGACACCCAGGCGGTTCAGCTCGCGCATGAACTGGCGGGTAGAGTTGACCTGGTAGTCGAACGGCAGCTTCGGCCCCTTGGCCAGGGTCGCATAGAGGATCATTGCGTTGGGCCGCGCCACCAGCATGCCGGTGGGCTCGCCCTTGCTGTCGCGGACGATCTCGCCGCCGGGCGGGTTCGGCGTGTCTTTCGTGTAGCCGACGACGCGCAGTGCGGCACGGTTGAGCAGCGCGCGGTCGTACAGGTGCAGGACGAACACGGGGGTGTCCGGCGCGGCCTGGTTCAGCTCCTCGATGGTCGGCATGCGCTTCTCGGCGAACTGGAATTCGTTCCAGCCGCCTACCACGCGCACCCATTGCGGCGACGGCGTGCGCAGGGCCTGCTCCTTGAGCAGGCGCAGGGCGTCGGCCAGGGACGGCACGCCTTCCCAGCGCAGTTCGAGGTTGTAGTTCAGCCCGCCACGGATCAGGTGCAGGTGCGAGTCGTTGAGGCCTGGGATCGCGGTGCGCCCCTTGAGGTCGATGACGCGGGTGGCGCCGGCGCGGAAGGCCATGGCCTCGGCTTCCGTGCCCACGGCGATGAACTTGCCGTCGGCGATGGCTACAGCGGTGGCCTCGGGTTTCTCGCGGTCGACGGTGTGGAAGCGGCCGTTGGTCAGGATCAGGTCGGCGTACATGGCGATGTTCCTCTTTCGATCAGCGGGCATTGAGCCAGGCGGAGAACAGGCGCGTGGCCCGTGGCATGAAAACGTAGACCACCAGCAGGACGATGGTCGCGACGACGAGCATGTTGGCGAGGACGAAGCCGCCCAGCAGCGGGACCTGGGCGAACAGCGGGCGCCAGAGCTGCGGCACCAGCATCACCAGCGGCAGGATCACCAGGTAGGAAATGGTCGCCTGCTTCCAGCGCGGCGGCTGCTTCTGGGGGCTGTCCGGGGTGGTGAACCAGAACTCGTGGGCGGTGTGCAGTTCCTTCTGTTCGACGTCGATCAGGTGCGGGTTGGCGCGCTCGATCAGTTCATGACGCTGCGACGAGTCGAGCCACGCCTGCAGTTCGTTGGCGCTGGCGAAGCGCAAGACGGAGGTGAAATGGTCGCCCTGGCGCATCACATCCACACCCAGGTGACCGGGGAACTCGCTGGCGGCGCGGGTCAGTTCGCGCAGGATGGCTTCATAGGCGGCGACGCCATCGGGGCGGGCACGGTGGCGAATGATCAGGGTGACGGATTCTTGCGGCGTGGGCTGGCTCATTGGGATTCCCTCCAAAAAGGCCTCCAGAGAAGTGACCTCCCCCGCCCGGTGGCGAGGGAGGAAAGCGGCTGGTTGGATAAGCGGCTTACTGCAGGTGGACCTTCAGCTCTTCACCGGCCTGGCGCATGGCGGCCTGGACCGCGGGCACCTTGCTCACCACGTTGAGCAGACCGTAGTCGTGGATCATTCCGTTGTAGCGCACGGAAGTGACAGCCACACCGGCGGCGTCGAGTTTGCGACCGTAGGCTTCACCTTCGTCACGCAGCACGTCGGATTCGGCGGTCTGGATCAGGGTCGGCGGCAGGCCCTTGAGCTGGTCGGTGGTGGCGCGCAGGGGCGATGCGTAGATCTCGGCGCGCTGTTTTGGGTCGGTGGTGTAGTTGTCCCAGAACCACTGCATCATCGGCTTGGTGAGGAAGTGTCCCTGGGCGAACTGGTTGTACGAGCCGGTCTCGAAGCTGGCGTCGGTCACCGGCCACAGCAGCGCCTGGAAGCGCAGCTTGGGCGTGCCCTTGTCCTTGGCCATCAGCGCGACCACCGCTGCCATGTTGCCGCCGACACTGTTGCCGGCCACAGCCAGGCGCTTGCCGTCGACGTTGATCTCCTTGCCGTGTTCGGCGACCCATCGGGTCGCGGCGTAGGCCTGGTTGATCGCGACCGGGTATTGCGCCTCGGGGGACGGGGTGTAATCGACGTAGACAGCAACCGCGCCGGAGTTCACCACCAGGTCGTGGATCAGGCGGGCGTGGGTCGGGTAGTCACCCAGCACCCAGCCACCACCGTGGAAGAACATGAACACCGGCAGCGTGCCCTTCACGCCCGCCGGGCGGACGATGGTCAGTTTCACCGGGCCGACGTCGGTCTGCACGGTCTTCTCGCTGACCTGGGTGCCGGAAAGGTCGACCTTCACCGAGGCCTGGGCGCCAGTCAGTACGGCGCGGGCGTCTTTCGGCGAGAGGGTTTCCAGCGGCTGGCCCTTGCCGGCTTCCAGGGCTTCGAGGAAGGCCTGGGTGTTGTGTTCGACGGTGGGGTTGCCGGCGGCGAACACATTGCCGATGGCCAGGGCGAGGGAGGCGGCGAGCAGGGATTTCTTGGCGTTCATGATTCGGTTCCTTGAAAGTGGGGGGAGGTGTTCCGAAAGGACGAACGAATCTTGATCCATGCCCGCAAAGCGCGGAATAGACAGGGTTGCAGGGTCACTTTGCAGTTCTGCAAGGGGGGCTGAAGGGGCGTTGCAGAGTTGCCGTAGGTGGCGGGCGTTCCCGCGCAGGTACAAACGTAGGATGGGTATCGCTGCGCTCCACGCCATCCTACAAAGCGTCAGTTGGCGAGAGCGGAGCGGCGGTTGGCGCGGACGCTGTCCGCGGTTGGCGGGCATGGCCCGCTCCTACAGGGGCAGCCGGAGCGACCGGGGTTACGCCGCCCGGCACGCCACGGGTGCCGGCGCGGCGTTTGGCCGGTACAATGCGCGATTGCCCGTGTCATACCTGACAAGCACGCCTGATAAAGAAGAAATCATGTCCTTGCCCAAACACCATCTGGAACTGCTCAGCCCTGCCCGCGATGTGCATATCGCCCGCGAGGCCATCCTGCATGGCGCCGACGCCGTCTACATCGGCGGCCCGAGCTTCGGCGCTCGGCACAATGCCTGCAACGAGGTGAGCGATATCGCCCAGCTGGTGGAGTTCGCCCACCGCTACCACGCGCGGGTGTTCACCACGATCAACACCATCCTCCACGACAACGAGCTGGAACCGGCGCGCGCGCTGATCCACCAGCTCTACGACGCCGGCGTCGATGCGCTGATCGTGCAGGACCTTGGCATCATGGAGCTGGACATCCCGCCGATCGAGCTGCACGCCAGCACCCAGACCGACATCCGTACACTGGAGCGGGCGAAGTTCCTCGATCAGGCAGGCTTCTCCCAGCTGGTGCTGGCCCGTGAGCTGAACCTCAAGGAAATCCGCGCCATCGCCGACGAGACCGATGCCGCCATCGAGTTCTTCATCCACGGCGCGCTGTGCGTGGCCTTCTCCGGCCAGTGCAACATCTCCCACGCCCAGACCGGCCGCAGCGCCAACCGCGGCGACTGCTCCCAGGCGTGCCGCCTGCCCTACACCCTGAAGGATGACCAGGGTCGCGTGGTGGCCTTCGAGAAGCACCTGCTATCGATGAAGGACAACAACCAGAGCGCCAACCTCAGCGCCCTGGTGGACGCCGGCGTGCGTTCCTTCAAGATCGAAGGGCGCTACAAGGACATGGGCTACGTGAAGAACATCACCGCCTATTACCGCCAGCGCCTGGACGGCATTCTCGCCGAGCGCCCGGACCTGGCCCGCGCCTCCAGCGGCCGCACCGACCACTTCTTCGTGCCGGACCCGGACAAGACCTTCCACCGTGGCAGCACCGATTACTTCGTCAGCGACCGTAAGATCGACATCGGCGCCTTCGACTCGCCGACCTTCACCGGCCTGCCGGTGGGCACCGTGGAAAAGGTCGGCAAGCGCGACCTGCTGGTGGTGACCAAGGACCCGCTGTCCAACGGCGACGGCCTCAACGTGCTGGTGAAGCGCGAAGTGGTCGGCTTCCGCGCCAACATCGCCGAGCCGAAAGGTGAATTCGAAGAGGACGGCGAGAAGCGCTACCGCTACCGCGTCGAGCCCAACGAGATGCCCGAGGGCCTCTACCGTCTGCGCCCAAACCACCCGCTGTCACGCAACCTCGACCACAACTGGCAGCAGGCGCTGCAGAAGACTTCCGCCGAGCGCCGCGTCGGCCTGTCGTGGGTCGCAAAACTGCGCGAAGAGTGCCTGGAACTGACCGCCACCAGCGAGGAAGGTGTCAGCGCCAGCGTCGCCCTGGACGGCCCGTTCGGCGCCGCCAACAAGCCGGAACAGGCGCTGGACCAGTTGCACGACCTGCTCGGCCAGCTGGGCACCACCCAGTACCACGCCGACCGGATCGAGCTGGACGCCCCGCAGGCGTTCTTCATCCCCAACTCCCAGCTCAAGTCGCTGCGCCGCGAGGCCATCGAGGCGCTCACCGAAGCCCGCGTGCAGGCCCACCCGCGCGGTGGCCGCAAGGCCGAAACCAGTCCGCCGCCGGTGTACCCGGAGTCGCACCTGTCGTTCCTTTACAACGTCTACAACGAGAAGGCCCGCGAGTTTTACCACCGCCACGGCGTACAGCTGATCGACGCGGCCTACGAGGCCCACGAAGAGACAGGCGAAGTGCCGGTGATGATTACCAAGCACTGCCTGCGCTTCTCCTTCAACCTGTGCCCGAAACAGGCCAAGGGCGTCACCGGCGTGCGCACCAAGGTGCAGCCGATGCAGCTGATCCACGGCGACGAAGTGCTGACCCTGAAGTTTGACTGCAAGCCGTGCGAGATGCACGTGATCGGCAAGATCAAGGGCCACATCCTCGGCCTGCCGCAACCGGGCAGCGAAGGCGTGAGCAACATCGTCGGGCAGATCAGCCCGGAAGACCTGCTCAAAACCATTCGCAAGCCGGCGCACTGAGGTCCGCGCGCCGCGCTGGAGTGCGCTTTGCTCCCTCTCCTTTCGGAGCGGGGCGCGCCGCCAGGGCTGGGGAGAGGGTTACGGAGCCAAGTCTTGCTTCGATGTCAGTGCCAACTTTCTTCCCCCCTCCCTAACCCTCCCCCTGAAGGGAGAGGGGACCGTTGGGCAGAATGTAAAGCCCTGCATTCAGCCGGCAGGTTTTCACCGAAGCAGCGCTGCGCAATTTCCCGATCCCCCGCTATGATCGGGACATGACCGCCACTCCCCCGCTCCGCCAGCAATGCCCGCCCGGCGCCTGCAACTGCGACCGGGAACGCCTGCTGGAACAGCCCGACGCCGACCTGCGCATCCTGCTGCTCACCCGGCACGAGGAGCAGCGCCTGCTGGAGCGGCTGGAGAACCTCAAGGACCTGTCCGACCTGCAGCGCATGCAGCACAAGCTCTACGAGCAGCTTGGCATCCGCCTGCACATCGCCCCCGGCTTCAACGAAGTGCGCACCATGCGCGGCATCGAATTCGACTTCGACGAGCAGCCCGGTCTCTGTCGCAAGACCCGCCAGGCCATACCCGCCGCAATCCGCCGGGGCCTGGAGAGGAACCCGGAGATCGCCTGGCGCCTGCTCGACGCCCACGACCTGCTCGGCGGGCTCTGATCAGAAGCCGCCGTCCAGCGGGTATTCCACGGCAACCCTCAGTTGATCGGTATTGAGCTCCGCCTGCGCGGCATTGGCGCGGTGGCTGTTGTGCATCAGCACCAGCCGCAGCCCCTTGGCCGGGCCTTCCGGCACGCGGTACTGCAGCATCAGGTCGCGCTCCCAGTGCTTGCCGCCCTCGCCGTAGCCCAGGTACGCGTAGCCGCCACGCGGGTCGACGTGGCTGCCATCGATGTCCGTGCCACGCACGTAGGCCGCCGCCATCGACAACCCCGGCGCGCCGAAGCAAGCCAGGTCCAGGTCATAGCGCAACTGCCAGGAGCGTTCGTTGGGCGCATTGAAGTCCGATAGCTGCACCGCGTTGGTGATGAAAATCGCCCCGCGCGTCACGTAGTCGAACGGCGTGTCGCCCTCGACCTGCTGGTAACCGACACTGAGTCGGTGTGCGCCAAAACCGTAGCCGCCGAGCAGGCTCCAGGTGGTGTTGTCGATGCGCCCGGACAGCGCCTGCCCGGTGTCGCGAGTGCGGTAGAGGTTGAGGTTCAGCGACAGGTCCTGCCCCTGCCTCAGCGGCTGGCTGATGGTGCCGCCGAGGTAGTCCTGGCGCCAGCTGTCCTCGTAGCGCGAGGTGAAGAGGCTAAGGCTTGCCGACTTGACTGGCGCGTAGGTGAAGCCCGCGAGGTCGAAGGCATCGCCCTGGCGGGCGTTGGAGTAGTTCACCACGAAGCCGCGATCATGGCTGGAGGCGTTGCGATCGGTGCTTTCGGTGAAGTGCCCGGCCACCAGCCGCAGCCCGGAGAACTCCTCGCTGGAAAGGAAGAAACCAGTGGCCGTTTCCGGCAGCAGGCGGCTGTCAGACGAGCTGAACACCGGCGTCTTTACCCGCTGCTCGCCCCACCAAAGGGTGGTCGAAGACATCCGCGCCTTCAACGCCGCGCCGCCGCGAGCGAAGCTGTCCTTGGGGTGGCCTTCGTTATCCAGGCCAACCAGCCGTGCCTTGCCGGCGCGCCCACCGCCACTGTCCAGCAGCACGCCCTGGTAGAGGTGCGCATCCATCCCCAATCCGACGCTGCCACGGGTGAAACCTGACTGCAGGCTACCCATCAGCCCGTAGGCCCACTCCTCTGCATAGCCATTGCGCTCGCTGCGAGGCTTGTAGGCATTGCGTGCGCCACTGTTGCGGTCGCCATGGCGGTACTCGCGCTGGTCGAACACCGTGCGGTTAAGCAGGCTCCAGCGGCTGTCCTCGACCAAACCGCCGGACTCCCCCTGCACCGCGCCGAACGCCGGCGCAGACAGCGCCAGCAGCACGGCGGAACTACGCAGCCTCACAGGTACTTAAGCCAGGCGATATCGCGACGACGGGCCTTGAGCCCGGCGAACCAGTGTACCGGCGGGTACAGGGCGACGATCAGCACCAGCGCACCCAACCAGACCGCCCACACCGAATCGAAGCCGAAGTACTGCCCGCGGTTCAGCCCCCAGAGCGCCACGGCTGACAGGTACAGCAACTTCAGCACATAGAGGTGCAGCAGGTAGAAGAACATCGGTGCCGCGCCGAATACCGCCAGCCAGCGCGCCAGTGCGCCCTGCCCTCGGCGCTCGAAGAAGACCAGCAGGAGCAGGCCGATGCCCAGGGTCAGCGCCAGGAACAGCAGGGACGGCGGGTACTTGGTGATGTTGAAGAAGCTCATCAGCAGTTGCAGGTCGGTATCGCCATCGCCCCAGGCCTTCTCGCCATAACCGTTGTTCAGGCGCAAGGCGATGAAACCGCCCAGCGCGATGGCCGCCGCCAGCAGCAGGTTGCGAGTGCGCCGGGCAGCATCGGCAGAACGACCGAACCAGGGCCCGGCGGCATACCCGAGGGCAATCACCCCGATCCACGGCAGCAACGGATAGGACGTGCGCAAGCGCAGCGCATCGCCCACCTCGATCCAGCCGCGGTCATGCAGCACCGCCCAGGGCACGTGTGCCCAGTGGCCGGGCGCGAAGTGCAGCCCATCGAGCAGGTTGTGCCCGGCCACCAGCGCCACTCCCAGCACCACCAGCGCGGCGCGCGGCAGCCAGATCAGCGCTGAAAGCGCCAGCATGCTCAGGCCGATGGCCCAGATCACCTGCAGGTAGATGACCTGCGGCGGAAACTGGAAGGTCCAGGCGAAGTTCACCAGGGTGATTTCCAGCAGCACCAGGAACAGCCCGCGCTTGAACAGGAAGGCCGAGACCGCCGCGCGGCCCTCGTGTTTCTCGCCATAAAGGAAGGCGGAAAGCCCGGTGAGGAAGACGAACACCGGCGCGCAAAGGTGCGCCAGGGTGCGGCTGAAGAACAGCGCCGGGTCGGTCTGGGTCACATCCATCGGGTCGCTCACCTGCAGGTGCAGGTAGAAGGTCTCGCGGACGTGATCCAGCAGCATGAAGAGGATCACCAGCCCGCGTAGGGCATCGATGGAGTGGAGTCGGGTAGCGGCTTTGGCGATTGAGGGTGTTGCGGTGTTCAATGCGGAGGTCATGGGCGGAATCAATTGCGATTGAATTGTAATATTATTACATTCCATGCACTCGATCCGCCAACCCTTCGAAACATGCGGACATGTCTGGAACGGGCCTCGCCGGCACGGACTCAGTCCAGCGCGCGCTTCATCGCCGAGGACAGCTCGCCACTGCCGAGCTGCTCCAGCCGCTCGGCGGCACCCAGGCGATCGCGCTCTTCCTTGTTCTGGCTGAGCTTGGACTTGCCGATGATCTCGCCGATCTCCACCTCGATGCCGACGATGTTCGCCAGCATGCCGCTGATGAACTCCGGGGTGGAGTCGCTCATCTTCCACGGCTTCTCCTCGCTTGCTTCGTGGGTGCGCGTCAGGCGGCCGACCACACCGCGCACGAAGCGCTCCTCGTCCATGACCGTCAGGCGCCCGCGCACGTGCACCACCTGGTAATTCCAGGTCGGCACCTGGCGGTGCGCCTCGTGCTTGCTCGGGTACCAGTTGGGCGAGACATAGGCGTGCTCGCCACGAAAGATCACCAGCACCTCCTCGCCGTCAGCCTCCTGCCAGACCGGGTTGTTGCGGGCAACGTGGGCGCGCAGCAGCGGCTTCTCGCCGGAGAGCTCCAGCTCGAACGGCAGGTGGTTGGCATCCAGCAGACCGTCATGGCCGGTGACCAGGATGCCCAGGGGATAGTCGCGGATCAGCCGGTGCAACTCGTCCGGGCGGGTTTCCTCGAAATGCGCAGGTACGTACATGTAAGGCCTCGACAGCAGGTGAATGTGGTCATCATGCCGCCGCATTGGCACCCTATAAAGATCCATTAGCGACTGTGGCGACAGAGCCAATCTGCGGCAACCGAAGTTTTGGTACAACCTATGCATCGCCCCGCTGGACGGCGATGGTGCCGCACCCTACTCTAGCCCTTGGCCAGCATTCGCCCTGGATGGCAGACACAGGCTCCCACTCTCGATGACCGCACCCGAGTTCCCCGCCGCTCCTCCCCGGCAGCAGTACCAGGGGAGAATTCCACCGCGCCTGCAGGATGCCTACAAGGCGTATGTGATCCAGCATTACCGGCGCTTCCTGCTGGCGATCAACTTCATCGCCATGGCTGCCTACGACTCCTATGTGCTGGCCGACGCGCTGCTGATCCCCGACATGGCCAGGGAATCACTGTTCCTGCGCACAGGCCTCAGTCTGATCGGGCTGATCAACATCTTCCTGGTGTTCCGCTTCAGCCGCAGCGTGCTGGTCATGGACCTGCTGATGCCGGTGCATGACATCATCTCCACCATTGCCTGGTTCGAACTGCTCAGGCGCAGCGCCTCGCCGGACGTGCCGTTCTTCCTCTATGCCTCGGTGGTGTTCGTGCTGCTGGGCAACCTCGGCGTGCGGTACTCCTTCAAGGGCATCGCGCTGGTCTCGGCGATCATCACGGCGATCATTCTCTACAACGTCTGGCTGATCCACGACGGCGCCGCCAAGCCGCTGCTGATCTTCACCCTGGTCTACCTGCCCATCGCGCTGTTCAGCCTGTTCATCAGCTGGACCAACATCAAGGGCGTGCGCCAGGCATTCCTCGCCGACCTTGAAGAAAAACGCCAGCGCACCGAGCTGGCAGCACTCAACCTGCGCCTGCAGGAGCTGGCCGCCACCGACGGCCTTACCGGCGTGGGCAACCGCCGCTCGCTGGACCTGCAGCTCAACGAGTGCTGGCACGGCATGCGCGCCCACGGGCGGCCGTTCGCCCTGCTGATGGCCGACATCGACTACTTCAAGCCCTACAACGACCACTACGGCCACCAGGCCGGCGACCGCTGCCTGTGCCAGGTAGCCGAAAGCCTGGTGGGCACCCTGCGCGGCGGGCGCGCCAACGTCTATCGTTATGGCGGCGAGGAGTTCGCCATCCTGCTGGAGGCGACCAGCGCCGAGGACCTGCGCTGTGTCGCCGAACGGCTGCGCGAACAGGTGGCGAGCCTGGGCATCGAGCATCTGTACCGGCCCGACAGCCTGCGCCACCTGACCATCAGCCTCGGCGCGGCGATGGCCAACGAGGGCGGCCTGGGCGAACCGCGCGAGCTGCTCGCCCGCTGCGACCGGCACCTGTACGTGGCCAAGCAGAAAGGTCGCAACCGGGTGCAACTCAGCGGCATGCCAGGCGTCTGACGAACGACACGTAACCCGGCGCGCGCGGCCGGCGTCTCCCTGCACTCGCGGCGGACAATGCCCGCCGAGCATGGCAACCGCCACAAGGACCGACCCAACGAGGCCAGAGTGAAACGCGACATCCGCCTTGCCATCCTCCTGCTGTCGATCATCAGCCTTGCCGTGGCCGCCGCCACGGCGTGGGAGCTGTGGTCGGCGCGCGAGCGCACGCTGGCGGAAACCACCACGCACAACCTCAACCTCACCCAGGCGCTGGATACCTACGTCGAAGGCATCGTCACCCAGAGTTCCATGCTGCTGCTAGACCTGGCCGAACGGCTGGAGCACGAGGGACGCGGTGCGCCCCAGCTGCAACGGCTGAATGACCTGGTGCGGAGCCAGCAACACCTGCTCGCACAGCTCAATGGGGTCGGCATCTACGATGCCCAGGGCAACTGGCTGATGACTTCCAATGGCCCCTTCCCGCCCGGTGCCAACAGCGCCGACCGCGGTTACTTCATCCACCACCGCGACAATCCCTCGCTGGACGCCTATATCGGCGAACCGATCCACAGCCGCGCCACCGGCGTCTGGGTAATCACGGTCAGCCGCCGCTACAACGACGCTCAGGGCAACTTCGCCGGAGTGATAGTCGCCACCCTCGGCGTGCAGGACTTCCTTCGCCTGTTCGGCAAGATCGACATCGGCAAGACCGGCGCCATCGGCGTGGCCACCAGCAACGGCCAGGTGCTGGTGCGCTACCCCTTCCGCGAAAGCGACATGGGCCGCGTGCTGTCGCGCTCGCCGATCTTCACCCGGTACCTGGAGAGCGCTACGGTCGGCAGCGCGACCTTCGCCTCCTCGCTGGATGGCATCGAGCGCATCTACGCCTTCCGCAAGAACGAGCGCTACCCGCTGGTGACCTCGGTCGCCCTCGGCAAGGACGAAGCCCTCGCCGCCTGGGCCGCCGACGCCCTGCGCACGGTGGCCATCGCCTTCGGCCTGCTGATGGTCATCGTGGTCATCGGCAGCCTGCTGATCCTCGCCATCCAGCGCCGCATCGGCACCGAGCGCCTGCTGCGCGACGCCCGCGAAGACCTGCTCAGGGCCAACCGGCAGCTGGAAGTGCTCGCCTCGCGCGACCCCCTCACCGGTCTGGAGAACCGCCGCAGCTTCGACGAGCACCTGCTCGCCGAACTGCGCCGCGCCCACCGCGAACGTTCGCCGCTGGGGCTGCTGCTGATCGACGTGGACCATTTCAAGCGCTTCAACGACACCTATGGCCATCCGGCCGGCGACGACTGCCTGCGGCGCATCGGCCGCGTCCTCGCCGACAGCGTGCGGCGTCCCGCCGATCTGGCCGCTCGCTACGGCGGCGAGGAACTGGCGGTGATCCTGCCCAACACCGGTCCTGACGGCGCCCTGGCCGTAGCCCAGCAATTCATGCAGCGCCTGCAGGGCGCCAACCTCACCCACGCCGGCAGCCCCCTGGGCCGCATCACCGCGAGCATCGGTATCGCCACCCTGCCCGCTGGCACCGACAGCAGCCCACAGGCCCTCATCGAAGCCGCCGACCGCGCGCTGTACCGCGCCAAGGCCGCCGGGCGCAATCGTCTGGAAAGTGCCCCGACGCTGCAGGAAGCCCCGCAATGACCCTCGATTCCGCGCTGCTCGATGCGCTGCGCAAGGCCCGTCACGTCGTGGTATTCACCGGGGCGGGCGTTTCCGCCGAGAGCGGCATTCCCACCTTCCGCGACCGTCTTACCGGGCTGTGGGAACGCTTCGACGCCGCCTCCCTGGCCACCGCCGAAGCCTTCCGCGCGGACCCCGCGCTGGTCTGGGGCTGGTACGAATGGCGCCGCAGCGTCATCCACCGCGCCCAGCCCAACCCGGCGCACCTGGCCATCGCCGCGCTGGCCAGCAAGGTACCCAGGCTCACGCTGATCACCCAGAACGTCGACGACCTCCACGAGCGCGCCGGCAGCCAGGACGTCACTCACCTGCACGGCCAACTGGAACGCCCGCGCTGCTTCCAGTGCCAGCGCGAGCCGGATGGGCCACTGCCCGTGCCGGACGAACCCGAGGCCGGCCGCCGCGTGCAACCGCCGGCCTGCGCCCATTGCGGCGGCCCGCTGCGCCCCGGCGTGGTGTGGTTCGGCGAAAGCCTGCCGGTGGACGCCATCACCCACGCCTTCCAGGCGGCCGAACAGTGCGACCTGCTGATCTCCGTCGGGACCTCCGGCGTGGTCTACCCGGCAGCGGAAATCCCCGAGATCGCCTGGCGCCTCCGCGCGACCGTCCTGCACGTCAATCCCGCCCCCGGCCCGCTGCACGGTGAACGCGACTTCGCCCTGGCCAGCGCCGCCGGCGAGGCCCTCCCCGCCCTGCTCGCCGCGGCGTTCCCCTGACACTGCACGGTCGCAGGCAGGGCCGGCGTCACACCGCCGGCATCTGCAACGTCACGCAGTGGATGCCACCGCCCCCGGCGGCAATCGGGTCGATGTTCAGCTGCACGACCTCGCGATCCGGGTACAGCTCGCTGAGCAAGGCATGGCAATGCTCATCAGCCGTCGCATCACCGAACTTCGGCGCGATCACCCCGCCATTCACCGGCAGGTAGTTGATGTAGCCTGCCGCGAAGTCCGGGTTGTCGAGGTTGTAGGCGTTCGGCCTGGGGTTCATCGGCGGTGGCAGGCTGTGCAGTTCAAGCTTGCGACCATCGGCGTCGGTGGCGTTCTTCAGGATCTCCAGGTGCCGGCGGGTAACCTCGTAGTCGTAGGAACGCTTGTCATTGTCCAGGTTGACCACCACCACGCCCGGTTCGACGAAGCGCGCATAGAAGTCCACATGGGCATCGGTGATGTCCTTGCCGCGAATGCCCGGCAGCCAGATCACCTTGCGCAGCCCCAGCATGCGCTTGAGCTCCGCTTCGATACGCGGGCGCGTCCAGCCCGGGTTGCGGTTGTCGTTGAGCCAGCAGCTCTCGGTGAAGATGGCCGTGCCGTGGCCGTCCACCTCGATGCCGCCGCCCTCCCCGCACAGTTCGCTGACGAGGGCTTTGGCCTCCACGTCCTCGGCCAGCGCTGCCGACACTTCACGGTCGCGCTCGGCGTGCTGCTTGCCGCCCCAGCCGTTGAAATTGAAGTCGGCCAGCGCCAGGCCGCCCGGCGCATCATTGACCAGGAAGCAGCCGCCGTAGTCGCGCACCCAGATGTCATCCACCGGCACCGGCAGGAAGTCGATGTTCTGGCCAGCGCACGCGCGCTTGGCCTCGGCCTGCTGCTCCGGCCGGCAGAGCACCGTCACCGGCTGGAACTCGGCGATGGCGCGGGCCAGCCGCGCCACCGTGGCATTGACGTCCGGAGCGATGTCTTCCCAGACGTCCGGGCTCGCCGCGTAAGCAACGAACACCCGCTCCTGCTTGCGGTGCTCGTCGGGCATGTACCAGGGCTTCGCCGCCAGGGCGACGCGTCCCAAGCCGAGCCCGAGGCCCGTCGCCAGCGTCATGCCGGCGCCAAGCAGGTTCCTGCGTGTCATCATCTTCGCCTCCTCAACCACCGGTGCCGGTCTTGAAACTGGTCCAGGTGCGCATCCGCGAACGCATGTCGCGCTGCGGAATGTCCTTGCCGGGGAACAGCCGCGCGTAGGCCTTCTCATCAAGATAGATGTCCGGGTTGTCGCGCATGCTCGCCTCGACCATCGGCCGCGCCTTGGCGTTGGACGTCGGGTAGCCGGTGGCGTTGCTGATCGCCGCCATTACGCCCGGGCGCATCAGGTAGTTGATCAGTGCGTAGGCGTACTCGGGGTGCGGCGCATCGGCCGGGATGGCCATGGTGTCCATCCACACCGAAGTGCCTTCGCGCGGCACGCGGTACTCGAAGCGTTCGGGCTTCTTCGCCTCGTCGGCGGCGCGTTGCGACTGGATCACGTCGCCGCTGTAGCCCAGTGACAGGCACAGGTCGCCATTCACCAGCTGGGTCACCGGTTGCGACTGGAACTTGCGGATGTACGGGCGGATGCCATTGAGTACCGCCAGCGCATCGCTCAGGTCCTGCGGCTTGCCGCTGCGCGGGTCGCGGCCGAGGTAGTTGAGCACCACGGCGAGCACCTCGTCCGGCGAATCGATCATCGAGATGCCGCAGTCGGCGAAGTGCTTGGCCAGCTCGGGCTTGAACATCAGGTCGAGGCTGTTCACCGGTGCGCCGGGCATGCGCTGCTCGATCTTCGCCTGGTTGTAGGTCAGGCCGATGCTGCCCCAGGTGTAGGGCACCACCGCATGCCGCGAGTACGGGTACTTGGTCTGCAGGCTCTGCAGGCCCGGCTCGATATCGCCCAGGTGCTCCAGCTTGCTCTCGTCGAGCTTCTGCAGCGCACCGGCGCGCATCAGGCGCTCGGCCACGGTATCGCCGGGGAAGATCAGGTCGTAGCCGCTGTGCCCGGCCATCATCTTGGCCTCCAGCGTCTCGCTGCTGTCCATCACGTCGTAGATGACGCGGATGCCGGTTTCCCTGGTGAAGTTCGCCAGCGTGTCGGGGGCGAAGTAATCCGCCCAGTTGAACAGGCGCAGGACCTTCTCTTCGGCTGCGGCCGGTTGCAGGGTGCATGCCAGGGATAGCCCCAGAGCGCCAATCAGCAGGTGCTTGTTCATGGTCAGACTCCTTGCCAGCGCGGGTGCAGGTGGCGGCCGTCGAGGCCGAGCAGCGGGCCGTACATTTCCGGGCGGCGGTCGCGGTAGACGCCCCAGGTCAGGCGCTCCTCGCGGGCCAGGCCGAGGTCCAGCTCGCGTACCAGCACGGCGGCCTCGTTGCGCCGGGCCTCGGCCAGCAGCGCGCCCTTGTGGTCGGTAATGAAGGACGAGCCGTAGAAGCGCATCCGCAGCGCCTCATCGCTGGGCGCCACTTCCTCGCCGATGCGGTTGGCCGCCAGCACCGGCAGGAGGTTGGCGGCGGCGTGGCCGCGCTGGGCGGTCTGCCAGTGGTCGCGGGAATCCAGCTGTTCGGCGCCCGGCTCGGAGCCGATGGCGGTGGGGAACAGCAGCATCTCCGCACCTTGCAGTGCCAGGCAGCGGGCGGTCTCGGGGAACCACTGGTCCCAGCAGATGCCCACGCCGATGCGGCCGACGGCGGTGTCCCAGACGCGGAAGCCGGTGTCGCCGGGGCTGAAGTACTCCTTCTCCTGGTAGCCGATGGCGTTGGGGATGTGCGTCTTGCGGTACACGCCGAGCAGGCTGCCGTCGGCGTCGGCCACGGTGAGAGAGTTGAAGTAGGCGTTGCCAGCGCGCTCGAACCAGCTGATCGGCAGCACCACGTTGAGCTCCGCCGCCAGGTTGGCGAAGCGCTGTAGCAGCGGGCTGTCGTCATAAGGCTGGGCCAGGGCGAGGTGGGCGTGGTCCTGCTCGATGCAGAAGTACGGCGTGGCGAACAGCTCGGGCAGGAGGATCAGCTTCGCCCCCGCCGCTGCAGCCGCGCGCACGTGGCGCTCGGCTTCGGCAAGGTTGCGCGGCAGGTCCCAGCTGCAGGAGAACTGCAGGACAGCGACGGTCAGTTTGCTCATCACAGGCCCCCCAGCGGCCAGGCCGGCTGCTGCTGGGTAATGCAATGCACGCCGCCGCCACCGTGGGCCAGGTTGTTGATGCGCACCGGCACCACTTCGCGGCCGGGGAAGGCGCGGGCCAGTACCGCCGCGGCTTCGTCGTCGGCGGCGATGCCGTAGGCCGGCATGATCACCGCGCCATTGGCGAGGTAGAAGTTGGTGTAGGACGCGCAGAAGACTTCTGCTTCCGGGTCCACCGCCGCGCCGGCTTCGAACAGCTCGATCAGCTCGAAGGAACGGCCCTTGGCATCGGTGGCCAGCTCCAGCGCGCGACGGTTCTCGCGCGCCACTTCGGCGTAGGTGCTGGAAGCGTCGTGGGTCGCATCCACCAGCAGCACACCGGGGCGGGCGAAGGCGCACACGCCATCGACGTGGCCGTCGGTCATGTCACCGGTGACGTACTGCGGGTCTCCCGGCAGCCAGATGGTCTTGGTCACGCCGAGCAGGCAGCTGAAGATTTCCTCCATCTCGCGCTTGCTGACGCCAGGGTTGCGGTTGGGATTGAGCAGTACCGACTCGGTGGTGATCAGCGTGCCCTCGCCATCCACGTGGATCGCCCCGCCTTCGTTGGCCAGCGGCGTACCGAAGCAATCGAACCCGAGGTGGTTGAGGATGCGGCGGCCCAGGCCTTCGTCCAGGGTGTGCTCGGACTTGCCGCCCCAGGCGTTGAAGCGCCAGCTCACGCCGGCCACGCCGTGCTGCGGATGGCAGACGAAGGTCGGCCCGGAGTCGCGGCACCAGCTGTCGTCGATGGGCAGCGCCACCAACTCGACGTTGGCCCCGCACAGCTCGGCGGCGCGGGCCATGGCGGACGGGTCCACCACCAGCTTCACCGGCTCGAAGCGGGCGATGGCGTTGGCGACGCGGGCAAAGTCTTCCTGCACCTGCTCCAGGGTCACGTGCCAGCCGCCCTCCCAGAGTGGACGGTTATGCGGGAATGCCATCCAGGTCGCCGCGTGGTTGACCCATTCGGCAGGCATGCGCCAGCCGTTCTGCCTATCGTCGTTGCGATGCATACTCAAGCCTTTGGTAAGTAATTTTAATCGGAAGGAAAAGGTTCAGCGGCGCCTGATAACCATGCTAGGCCTGTAAAAATGTCAGAACAAACGATAGATTTTGCGCAAATCTGATTAGGCAGACTTATCGATCATGCTCAAACACTGGCCACCCCTGAATGCCCTGCGCGGCTTCGAAGCCGCCGCGCGCCTGGGCAGCTTCCACAAGGCCGCCGAGGAGCTGCACCTCACCCAGTCGGCCATCAGCCAGCAGATCCGCAGCCTGGAAAGCTTCGTCGAACAGCCGCTGTTCTACCGCTCCGGGCGCAAGGTGGCGCTGACCGACGCTGGCGCCGACCTGCTCAGCACCACGCAATCCATGCTCCAGCAACTGGCTGTAGGCATCCGCCGCCTGGACCAGTACCGCAAGCCCAACCAGCTGGTGGTCAACACCACCCCGGCCTTCGCCCGCCACTGGCTGGTGCCGCGCCTGGGCGACTTCCACGCCCGCCACCCGCAGATCGACCTCTGGCTGCTGACCACCGACGAAACCCCGGACATGGCCAGCCAGACCATCGACATCGCCGTGCGCGACGATCTCACCGCCCAGGCCGAATGTCGCTTCCGCGTGCTGCTGGAAGATCGCCTCTACCCGGCTTGCCATCCTTCGTTGCTGCAACAGCCGGGGCCAACGCGCACCACCCTGCACGGCGAACGGGAAATGGATTGGGCGCACTGGCAACTGCAGGGCGGCGCCGACGTTGGCCAGCGCAGCGAGGGCCTGAACTTCTCAGACCCCGGCCTGCTGCTGGATGCCGCCAGCCAGGGGCTGGGCGTTGCCCTGGTGAGCCGGCTGCTGGCCGGCGATGCCCGTAGCAATGGCCTGCTTGCCCCGCTCAGCGAGCAGACCGTGCGCGGGCCGAACTGGTCGCTGCTGGTACACCAGCAGAGCGAGCGCAATGCGCAGGCGGTAGGGTTCTGCGAGTGGCTGTTCGCCGCGCTGGGTGTCTCTCTGCAGGGCGGATAACCCGTTCCGGGTTATTCGCCCTACGAAATTGTAGGAGCCGGCCCTGCCCGCGATCCGCCGGCAGGGCCGGCGGTTGGCTGGGATCGCAAGCATGAACCGGGCATCCGCTCACAATTGCAAAGCATCCTGCCAGCCGATACCACCCTCTCCCCACTCAAATCCCTCAGACAGCACCCTTCCCCTTCCTCAACCGCCCCCGCTCCTTCTTCCCCTCCAGCGCACTCTCCCCCGCCACTTTCACCAGCTTCTGGAAAGTCGGACACTCGGCATGGCTGGGCGCCGGGCACGCCGCCGCATGGCGCAGCCCCCGGCTCATCGCCTGCAGACGCCTGATCGTCGCATCCAGCTCGTCCGCCTTGGCCGCCAGCATCTGCCGGTCGATGTTGGTTCCGCCGTCGCCGGCGAACATCGAGCGGATTTCCTCCAGGCTGAAACCGGCCGATTGCCCGAGGGTGATCAACGCCAGCTGGTCGAGAATCTGCGGCGCGAACTGGCGGCGAGCGCCGGGTCTGGCGAGCGAAACGATCAGCCCCTTCTCCTCGTAGAACCGCAGGGTCGATGCCGGCACGCCGGAGCGCCTGGCCACGTCAGCGATATCCATGGAACACCTCTTGACCTCAAGTTCGCTTGAACTTGTAGGTTCACGCCAAAGGCAGCCGGGGTCAATCCACGCGCGGCCTTCCCTTGCGTGCAACCTGCGGAGAAACCATGAAAACCATCGCCATCGTCTACCACAGCGCCAGCGGCCGTACCGAGCGCATCGCCCAGACCATCGCCAGCGGCGCCCGCAGTGTGCCCGGCTGCGAAGTGCACCTGCTCAAGGCGCAGGAGTTGATCGAGCAGCCGCAAGCGCTGCTCGCCTACCACGGCCTGATTCTGGGTTCGCCTACCTACCTGGGCGGCGTCTCGGCACCGCTGAAAGCCCTGATGGACGCCACCGGACCGCTCTGGCGCCAGCAGAAGTTGCGCGGCCGCCTCGCCGCCGGCTTCACCGTGTCGGCGCTGCCGGCGGGCGACAAGCAGTCCACATTGATCTCGCTGTTCACCTTCTGCATGCAGCACGGGATGCTCTGGGCCGGCAACCCGATCCTTCCCGAGCAGCACCTGGGCGTGCCCGCCGAGGAAGCCGCCAACCGCCTCGGCTCCTGGTCCGGGCTGATGGCCCAGGCGGACAAGACCGCCGCGGACTTCTGCCCCGGCGACCTGAAGACCGCCCGGCTGTTCGGCCAGTACTTCGCCGAAACCCTCGGCCGCCTGCACCAGCCGCAGGTCGAGCACGCGCAGGAGGCCCACGCATGATCGCCCGCCGCTACGGCCCGCTGCTGTTCGCGCTGATCCTGTCCTGCGTGATGACCTTGCTGGTCTCCGGCCTCTCCACCTGGCGCGCCGTCGGCCTGGCCCCGGCCTTCGCCCAGCTCTGGCTGGGCGCGTGGCTCGCCAGCTGGAGCATCGCCTTTCCGCTGGTGCTGGTCATCGCCCCGCTCACGCGCCGCCTCGTGGAGAGGCTGGTCCGCGCGTAGGAGCAGACTACGTCCGCGATGGACGTCAGCCGCCGCGAAATCTCAAGAATCTCGAACGTAGGATGGCGTGGAGCGCAGCGAGACCCATCGTCCCTGGGGCGCGCCGCAGCATGGGTATCGCTGCGCTCCACCCATCCTACAAACCGAGCTCCCTGCAGGAGCGGGCCATGCCCGCGATCGCGCGCCTGGCCCGCTCCTACACGAGGCTACCGATTACTGCCGAATCCCGTCGGTGAACCGGCAGAAGCCGTCACGCACCGCGCCCTCGGTGGTGTACATGCCACCCAGGGTGACAAAGACATAGCTTACCTTGGAGCCCGAGCCCGACTTTTCCACCACGACATTCAACGGTGCGTTGCGGCTGCTCAGGATCACGCCCTGGTAGGCGGAGATGGTGCCGCTCTTCTCGTCGGCGTTCTGGATGGTGAAGCCCTCCTTCACCAGCGTCTTCTGCGCCCGGTCGAAGACCTTGGCCACCGGCATGTCCAGCTGGACGTTGGAAGTGAAGGTCTTGCCGGCGATGAAGCCCCCTTCGGTATTGAAGTTGTCTTCGCACTGGTTGCCGGTCTTCTGGTGCGCACAGCCCTGCAACAGGGCGGCAGCGAGCAGAATCATCGTGACTCGTCGCATCATCGTTCCTTGATCTCGTGGGGCCGCCATCCCTGCGGGTCTACAGCGGCGAAAGAGTTTTATAAGCCGAGGGCGCAGGCCCTGACCAGACTTTTCCTCGCCCAGTGAGACAGCCAGCACGTAGGAAATATCCCCTCACTCGCTCAAGCACGGGCTTTCACGCCGTTCGTCCCGGAGTGTCGCGGAGGTGTACTCCGGGCCTACCTGCGCAGCGCCCGGAGATTCGTGGAGCGAAGCCTCCCAATTGCGATGGACCGGGAGGCTTCAGGTGGCACTTACCAGATCGGCAAGGTGTAGCTGACGATGAAGCGGGTTTCGTCCATGTCGTTGCCGAAGCTGCTGCGGAAGGTGC
Organism: Pseudomonas sp. PDM17; assembly: GCF_014851985.1. NCBI lineage: Bacteria > Pseudomonadati > Pseudomonadota > Gammaproteobacteria > Pseudomonadales > Pseudomonadaceae > Pseudomonas > Pseudomonas sp. PDM17. Next base: position 176,532 of record NZ_JACVAT010000011.1, read on the forward strand.
TGTTGCGCAGCTTGAAGCCGACGTTCTTCAGCGGGCCGCTCTGCACCAGGTAACCGACGTCGGTGTCGCGCTCCCACTCCTTGCCGTTGCCCTGCCCGTTCAGCAGGTCGATGTTGTCGCCGCGCAGGTAGCGGGTCATCAGGCTCAGGCCGGGCAGCCCGTAGGAGGCGAAGTTGAAGTCGTAGCGCAGTTGCCAGGAGCGTTCGTCCTTGTTGGCGAAGTCGCCGATCTGAACGTAGTTGACCAGGTACGGGTCGGTGCCGGACAGGTAGGCGAAGCCGGTGTCGCCAGACATGCGCTGCAGCCCGAGGCCGAACGCCTGGTTGCCGAGCTTGTAGGTGAACATGGCGTTGAGCGCGCGGTTGTCGACGTTGCTGCCGCCATCGTCGGTGGAGCGTGCCCAGCGGATGTCGGACTTCAGCGACTGGCCCTCGGCGATCGGCAGCGTGTGCACCAGGCTCACGTAGTGCTGGCGATAGAGGTCTTCGAGGTTGGCGTAGTGGTAGCTGGTGCTGAGCTGGTTGCTCCAGCGGTAGGTGCCGCCAGCGAGGTTGAAGCGGTCGCTGGTGAGGTGGCTGCCGGCAACGATGTTGCGCTTGTTGCCACGGGTCATCGACAGGTCTTCATCATTGGACGAATCGCGCTGCTTCACCTCGCGCAGCTGGCCGAGCTGCAGGTCGAGGTCGTCGAGTTCCTTCGACTCCACCAGCGCGCCCTGGAAGGTCTGCGGCAACAGGCGGGTGTCGTTGTACTGCACCACCGGCAGCTTGGGCAGCAGCGTGCCGACCTTCAGGGTGCTCTTGGAGACGCGCAGCTTGGCGGTCAGGCCGAGGTCGCTGTAGTCATCGGCAGCGCGTTTGTCGCTGGCGGAATACGGCAGCAGGCCGGAGCCGGAGCGATCCGGGCTGGAGTCGAGCTTCAGACCCAGCAGGCCAAGCGCATCGACGCCGACGCCAACGGTACCGTCGGTGTAGCCCGATTCGTAGCGCAGCAGGAAGCCCTGCGCCCATTCCTCGGATTTCGACTGAGCGGCGCCACTCTGGCGGTAGTCGCGGTTGAAGTAGAAGTTGCGAGTTTCGATGCTGGCCTTGCTGTCGGCGAGGAAATCGGCGTGGACGAACGGGGGCAGCAGCGCCAGTCCGGAGACCAGCACGGGGAGTCGACGAGTATTCATTGTTCTTGTTTCTTTCTACTTGAGGTGTTGGCAAAACGCCGGGCCGATGACGGCTGGCCCGGCCAGGGGAATGAGCGGGATCAGATAGTCCGTTCCAGCTCCGGTACGGCTTCGAACAGGTCAGCGACCAGGCCGTAGTCGGCAACCTGGAAGATCGGCGCCTCTTCGTCCTTGTTGATCGCCACGATCACTTTCGAGTCCTTCATGCCTGCCAGGTGCTGGATGGCGCCGGAAATACCAACGGCTACATACAGCTGCGGAGCGACGATCTTGCCGGTCTGGCCGACCTGCATGTCGTTCGGCACGAAGCCGGCGTCAACGGCAGCGCGGGAAGCGCCGACGGCGGCGCCCAGCTTGTCAGCCAGGGAGTAGAGGATGCTGAAGTTGTCGCCATTGCCCATGCCACGGCCGCCGGAAACGACGATCCTGGCAGCGGTCAGTTCCGGACGGTCGGACTTGGCCAGTTCTTCGCCCACGAAGGCGGACTTGCCAGCATCGGCCGGGCCGGAAACGGCTTCAACAGCGGCGGAGCCACCTTCGGCAGCCACGGCGTCGAAGCCGGTGCCACGCACGGTGATGACCTTGACGGCGGCCGAGGATTGCACGGTAGCGATGGCGTTACCGGCATAGATCGGACGCTTGAAGGTGTCGGCGCTGACCACTTCGATGATCTCGGAGATCTGGTCGACGTCCAGCAGAGCGGCGACGCGCGGCAGGAAGTTCTTGCCGTTGGCGGTGGCGGCGGCCAGCACATGGCTGTAGCCATTGCCGCCACTGCCTTTCACAAGAGCAGCGATCAGCGGAGCGACGTTCTCCGACAGCAGGTGAGCGTAGGCAGCGTTGTCGGCGACCAGCACCTTGGAAACACCGGCGATCTTGGCAGCGGCTTCAGCCACGCCACCGACGTTCTGGCCAGCGACCAGGACAGCGATGTCACCACCGATCTTCTGCGCGGCAGCGACAGTGTTCAGAGTGGCAGCGCCCAGTGCGCCGTTGTTGTGCTCAGCGATTACCAGGATAGCCATCAGATTACTTTCGCCTCGTTCTTCAGTTTCTCGACCAGTTCGGCAACGGACTTGACCTTGATGCCCGCGCTACGGGCAGCCGGAGCTTCGACTTTCACGGTCTTCACGGTGGAAGCGGTGGAAACACCCAGGGCGTCCGGGGTCACCACGTCCAGCGGCTTCTTCTTCGCCTTCATGATGTTCGGCAGCGACGCGTAGCGCGGCTCGTTCAGGCGCAGGTCGGTGGTGACGATGGCCGGCAGGTTCAGGGCAACGGTCTGCAGGCCGCCGTCGATTTCACGGGTGACGTTGACCTTGTCGCCAGCAACTTCGACCTTGGAGGCGAAGGTGCCCTGGGCGTAGCCGGTCAGCGCAGCCAGCA
>NZ_JACVAT010000012.1:0-155650 GCF_014851985.1 Pseudomonas sp. PDM17
GGGCATCGACACCGAAGCCGACGGTGCCTTCGGTGTAGCCCGACTGCAGGTTGAGAATGAAGCCCTGCGCGGTTTCCTCGCGCTTGGAGGCACCCTGCGGGTTGGACGAGCTGCCGTCGCGGAAGTCGCGGTTGAAGTAGAAGGTGCGCGACTCCAGGCGCGCGCTGCTGTCCTCCAGGAAGTCGGCGCTGGCCGGGGCGGCGATGCCACCGAGCAGGGCGAGGGCGCTCAGGCGGGCGAGCGGGCTGGAGGAGAGGGGCGAGGGCATGCGGTGACTCCGGGGGCGCTAAAAAAGCGCGCGAAGGTGTCACAGATGGGCGGTCGGGTCTTTGCGACCATGGTCTAGATCGGGGTTTTCGCCTGGGCGAATCCACCGGCGGTACCGTCGGACAATCGGCTGAAACCTTCGGCGCAGTCCCGCGTCCACCGTCATGCCATTACCCGAACCGCTGGAGGTGAACATGAAAGGCCACGGTGAAATCACAGAGCGCCCGGGCGTTGCCCCTGAACGCTGGCCGGACAGGTCCAGCCCCGGGGACAAGCGCGGGCTGCCCGGCTACCCGCAGCGCCAGGTGCCCCTGGGTGGTTCGCGGCATATTGATCCGGAGCTGGGTTTCGACCCGGATTCGCCGGACCTCGCCGACCCGCAGATCGACCCGCCGCATCCGCCCCACGTTCCCCACGACGGCCCGGACCCGCAGCGCCAGCGGCGCGTGCCGGGGGACAAATATCCGCCGTATTCGGGGCACTAGAGCAACGGCAACGGCCCCTCACCCCCACGCCGTAGCTCCCTTGAAAGCACTTGTGGGATGGGTGGAGCGCAGCGATACCCATGCTGATGGCGTGTGGGTGTGATGGGTATCGCTGCGCTCCACGCCATCCTACGTCGAGTTCAGCCGGCGATTAATCAGCGGGCCGGTGTTCGCCGGGCAGTCAATTGCCGGATGGGATCAACTGGCGAGTGCTCAGCAGGCCTGCGGCATATCACCCCGCGCCAGGCGTGCATCGATGTCGGCAAGCACCGCTGGCAGTTCGGCGATGGTGTCGATCAGGTAGTGCGGGCGCGAGCCTTCGAACATCTGGCCGATGCGGCGACGTTCCTGCTCCAGCTTCTCCGCCGGCAGCGCCTTGTACTGCTCATAGGTCAGCCCCAGGGCGTTGCCCGAGCAAGTCAGCGCCACGGTCCACATGCCGGCACTGCGGCCTTCGAGGATGCCCGGCCAGGTGTCATCGACCTTCACGCAGGCCGCCACGTCGTTGATGCCCAGGGCAATCACGTTGGCCAGCGCCTGTGCCGGGTGCGGGCGGCCGTTGGGCACTTCATCGGTAGCGACCACGTGGTCGGCGACGTAGCCGTTGGTCTTCGCCAGGGCAACGACCTTCTCCATCACCACCGCCGGGTAGCCGGAGCAGGAGCCGATCTTCAGCCCTTGCTTGCGCAGTGCGGCGATGGCGTCCAGAGCGCCGGGAATCAGCGCCGAGTGCTCGGCGATCTTCTCGATCTGCAGCGGCATAAAGCGCTCGTAGATGGCGGTGACGTCATCGTCGCTCGGTACGCGGCCGAACTTGGCCTTGTAACGTTCGGCGATGGCCGGAATGTCGCACAGGGTGCGGATGTGGTCCCACTTGCCCATGCCCATCGGGCCGCGGGCCTCTTCCAGGCTGACCTGGACGCCGAACTCGGCGAAGGCCTCGACGAAGATCTGCGTCGGTGCAAAGGAGCCGAAGTCGACCACGGTGCCGGCCCAGTCGAGGATGACGGCTTGCAGTTGCTTGGGTTGCTGGTAGTGCATGGTGATGCTCCTGTGAGGGGATTACTTGTGAAGTCGAAGGTGAGCGCAGCCCGCCCGGCGTGGTGGCAGGCTCGCGGTTTCAGGGTTGGTCCGGGTTGAAGGTCAGGCCGTGGAGTCGAACAGCTCGGCGATGATCGGTCGCTTGCGGCGGATGCCCAGGCAGCACAGGTAGTAGCTGATGTGGAACGGGTCCTCGGCGAAGGCGATGGAGCGCGTGCCCGGCCGGTCGGCGTACTCCACCGCCGAGACGAAGCCCACGCCGATGCCGTGTACCACCGCATGCACGATGGCCTCGCGGCTGTTCAGCTGCATCGCGCAGTCCAGTTCCACGCCGTGCTGGCGACAGCCTTCCTCCACCAGCTGGCGGGTACGCGAGGCCGGCTCGCGCAGTACCACACGCTCCTTGGCGATCTCCTGCACGCTGACCGATTCCTGCCGTGCCCAGGGGTGGTCGTCGCGTACCACGGCGAGGATCGGGCAGGTGCGGTACAGCTGGGTACTCAGGCGCTGGTCGAACTCGGAGAGGGCGAGGATCGCCACGTCGATGTCGAAGTTGTACAGCCGCTCCAGGGTGCCGGCCTCGCTGGTGAAGGAAGTCTCCAGTTCGATGTCCGGGTAACGCTGCATCAGCGAGTAGGTCAGGCTCATGGCGATCGGCGGCGACACCGCGCCGAGGCGCAGCATGCCCTGCTTGCGCTGTTGGAAGCTCTGCAGCAGTTGCAAGGCTTCGTCCTCCTGGCCGAACAGGCCCTGGGTGATCGCGTAGAGTTGCTGTCCGGCCGGGCTCAGCTCGATGAAGCGGCCGCGGCGGTGGAACAGCTCCACGGAAAAGCGCTTCTCCAGCCCGCTGACCTGCTCGCTGATGGTCGGCTGGCCGACGCTCAGCAGCGCCGCGGCCTGGGTGAAGCTGCCGGTGCGGGCCACGGCATGAAAGGAGCGCAACCACTTGTGGTACTGGTACATGGCTTCTCTTTTTATCGGGGGCGTCTGGCATCGGGGCTTGCCACATGGCCGTGCCCTCAGCGCCGGACGAACAGGGCGACCACCGCACTGCACACGCAGGCCGTGGTGACCACGATGAAGATCAGTGAAGTATTGCCGGTCGTGTCCAGCATGCGACCGATCAGGGGTTCGGCCAGACCCGCAAAGAGGTAGGAGGAGAAGTTCATGATCCCGGTGGCGGTACCGGCGCGGCGCGCGCCGACCAGGTCCGGGCAGAGCGCCCAGAAGCTCGACGCCGGGCCGTAGACGAAGAAGCCGCAGAGGAACAGCGCGAGCAGGCCGACGCCGCTGTGTGCCGGCAGGCTCCACATCCACAGGCTGGTGAGGGCGCCCAGCACCATGTAGAGCATGATCGCGCGGTAGCGCTTGCTGCCGAACAGGCGGTCGGATACCCAGCCGTTGCTCAGCGCGCCCACGGCCATGCCGACGGGCAGGGCGATGGTGATCCATTTCGGGTCGATGAAGCTCTGGCCCTTCTGCCAGTCGGCGCCGAGGAAGTGCACCGGCACCCAGACGATCAGCCCGTAGCGCGCGGCGTTCTGGAAGCCCAGCGACAGCGCCGCCACCAGCAGGCGCGGGTTCTTCAGCACGGCGAGGTAGCGTTGCGTCGAGGTCTCTTCCTCGCCGTGGGCGGCTTCGCTGGCGCGGTCCTCGGCGTTGGCCACGCCGGTGTCGGCCAGCGGTTCGAAGCCCATGTCCTGTGGGCGTTCGCGGGCCACCAGGTAGAACACGATGCCGCCAGCGAGCATCAGCAGCACCGGCAGGCGGAAGATCCAGCGCCACTCCAGGTGCATCACGTCGATCACTATCACCGAGGTGACGTAGGACAGCACCGACGCGCAGCCGGCGGCGAACACATAGAAGCCGTAGACCTTGCCGCGCTCAGCGGCGCTCCACCAGTTCGACAGGAGGCGGCTGCCCGGCGCCCAGCCCAAGGCCTGGAAGTAGCCGTTGATGCCCCAAGGCAGCACCAGGCTGACGAAGCCGCCGGCGAAGCTGGTGACCCAGTTGGCCCCGCAGGACAGCGCTGCGCCGAGGCTCATGATGCGCCGGCCGCCGAACTTGTCGGCGAGATTGCCGTTGATGGCCTGGCCGATGGCGTACATCCACAGCATGGCGCTGGAGGCCCAGCCGAGGGTTTCCTTGCTCAGGCCGAACTCGGCCTGGATGCCGGGGATGGCGAAGCCGAAGGTCTGGCGGCCGGTGTAGAAGAACAGGTAGCAGAACATCGCGGCCAGCAGCATGCGCCACTGGGCGAGGCGAAACGGGGTGACGGCGGAGACTGGCCCAGACAGGGTTTGTGCACGGTTCATGGTGTTTTCCTTCTTGTTCGCTCGCGCCGGCTGGAAGCTCGGCGTGTCGGCACTCTTATTCGGTGCAACAGGAAAAGGCGGCCGCCAGGGCCGCCCGGTGAGGAGCGGCGTCAGGCGGCCTGGGAGCCGATGAAGTTGCGGCCGCGGGCACCCTGCATGGCAAAGTCGATCATCGCTTCGGCTTCGGCGGCAGTCACGCCGTAGTCGCCGAACTCGGTCTTGACCCCGAGGCGATGGAGGAATTCACGCAGGCGCTTCTGCGCGCCGGCAAGGTCGTGGCCGAACACCCGCTGCAGGGTGCGGTCGCGGTCGGCGTCGCGGCCCCAGGCCAGGCCCAGCACCAGCGGCAAGGTGAAGGAGCAGGCGATGCCGTGGGGCAGGCCGTGGCGCAGGGTCATCTCATAGGAGATGGAGTGGGCGAGCGCGGTCTTGGTGTTGGAGAAGGCCATGCCGGCCTTCAGCGCGGCCAGGGCCATGCGCGAGCGCAGTTCGCGGTTGGAAAGGTCCTGTTGCAGGCGTGGCAGGCAGTCGAGGATGTCCTCGATGGCGGAGAGGGCGAAGGTGTCGGAGATGGGGTTGGCGTTGTGGTTCCAGATCGATTCCAGCGCGTGGGACAGCGCGTCCAGCCCGGTGGAAACCGTCACCCCGGCGGGCACGCTGAGCATCAGGTCCGGGTCGATCAGCGCGACCTTGGGCCAGGTGCAGTCCAGGTGCAGGGAATACTTCTTCTGCTGCTGCGCGTCCCAGATGGTCGCCCAGGGCGTGACTTCGCTGCCGGTGCCGGCGGTGGTCGGCGCGGCGATCAGTGTCTTGCTGCGCGCCGGAGTGAAGGGCTTGCCGGCGGCCAGCAGATCGAGCAGTTCGTCGAAGTGCCCGGATGCGGTGCCGACGATCAGAGCCTTGGCGGTGTCGATGGCGCTGCCGCCGCCGAGGGCGAAGACGGTGCTGCAGTCGGCTGCTTCACGCCAGAAGCGCTCGTGCACATCGCGCAGCCAGGCGACGTCGGGGTTGGGCTGCACGTTGTCGATGACGTAGGCGAGGCGGTCGCCGAGCAGGTTGCGAACACGGTCGATCAGCCCCAGCTGCGCAGCTTCGGGGAAGGTCACCAGGGCGACCTTGCCTTCGCACAACTCGGCGATGTGGTCCAGGCTGCCGCCGCCGAAAACGGTGGCGACCGGATTATGGAATCGGGCAGGCATGGGCAGTTCCTTGTTGTTGTTTGAACGTGCGGCCATGCTCGGGGCCTCTTCGGTTTCGTTCCAATCGATTGATCGCAGGTGGGCATCGGCCAGACCGATAACGGCGGGTGCGGGCATTTGTGCAAACTCCGGGCGTGCGCCTGCCCGGCGCGCGCCCTCCAGGCTGAAATAGCAGGCGCACGCGGCAGGGGGTTGGGGCGGAAGGGAGAGGCAGGTGCCGGGCGGTCAGTGCCGCCCTTTACCCTGGATGGCGTGGCGCAGGCGGTTCGAGAGCAGGTCGGCAAGCACCACCATGACGGTGATGACGACGATGCAGGTGGCGGTCTCCTGGTATTTGAACAGCTTCAGGCTGCTGACCAACTCGAAGCCCAGGCCGCCGGCGCCGACCATGCCGAGCACGGTGGCCGAGCGCAGGTTGACCTCGAAGCGGTAGAGCACCACCGCGATCCACGCGGTGATCACCTGCGGCAGCACGCCGAAGACGATCACCTGCAACGGCCGCGCACCGGTGGCCTGCAGCGCCTCGATGGGGCCCTGGTCGATCTCCTCGATGCTCTCGGCGAAGAACTTGCCGAGCATGCCCACGCCGTGCAGTGCCAGGGCCAGCACGCCGGGGAAGGGCCCCAGGCCCACGGCGGAGACGAACACCAGGGCGAGGATCAGTTCGTTGATGCTGCGGATGACGTTGAGCAGCTGGCGCGTGGCGAGGTACAGCCAGCGGTTGCCGTGCAGGTTGCGTGCGGCGAGAAAGCCCAGCGGCACGGCGAGCACGATGCCCAGCAGGGTGCCCCAGAGGGCGATCTGCAGGGTCTCCAGCGCCGGGCCCCAGAGGCTCGGCAGGATGCTCAGGTCCGGCGGCAGCGAACGGCTGAGGAAGTCGCCGATCTGCGGCAGGCCGCTGGCCAGTTCGCTCCAGCTCAGCTGCGCGCCTTCGGCGCTCCAGTGCAGCAGGTAGAGCACCGCCAGCACGGCGGCGCCGGTGGTCAGCCAACCGCGCTTGGTGTGCGGGGATTCGACCATCCAGTGGTGGCTGCGCAGGTTCATGCTCCGGCTCCTGTTTCGCTGGCGTAGACCGCGCGGGCGGCGGTCTGGTAGGCAGTTGCCTCGCTGCTCGGACGTTGCTGGTAGATGCGCCGCAGGGCGTCGTCATCCAGTTGTTCGCGGCTGCCGTCGAACACCAGACGGCCGTTGGCGAGGCCGACGATGCGGTCGCCGAACTCCCGCGCCAGGTCCACCTGGTGCAGGTTGCACACCACGGTGATGCCTAGCTTGCGGGTGGCCTCGCGCAGGTAGTGCATGACCAGTTGCGCAGTCTTCGGGTCGAGGCTGGCCACCGGTTCGTCGGCGAGGATCACCTGCGGCCGCTGGGCCAGCGCACGGGCGATGCCCACGCGCTGCATCTGTCCGCCGGAGAGGGAATCGGTGCGCGCTTCCGCCTTGTGCTCCAGCTCCACCCGGCGCAGGCATTCGCGGGCCAGGGCGACGTCGTCGCGGCTGAACAGCTGCAGCACCGAGGCGAGGGTGCCGACGCAGCCCAGGCGCCCGGTGAGCACGTTCTTCAGCACCGACAGGCGCGGCACTACGTTGTGGTGCTGGAAGATCATCGCCACCCGCCGCCGCAGCTCTCGGGTATCGCGCGCCTGCATGGCGTCGACGCCGGCCACCTGCAATTCGCCGCCGTCGGCCTGGGCCAGGCGGTTCATGCAGCGCAGCAGGGTGGACTTGCCGGCGCCGGACTGGCCGAGGATCACCACGAACTCGCCGGCCTCGATGCGCAGGTCGATCCCGCGCAAAACCGGGTTGTCGCCGTAGCCCTTGGTCAGTTGGGCGACGCGGATCATTTCAGGCTCCGCAGGTCGAGGTCGAGCACCTTGGCGGTGTCGCGCACGACGTTGTAGGCGGCGTCGTTGGTGGGCTGGAAGCCATTGAGCTGGCCCTGGTCGCCCCACGGCACGTCCTTGATCGAGGCGAACGCGGCGACCAGTTTCTTCTGCAGTTCCGGGTCGAGGTTCTTGCGCCAGACCATGGGCGATTCGGGGATGTCGTCGGACTTCCACACCACCTGTATGTCGTCCTGCTTGACCTGCCCCGAGCTGATGGCGCCGGCGAGGATGCGGTCGGCCACGGCGGCGGCGTCCACCTTGCGGTTCGCCACGGCGAGGATGCTGGCGTCGTGGGAACCGGAGAAGATCACCCGCGAGAACAGCGCCTTCGGGTCATGGCCGGACTGCTCCAGGCCAGCCTTGGGGAACAGGTGGCCGGAGGCGGAACTGGGGTCGACGAAGGCGAAGGTGTGGCCCTTGAGGTCGTCGAGGCTGCGGATGCCGCTGTCCTGACGGGCGATGATCAGGCTGTGGTAAGCGCTGGTGCCGGTCTTCTTGGTCACCGCCACGGCGAAGGCGTCGGCACCGGCGACCTGATGCGCCAGCACGTAGGAGAACGGGCCGAGGTAGGCGACGTCGAGCTTGCCGGCGCGCAGCGCTTCGATCACGCCGTTGTAGTCGGTGGCCACGAAGGGCTTCACCGGCATCCCCAGGCGTTCCTGCAACTGGTCGAGCACCAGCTGGCTGCTCTTGATCATGGCCTGGGAGTCCTCGGAGGGAATCAGGCCGACGGTGAGGGCGTCCTGCGCCTGGGCGGTCGGCAGCAGGGCGGAGGCGAAGGCGAGCTGCAGCACGGCGAAGCGGAACAGTCTGGTCAGCGAAGTCATGGCGTTACCCGGAGGTTGTGTTCGGTAGCGCCAAAGCTAGGGCTGTCATGTGACAGTCACGCCATCAAATCAATATGGGTTAAAGCACTAATCCATTGATAGGAGCTATGGATGTCCACCGCCCGCCTGCGCACCTTCCTCGCCGTGGCCCGCCACGCCAGCTTCAGCGCCGGGGCCAGGGCCATCGGCCTCAGCCAGCCGACCGCGACCACGCAGATCCAGGGCCTGGAGCGCGAGTTCAACGTGGAGCTGTTCCACCGCCGTGGTCGGCGCATCGAGCTGACCGCCGTGGGCCGCGCGCTGCTGCCCATCGCCCAGCAGATGTCGATGCTCGAATCCGAGGCGACCAACCTGCTGCGCGATTCCGGCCAGCTCAACCGCGGGCAGCTGAAGGTCGGCGCGGTGGGGCCGTTCCATGTGATCGAGATGGTCGACCTGTACCGCCGCGACTACCCGCAGATCGACGTGTCGATCCGCATCGGCAACTCGGCCTCGGTGCTGGCCGACCTGGAAAACTATGTCACCGACGTCGGTGTGCTCGCCGGGCTGCATGACGATCCGGCGTTCGTCGCGCAGTTGTATGCGCGCCATCCGGTGATCCTCTTCGCCCACATCGACCACCCGTTCGCGCGTAACCACGAGGTGCGCCTGCAAGCCTTGCAGGGCCAGCCGCTGCTGCGCCGCGAGCAGGGCTCGACTACCCGCGTGGCGCTGGAGCGCGAGCTGGACAAGGCCGACGTGACGCCGCGCATCGCCATGGAGATCGGCAGCCGCGAAGCCCTGCGGGAGGCGGCGATCCGTGGCATCGGCATTGGTGTGGTGTCCGAGGCGGAGTACATCGCCGACCCGCGGCTGAAGGCCATCCGCATCAGTGGCGACCCGGTGTGTACCGAGACCTACCTGTACTACCTCGCCGAGCGCCGCAGCAGCCAGGTGATCGCCTCCTTCCTGCGCTCGCTCGCGCAATAGCACAGCTGCCGGCGCCGGCGTAAGGCTTGTCCTGCGGGGCGGGGCGCGGGTTATCCTGCGGCCCCCGTCGTTGTCACGAGGCTGTCATGTCGTCCGCTTCCGCGCCTGCCCTGCAGCGAGCCGACCGAGATTCGCGCAACTCCGCCCAGGTACTCAGCCTGTGCCTGCCCAGCGACGTGCTGCTGTACCTGCTGCTGCCGATGTACGCTGCCGATTTCGGTGTGACCCTGGTGGAGGCGGGCATCCTGCTGGCGGCCAACCGGCTGGTGCGCATCGTCGGCTATGGCTGGGTGGTGCGCTTCTACGGCCGCTACGGCGACCGCGCCGCGTGCAGCCTTGCGGCCTTCGCGGCGGCGGCCTGTGCGCTGGGCAACGCGACCCTGTCCGGCTTCGCCGCGCTGCTGGTCCTTAGGCTGGTCTGGGGCCTGTGCTTCGCCACGTTCAACCTCAGTACCCAGACCCTCGCCACCGCTGAAGCACAGGGCGCTGCACGCCGCGCCGGGCGCTCGCGGGCGACCCTCTCCATCGGGCCGATGCTGTTCCTCCCGCTGGGCGCGGTGATGGCCCAGTCGCTGGGCCCGCGCAGTATCTTCTTCGTCCTCTGCGTCAGCGCCCTGTGCGGCCTCTGGCGTGCCCGCGCGCTGCCCGACAGGGGGCACGACATCCCTTCCAATAGCGGCCGCCGCCTGCGCCTGCCGGACAGCATCGCCACCTGGTCCTTCATCGAAGGCGTGACCCTCGACGGCCTGTTCATCTTCGGCCTGTCGCTCTACGCGCAGACTCACCTGGGCGGCACCGGCGTGCTGGTGGCCGGTGTGCTGATGGCGGTGCGGTATCTCAGCGAGATGCTCTTCAGCCCCTTCGGCGGGCGCCTGGCCGATCGCTTCGGCGCACTGCGCATGCTGGTCGTGCTGTCGCTGGCCACCTCGCTGGCGCTGCTGATGTTCGGCAGCTACTGGCTGTTCGTCGGTGCCTTCTTCGTGCTGGTGCTGCGCGCGTTGCAGCTGCCACTGGTGGTCACGCTGGTGGCGCAGCGCAACCCGCAGGCGCGTATCCAGGCGCTGGCGGGCAACGCGGTGTGGCGCGATATCGGTGCGGGGCTCGGGCCGATCCTGGCCGGCGTGCTGCTGCCGCAGGTGCCGGCGCTCTGGGCCTACGCGGGTGCGGCTGCGATACTGGCGCTCAGCGCGCTGGGCTGTGCCTGGCGACGTTGATTGAATCAGGATGGATTGGCACGGCAAGGAAGCAGGAAAGTGAAAGCATTATTCATCGGTCTGACCGGGATTCTGTCGCTCGCGCAGTCAGCGCCAGCCCTCGCGGACAACCTCAACGGCAAGAACCTCTTCACCCAGCGCTGCGCGGTCTGCCACGGTGCAGACATCAAAGCGACCGGGCCGCTGGCCCGCAAGAGCAACCCGCCCACGCCCGATCTCACGACGCCCGCGTTCAAGAAGCGGCTGAGTGACTATCCGGGCGTCATCGTGTCTTCGGTGGTGTTGCGCCCCAACGGCAGCCTGATCCCCCGGACCCTGCGCGAGAACGGTGTGAAGCTGCCGCCGCACGCCTGGAACATCGATGACCTGCGCGATCTGAACCAGTACATGGTCGCGGTGATTTCCAAGAGTCGCTGAGGCTGCCCGTGGGGCACGGAAATCCGCGCGCGGTGTCGGCGCCGAATGCGCGGATTGTTCAAGCGCGGCTTGTGGCTCGGCGGGAACACTGGCGGCTCCCACCGTACTGGAGCTGCCTCATGCGATACCTCTATGCCCCTGCATTCTTCTTCGGCTTCATCGGCCTGGCCCTGTACCTGGTCGGTGAAGGCGTCTCGCTGCTGTGCCTGCCGGCGCTGTTGCCGCTGGCGATCCTGCTGGCCTTTCTCGCCGAGCGATTCTGGCCCTATCGCGCAGGCTGGAACGAGAGTCGCGGCGACGGCGCCCGCGATCTCATCCACGCGCTGGTCAACGAGACGTTGAATGCGCTGGGCATTGCGGCGATTCCGTTGATGGCCCTGTGGTTACCGCACTTCGAACTGTGGCCAACGGATTGGCCACTGGTGCTGCAATTGCTGGCGGCGCTGCTGATCGCCGACCTCGGCATCACCCTGGTGCACTACGCCAGCCACCGTTCGCCGCTATTGTGGCGCCTGCATGCGGTGCACCACAGCGTCACGCGCATGTATGGCTTCAACGGGCTGATGAAGCATCCGCTGCACCAGATGCTGGAAGCCCTCGGCGGCACGCTGCCGCTGCTGTTGCTGGGTATTCCCGTGGAGGTCGCGGCGCTGCTGGCGTTCGCCATCGCTATCCAGCTGTTGCTGCAGCACAGCAATGTGGCCATGCGCATCGGCGCGCTGCGCCACCTGTTTGCCTGGGCGCCGCTGCATCGCCTGCACCACTTGAAATACGGCACGGCAGGGGACGTGAATTTCGCGCTGTTCTTCAGCTTCTGGGATCGCCTGCTGGGCACTGCGTTGCATCTGCCTGACTACGCGCTGGCGGAGGATGACCTGGGGATCGGCGACCGCCCTGACTACCCAATGGCGTACTTCGATCAGCTGGCCGAGCCGTTTCGCCGCGTGGCGCTGGCGCATCCGTCGGCGCCGTTGCCGGCGGAGCTGCGGCGTGCGGGAGTGGGTGGGCGTGGATAGCCCGGCTCGCGGAAAAGGTCCGCTTCAACCAGAGACTCCTGCGCTCGGATCGGCCCTCACCCTAACCCTCTCCCAAGGGGAGAGGGGACTGTGCGGTGCAGGATGAAACCACAGCGTCAGCCGGCACCATCTGCTCCCTCTCCCTTTGGGAGAGGGCTGGGGTGAGGGGAAAACGCAAACACCGATCTATCCGGGGAAAGGCAATTGGTCCTACCAATCCGCACAGGCGGTCGGGCTTAGCTGAGCAAGCGCAGCTTCAGCTGGCGCAATGTCAGGTCGGCGCGAATCCCGAACTGGCTGCGCACGCTACGGGAGAAGTGCGCGGAATCGGCGAAGCCCGCGGTGACGGCAGCAGTGGTCAGGCTGTCGCCGGCCATGGCCAGCCGCAGTGCCTGGCGCAGCCGTTGCCAGAGCACCAGCCGGCGCACCGACAGGCCCAGCGTGCCGCTGAACAGCCGTTCCAGCTGGCTCAGCGAGAGTGAGGCTGCCTCGGCCAGCGCCTGGGCGGGCAGGGCGCCGTCGTCCAGCGTGCGGATGCGTTGCAGGGCTTTCTTCAGGCGTGGGTCGAGCTGTCGGCGCGGCAGTTCGCGCAGGCCTGATGTGAGCCCCTGCAGGTCGGGCCCGGCCTGCCGGCAAAGCTGCTCCAGATCGGCCAGCCCGAACGCCAGCGGCTCGGCGAACAGGGTGACGGCGCGCTGGTCGCTGTCGAGGATCGCGTGGCGCTGGTTGGAGGCGATCACCAGCAGCGCAGCCTGCTGCGGCTGCTCGTCGATCAGCGCGTTCACTTCACCTTCGCAGGCCATCAGCAACTGGTGCGCGTAGTGGGCGTGGGGGCGCGCATGGCCTGTGGTGCCGGCCACGAGGCAGAAGTCCGCGCCCAGCCAGAGCTCGCCCTGCCAGGCCTGCTCACGAGCGCTCATGCGCTACGACCGAAAGCGGCGATGGCGAAGTCGAGGAAGCTGCGCAGCTTGGGTGTGAGGCGCCTGTCCGGGGCGTAGAGGATGTGCATCGGCGAGGTCGGCACGCTGTATTGCGGCAGCAGCTGCACCAGCGTGCCACTGCGCAACGCGTCACCGACCAGCTCCTGGGGTTGCTGCACCACGCCCAGCCCGGCCACCGCCGCTGCCAGCAGCGGGTCACCCTGATTGATCGTCAAACGGCTTGTAATCGGCACCTCGATGCGTCCGTCCGGCCCATCGAAGGTCCAGCTGGAGCGGCCATCGGAAAAGGCGAAGCCCAGGCATTCGTGCTGGCTCAGGTCCTCGGGAGTGCGGATCGCCGGGCGCCGTGCGAGGTACGCCGGCGCGGCGCACAGCACGAGCCGGTAGGGCGCCAGTGGCACGGCCTTGAGGCGGCTGTCGGCCAGTTCGCCGATGCGGAAAACCACGTCGTAGCCGTCGTTGACCAGGTCCACCAGGTCGTTGGAGAGCGTCAGGTCCACCGCCACTTGCGGGTAACGCACCATGTACTCGAGCAGGCGTGGCGACAGGACGCGCATGCCGAAGGTCACCGGCGCGTTGATCCGCAGCCGCCCGCTGGGTGTGCCACGGGTGACGGCGGCGAGGCTTTCCGCCGCCTCCATGTCCGCCAGGATCAGTTTGGCGCGCTGGTAGAAGGCCCGGCCGAAGTCGGTGAGGCTCTGCCGCCGCGTGGTTCGGTTGAGCAGGGACAGGCCCAGGTGCTGCTCGAGCATCTTCACCTGCTTGCCCACCAGTTGCGACGACATCTGCAGCTCTTCGGCCACCGCGCTGAAGGAGCCCAGCTCCACTGCCCTGACGAAGATGGCCATCTGTTCGAGACGGTCCATTGCAAACCCTGTGTTTCAAGTGTCTGGCCATCCTAGGCCTTTATCCGAGCCCAGCCAACGCCTAGATTTTCCCCCTGTCGCGAACGGTCGAGCACTGCTGCCGCGACTTTCTACACTCCCATTCCGGCCTGCGCTTTCACGCTGGCCCCAGCTCTGAAGAGAGGTTTCCATGGCCCGCATTGTCAGAATCCACCAATACGGTGACGCCAGCGTCCTGAAGCTGGAGGCGGTGGACGTGCCCGCCCCGGCAGCGGACGAGGTGCAGATCGCGGTCAAGGCCATCGGCCTGAACCGCGCCGAAGTGATGTTCCGCAACCACGCCTACCTGCAGGAAGCCGAGTTCCCCAGTCGCCTGGGCTACGAGGCGGCCGGTGTGGTGAGTGCGGTGGGCAGCTCCGTGAAGGCGGTCGCGGTGGGCGATGCAGTGAGCCTGATCCCGCCGCTGGATATCGCCCGCTGGGGCACCTACGGAGAAGTGGCCAACGTGCCGGCGCACCTGGTGGTGAAGCATCCGCAGAACCTCAGTTTCGAACAGGCCGCGGCGTCCTGGATGCAGTACGTCACTGCCTGGGGCGCGCTGGTGGAGCAGGCGAAGCTGGCCCGGGGCGAGTTCGTGCTGGTCACGGCGGCATCCAGCAGCGTCGGTCTCGCAGCGTTCCAGATCGCCCGCATGGTCGGCGCCACCTCGATTGCCGTGACCCGCACCCAGGCCAAGAAGCAGGCATTGCTGGAAGCTGGCGCCAGTCATGTGATCGTCAGTGACGACGAGGACATCGTCGAGCAGGTGATGGCGCTGACCGGAGGGCAGGGCGCGCGCGTGGTGTTCGACCCGATCGGCGGCCCCGGCTTCGAGGTGCTCACCCAGGCCATGGCGCGGGGCGGCATCCTCCTCGAGTACGGCGCGCTGAGCCCGGAACCGACGCCTTTCCCGCTGTTCACCGTGCTGGGCAAGAGCCTGACGCTGAAGGGCTACCTCTACGCCGAGATCGTTGCCGACCCGGCGGCGCTGGAGCGCGCCAAAGCGTTCATCGTCAAGGGACTGGAGTCCGGCGCGCTGAGCCCGGTGATCGCGCGGACCTTCACGCTGGACGAGATCCAGGACGCGCATCGCTTCCTCGAAGCCAACCAGCAGGTGGGCAAGATCGTCGTCACGGTCTGAGGCGTTCATCCGACGGCAGTGCCTGGACGGCGCGCTCGACAGCCAGCAGCGCGCCTTCCATGTAGCCGGCCTGCTCGCCACCGGCTTCGCTGCCGATCAGGCGCAGGCGATGCTGTGAATGCCTGTCCAGCAGGCCGGTCAGGTCCTGCAGACCGTGCCAGCGTGGCGCAATCTGGTCGTCCTCGGTGGCAGTCAGTGGCTCCTGCGCCCAGTCCTGCAGGCTTTCGTCGATGGGGTGCGCAGCCGCTTCGCCGAACAGCCGGACCAGCTGCGCACGGCAGGCCGCCATGAGCGCCGGGCCATCCAGCGCCCGGCGCTGTGCGGCGCTCGGTCCAAGGAAGCCGAACAGCGCGGCGCCACCCGCGTGGCCGGCGTCATGTACCTCCGCGAGCGGGCCGGTGCCGCTGAAGGCGTCGCCGGAGAGCCCCGACTCACGCCAGAACGGCCGCGCATAGCGGGCCACGTACTTGGCGTGGGAGGCCATCCAGGTCGGTACTTCGACGAGCCTCTTCACCACGTCGGCCGGCAACGCCGGGGTAAAATGCAGGCGGGCCGCCAGGCGCGGCGGAATGGCGAGCCAGACGGCGCGGAAACCTTCCCGCACGGGGCCGGAGCAGGCAAGGCTCAGGCGCGCGCCGCTGTTCTCGAGCACGATCTGTTGCAGTTCGCTGTGCAGGAAAAGCCGTTGCGCGGGCAAGCGCTCGGCCAACGCCTGAACCAGGCGGCCGGTGCCGCCTTCGATGCGCAGCGAGAGGTTCCCGGAGGTGTAGCCCGGTCGGCGTTGCACCTGGGTACCCCAGCGCTCGATCAGCGCATCGCCGTCTTCATATTGCGCAAACGTTTCCAGCCCCAGCTCGCTTGCGAGATCTTGCAGGCGTGGCTGGCAATCCGGCCAGAACCAGGTCGGGCCAAGGTCGATGCCGCCAGCCGGCGTTGACAGGATGCGCCCGCCAAGGCGCGGGCGCGCCTCGAACAGCTCCCAGTCGATACCCAGCCGTTGCAGGCGATAGGCCGCGTACAGGCCGGCCAGCCCGCCACCGACAATGGCGATCTTGCGTGAGGACATCAGGGCTCTCCGCTCGGGTCGATTCGCAACCGGGGCGCCATCTGGCGCCCCGGCTCGTTCAGGATTTGTCGAACGCCGCCACGGCGTCGAACACCCGTGCCGTGTAGGTCAGAGCGGCGCCGGCGTTCAGCGCGATGGCCACACCCAGTGCTTCGGCGATTTCCTCGCGGGTTGCGCCGTGCTTGAGCGCCGCCTGTACGTGGGTGGCGATGCAGCCATCGCAGCGGGTGGTGATGGCCACCGACAGGGCGATCAGCTCATGCACCTTGGGCTCCAGGTGCGTGGCTGGCAAGTTGCCCAGGGTGTTCAGGCCGCGCATGGCCGCCGGGGCCAGGCCGGCGAACTCGCCGACGCGTTCGATCAGGCTGGTGAAGTAGTCGTTCCAGTTCATCATGTTCTGTTCTCCTTTCATTGACGTCCGGCGGTCACGCCGCCATCCACCGGCAGCACGATGCCGGTAATCCACGAGGCCTCATCGGAGGCGAGGAACAGGATCGCCGCCGCCACGTCGCCCGGCTGGCCGTTGCGGCCCAGCGGGTGGAAGGCGTTGAAGGTCGGCAGCACCTGCCTGACCTGCTCGGCGTCCATGAAGCTGCCGTAGACAGGGGTCTCCACTACGGCAGGGGCCACGGTGTTGATGCGGATGTTCGAGCCGGCCAGTTCGATGGCCAGGTTACGGGTCAGCGCATGCACGCCGGCATTGGCGGCGGAGTAGGCCGCCGACGGCGTGGCGCCGATGGCCTGGATGGCCCACAGCGAGCCGGTTTGCACGATGGCGCCGCCGCCGCGCTGGAGCATGGCTTTGGCCGCTGCCTGGGCCATGAAGAACTTGCCCTTGAGGATGGTATCGAGGAAGGCGTCGTACTCCTGCGGGCTGACCTCCAGGAACGGCTTGGGCGTGAAGATGCCGGCGTTGTTGATGAGGACGTCGACGCCGCCGAATTCGCGTTGCGCCAGGTCGACCAGCGCCTGGGCGGTGGCCGGGTCGGCGATGCTGCCGGCGAGGGTGCGCACACGCTGGCCGCTGGGGTCGATCTCGCGGGCCGCTGTATTGAGCTTGACGCCGTCGCGGCCGCCGATGACGACGCTGGCGCCGGCCTCGACCAGTCGCCGCGCGACTTCCTTGCCGATGCCCGAGCCGCCGCCGGTGATGATGGCAACCTTGTTAGAAAAACTATTCATGGTGGGAGTCCTCGTTGTGTCAGGGAGGAAAGCTGCTGTTGATCGCCGGAGCCTGTCTGGGGATGCCGTATCTGCTATCTTTCAGGCTTCAAGTGGCTCCGGCCTGGTGCGCATTGTCGAACCGGGCCGGGGCGGCAACAACGCAGAAGTTCTTCGCTGGCGGAATAGAAAAACTATCCATGACCACACCGGCCTACCTGAATGCACTGCGCGCCTTCGATGCGGCGGCGCGGCACCAGAGCTTTTCCGCTGCGGCGGCGGAGCTGAACGTCACCCCGGCCGCGGTCGGCCAGCAGGTACGCAATCTCGAGTCGTGGTTGGGCATTGCCTTGTTCGCCCGGGCGAGCAGCGGCAGTGCGCGACTGGTGCTGACCGATGCGGCACGCGCGGCGCTGCCGGATATTCGCGAAGGCTTCGAACGGTTGACGGTGGGGCTAGCGCGGCTGAAGGACGCCGGTGTGCACGCCGGGCTGACCATCACCGTCAGCCCGGCTTTTGCCGCCAAGTGGCTGTTGCCGCGCATCGAGCGCTTCCAGCAGGCCTATCCGGACCTGGATGTGCTGCTGGACACCAATGCGCGTTCGGTGGACTTCCAGGCCGAGCGAATCGATGTCGGCGTGCGCTATGGCGGCGGAAAATGGCCCGGTCTGACGGCGGTGCGGCTGATGGACGAGGTGATGTTCCCGGTGTGCTCGCCGGACTTCGCACAGCTCATGGGCGGAACGCTCTCTGCCGCGGCGCTGGAGGGCAGCACGCTGATCCATGACCTGTCGATGGCCAACGAGCCGGATTACCCGACCTGGCGCATGTGGCTGGATGCGTCGGGCTACCCGCAGATCAAGGCGAACCACGGGCTGCGCATCAACAACTCGGCGGCGGTGCTGCAGGCGGCGATGGAAGGGCAGGGACTGGCGCTGGCACGCAGCGTGATGGTACGCGACGACCTGGCGGCGGGCCGGCTGATCCGCCCCTTCGCCGACAAGGGCCTGGATTGCCCGTTGACCCAGGCCTACTACGTGGTCTATCGCCCGGAGTGCGGCGAGCTGCCCAAGGTACGGGCATTCCGCGACTGGGTGCTTGGCGAGGCCGGGGCGTTGGCGTCAGAAGCCTAGGTCGGGCGCCGCGTCCTTCACCCACAGGCAGGCGCCCCGGTTGCCCGCCACGCCGGCCAGCTCCATGCCGGGAGGCAGGCGCATCCAGCTCAGGGGATGCAGCCGCAGCTCGCTGAGCGTCATCCAGCCCTGCAGGACCAGTACTTCCAGCCCACGTGGATTGGCGTGTCGCCAGTGGCCACCGGGTTCGATGACCTGCAGCCAGACCCGCTCATCGTCACTTTCGAACAGCGGCTGGCCATGGCCTGGTAGCGTCGGCACGACGACCTGTTCGTGGTCATGGTCGGGGAATTGCCGCAAGCGGACGAAGATTACACAGCCCTCGGTCGAGCCCGGCGAGTGCCGGCTGCCGGGCGGGTTACGCACATAGGTGCCGCCCGGGTAGCGGCCGTGCTCGTCCTCGAAGGTCCCTTGCAGCACGAGGAATTCCTCGCCGCCAGGATGGCCGTGGCCAGGGAAGCGGCTGCCCGGTGCGTATCGCACCAGACTGGTGGCACGGGCACGCTCGCCGCCCACGCGATAGAGCGGCAGCCGCTCCACGCCGGGCTGCGGAGAGGCGATCCAGGGCTGGGCGGCGCCGTGGCGGATCGCCCGTTGCGACAGGTCGTCGTGGAGGCGTTCGGGAATCACAGCTCGGCCCTGCCGCCATCGACGAGGATTTCCGCGCCGAGCATGTAACTGGAGGCATCGCTGGCGAGGAACAGCACCGCGGCGGCGATTTCCTCGGGGCGCCCCATGCGTCCGATTGGCGCCTGGCGGCCGACACGCTCGGCGTATGCGCGGAAGTCCTCTTCGGTCTGCCCCGGACTGCGGTGGATTGGCGTTTCGATGGCGCCGGGGCTGACCGCGTTGACGCGGATCTGCCGCTCCAGCAGTTCCGCCGACAGTGTGCGGGCCAGCGAGCGCACCGCTGCCTTGGATGCCGACAGCAGGGCGCGGCCGGGCGTGCCCACCTGGTTGAGCCAGGAGGTATTGAGGATGATCGAGCCGCCGTTGCGCAGGATCGGCTCCACGGCTTGCACGGAGAAGAACAGGCCCTTCAGGTTGATGTCCATCAGGCCGTCGTACTGCTCTTCGGTGGTGCTCGCCAACGGCGTCCCGTAGGCGACGCCGGCGTTGGCGAAGAAGATGTCCAGGGCGCCGAAGGCATTGCGGACTTCGCCGGCCATCTCCTGCAACTGCTCGCGCGAGCGCACGTCGCAGGCCAGGGTAAGCAGGTCGGCACCGAGCTCCTTGCGGGCGGCGGCCAGCCTTGCGGTGTCGCGTCCGGTGATGGCGACGCGGGCGCCGTTGTCGAGGAGCAGGCGGGCCGTAGCGAGGCCGATGCCGGAACTGCCGCCGGTGATGAGGGCTGTCTTGCCTTTGAGCATGGAAATCTCCTGTCGAGTGGGGCAACCGGTGCGAGTCCGGCGCAGGAACCATGATCGACAGGGGCGGGCAGGGCCGCGACCGATTAAATCTTCGCGCCCGGCAAAGAAAAGCTTTATCGCGGGGGCGAGGGCTGGGTGTCCGGCCCGATCTCCCATGGCGCACCGTCGGCGAACTGCGCCTCGATCCATGCCTTGAACACTTCGCTGGTGGCCGAGCTGTAGCGCGCCGAAGGGCGCACGAAGTAGATGCCGGCGGCGGCGTCCAGTTGCCAGTCTGGCAGCACCCGCACCAGGCGACCGGCGTCGAGGTCGTGCTTCATCAGCCATTCGCCGCCAGCGAGGATGCCTACGCCCAGGCGCGCCGCCGAGAGCAGGGCCTCGTTGTCGTTGCTGTGCAGGTTGCCGCTGACGCGGACGGTCTGCTGCCGGTTGCCGTTGGCCAGCTTCCAGTCCGGCCAGGAGTGCAGGCCGGTGAAGCCCAGGCAGTTGTGGGCGGCGAGCTCAGCCGGCGCTCGCGGGGTGCCGTGGCGCTCCAGATAGTCGGGTGCTGCGCAGAGGATGCGCCGCAGGTCGCAGAGCCGGCGGGCCAGCAGTCGGCTGTCGGCCAGCTCGCCGATGCGGATGGCGGCGTCGAAGCCTTCGGCGATGAGGTCGACGAAGCGCTCCGAGTACTCCACTTCCAGTGTCACCTGCGGGTGCTTGAGGACGAAACGGGAGAGGATCGGGCTCAGCCACAGCCGGCCCATGGCGGCCGGCACGGCGAGTTTCAGGCGGCCCTGGACCTGCGCCGCGCTGCGGGTGGCCTGGTCCTGGGCTTCGGCGATCAGGCTGGCGGCCTGGCGCAGGCGTTCCACCAGGCGCTGGCCTTCGTCGGTGAAGCGCAGCTGGCGGGTGGTGCGCTCCACCAGCCGCACGCCCAGGCGTTGCTCCAGCGCGCCGAGGCGTTTGGACAGCACCGATGGGTGGCGTTGCAGGGCGCGGCCGGCGGCGGCAAAGGAGCCGTGCTCGGCAAGCGCCAGGAGGGTGGCGAGTTCGTCGGCCTGGCGACTATCGAACAGATCCATAGGGCTCCCGATTCGGCGAATCCACCAGGGCGGCTGCTCGCGGTGGTGGTCATGGCGTGAGCACGAGGGCCCCTTCGGAGCGGCCTTCGTGCAGGTCGGCGTGGGCCCGGGCGACTTCCGCCAGCGGGTAACGACGCCACACACGAGGCTGGATGATACCGTCCGCGACGGCTTGCAGGACGTCGTTTGCACGCTGCTGGTATTCCTCGGCAGAGGCGGTGTGCGCGGCGAGCGAGGGGCGGGTGAGGAACAGCGAGCCCTTGGCGTTCAGCGTGGCGACTTCCACGGCCGGCGGCGCGCCGGAGGCCATGCCGAAGCTCACCAGCAGGCCGCGCGGGCGCAGGCAGTCCAGCGAGGCTTCGAAAGTGGCGCGGCCAATGGGGTCGTAGACCACGTCGACCTTGTGCCCGTCGGTGATCTCGCGGACCTGATCGGCGAGCGTCGCGGCATCGAACACCAGCACTTCATTGCAGCCGGCGGCGCGGGCGCGTTCGACGCTCTGCGGCTTCGACACCACACCGGTGACGAAGGCGCCCAGGTGGCTGGCCCAGGGCACCATCAGTTGCCCCAGCGCGCCGGCGGCGCCATAGATCAGGACGCGGGAGCCGGGGCCGACCGGCCAGGTGGACTTGAGCAGGTATTGCGCGGTAATGCCCTTGAACAGCACGGCGGCGGCGTCCTCGAAGCTGACGCAGTCCGGCAGCTTCACCAGGCGCTCCGCCGGGTACAGGCGGGCGCTGGCATAGGCGCCCAGCGGCCCGGTGGCGTAGGCGACGCGGTCGCCGACCTGCACGTTGGTCACACCTTCGCCGAGGGTGGCCACGGTACCTGCGCCTTCCAGGCCGAGCGTGGAGGGCAGCGGCACCTTCACCGCGCCGGAGCGCTGGCTCAGGTCCAGCGGGTTGACGCCAATGGCGGCCTGTTCCAGCCAGACTTCGCCGGGACCGGGTTGTTGCACCTTGGACTGTTCGAGTTGGAGGACTTCCGGGCCGCCGAAGGCTTGCAGTGATACGCGGGTGGGCATGGTGTTCCCCTGACTGGTGATGGTGCCCACCAGTCTAGGGATGTGCCCGTAATGAACCAGACAGGGCGGATGCAGGACATAGCTGCACGCTGTGCAGTAATCCGCCGGGCCTGCTCAGGCTTTGACGTGCTGGGCGAAGGCCAGGTGGTAGCCGTTGCAGTCGCGCACGCCGAATTCCTGCGAGCCGTAGGGCATGTCCTGCAGCGGCCAGGCGATCTGCGCCCGGTCTTTCACGGCGGCGAAGTTGCGTGCGACGTCGGCGAGTTGCAGGTAGATCGTGCCCGAGCAACCTGCCTCGCGGTCCCACAGGTCCTGGGCGGTGAACAGCAGTCGGCAGTCCTCCAGTTGCACGGTGAGCGTGCCCTCGGCGGAGTCGGTCACGCTGAAACCGAGCGTGTCGCGGTAATGCTCGCGGGTAAGCCCGAGGTCGTGGCAGCGCAGCAACAGGGTCAGCGGCATGGGAGCTCCGGCGGTGGGCGCGAAGCCGCGATCATGGCACAGGGGTCAGCGCAGAATCACCCGCAGCAGCGAAACCAGCGCCGCGCCGAACAAGGGCGAAATCCAGATGCCGAAGGTCTGCAGGACGAACTGCCGGGCGTACGTCAGCAGTTCCATGTCCGCAGAGGGGACACCGAGGCTGTGCCGGCAGTAACCCAGGATGGCGACGATGAAGCAGGTGCCTGCCAGCACGCCAAGCGCTCGCCACATCAGCCCTCGTTCACTGGCATAGGACAGCAGGGCGCCACAGAACGCGCCGCTGAGCGCCACCAGAATCTCGAAGGTGAATTCGGGTTCGGCAAACCATCGGTTACCGTTCAGCCCGATGATATTGCCGATCTGCCAGCCGGCGAGGCTGCCCACCAGCAGCGCCAGGGCGAGCCACGGGAAATAGCGCATTACCGTGTTGTTCTGCATCGGGGAGGCCCCCTGAAAATCATCGATGATGGCAAAAGAGCAGTATAGCGGGCGCCCCGGCGTGCGCCGGTTCAGCGACGGATGGTGAAAGCGCTTACTTGCGCAGGATGTAGACCCGCACGCCGTCCACGCCGGGGACGACGTTGTAATGGCGTATCTGCGAGAAACCCAGGCGCTGGAACTCGCGCTCCAGGGAGCGGGCGCTGGCGAAGTCCGGGCCGCCGGGATGCGGATCCGGGCCGCAGGGGCAGGCCTGGTCCGCCGCGAGGGCAGGGCTGGAGTGGTCGACGCGGGCGAACAGGATCACGCTGTCGCGGGTCACGGGAATCCACTGGTTCAGCAGCCGGATGTTCTGCCGGTTGCAGGCGCTGTGCGGGATTTCCGGGAGCAACAGGCAATCGACCGAACCCTTGCGCAGTTCGGCGTTTTCCTGCGGGGCGGGCAGGTCCCTGATCCGCCGCTTCATCGCCTCGGGCAGTCGCCGGTGGGCGTCGGCCAGCGTGTCGCCGGACGGGCAGGTCGCCACGATGACGCGGTTGCTGTGCTCCAGCAGCACCGGCCAGGCGGCGCCGGGCAATTGCGAGACCTCCAGCACCAGGATCGGCTCCTCGGCCATGCGCAGGGCCAGGCGCAGCAGGCGCCTGAGGCGCCACTGACGGACGCGTTGGCAAAGACCTGTGCCGAATGCGCCGCCGGCAACGACGCCGTTCTCTCGAGGAGTGATGGAGGAAAACACGCGTTGGGGTTCGTTCATGGAGGCGGACTCGTCAATTGCCTCCATTGTCGAATCGCGCGATCAAGGTCTCGTCAAGGACATGTGAAAAAGACGTGGTCGCCGGGGAATTTCGAACCCTGTAGCGCCGTCGCTGAACGTGACCGGTTTCAGGTCGCCGGTAATTCACGAAACCGGCAGCTCCATTTGACGAATTCTTTTCCTTTCGACTTGTAGAGTCCCGCCCCGACTGCCGCTTTCGGCCACCTCCTGCGCTGCCTTTCGTCCAGTGCGACGGACCTTTACAAGGGACACCCCATGCAACTTTTCCGCTCGGCCCCGACGCGCTTCCTGGCGCTGGTTGCCTTGCTCTGGCTGATCGTCTTCTTCCTGACCCGCCTGGTCCTCCTGGTGAGCCACTTGCCCGAGGTGGGCGCCGGCCATGTCGGGGTCTTCGTCATCGGCCTGCTCTATGACCTGAGCTTCCTGGTCTATGCGTTGTTGCCGATGGGCGTGGTCCTGTTGCTGATGCCCGCGAGGGTCTGGCGCAGCGCCACCTGGCGCTGGTTGCTGACGACCACGTTGTTCGTCAGCGTCTACGTGATGCTTTTCACCGCGGTGGCCGAATGGCTGTTCTGGGACGAGTTCGGCGTGCGCTTCAACTTCATCGCGGTCGACTACCTGGTGTACTCGGACGAGGTGCTGAACAACATCCTCGAGTCCTACCCGATCGGCCTGCTGCTGAGCATCCTCGCGGCCATTTCGCTGGTTGTGACGCTTGCGCTGTTCAAGGTCATCGGCCGCCTGCGTGACGCTGAGGTGGCGTCCCTGCCGCGCCGCCTGCTGGGCTGTGTTGGTCTGGTGGTGCTGGCACTGGTGGCCGGCCTGCTGGTGGACCAGGATTCCCCGCGCGGCCAGGGTGGCAACACCTACGCCCGCGAACTGGCGAGCAACGGGCCCTATCAGTTCTTCGCCGCCTTCCGTAACAACGAGCTGGACTACCCGCAGTTCTACGCCACCCTGCCGGCGCAGCAGGTGACCCAGGAGATACGCGCCGAACTGGCCGAGCCCAACGCCCGCTTCACCGGCGACGATCCGATGGACATCCGCCGCACTATTGCCAACGCCGGAACACCCAAGCGCTACAACATCGTCCTGGTGACCATCGAGAGCCTGAGCGCCAAGTACCTGGGCAGCAACGGCGACGGTCGCAACCTCACGCCCAACCTCGACGAGCTGCGCCGCAACAGCCTCTACTTCAACAACTTCTACGCCACTGGGACCCGCACCGACCGCGGCCTGGAGGCCATCACCCTGTCGATCCCGCCGACGCCGGGCCGCTCCATCGTCAAGCGCGTCGGCCGCGAGAGCGGCTTCGCCAGCCTCGGCCAGCAACTGAAGAACGTCGGTTACGACGCCGTGTTCCTGTATGGCGGCCGTGGCTACTTCGACAACATGAACGCCTTCTTCGGCGGCAACGGCTACCGCATCGTCGACCAGTCCAGCGTCCAGGAGTCGGACATCCACTTCAAGAACGCCTGGGGCATGAGCGACGAAGACCTCTACGCCCAGGCCATCAAGCTGGCGGACGAGGATCACGCGCGTCAGCAGCCGTTCCTGCTGCAGCTGATGACCACCTCCAACCACCGCCCGTACACCTACCCGGACGGCCGCATCGACATTCCCTCCGGCGAGGGCCGCGAGGGTGCGGTGAAGTACACCGACTACGCCATCGGCCAGTTCCTCAAGGCGGCGAAGGGCAAGCCCTGGTTCGACAACACCCTGTTCGTGTTCGTCGCCGACCACACCGCAGGCAGCGCCGGCAAGGAAGACCTGCCGGTGGCGAACTACCAGATCCCGCTGTTCATCTATGCGCCCAAGCTGCTGCCGACCGGTGAGCGCGGCGAGCTGGCGAGCCAGCTGGACCTGGCGCCGAGCCTGCTGTCGATCCTCAACCTGAGCTACACCTCGACCTTCTACGGGCGCGACCTGATGGTGCCGAACGCGCTGCCGCCGCGCGTGGTGATCGGCAACTACCAGCACCTGGGCCTGTTCGACGGCCAGGACCTGGCGATCCTCAGCCCGCGCGGCGAACTGCGCCGGCACAACCAGGCGCTGGGCGCGAGCACGGAAGTGCCGGCGAAGACCGACGATCCGCTGGTGGATCGGGCGATCAGCTACTACCAGTCGGCGAGCTACGGCTTCACCCATCACCTGCTGGACTGGAAACCGGCGGCGGGGCAGTAAGCCCCCAGCTGGCAGGTATCGCGCCATGCGATACCTGCCAGCGCGAAATACGCCACTTGCCGGCGCGGCGCTTGGGTATAAGTCGCCCATGCGCTACCGACGTCTGGACCTCAACCTGCTGGTCGCCCTGGATGTGCTGCTCGAAGAGGGCAGCGTCAGCCGGGCGGCGCAGCGTCTCAACCTCGGCCAGTCGGCGACCAGCGCCGCGCTGGGCCGCCTGCGCGAACATTTCCAGGACCCGCTGCTGGTGCCTCTGGGCCGGGGCCTGGAGCTGACCGCGCTGGCACGTCAGCTGGCGCCGAAGGTGCGCGAGGTGCTGAGCCTGGCCGGGGAGGTGGTGGATACATCCACTGCCTTCGACCCTGCACGCTGTGATCGGCGGTTCACCCTGGTGGCTTCGGACTATGTGGCGGCGACCCTGCTGCCGGCGGTCAGCCGTGAACTGGCGCGCCGGGCCCCGGCTGCCTCGCTGGTGCTGCGTGACCTGCCGCTGCCGCGCGACGGTGATGTGGTGGCCGAGGCGCTGGAGTACCGGCGCAGCGACCTGGTGATAGTCCCGCAGCGGCGGATCAACCCGCGTTACCCCCATGAGGCGCTGCTCAGCGATGAGCTGTGCTGCATCGTCTGCTCTCATTCGGCGCACGATGAGCTGCTGAGCCTCGGCGGTTATTGCGCAGCCGAGCACGTGGTGCGCGAGTTCACCGATGGCCAGAACCTGTCGCTGGATACCCAGCATCTGCGCGAGATCGGTATCGAGCGGCGGGTCGCAGTGACGGTGCAGAGCTTTGCCCTGATGGCCGAATTCGTCGTCGGCACGCCGCGAATCGCCACGCTGTTCCGCCGCCAGGCCGAGTCGCTGGCGCGGCGTTATCCGCTGCGCGTGTTGCCGGCGCCCATGGAGTTCCCGGCGGCGGCGCAGGTGCTGCAATGGCACCCGCAGCAGGCGTTCGATCCTGCACTGGCCTGGCTCCGCCAGGTGCTGGCGGAGCAGGCCGCGCTGCTCGATCAGGATTGAGTATCGCCCGTCTCGCCGTGCAGCCCGAGTTCCGCAATGGCCAGTAGGGCGCAGCGCTCGTCGTTGTCCGAGGTATCGCCGCTGACGCCGATGGCGCCCAGCAGCCGGCCTTCGTCATCGCGCAGGAGAATGCCGCCGGCCACCGGGATCACCTCGCCGCCAGTGAGGCTGTTGATCGCATCGAAGAACGCCGGCATGGCCTGGGCGCGGCGTGCCAGTTCGCGGCCGCCGAAGCCCATGCCCAGGCAGCCGCGCGCCTTGCCGGTGGCGATCTGCGGACGGAGGAAGCTGGCCTGCTCGTCGCGCAGCACGGCCAGCGGGTGACCGGCCGCATCCAGCACGGCGGCGGCCAGCGGGCGCACGCCCTCGGCGCGGGCGTGACGCAGGGTGACAGCGGCCAGGCGCGTGGCCAGTTCGAAGTCGAGATGGGTCATGTTCACTGGCTCCATTTGCCCAACTGAGCGACCCGGTCGCGTGTGTAGAGATCGGTCCACTTCAGCGAGTTGAAGTCCGAAACCTGCTTGGGGTTGTAGGGGGTGCGTTGCAGGCGTACCGGCTCGCCGGCCTTGTACACGGCCTGCAGGCGGTTGCGGTCCTGAAGGATGCGGATGTCTTCCAGTGGCGAGCCGTCGAGGATCAGCAGGTCGGCCTGCTTGCCCGGCTCCAGGGTGCCGAGGGTTTCGCCGCGGGGCATCAGGCGCGAGCCGACATTGGTGGCGGCATAGAGCGCTTCGGCGGGGGTGAAGTCCAGCCGGCGCACCAGCAGTTCCAGTTCGCGGGCGTGCCATTCGCCATAGGGCGTCACGGCGAAACCGCTGTCGCTGCCGCAGGCGAAGGGAATGCCGGCGGCCTTGGCGCGCTTGAGCACCGGGGTGCCCAGCTCCAGGGTACGCGCGCAGTAGCCGGCGTAGCCGGTGGCGATGGCCGGATCGTGGGGCTGGCAGAAGTCCACGGTGTTCTGCGGGAAGGTCATGGTCGGTGCGAGCACGCTGCCGGCTTCGAGCAGCGCCTCGATGCAGGCGTCGTCCATGTAGAAGGCATGGAAGACCAGGTCAACGCCGGCCCTGGCAGCGTACATTACCGCTTCGCGACCGTAGGCGTGGGTCGCCACGCGGCAGCCCAGGCGATGGGCTTCCTCGACCATCTCGCGGGTTTCGTCGGCGGTGAAGGCGGCGATGATCTCGCCATTGGGCCGGCGGTGTGTGCCGTCCATGGCGATCTTGATCAGGTCGACGCCGTCCTTGGCCTGCTTACGGATTTCCGCGATGGCCTCGGTGCGACTGGTGACCAGCGCGGCGGTGAAGTATTCCGGTGCGCCGACGCGGCTGGGGAACCAGTCGTTGAGGCTCTGCCGGTTGGTGATCACGCGGCTGCTGGCGGCGATGCGCGGGCCTTCGAAGAGCCCGGCGTTGACCGTGTTGCGCACGGCGATGCTGAGCTGGCCGCTGTCACCGGGGCAGACCATGGAGGTGACGCCGGCGGCTAGTACGTGCTGGGCGAAGAACAGCCCGCGCAGGGCGCGGAATTCGTCGCTGGTCCAGATATCGATGTCTTCCTCGCTCTGGGCGTTGCCGAAGGCCAGGTGGGTGTGCACGTCGACCAGCCCCGGCATGACGAAGTCGCCGTGGACCTCGCGGTCCCCCGCTGCCGGGCGCGGCGCCCCGGCAGTCGGCCCGACGTGGCGGATCACGCCGTTCTCGATGATCAGTGTCTGTCGCTGGCGCGTTTCCAGGCCGGTGCCATCGAACAGGGTGGAGCAGTGCAGGTGCAGGGCGCCCATGGTCGGACTCTCCTCGTCTTGTTGTTTGCCGGCAGGCTAGGGCGGGCGTGCCGGTCGGCACCATCAGATGCTGTCGATGGCCGTCCATCGATGCTGTCGATACCTGGCGCAGGCCTCGTAGTGCGCGGGATGCAGACGAGGATGCGGTGCGGCAGGGCGGGTATCGGGAGTGGCGATGCCTGGCATGGCGATCGGCGATTTTCCTCGGGCGCCGGCGGGGGCGAGGATGCGCCCGCCCATCAACCACCAAGGGAAAATCCCATGAAGGCTATTCGTGATCTGTTGCTGAACCTGGAAGCCGAACGCCAGCGCGCCCTGGTCGAGGAGGACCACACACGGCTGGACGAACTGTTTGCCGATGAGTTGCTGTACGTGCACACCACCGGTCTGGTGCAGGACAAGGCGCAGTACCTGGACTACGCCCGCCACGCTGTGCGCTACCTGGCAGTGGAGCGTGGCGAGCTGGCGGTTCGTCTGTTCGGCGATGGCCTGGCGCTGATGAGCGGCCCGCAGTGCAACCTGCTGCAGAAGCGTGGCGGCGGCGAGCCGGTGCGTGCCGAGGGTTTTGCCACGCAGCTCTGGGTGAAGGGCGAGGAGGGCTGGCGCATCGCGTCGTTCCATGGCACCCGCGCGCCGGCCTGACCCGACCTGAACCTGTAGCAGCGAGCTTGCTCGCGAACAGAATCTTGCGCCGGGGTCGTTCGCGAGCAAGCTCGCTCCTACGAAAGCGCTCAAGTTCAGCGTGGGAGCCAACCTGTAAGAGCGGGCCATGCCCGCGATCGCGCCCATGGGGCGCTCCTGCCGGAAAGCGTGCAGCAAGAAAACGGCGCCGATGGGCGCCGTGGAGTGCGGGGCCGACACCCCGCGGGAGCAGCGCCGGGTGACCGGCGCAAGGGAGGTCAGGCGGTGTGGCCGCCCAGGGTTTCGGCGATCCAGTCGGCGATGTAGTGACCGGCGTTGATGCTGTTGTCGAAGCTCGAATGCTGCACACCGCCTTCGCGCTCGGTGAAGATCTTCAGCTCGCGTTTCGGGCTGTTCACCAGCTGTTCGTAGGTACGGTGCGCCCACTTCAGCGGAATCTGCGAGTCCTTCTCGCCGTGGGTGACCAGGAAGGGCACGCGGATGCGCTCGAGCACGCCATCCAGGTGCACGTTCTCGGCGATCGTCATGAATTCGTCCATATCCTTCGCGCCCCAGACCCACTGCACGTGCGCCCAGTAGTGCGGCACCGGGAAGTTGCCTTCCTTCTCCAGACGGCGCTTCTGCACGTCGCGCCAGTCGTGGTTGGCGCCCCAGACCACGCCGCAGGCGAAGCGCGGCTCGAAGGCCACCGCGCGCGGGCAGTAGTAGCCGCCCAGGGAGACGCCTTCCAGGCCGATGCGCTTGGGATCGACTTCGGGGTGGGTTTCCAGCCAGTCCACCACGCGGCTGGCCCAGTGTTCGCTGTCGTAGCGCGCAGTCAGGCCATGCAGGCGCAGCGCCTCGCCGGTGCCGGGCTGGTCGATGATCAGCGAGGACACGCCGCGCTTGGCGAGCCACGCCGGCAGGCCGACGCGGTATTTCATTTCCTTGGTCGAATCCAGGCCGTTGACCTGCACCAGCAGCGGCGCCGGGCCGTCGACGCCCTCGGCGCGCACCAGCAGGCCGGAGAGGTGCTTACCCTCATAGGGGATTTCCACCCGCTCGCAGTTTTCCTTCGACAGGTCGATGCCGCGCGCGAAGGTCTCCAGGAACCGCTGGTACAGCGCCTCGCGGCCGGCAGCGCCGTGGGCTTGCAGGCGTTCGCAGGTGAGGTAGTAGGTGGCGGCGCGGTTGTATTTCTCCCCGGCGGAGAGGCGGCGGCCGGCGGCCTCGTCGTCCTCTGCCAGGGCGCAGAGCTTGTCGGCCATCTTCGCCCAGGTCTCGCGGAAGGCCTGGGTACCGGCGGCGTCGGGCTGTTTGGCGGCCTCCTGCAGCGGAGCACACATCTCCTCGATTTCGCCCAGGCGGGCGCCCATCTCGATGGCCAGGTCCACCGAGAGATTCCAGACGTAATTGGTGGGGAAGTAACGGAACATTCTTCTTGTCCTTCTGCGGTCGTTGAGTCCGGCGCCCGGAAACAGCGGCAGGCACGCAGGGCGCGGTTCGAAGGCAAGGTACGCAGGCGGGCAGGGGCGGGGCCAATCGTGAGTGGGGATGCGAGGTATCGTGAAACGCGATGCCCCGGCGCCGTTGCGGCGGCCGGGGTGATAACTGGCGTCAAGCGCTGGCGCGCAGGGCATCCGGTGGCTGGTCGACACTCTGGATGAAGTCGCGGATGCGCTCTCGCAACCAGCGGTGCATGGGGTCGCCCTCCATGCTGCGGTGCCAGAGCATGAACTCGCGCATCACCGGGATCTTCACCGGCGGCGGCAGGATGCGCAGCGGCAGGTAGCGCGCGTACAGCTCGGCCAGGCGACGGTGCATGGTCGCCACGCGCTGGGTGCCCACCAGCAGTTGCGGCAGGGTGTTGAAGTCGTTGGTGATCACTTCCAGGCGGCGATTGAAGCCGTACTGGCTCATGAACCAGTCTTCGATGCTCAAGTGCCGGTTGCGCCCGAAGCCCACCGAGATGTGGCCCATCTGCATGTACTGTTCCAGTGTCAGGACGTCGCCGACCTCGGGGTTGTCGCGCCAGACCACGCAGACGTGATCCTCCTCGAACAGCAACTGCGCCGGATGGCCGTCGATGACGTAGCGCTCGGGCGCGATCATCAGGTCGAGCTCGCCGCGCATCAGCATCTCGGCGGTGTTGTCGCCGGGGCTGAGCATCTCGAAGGTGATGTGCGGCGCCTCCTGGTGGATCTTCTGGATGACCTGGGCGAACAGCACGCTGATCAGGTAGTCCGAGGTCACCAGGCGGAAGTGGCGCTTGCTGCTGGCGGGGTCGAACACCGGCTTGGAGGTGATCGAGGAGCGGATGGTCAGCAGCACTTCGCGCACCGGCACGGCCAGCTCCAGGGCATAGGGCGTGGGCTGCATCTTGCGCCCGACCTGCACCAGCAGTTCGTCCTCGAAGAAGGTGCGCAGGCGCCCCAGCACGCCGCTGGTGGCCGACTGGGTCATGTGCAGGCGTTCGGCGGCACGGGTGATGTTCTGCTCTTCGAGCAGTACATCCAGCGCCACCAGGAGGTTCAGGTCCAGGTGGTGAAAACGCATGGCGATGGCTCACGGTTCTTGTAGTTATTTTCGCGATACCTTCGGGCCGCATTGCCGATACGTCAATAGCACTCTGCCTTCCCTGCGCGGCTAACGCCCTGCGTCATGGGCCGCGCTGCAGGTATCGCGATTGCCGATGCCTCGCATCCCCACACGCGATTGGTCAGGTTGCCGGGCGAGCCATCAACCTGCGCTCCAGTCGAGCGGCCGACGAGCCGCGGCGACCCACCACCGGCGACCCCCTGCCCGGCGCCGAACATAATTTCAATGGAGTGGTAGCCATGAACATTCTTGGACTCGACGCGCTGGTATTCGGCGTCGACGATATCCAGGCCTGTGCCGATTGCCTGCGTGACTACGGCCTCACGGCCGCCCAACTGGATGCCGACGGAGGCCGTTTCGAGGCGCTGGACGGCACCGCGATCATCATTCGCCGGGGTGACGATCCGAGCCTGCCGCCGGCGCTCGGGCCAACCCCGTCGCTGCGCGAAACCCTCTACGGCGTGGCGTCCACCGCAGACCTGGAAGCCATCGCCGACGAACTGGGGCGTGACCGCGAGGTGCGCCGCGACGAGAACGGCGCGCTGCACAGCGTCGACGACCTGGGCTTCGCCATCGCCTTCCAGGTTTCCTGGCGCCGCACCTTCGAAGCGCCGGCCGACCTGACCAACGCCCCCGGCAGCGCGCCGCAGCGCCCGCTCAACCAGCTGGGCATCACCCCGGACATGCCGGCGCAGCCGCGCACCCTGTCCCACGTTGTCTACTTCGTGCCCGACGCGGCCAAGGGCGAAGCCTTCTACCGCGACCGCCTGGGCTTCGTCACCACCGACAGCTTCGTCGGCGTCGGCCCCTTCATGCGCACCGCCGG
The DNA here is from genome assembly GCF_014851985.1 of Pseudomonas sp. PDM17. Lineage (NCBI taxonomy): Bacteria > Pseudomonadati > Pseudomonadota > Gammaproteobacteria > Pseudomonadales > Pseudomonadaceae > Pseudomonas > Pseudomonas sp. PDM17. The sequence continues at coordinate 32,132 of NZ_JACVAT010000012.1, forward strand.
CATGGACGACCACCACTGCCTGTTCATGATCCAGACCCCGCCGCACATGCAGGGCTGCGAGCACTTCACCTTCCACATGGGCAGCGGCACCGAAGTGCTGCTGGCCGGCACGCGCTTCCAGCAGAAGGGCTGGACCAGCTTCTGGGGCCCCGGCCGCCACCTGCTGGGCTCCAACTGGTTCTGGTACTTCAACAGCCCGCTGGGTTGCCACATCGAGTACGACGCCGACATGGACAAGCACGACGACGCCTGGGCCGCGCGCCAGGCGCCGATGTCGGCGGACAACTCGCAGCTGTTCCTCTTCACCTCGCGGGAGAAATGGGCGCCCGGCGGCCCGCCGCCCAAGCAGGGCTGAGCCGTGGATTGCGTGGCGCTGTGCCGGCTCGACGAGCTGGGCGAGGGGCAGTCGCGCGGCTTCGACCCGCAGGGCCGGGGCGCGGACAGCCTGTTCGCCCTCCGTCACCAAGGTCAGGTGCGCGTGTACCGCAACCTCTGCCCGCACCTGTCGGTGCCGCTGGAGTACCGCAAGGACCGCTTCCTCAGCGCCGATGGCCAGTGGGTCATCTGCTACGCCCACGGCGCGCGCTTCCGCCCGGTGGACGGCGCCTGCGTGCACGGCCCCTGTCGCGGGGAAGTGCTGCCGGCGCTGCAACACCGCGAGGCCGACGGCTGGCTGCTATTGCCGCTGGCGCAACTGGACGCCTGAGGTATCGCGCCGCGCGATAGGTCGCATCCACGGACGCGATTAGTCAAAGCCCGGCCCCGCCGGGAAGCTGTGCCCCGGGCACGCAGAACGGCCGCCGCGCAGAACGTGGCGGACAACAAGAACAAGACGTGAGAGATGCCATGAATACTGTGAGCAATGTGCTGATCGTGGGCGGCGGGATTGGCGGGCTGTGCGCCGCCATCGCCCTGCGCCGCAAGGGAGTCGCGGTCGATCTGGTCGAGCTGAAGACCGAGTGGACGGTCTACGGCGTCGGCATCATCCAGCAGAGCAACGTGGTGCGCGAGATGCACCGCCTTGGCCTGCTCGACGCCTACCTGGATGCGGCCTACGCCTTCGAGGACGTGGCCATCTACACCACGCAGGGCGAGCAGCTGGCGCGCATTCCCGGCCAGCGCCTGGCCGGCCCGCAGTACCCGGCCAACGTCGGCATCTCCCGTCGTGCGCTGCACAAGGTACTGAGCGAGACCGCCATCGAACTGGGCACCCAGGTGCGCCTGGGCACTTCGGTGGAAAGCCTCGAACAGGACGCCAGTGGCGTCGATGTGCTGTTCAGCGACGGCAGCCAGGGCCGCTACGCGCTGGTGGTGGGGGCCGACGGTCTGTTCTCCAGGGTGCGCGGCCTGCTCTTTGGCGATAAGTACCAGCCGCGCTTCACTGGCCAGTCGGTGTGGCGCCACAACTTCCCCCGCGCCACCGGCATCGATCACCTGGCCAACTACCAGGGACCGTCGGGCAACGCCGGCCTGGTGCCGCTGGCCGACGACCTGATGTACCTCTTCACCACCTCCCACGAGCCGGGCAATCCCTGGATGGACCCGGCCAGCCTGGCTGACGGCCTGCGCCAGCGCCTGGCCGGCTTTGGCGGGCTGATCGGCGAGCTGCGCGAGCAGATCGGCGACAGCAGCGAGGTCGTCTACAAGCCGCTGGAAGCCGTGTTCGTCGATGAACCCTGGTACCGCGGCCGCGTGCTGCTGATCGGCGACGCCGCCCACGCCACCACGCCGCACCTGGGCCAGGGCGCCGGCATGGCCATCGAGGATGCCGTGGTGCTGGCCGAGGAGCTGACCGCTGGCGGCGAGCTGGAAGACCAGCTGCAGCGCTTCATGGGCCGCCGCTTCGAACGCTGCAGGTTCATCAGCGAGATGTCCCTGCTGGCCGGCGAGAAGGAGATCCAGCGCGACCCGTCCTTCGATCGCATCGGCCTGGTCAAGCAGATGCTGGAGGTCACCGCGCGCCCCATCTGATCTCTCCGCCCGGCGCGCCCTGCCTAGATGGCGCGCCATGGCCCGGGTCACCCACAACCGCCAACACCGACGCACAAGAACAAGAAAGAGGAAACCCCGATGTTGACTCGCACGCGTGCAACCGCGCGGCCGCTGCCGCCGCTCAAGCCCATCACCCTGGCGCTCCTTGCGCTGGCCGCCAGCCACGCCCAGGCCTTCGAATTCGACACCGGCAACCCCGACCTGCGGGCGCGCTGGGACAACACCCTGAAGTACAGCGCCGCCTGGCGCACCCAGGATGCCAGCAGCAAGCTCACCGAAGGCCAGACCGCGCTGAACCTGGACGATGGCGACCGCAACTTCGACAAGGGCCTGATCTCCAACCGCCTGGACCTGCTCTCCGAGCTGGATATCACCTATGGCAACGTCGGTGCGCGGGTCAGCGGCGCAGCCTGGTACGACGACGTCTACAACCGCGGCACCGACAACAACGATCCAAGCCGCGCCAACAGCTACTCGGTGGATTACGACGAGTTCACCGACGACACCCGCGCCCTCCACGGGCGCAAGGGCGAGCTGCTGGATGCCTTTGTCTTCGGCAAGACCGAGATCGGCGAGATGCCGGTTTCCGGGCGCCTGGGCCGCTACGCCATGCAGTGGGGCGAGAGCCTGTTCTACGGCATGAACGGCATCGCCGGCGGCATGGCGCCGATCGACGTGGTCAAGGGCCTGTCGGTGCCCAATACCCAGTTCAAGGAACTGATCCGCCCGGTGCAGCAGGTCTCCGGCCAGCTGCAGCTGACCCCGGATGTGTCCCTGGGCGCCTACTACCAGTTCGAGTGGGAAGCCAACCGCCTGCCCGCCGCCGGCAGCTACTTCTCCAACGACGACTTCTTCGGCGACGGCGGCGAGCGCATGTTCATCGGCGCGCCGGTGATGCCCGGCGGCCAGCCGCTGGCCTTCTACCGTGGCAACGACAAGGAGGCCAAGGACTCGGGGCAGGGCGGCGTGCAGTTGCGCTGGCGCACCGAGACGGTGGACTGGGGCGTCTACGCCATCCGCTTCCATGACAAGAACCCGCAGCTCAACGTGCGCCCGGACTTCGCCAGCCTCAACCCGGTGACCGGCAAGGCCGGCGAGTTCTACTGGGTCTATCCCGAAGGTATCGAGGCGTTGGGGGCGAGCTTCTCTACCACCCTGGGTAACTTCAACGTGGCGGGCGAGCTGTCCACCCGCTGGAACCAGCCGCTGGCCTCCACCAGCCAGCATGCGCTGGCGGTGGGCGAGGCGATCGACAACGACGACGACCCGGTCTACGCCACCGGCCGCACGCTGCACGCCAACTTCTCCTGGCTGGCGAGCCTGGAGCCGAGCTTCATCGCCGCCGAGTCGAGCTTCCTCGGCGAGATCGCCTGGAACCGGGTGATGAGCGTGAGCCAGAACGCCGATGCGCTGGACCCCAACGCCGACCGCGACGCCACCAGCCTGCGCCTGGTGTTCGAGCCGATGTACCGGCAGATCTACCCCGGCCTCGACCTCTCGGTACCCATCGGCGCGAGCTACACCAACGGCGCCTCCGAGGCACTGGGCACCGGCTTCGGTACCGACCATGGCGGCGACCTGAACATCGGCCTGAAGGGCAACTACCTCAACACCTGGAGCCTGGGCCTGACCTACACGCACTACTACGGCCCGGAGAACACCTTCCTCGACGCCGACAACCACTACACCTTCGAACAGTCGCTGAAAGACCGCGACTTCATCGCCTTCACCGTCAGCCGCACCTTCTGACCGAGGACTGCCCGATGAAACACAACAAGAAAGTCGTTTCCCTGCTCACCGCTTTGAGTGCCTCCCTGCTGTTTGCCCATGGCGCCTTTGGCGCAGTGTCCGCCGAGGAGGCGGGCAAGCTGAAAACCACCCTGACCCCGCTGGGCGGCGAGCGCGCCGGCAACGCCGACGGCAGCATCCCGGCCTGGACCGGCGGCTACACCCTGGTCGACCCGGCCTACAAGGACGGAGGCAAGCGTGGCGATCCCTTCGCCAGCGAAAAGCCGCAGCTGACCATCACCGCGCAGAACATGGCGCAGTACGCCGACAAGCTGACCCCCGGCATCCAGGCGATGCTGAAGAAGTACCCGGACAGCTACCGCCTGGAGGTCTACCCGACCCACCGCAGCGCTGCCGCGCCGCAGTCGGTATACGACGCCACCTTCGCCAATGCCACCAGCGGCAAGCTGGTGGAGGGCCCCGCCGGGCCGATGCCCGAAGGCGCCGCCGGGGGCATTCCGTTCCCGATTCCGGGCAACGGCGTGGAGGCCATCTGGAACCACCTGCTGCGCTGGCGCGGGGCTTCCTGGCACTCGAACTTCAACCAGTACCTGACCACCGCCGACGGCAAGCACGTGCTGACCAACGACTCGCGCGGTGATTTCCAGATGCCCTGGTACCTGCCCGGCGGCAGCGGCGAGAAGGGCGTGTTCTGGTCCATCCGCATGATCAACGACGGCCCGCCGCTGCGCGCCGGCGAGGCCATTACCGGCCTTGAGAACCTCAACGCAGACAAGGCTGCCGTGTGGACCTACCTGCCCGGCCAGCGCCGCGTGCGCCGCCTGCCCAACGCCTGCTGCGATACACCGACGCCGGCCACCGCCGGGGTCATGAGCTTCGACGAGCTGTACGTGTTCAATGGCCGCGTCGACCGCTTCGACTGGAAGCTGGTGGGCAAGAAGGAGATGTACATCCCCTACAACGCCAACAAGGTGTTCACCGCCGCCAGCGCCGAATCGATGCTCGATGCGCACCACCTGAAGTCCGACGCCATCCGCTGGGAACTGCACCGTGTCTGGGTGGTGGAAGCGACGCTCAAGGACGGCCAGCGCCATGTGATGCCGAAGAGCACCTACTACCTGGACGAGGACACCTGGGCCGCCGTGCTCGGCGAGCGCTACGACGCCCGCAACCAGCTGGCCAAGGTGGTCTGGACCTCGCCGGTGGTGATGCCCGACCTGCCCGGCGTGGTGACCCTCACCAACGGCTTCTACGACCTGCTCTCCGGGGCCTGGTTCGCCGGCGACCTGTTCGCTGGCAAGAGCGAGCAGTACCGCATCGTGCCGCCCTACAAGGACTCGGTGTTCACCGCCGACGCCATGGCCGGTGAGGGCGTGCGTTAAGAGGGGTAGGTCGATCACCTGTAGGAGCAGGCCCAGCTCGCGATTGCGGGCACCGCCCGCTCCTGCAGGGAGCTACGTCGCGATCCCGGCTGTACCGATTACAAGAAAAAAGAAAGGTTGCGTGCGATGAAGAAGAGTCTCTCCGCCTGGCTGCTGGCAGCCTGTTGCGCGGTGCCCGCGGCGTTTGCCGGTGGCAGCGTGGATGTCCTGGCGCAGCCCGCCGTGCATGGCCCGCAGGCCCTGCGTGCGGTGCTGCAGGATGTGGCCCGCGCTGGCGAGCGTCTGGTGGCAGTGGGGGAGCGTGGCGTGGTGCTGCTCTCCGACGACAACGGCACTACCTGGCGCCAGGCCACGGCGGTGCCGGTGAGCGCCGGCCTGACTGCCGTACAGTTCATCGATGCGCAGAGTGGCTGGGCCATCGGCCACGCCGGCGTGGTGCTGCACAGCGAGGATGGCGGCGAGCACTGGACCCTGCAACTCGACGGCAAGCGTGGTGCTGTCCTGGAACAGCAGGCCGCCGAGGCTTCCGGAGACGCTGCGCGCGTCGCCGCTGCGCAAAGGTTGGTGGCCGACGGCGCCGACAAACCGCTGCTGGCGCTGAGCTTCGCTGATACCCATCACGGTTTGGTGGTCGGCGCTTACGGCGTGGCGCTGAGCACTGCCGATGGCGGTCGTAGCTGGCAGTCCGAGATGGGCAGGCTGCCGAACCAGCGCGGTCTTCACCTGTACGCCCTGGCACGCGCCGGCAGTGACCTGTACGTCGCTGGCGAGCAAGGCCTGTTGCTGCGTTCGCGCGATGACGGCGCCCACTTCGATGCCCTGCAAAGCCCCTACGACGGCAGCTACTTCGCCGCCGCCGTGCTGCCCGGTGGGCGCCTGCTGGTGGGCGGCCTGCGTGGCACCCTGTTGGCTTCCGACGATGCCGGCGAAAGCTTCCAGCCGCTGGCCAATCCGATTCCCGCATCGCTCAACGGCATCCGCGTCACCGGCGGCCAGCTGCTGCTCGCCAACCAGGCCGGGATGCTGCTGCGCAGCGGCCTGGATGCCTTCGCCGCGCAGCCGCTGCCGGTCTCCGACGGCCTGCCGCTGACCGCTGCCACCAGCGCTGCCGACGGTGCCATCGTCGCCGTCGGCATGGCCGGTGCGCGCCGCCTGGCGCCTTCTTCCCAACCCCTTCGCGCGGACTGAGCCATGCACGCCACGACTTCCCCTGCGCCGTCCAGCGGCCGCCTCGACGACTTCGACAGTGCTTCCGGCTCGCTGCTGGAACGCGCGCTGTTCAACCACCGCGCCCTGGTCCTGCTGCTGTGCCTGGCGGCGACCCTGCTGCTGGGCTGGCAGGCCACCCGCCTGACGCTCAACGCCAGCTTCGAGAAGATGATTCCGCGCGAGCACCCGTTCATTCACAACTACCTGGAGCACCGCCAGGAGCTGGCCGGGTTGGGCAACGCCGTGCGCATCGCCGTGGCCAACCCGCGCGGCAGCCTCTACGACAAGGACTACCTGCACAGCCTGCAGCAGCTCAACGATGCGGTTTACCTGCTGCCCGGCGTCGACCGTGCGGCGATGAAGTCGCTGTGGACACCCTCGACCCGCTGGACCGGTGTGACCGAGGACGGCCTGGAAGGCGGCCCGGTGATTCCAGACGGCTACGATGGTGGCGTCGCCAAACTCGAAGAACTCAAGCGCAACGTCGAGCGCTCCAACGAGATCGGCCAGCTGGTGGCCTTCGACCAGCGCTCGAGCATCGTCTACGTGCCGCTGCTGGAGAAGACCCCGGACGGTCAGGCGCTGGACTACACGGCCTTCGCCCATGAGCTGGAAAGCCTGCGCGCGCGCTTCCAGGGGCAGGGCGTGGACATCCACATCACCGGCTTCGCCAAGGTGGTGGGCGACCTGATCGACGGCCTGAAGCAGATCCTGCTGTTCTTCGCCGCCGCCATCGCCATCACCGCAGCGGTGCTCTATTGGTACACCCGCTGCGTGCGCAGCACCGCGCTGGTGGTGATCTGCTCGCTGGTCGCGGTGGTCTGGCAACTCGGCCTGCTGCCGCTGCTGGGCTACGAGCTGGACCCATACTCGGTGCTGGTGCCGTTCCTGGTGTTCGCCATCGGCATGAGCCACGGCGCGCAGAAGATGAACGGCATCATGCAGGACATCGGCCGTGGCATGCATCGCCTGGTGGCGGCGCGCTTCACCTTCCGCCGGCTGTTCCTCGCCGGGCTCACCGCGCTGCTGTGCGACGCCGTGGGTTTCGCCGTGCTGATGATCATCCGTATCCAGGTGATCCAGGACCTGGCGGTGATCGCCAGCCTGGGCGTGGCGGTGCTGATCTTCACCAACCTGATCCTGCTGCCGGTGCTGCTCTCTTACGTGGGCGTCAGTGCCCGCGCAGCGCGGCGCAGCCTGCGCGCCGAGGAGGCCGAGGCGAGCGGGGCGGACAAGCACGCCATGTGGCGCTTCCTCGACCTGTTCACCCGTCGCCGCTGGGCCGCCGCGTGCATCGCCGTGGCCGCGCTGATGGCCGCTGGCGGCTATGCCGTGAGCCTGCACCTGAAGGTCGGCGACCTCGACGCCGGCGCTCCCGAGCTGCGCCCGGATTCGCGCTACAACCGTGACAACGCCTTCGTCACCCGGCACTACGGCGCCAGTAGCGACGTCTTCGCGGTGATGGTGCAGACCCCGGCCGGCGCCTGCTCGGCCTACGACACCCTCAAGCGTGTCGATGACCTCGACTGGCAACTGCGCGGCCTGCCGGGCGTGGATTCGACCAACTCGCTGGCGCTGCTCAACCGCCGGGTGCTGGTCGGCCTCTCCGAGGGTAGCCCGAAGTGGTACGAGCTGGTGAACAACCAGGCGACCCTGAACATGGTCACCGCCAACGCCCCGCGCGGGCTGTACAACGACGACTGCAGCCTGCTGACGCTCTACGCCTACCTCACCGACCACAAGGCCGACACCCTGGCGCGGGTGGTCGATAGCGTGCAGGCCTTTGCCCACGACAACGACAGTGAGCAGGCGAAGTTCCTCCTCGCTGCCGGCAGCGCCGGCATCGAAGCAGCCACCAACCAGGTGGTGAAACAGGCCAACCGCGACATGCTCTGGTGGGTCTACGGCGCGGTGATCCTCCTCTGCCTGGTGACCTTCCGCTCCTGGCGCGCGGTGCTTTGCGCAGTGCTGCCGCTGGTGCTCACCTCGATCCTCTGCGAGGCGCTGATGGTGGCGCTGGGCATCGGCGTGAAGGTCGCGACCCTGCCGGTGATCGCCCTGGGCGTGGGCATCGGCGTGGACTACGCGCTCTACGTCATGAGCATCGTGCTGGCGCAGCTGCGCCAGGGCGCCAGCCTGTCCGAGGCGTATTACCGCGCGCTGCTGTTCACCGGCAAGGTGGTGATGCTCACCGGCGTGACCCTGGCCATCGGCGTCGGCACCTGGATCTTCTCGCCCATCAAGTTCCAGGCCGACATGGGCGTGCTGCTGGCCTTCATGTTCGTCTGGAACATGGTCGGCGCACTGATCCTGCTGCCGGCGCTGGCGTATTTCCTCCTGCCGCAGCGCCAGGCACGGGTGGAGACGCAACCCACCGTGGCGGCGCACCACCTGCAGGAAGTCCACCACGACCGCGACTGCTGCCAGCAGCACGCCGCCACGCCCCTGGCCTGCAGCCAGGCGCGCTGAGTCCACACAACGAAAACAAGAGGACGACCCCATGCCCTGCCTGAAGACCCTGTGGCGCGAGCTGCGCGCCGGCCTGATCCAGTACGGCGCCACCCATTGCCTGCTGGTGGAGGTGCCCCATGAGCGCTGATCGCCGCGCGGGTGGCGCGCAAGCGCTGTTGCTGCTGTTCGGCAGCTGCCTGCCGGTGCTTGGCGCGGTGCTCATCGCGCCGGTGCTGCCACGCATGCAGGCGCACTTTGCCGAGACTCCCGGCGCCGCCGTGCTGGTGCCGGTGGCGCTGACCCTGCCGGCGCTGGTAATCGCCTTCCTCGCGCCGCTGGCCGGGGTGCTGGCCGACCGCGTGGGACGGCGCTCCCTGCTGCTCGCCAGCATGCTGCTGTACAGCCTCTGCGGCGTGCTGCCGCTGTGGCTGGATTCGCTCGGCCTGATCGTCGCCAGCCGCGCCGGCATCGGCCTGGCGGAAGCCGGGATCATGACCTGCTGCACCACGCTGATGGGCGACTACTTCGACGGCCAGCGCCGTGAGCGCCTGTTCGCCCTGCAGATGGTTGCCACCTCGCTGTCCGCCGCGCTGTTCATGGGCCTGGGCGGCGCGCTGGGGGAGAGCAGCTGGCGCACCCCGTTCGTGCTCTATGCCGTGGGCATGCTGTGCCTGCCGCTGATGGCCGCCTTGCTCTGGGAGCCGCAGGCACACCGCGTCGAGCATGCGCCAACCAGCGCCTCGCGCTTCCCCTGGGCGGCGCTGGCGCCGCTGTACCTGCTCACCGGGCTGGCCGGCGTCAGCCTGTTCATCGTGCCGGTGCAGGCGGGCTACCTGCTGCAACTGCTGCACGTCGACGGCCCGCAGCAGATCGGCCTGACCATGGGCGCCAACCAGCTCGGCGTGCTGGCCGGTGCGCTGACCTTCCGTCTGCTCGCCGGGTTGCCGGCGCGTCGCCTGCTGGCGCTGGGCTTCGCTACGGCGGGCCTGGGAGGCGGGCTGATGGCGCTTTCGTCCAGCCATGCTCCCGTGGTCCTCGCCGTGCTGTTGAACGGGTTGGGCGTGGGCCTGCTGCTGCCGACGCTGATCACCCAGGTGATGCAGCAGGTCGGCTTCGACCAGCGCGGCCGCGCCACCGGTGGCTTCACCGCGTCGATCTTCGCCGGCGAATTCGTCAGCCCGTTGCTGGTGCTGGCGCTCACCGGCGGCATCGCCACCCAGCTGCCGCATGCGCTGCTGCTGGTGGCGCTGGCCCAGCTTGCACTGGCTCCGCTGTGCCTGGTGCTGCTGGGGCGGCAGATCAAGGCTCAGGCACTGGCCTGATCACGACAACAAGAACGAGGACATGACCGTGAGCTACTTGCGCAACACCTGGTACGCCGCTGCCTGGGACACCGAGGTCGAGGCCGGGCAACTGTTCCCGCGCACCCTGCTGGACGAGCCCGTGCTGCTCTATCGCGACAGCCAGGGCATCGCCCGGGCCATCGGCAACCGCTGCCCGCATCGCTTCGCACCGCTGCACATGGGTTGCCTGAAGGGCGACGAGGTGCAGTGCGCCTACCACGGCCTGCGCTTCGACAGCAGCGGGGCCTGCACCCACAACCCCCACGGCGACGGTGTCATCCCCCGGGCGGCCAAGGTCAGGGCCTATCCCCTGGTGGAGCGCCACAGCCTGCTGTGGATCTGGATGGGCGAGCCGGCGCTGGCCGATCCGCAGCGTATTCCCGACTTCAGCTGCATGGACGCCGGGCACTGGTTCGTCGGCAAGGGCTACCTGCATGCCAAGGCCAACTACGTGCTGGAAACCGACAACATCATGGACCTCAGCCACGTCGAGTTCCTGCACCCCGCGACCCTCGGCGGCGAAGGTGTGAAGAGCGCGATCACCAGCGTCGAGCAGGAGGGCGACAGCGTCTGGTCGAACCGCCAGACCGTGGCCGAGATCATGCCGGACTTCCTCTACCAGGCGATGAACATCCCCCACGGCACCCCGGTGGACCGCTGGATCGATGTGTGCTGGGACGCCCCCGCCAACATGCTGCTGTACGCCGGCGCGGTGCCCACCGGGCGGCCGCGCAGCGAAGGGGTGAACACCCCGATCCCGCACCTGTTCACGCCGGAAACCGGCAAGACCACCCACTACTGGTTTGCCATGTGCTTCCCCAAAGCCATGGGCCCGATGGGCGAGCAACTGGCCCGCGAACAGGTCGAGGCGATTCGCCGGCCATTCGCCACCGAAGACCTGCCGATGCTCGAAGCGCAACAGGAAATGATGGGCGACGCCGAGTTCTGGTCGCTCAAGCCGGTGCTGCTGGTCGGCGATGCCGGTGCGATCCGTGCCCGTCGCGTGCTCGACCGGCTGATCGCCGAAGAGCGCACGGCTGCCGAAGTAGCGAAGGAGGCCGGCCATGCTTGAGGTCCGCGTCAGCCGCCGCCAGCACGAGGCGCAGGACATCCTCGGCTTCGAGCTGCGCTCGCTGGACGGCGCCAGCCTGCCGCCGTTCAGCGCCGGTTCGCATATCGACGTGCACCTGCCCAACGGGCTGGTGCGCCAGTACTCGCTGTGCAACGACCCGCGCGAGCACGACCGCTACCAGATCGGGGTGCTTCTCGACCCGGCCTCACGCGGTGGTTCGCGCTGCCTGCACGAGGCGGTGGAAGAGGGCACGCGGCTGCGCATCAGCGAACCGCGCAACCTCTTTCCGCTGGCCCATGAAGCCGGCCGCAGCCTGCTGTTCGCCGGCGGCATCGGCATCACGCCGATCCTCTGCATGGCCGAACGACTCGCGCAGAGCGGCGCCGCTTTCGAGCTGCACTACTGCTGCCGCTCGGCCGACCGCGCGGCGTTCCTCGAGCGCCTGAGCCGGTCGAGCTTCGCCGACCAGGTGCAGCTGCATTTTGACGACGGCCCCGCCGGGCAGCGCCTGGATGCTGCGCGCCTGCTGGCAGCGCCGGCGGACGGCACACACCTCTACGTCTGCGGGCCCGGCGGTTTCATGGCCCATGTGCTGGACAGTGCGCGCCAGGCCGGCTGGGACGAGTCGCGCCTGCACCGGGAGTACTTCGCGGCGGCGCCCGAGCCCGAGGCCGCCAGCGGTAGCTTCGAGGTGCAACTGGCGAGCAGTGGGCAGTGCTTCCTGATTCCTCCTGAGCGCAGCGTCGCCGACGTACTGCTGGAGTGCGGCGTGGACATCCCGTTGTCCTGCGAGCAGGGCATCTGCGGCACCTGCGTGACCCGCGTGCTGGCCGGCGAGCCGGAGCACCGCGACCTGTTCATGACCGATGCCGAACACGCCCGCAACGACCAGTTCACACCCTGCTGCTCGCGCTCGAAGAGCCCGCGCCTGGTACTCGATCTCTGAGGAGCCACCGATGATTCCCAGCCCCATCGCCACTTTCGACCCCGCTGCGCCCACCGGCCAGCCCGATTTCCCGCAGGACCGCTGGTACGTCGCCGGCTTCGCCTGGGAGCTCGCCGACAAGCCCCTGGCGCGCACGCTGCTCGGGCAGCCGCTGGTGCTGTTCCGCACGGCCGATGGCAGCGTCGCCGCACTGGAGGACCGTTGCTGCCACCGAGCGTTACCGTTGTCACTCGGCACCCTCGAGCAGGACGGTCTGCGCTGCGGTTACCACGGCCTGCTGTTCGGCGCCGATGGCCGCTGCCTGGAGATTCCCGGCCAGGCCAAGGTGCCCGGCAAGGCGCTGGTGAAGGCCTTCGTCCTGCGCGAGCGTGACCAGATTCTCTGGCTCTGGCATGGCAGCGGCGCCCCCGACCGGGAACCACCGGCCTACCCGCACCACGACAGCGGCCAGTACCGTTTCGGCGGTGACGTCTACCACTACGCGGCGCCTTGGCAGCTCATCCACGACAATCTGCTCGACCTCAGCCACCTGGGCTACGTGCACCTGCGTACCATCGGCGGCAACGCGCGCATCCACATGAACGCGCAGATGCAGGTCAGCGGCGATGAGCAGTCGGTACGGGTGGTGCGCCACATGCTCGACTCCGAGCCGCCACCCACCTACCGCGACGCCTACCCGTTCACGGGGCGCATCGACCGCTGGCAGGAGATCGAATTCCAGCCGTCGCACCTGTGCATCTGGACCGGCGCGGTGGATGCCGGCAGCGAGCCCATCGATACGCCCGAGCGGGGTGGCTTCCACCTGCGCGGCTTCCATGGCGTTACCCCGGAGACGAAAGAGACCTGTCACTACTTCTGGACCCAGGCGACCAATCCCCAGGCCGACCCGGAAGAGAACCTGAGCCGGGTGCTGGAGCAGACGCGCCTGACCTTCGACGAGGACAAGCAGGTGATCGAGGCGCAGTACGCTAACCTGCTGCGCTTCGGCGAACGGCCTATGGTCGACATCCATGTCGATGCCGGCGCCAACCGCGCCCGGCGAATCATTGCCAGTCTGCTGGCGGGCCAGGCATGAGCTCGCTGTTTTCCCTGGCCGGCAAGACTGCTCTGGTCACCGGCGCCACTCGCGGCATCGGCCTGGCCGTCGCCCGTGAATACGGCCTTGCCGGCGCGCGTCTGGTGATCAGCAGTGAGAGTGCCGAGGACTGTGCGCGAGCGTTGCAGTCGCTGGCGGAGGAGGGCATCGACGTGATCGCCGTACCCGCCGACCTGCGTGACGCTCATGCCGTGCAGGCACTGGCGCAGCGGGCTCTGGAACATCTCGGCCAGCTCGATGCGCTGGTCTGTAATGCCGGCGTCGCGCCGCACCTGGGGCCGCTCGGCACGGCCAGCGATGCCGACTGGGAGCTGACCTTCACCGTCAACCTGCGCAGCGCGCTGTGGCTGACCAGCGCCTTGCTCCCGGCCATGGCCGACGGTGGCGGCGGCAGCGTGGTGCTGATGGCCAGCATCGCCGGCGTGCGCGGCAACAAGAGCCTGGGCCTTTACGGGTTGTCCAAGGCCGGGCTGGCGCAGCTGGCGCGCAACCTGGCGGTGGAGTGGGGCCCGGCGAACATCCGCGTCAACGCCATCAGCCCCGGCGTGATTCACACCGAATTCGCCCGTCCGCTCACCGACAACCCCGACGTCCTGCAGCGCCGCCTGGCGCTCACGCCGCTGCGCCGGGTCGGCCGGCCCGAGGAAGTGGCGGCCCTGGCACTGCTGCTGGCCGCCCCGGGTGGCGCCTTCATCAGCGGACAGAATCTCATCGTCGACGGTGGCACGACCATCGGTGACGGCAATTGAAAGGAGACAGCATGCAACAGCTTCCCACCTTCAAACGTGTGGTCACCGGCCACGATGGCCAGGGCCAGGCGGTGGTCGCCAGCTGCGGCCCGACGCCGAACAACTTCCCGCTCAAGGCGGTGCCCGGGACCCTGTTCTACGAGGTGTGGAACAGCCTCGGCAGTCCCGCGCCGCTGGACAACGGCGACGACCCCACCGCGCAGCCGCTGCAGCTCAGCCCCGGGCCGCTGGGCAGCGTCATCCGCGTGGTGGATATCCCGCCGGACAGCGTGCAGAACCAGGTCAGCGCCGAAGACGCCGCAGCGGTCTTCGCCGAAATCGGCGAATCCCATGCCGGCACCGGCAAGGCCGACTCGAAGCACAAGCTGATGCACCGCACCCAGACCCTGGACTACGGCATCGTCACCGAAGGTGAGGTCTGGCTGGTGCTGGATGACGGCGAGGTGCACCTCAAGCGCGGTGACATCGTGGTGCAGCGCGGCACTAATCACGCTTGGAGCAATCGCACCGAAGCGATGGCGCGGATGGTCTTCATTCTTCTCGATGGCCGTTACGCGGCTGACTTGAAGGAGCTGCTGCCATGAAGTTCGCCACCCTCGATGACGGCAGCCGCGATGGCCGCCTGCTGGTAGTCTCCCGCGACCTGACGCGGGCGGTGGATGCCAGCGGTATCGCCGCCACCCTGCAGGCCGCTCTGGACAACTGGGAGCTGCTGGAGTCCGACCTGCAGAGGCTGTACCAGCGGCTCAACGCCAACGCCGTCGCCGGCGCCTTCGACCTCGACCCGGCGCAACTCGCCGCGCCGCTGCCACGCGCCTGGCAATGGCTGGACGGCTCCTGCTTCCTCAGCCACGGCGAGCTGATGCAGAAGGCCTTCAACCTGGAACCTATCGAAGGCGTCGAGCGCATTCCGCTGATCTACCAGGGTGCTGGCGACGACTTCCTCGGTCCCCGCGCGGATATCCCGCTGCCCAGCGAAGCCCACGGCATCGACTTCGAAGGCGAGTTCGCCGTGCTGCTCGGCGCGGTGCCCATGGGCTGTCCGGCGGAGCAGGCGTTGCAGCATGTGCGCCTGGTGCTGCAGCTCAACGATGTCAGCCTGCGCGCGCTGGCGCCTCGCGAGATGAAGACCGGCTTCGGCTTCCTCCAGGCCAAGCCGGCATCCAGCTTCGCCCCGGTGGCAGTGACCCCGGACGAGCTGGGCCATTCTTGGCGCGACGGCCGCGTGCATCTGCCGTTGAAGGTGGAATGGAACGGCGAATGGTTCGGCCATCCCCATGGCGGCGCCATGCACTTCGGCTTCCATGAGCTGATCGCCCATGCCGCCCTGACGCGGCGCCTGAGCGCCGGCACGCTGATCGGTTCGGGCACCGTGTCCAACGCCGATCGCTCGGTGGGCTCGGCCTGCATCGCCGAGCGCCGCGCCATCGAAACCATCGCCCACGGGGCACCGCGTACCGCCTTCATGCACTTCGGCGACCGTGTGCGCATGGAAGCGTGCGGCAGCGAAGGCGAGGTGCTCTTCGGCGCCATCGACCAGCGCGTGGTGCAAGGGGGCTGGCCATGCGCGTGATGGTCAGCGGGGCCAATGGCTTCGTCGGCCGCCTGCTGGTGCGTCGCCTGCTGGAAGTGGGCGAGCTGCGCGGCAGGCGGATCGGAGCCTTGCTGTTGCTGGACCAGAAACTCGACGGCCTGCCTGACGATTCGCGCCTGCGCCGGCATTACGGCAGCGTCACCGATCCGGCCTTGCTGCGCCGTGTGCTGGCCGATGGTGTCGACGTGGTGTTCCACCTGGTGAGCGTGCCCGGCGGTGCCGCCGAAGCGCAGTACGAACTGGGTTACCAGGTCAATCTGCAGGCCAGCCTGGAGCTGCTGCACCAGCTGCGCAATCCCGCGCGGCCGCCGGTGCTGGTGTATGCCAGCAGCGTGGCGGTCTACGGCGGCGAGCTGCCGGCGCGGATGGACGAGGAACAGCCGGCGGCGCCGCAGCTGTCCTACGCGGCGCACAAGCGCATGGTGGAGATTGCCCTGCAGGACCTGTCCCGTCGCGGCGAAGTCGACGGGCGCGCGCTGCGCCTGCCCGGCATAGTCGCCCGGCCGCGCGAGCCCAACGGGCTGCGCTCGGCCTTCATGAGCGACCTGCTGCACGCCTGTGCGGCGGGGGACAGCTACACCTGCCCGGTGTCGCCGCAGGCCAGCGCCTGGTGGATGTCGGCCCGCTGCTGCGTGGACAACCTGCTGCACGCCGCCGAACTCAGGGAGCCCGGCAGCCAGCGGGTATGGCAGCTGCCGGTGCTGCAGCTGTCCATCGCCCAGGTGCTTGCCGGGCTTGCCGCCTGTTTTGGCGAGGCCAGCTGCGAGCGCATCGCCTTCGAACCCGATCCGCAACTGGAGGCGCTGTTCGGCGCCTATCCGCCACTGCGCACACCGCAGGCCCGCGAGCTGGGCTTCTGCCACGACGGCACGGTGGCCGGCCTGCTGCGCAACGCCCTCGACCTTCCGCCGCGTCGCAGCCGCGCCGCCGCCCGCAAAGGAATTTCCGCATGAGCCTGAACCAACGCCGCCTGCTGGACCTGTCCGTGACCCTGGACAACAACCCCTACACCGACCCGCCGCCCTTGCTGCCGAAGATCGACTACATGGACCACCAGCAGGGCTGGCCGGAAATGGCCGCGATGTTCCCCGGCCTGCGCAAGGAAGACCTGCCCGGCGACGAGTCCTGGGCGGCGGAGCGCCTGCAGATCACCACCCACAGCGGCACCCACATGGACGCGCCGTGGCACTACGCGTCCACCACCGACGGTGGCAAACCGGCTTTCGGCATCGACGAGCTGCCGCTGGAGTGGTGCCTGCAGCCGGGCGTGAAGCTGGACTTCCGTCACTTCCCGGACGGCCATGTGGTGACTGCCGCCGAGGTCGAGGCCGAACTGGCGCGCATCGGCCATGCTCTGCAGCCGCTGGACATCGTGCTGGTGAACACCCGAGCCGGCAGCCTGTTCGGCCAGCCGGGCTACCTCGAAGCCGGCGTCGGCATGGGCCGCGAGGCAACGCTTTACCTGCTGGAGCGCGGCGTGCGGGTGGTGGGCACCGATGCCTGGAGCTGGGACGCGCCATTCAAGTACACCCGCGAGCGCTTCGCCGCCTCGGGTGACGCGTCGATCATCTGGGAAGGCCACAAGGCCGGGCGCGACATCGGCTACGGGCAGATGGAGAAACTCGCCAACCTCGAGCAACTGCCTGACCACGGCTTCCTGGTCAGCTGCTTCCCCTACAAGATCCGCCACGCCTCCGCCGGTTTCGTGCGCGCCGTGGCGATCCTGGAGCCCCTGCCAGCCGTGGGCTGAACGACCCTTTGTCGCCTCGCTTAGAGCGGCGCCATGCAACGTCTTTACTGGCACAGAGAACCTGTCGTTCAGCGAGGCGCGCGCGATGAACAGCCAAGAGGTGGCCCCCGAGACCCGGGGCGTGACGGTGGAGCTGTTGTCCTCGGTCGACCTCGGCCCGGAGATCGAGGGCATGGCCGGCCGGCAATTGCGGATGCGCCGGGTGACCATCGCGCCCGGCGGCGTCTTCGGGCCGTTGCATGACCACGTGGACCGCCCCGGCACGGTGTTCATCCTGCAGGGCACCATCACCGACCATCGCGACGGAATCGCCACCGACTACGGACCGGGCGTCGGCTGGCCCGAGGACCACACCACCACGCACTGGCTGGAGAACCGCGGCGGCGTCACCGCCGTGGAAATTTCGGTCGACATCGTCCGGCTGGGCTAGCCCCGGCCGGACGCGTTGCTTCGATCACCACTTGCAAGCGCTCACCCAATGGCATGAACGAGGGACGACGAGCCGTGCTCGCCGATCAGGAGGGAAGCGATGGACAAAGCCGAGAAGGGCACCTGGCAGCGGGTGCTGGAACCGATCGACCGCATCACCGAAGTGATCTTCGGCCTGCTGATGGCCATGACCTTCATCGGCTCGCTGAGCGTGGCGACCTCGGGGCGGGAGGAGGTGCGCACCATGCTGATCGCCGCGCTGGGCTGCAACCTCGCCTGGGGCCTGGCCGATGCCGTGATCTTCCTGATGCGCACCTGGACCGAACGCACTCGCAGCCGCACGCTGCTGGAGCGCCTGCAGGGCGGTACCGAGCCGCGGGCCGGGCAGAGCCTCATCGCCGCCGAACTGCCACCGCGCATCGCCACGGCGGCGGGTGCGGAAGGGTTGGAAGTGCTGCGCCTGCGGCTGCTGGGCAGCGCCGGCACGCCCATCGAGGCGCGGATCGGCTGGGCAGACATCAAGGGCGCGCTGGCAACCTTCCTGCTGGTGGTGCTGGCGACCTTCCCGCTGGTCATCCCCTTCCTGCTGATCGACCAGACCGGCCCGGCCATCCGCGCTTCCAATGCGGTGGCGCTGGTGATGCTGTTCATCTCCGGCTGGATGCTCGCCCGCTATTCCGGCGGTTCGCCCTGGGCGGGCGGGATTGCATTGGCGGTAGTGGGTACGGCGCTGCTGTTCGCCATCATTGCGCTGGGTGGTTGAGCCCGGTCCAGGTTGAACCCCGGTCGGGTGAAGCGCCCAGCAGCCGCTTGTACCTGCGTCCTGCGTGAGCGCTGGTGGCTCACTGCTCCGAGGGGGCGATCGGAAGGCCGAAGGCTTTCAGGTCGTTGCGCAATTGCCGTGCGCTGGCGAACTGGATGGCCTGCAGGCCCAGGGCCTGCGCCGCCTCCACATTCTTGCGGACGTCATCGATGAACAACGTGCGGGACGGCGCAAGACCATAGCGCCGGATCAGCAGCTGGAAGATCTCCGGTTCGGGTTTCATCCAACCTTCCTGGCCGGAGACCAGTACCGCTTCGAACTTGCCGAGGAACTCGAAACGTTCTTCGGCCACCGGAAAGGTCTCCGCCGACCAGTTGGTCAGCGCCAGTAAGCGTACGCCGCTCTGGTGGAGTTCATCGAGGACCTGCACGGTGTCTTCCAGGGCACCGCCGAGCATCTCGTCCCAACGCTCACGGTAGGCCCGGATATGCGGCTCGTGCGCAGGGTGCAGCGCGATGGCCTCGGCGATCGCTTCGGCCCAGGGCCGCCCGCGGTCCTGGCGTTCGTTCCAGGCCTGGTTGCAGACATGAGCGAGGAAAGTCTCCATCGCCTCTTCGTCGCCATCGAAGACCTTTCGGTAGAGGTAGCGCGGATTCCAATCGACCAGCACGCCGCCAAGATCGAAAACCACTGTGTCCACGCTGGTGCTGTCGTTCTGCACTGGCTGCATCTCCCGAGCTGCTGCTCATTCGCGAATGGTGGGTCTGCCCCTGACCTTATCGAACAAAGTGCTCGCGTCAACCATTGCCTGACCGCTCCTGCGGCGATGCAGCCTGACCGTCAGCTTCGCCGTTATTCTTGCGACGGCGCGAGCGTCCGCTTCAGGCCGGTCTGCTCCCCAGTTCGGCGACTACCTGGTCGACGAAACGGCGCAGCTTCGGCGGCATGCGGCGGTCGCTGGCGTAGAGCAGATGGACCTGCCGCGCCGGTGCCTGAAGGTCGGGGAACAGCTGCACCAGGCGGCCCTGCCGGAGGTCCTCGGCGAGCATCATCTCGGCGCCGAGGATGATGCCCAGGCCATCGCACGCGGCGGCGCGCTGCGCGCGGGCGTCGTTGACCTGAAGGCGGCTGCTCTGGGCCAGCAGCTGCAGGCTCTCACCCCCCAGCATCTGCCATCCCCCGGATACCGATGCAGGCCATGCGGTAAGTCCCAGGCAGTGGTGCCCTTGCAGATCGTCGGGCGTCTGCGGAGTGCCATGCTCGGCGAGGTAGGCGGGCGCCGCGCAGGCAATCAGCCGATAGGCCGCCAATGGCCGCGCGACCAGGCTGGAGTCGTCCAGCGGGCCGATGCGGATCACCGCTTCGAAGCTCTCGTCGATCAGGTCCACCAGACGATCATTGAGCGACAACTCGATCTTCACGTCCGGGTGCTGGCGCAGATAGCGGCCCAGCAGCGGCATCAGGCAGTAGGTGCCATAGGTGACCGGGGCGCTGATCCGCAATCGTCCCCGGGGGACCGCGAGATGATCCAGGGCCAGCGCATCCGCCGCTTCTGCTTCGGCCAGCACACGCTTGCAGCTTTCATAGTAGTGCTGGCCGATCTCGGTCAGGCTCTGCCGGCGGGTGGTGCGGTTGAGCAGTTTGACGCCCAGGCGCTCCTCCAGCGCGCTGACATGCTTGCCCGCCATCTGGGAGGACATGCCCAGCGCCGCCCCGGCGGCGGAGAACGAGCCGCTGTCGGCGGCCCTGACGAACACCGCCATGCTTTGCAGTCGATCCATGATTCGCTACCTGTGGTTTCGACACTTCCAAATGAAGGCCGATATTTCAGCTGTCTGATTTCAAATAGCATCCTGGCTTCCGGTCTGGCTGGCAAGCGCGGGCCGGTTCCCACTGCACTGCAAGCAAAGGAGTCAGGCGATGCGTATCGGAATCATCGGGGCGGGGTTCATTGGCCGCGCCATGGCGGCACTTGCCGGGAAGAACGGTTGCGAGGTCATGCTCAGCAATTCACGCGGGCCGCACACGCTGGCCAGCACCGCGGCTTCCCTGGGCTGCGAGGTTGGCACCGTGGAGCAGGCGGCGAGCTTCGGCGAGCTGGTGCTGCTGGCGATTCCCTTCGGCCGCTACCCTGAATTGCCGGTGGACGCCTTCGCCGGCAAGGTCGTGCTGGATGCCGGCAATTACTACCCGCAGCGCGACGGCCAGTTCGCCACGCTGGAGAGTCGGCAAACCTCCACCAGCGAAATGCTGGCGCAGCACCTGGTTGGCGCCAGGGTGGTCAAGGCGTTCAACGCCATTCTCGAGCGCGATCTGCTGACTGATGCCCGCCCGGCCGGTGCCGCCGATCGCCGGGCTCTACCCATTGCCGGCGACGACCTGCAGGCCAAGCAGGCGGTCAGCGATCTGCACGAGCGCCTGGGCTACGACGTGGTCGATGCCGGTGCTCTGGCCGAAGGTCGGCGTTTCGAGCGCGCCCGTCCGGCTTACTGCAGACGCCTGGACAGCGTTGGCCTGCGCGCCGCACTGGCCAATGTGGGCCCGGACCAGATTGAAGGCAGCTGGCGTGAATGAACCAGGCATGCGCCGCCAGTAGGCGGGTGCATCGCGAGAGGCGGGTTCGATCACCAACATGACAAGGGAGTGCCATCGCGTGACAAACATCGACCGGAATCTTTTGCGCCTGGGGCTTTTGATTCCACTCTGGCTGTTCGTGGGGGTGGCGCTGACCTCGCTGGGCTACCCCGGCTTCAGCCACCTCGACCAGGCGATGAGTCAGCTGGGGGCGGCGGGCGCGCCCACGCAAGGCTACTCCGCATGGGTGAACAACTTCCCGCTGGGGGTGTTGTTCGTGTTTTTCGCCGTGGGGGTCGCGCGAAGGTTCGCCAGCTCCCGCCTGGCGTTGCTCGGCGCCGCGTTGATAGCGCTGCACGGGCTGGCCAGCTTCGCGACCGGCTACTTCTCCTGCGACCAGGGCTGTGCGCCGGCGCAGCCTTCGACGTCCCAGCAGATCCACAACCTGGCGGGACTGGTGATGTTCCTCTCGCTGACGCTGGCCAGCGCGTTGTGGGCGTTCCTGGGCAAGCGACTGCTGTCGTCACCGGAGTTCGGCGGGTTCTCGGGGCTCTGCGTGGTGCTGGCTGTCGCGACGGTGGTGATGATGGCGAGTGCCTTCGCCAACGGGCATGGGTTCGGGCTGTATCAGCGGCTCAATTACGCCGTTTCCGTGATCTGGGTCGCCGGCCTGGCGTGGGTTGCTCTTTGCGATGAGTCACGAGCGCTGGTGAGCGAGGCGTGAGGGGAGGGGCAATCCCCCTGACGTGCATCGTCGGGGGGATTGCCGCTGCGACATCCGCTCAGAAGTCAGCCTTCAGGGTGACGGTGTAGTTGCGCGGGTCACCGTACTGGTTGCTCGCGTTCAGCCAGCCGATGGAGGAGTAGTACTTCTTGTCGAACAGGTTGTTGCCGTTCAGGGCGACGCTGAGGTTCTTGTTGATCTGGTAGCCCAGGCGCGCGTTCCAGATGGCGTAGCCGGATTGCTTGATATCGCCGACGCCACCGGTGCCGCCGAAGTTGGTGTTGTAGTTCTCGCTCTGGATGCTGGCGCCCGCGCCGGCGGTCCACTGGTTCAGTTCGCCCGGCAGCTTGTAATCGGCCCAGAAGCGCAGCAGGTGACGCGGCGTGTAGCTGTTGAAGGTGGAGCCGGAGGACGAGGTGCCGTCGCTCGGGTCGTTGAGGAACTTGGTCGAGGTGTAGGTGTAGCCGGCGAACAGCTGCAGGTCCCGCAGCACTTCGCCGCTGATCTCTGCGTCGAAGCCCTCGGCGCGAACCTTGCCGCCGGCCACGTAGCAGTTGTCTTCGCCGTTCTGCCCGCACTCCGAGGCGTAGTCGTACTGCGCGCGATTCTCCTGGTCCACGCGGAAGATCGCGAAGCTGGTGTTCACCCGCCCATCCATCAGCTCGCCTTTCAGGCCCAGCTCGTAGTTGGAGCCTTCGATGGGCTTGAGCGGAGCGCTGTCCTGGGTCAGCTCGGTCTGCGGCTTGAAGATGTCGGTGTAGCTGGCGTAGACCGACCACTGGTTGTTCAGCTCGTAGATCAGGCCGCCGTAGGGAGTGAACTCGCCGGTTTCCTTCGAATGCGCCGGGGCGGGGGAGGAGGTGGTGAAGCGGGTGAGTTCGTAGTCGTACTGGTAGTTGCTGGTGCGCCCGCCCAGGACCAGGGTCAGCGGCTCGGCCAGCTTGTAGCGAACCACGCCGTAGAGGCCGTTCTGGCGGATGTGACCTTTGGAGGTGCCGGCGTAGGTGGTGCTGAGCATCTCTTCCTCGGTCGGCTCGCGCGGGGAGACCGGGTCGTAGATGTTGATCGGCCCCAGGTTGAGCAAACCGCCCTGCAGGTCGTCGGTCTTCAGGTCGCTGGCGTTGGCGCCGACCACCACCTGGTGCTCCAGGTCGAAGGCACGCCACTTGCCGGCGAGGTTGATGTCGGCGCCCTTGTTGATGTTCTCGAAGTCGTAGAGGTAGGCGCGCGACTGCATGCCGTCGCCGGTGGCCGGGTCGACCGCGCCACGACCGAAGCTGTAGAGGATGTCGTTGGTTTCGCGGATGTAGCTGCCCGAGGCATTCAGGCGCCAGTCATCGTTGAAGTCATGGGTGACATCGGCGAAGTAGGTGGTCTGCTTGTTGTTCCATTTGTTCCAGTCCGCACCGGTAAAGGTGGAACGCCCCGCATGCACCGCGCTGCCGTCCTTGTTGCGCGGCAGGCCGCCGAAGGACGGTGTCGAGTGCAGGTCTTCCACACTGGCCCCGGCGGCCACTCGGGTATCGTCGGTCAGGTCGTACTCGAGAATGCCGTAGAGCACGTTCTTGCGGCTGTCCGCGGTGTCGTAGAAGTAGTCCCGGTCCTCATGGCCTGCTACTACCCGACCACGCAGCCTGCCGTCGGCGGTGAGCGGGGCGCTGCCATCGATGGTCTGCCGGTAGGTGTCCCAGGAGCCTGCGCTGGCGGTCAGCGAGAGCGACGGCTCGGCCTTCGGGCGCTTGCGCACGAGGTTGATCGCCGCGCCGGGGTTGCCGCTGCCCTGTAGCAGGCCGTTGGCGCCACGCAGGACTTCCACGCGGTCGTAGAGCAGCGTGTCGGAGGTGAAGCTGCTGCCGATGGCGTAGTAGCGGCGGTCGAGGGGGACGCCGTCGTACTGGATGGTTTCCACTTCGAAGCCGCGCGAGTAGATGTACTTGCCGCCGGACGGGCTCTGGTAGGTGGTGATGCCGGTGGTTTTCTCCAGCACCTGGTCCAGGGTGTCGAGGCGCTGGTCGTCCATCGCCTTGCGGGTGATGACGGTGACCGACTGCGGAATGTCCTTCAGGCGCTGGGTGGATTTGCCGATGGTGGCTTCGTTGGAGGTGTAGGAACCGGAGTCTTCCGTTGTCGGCCCCAGGCCCTGGCCGGTGATGATCGTGTCGCTCATCGCCAGCGCGGTCGGAACTTCCTCCAGCACATAGCTGCCGCCCTGGTCCACTGCTCGCAGCCCGGTGCCGGAGAGGAGGGCGGCGAACCCGGCCTCCCGCGAATAGCTGCCGTGCAGGCCGGCCGACTGCAGATGCGCGGTCCTGCTGGCATCGAACGAGAGCGCGACCCCGGCTTCGCTGGCGAAGCGGCTGAGCACCTCGGTCAGCGACCCGGCGGCGATGTCGTACTGCCGGATGCTCTGCGCTGCGCTGGACGCTGCGGACTCTGAGGGCTCTGCGCCCTGAGCGACGGGTACGCCGACGACGGCGACACTGAAGAGGGCAGCCTGCACGTGAATGGCAAGCCGGTGGCGAACGAACGGATACAGCATGGTCTCTCCCCGGTGGTGGTGACCAAGTGGGTCACTGATGCCGGAGTAGCCGAACCAGGGACGAAGAAAGTGCACACTGATTGGAAAAATCTTTTCGCGCCTCCAGGCCGGCTCAGCCGCGCGGAACCACGGTTACCCAATACCCCGTGCGATACACCGTCGTAACAGGGAAGCTGCGCTCCAGGGCCCTGAGCGCGAGGTCGGTGTCATCCACCGGGAAGGCGCCGGAAATGCGCAGGCCACTGATGCGCGGATCGCACCTCAACCAGCCGTGGCGGTAGCGTCCCAGTTCCTCCAGCAACTCGCCCAGCGGGCGGTCGATGGCGATCAGGCTGCCCTGCGCCCAGGCGCCCACGGAGGCATCGTTGGCCTGCACAGGCTCGATGACGCCGGAGACGATCCGCGTGTGCTGGCCGGCTTCCAGGCGCAACGGCTTGTCCTGGCCGGGCACCGAGACTTCGACGGCTTTCTCCAGCACCGCCACCTCGGTTCCGTTGCCCCAGCTGCCCACGCTGAAACGAGTACCCAGCGCGCGCACGGTGGCGTCGGTGCTGCGTACGCGGAAGGGTCTGTCGAGTGCATCGGTTGCGGTGCTGATCAGCACCTCGCCGGCGCGCAGGACGATCAGGCGCTGGTTCGCGTCGAACAGCACATCCACAGCGCTGTCCGTGCCCAGTTGCATCCGGCTGCCGTCCGCCAGGGTGAAATGGCGACGTTCGCCGACCGCGGTCCGGTAGCCGGCGGTGTAGCGTTGGCGTACGTCACTGCGCCAACCCAGGGTGGCCAGGCCGCCCAGCGAGGCGAGCACGACGAAGCTGCGCAGCACCTGGCGCCGGGACTGCCCGGCCGAGGCCAGCGTGGCAGCCGCCAGGCGACCCGGCACGCGGGCCATCTGCAGGTTCACCGATTCGATGCGTTGCCAGGCGCGCTGGTTGATCGGGTCGGCCGCCAGCCAGCGTTGCCAGGCCCGCTGATCGCCGTCTCCCGGCGTCGCGTTGGCCAGGCGTGCGTACCAGCGGGCCGCTTCGCTGATGGCTTCCCGTTCATTGGGTTGCAGGGAGTCGTTCACAGGACTCCCGCCATGGCCAGGCAGCAGTGCTCCATGGCCTTGGCCATGTACTTGTTCACCGTGCGCAGAGAGATCCCCAGTCGCTCGGCGATCTGGTTGTAGGTCAGCCCTTCGAGCTGGGAAAGGATGAAGGCCTGCCGGACCTTCGGTCCCAGGCCATCGAGCATCCGGTCGATTTCCTGCAGCGCCTCGAGCAGCAGCGCCTGTTCCTCGGGGGACGGTTGCACCGCTTCGGGCAGCAACGCCAGCGCCTCCAGATAGGCGCGCTCCAGCGAACGGCGGCGGTACAGGTCGATGACCAGGCCCCGGGCGATGGTTTGCAGATAGTGCCGGGGCTCGCGGATCGCCTCGGCGCTCCGGGCCATCAGCACGCGAACGAAGGTATCCTGCGCCAGGTCGGCAGCATCGGCGGCATCGTTGAGGCGCTTGCGCAGCCAGCCACGCAGCCAGCCATGATGGTCGCGGTAAAGCATCCCTACCGCCTGCAGCGACGAATCCCCCTGCATTGCAATCCCCTAAGAACAATTTGCAAACGACAATCGTTATCAAATATACGGGATGTGGGATTGCTTGAAAACTCCAGCTTGGCGATGGTCCGTTGCTGCCCGATGCGGAGGGCAGCTTCCGGCCCGGAGCTCATGGAGTCAGGCCGGACACCACCAGCCAATGCGAGTGCTGGCGCGGTATGACCCAGATTTCGCTCAGGGCTGGTCGCCGAGCCTGACGAGCACATTGGACGCCAGCACGGCCAGGCCTTCCGCCTTCGGTAAGGTCCTGACCAGCGCCTGCGCGACCGCCCGCGCATGGACGGGTCGATATTTCCCTGGCATCAGCGGCCCCAGGAGCTTCGCGATCGGGATTGCCAGCTGCTCGCCGAGGCGCGGCGGTTGTTGCAGGCCATCGCGGTAGTCCAGCAACAGCGAGGGTTGCGCGATCACCAGCGCCGTCAGTTCCATCGCCTTGAGGGCATCCTCCAATTCACCTTTGATGCGGTTGTAGAACACGGAGGACCGCGCGTCGGCCCCTGCCGCGCTGACCAGTCCCACGCGCCGGACTCCCGCAGCGAGCGCGGCCTTGGCCACGGCGAGATTGGCGTCCAGGTCGACAGTGCGGAATGCCGCCTGGCTGCCGGCGACCTTGATCGTGGTGCCGAGCGCCAGGTAGGCCTCGTCGGTAGGTGGCAGCGCAGGCAGGCGGCTGAAGTCGACGATGTGAACCTGAAGCCTGGGGTGGCTGAGGCTCAATGGCCGACGACTCAGGGCATGCACCTCGCAGACAGAGGCGTCCGCCAGCAGTGCCTGGAGTATCTGGCCTCCCACGAGGCCGGTGGCGCCGGCCAGCAGCACTTTGCGTTGATCGTCGGGGGTGGGCACGTTTGCGGCTCCTCAGTTCAGGCGCATGGCATGTCGGGCGCTGTCGGGCGTCTGCCCGGTCCAGTCCTGAAATGCGCGGTAGAAGGAATTGGGATCTTCGAAGCCGAGCAGGAAGGCAATCTCCCCGCCCGACAAGGTGGTTTTCGCCAGATAGTGACGAGCGAGGTCTTCGCGGGTGGCATTGACCAGGGCGCGAAAGCTTTCCCCTTCGCCCTCGAGGTGGCGCTGCAGCGTACGCTTGCTCATGCCAAGGCGTACGGCGGTTTTCCCGATGGTCGCGGCGTTGCCCGGCAGCAGTTCCAGCAGTACCGCACGCACGCGCTCTGCCGTGGTCGCTGTCGCGTCGAGCTCACTGAGCCGGCGGCGGAGGTCCGGCTCGAACACCCGCCACATGGTGTCGTTGACCGTGAGAAAGGGACGCAAGGCGTCTGCGGCGGCGAATGTGATGCTCGGATTCGCCGCCTGTTCGACGCAGGCGCCGAAGAAGCCCTCGTAGCGTCGGGCATGGGCGCCGAGCGGCAATTGCGGAAGTGCCACACGAAGCGCCTTGACCGGCTCGCGGGTCGCGAGCCGGGTGAGACGCAGGAAAAACGCGATCTCGGCTACCTGCAGCGAATACGGCACTTCGGCCTGCACGGGTAGCCAGTGAGGCGTCAGCGTCAGTTCGCCTTCCTTGCCAACTTCCACTTCCAACCGCATGGGTGCCACGAGTTGCTTGTACTTGGCGAGGCGCTGCACGGCCTGCATGAGATTGGCGCTGCACAGGGCGGCGAACAGGGGCGGGTCGAAGGACTCGGCGGATAGGGTATCGACGAGGCGCAAGGGAAACAGCGCATCGCCGGCTTCGATCTCCAGGGCGCACCAGAAGCGGAAATAGTCCTCCGGAGAAAGACCCGGCGCTCCACGGGAAAGCAAGTCGTCCGGGAGCCCGGCACGGCGCAATACATGAGCAGGCTGCAGGCCAAGATCCTTGAGCAGGGTCTGCCAGCCGATGTTCATGGGAAAGGACTTGTTCTGCACCGTCGGGACTCCATCGTCACTCAGCGGGGGGTACGCAGCCCCTTCGAAACGTACGCGGAGTATAGAAAGGTGGAAAACTTTATCTCATGCAAAGTGCGCCATCCGGACGTCGAACGGCGCCAGTATCGGACATGTGCGCCCCGAAGCGAACTGGCGTCGTTCCCCTGAACAATGGCGTGAATTGCTAGAGCCCGGTGACAGGCCGTTTCTTAGAGTGAGCAGCACAACGTCGCCATGTGAGGGGATGTACCCCGCCACGACGCTGCTCAGCCAACCGGCCGCCCTGGATGTGGCTTGCCCCCGATTGGGCGCCATCCTCGACTGCTGCCGCACGAACGACTTTTGAGCCCGCGTGCTCGAGGAAAAACGCCATGACCCGCCAGACCATTCTCATCACCGGCTGCAGCAGCGGCATAGGCCGCACAACCGCCAGGTACTTCCAGGAGCGCGGGTGGAATGTCGTGGCGACAGTTCGCTCGAACCCGGAGGGGGACCAGGAACTCAACGCCCTCGACAATGTGCTGGTCACCGAACTCGACGTTACCCGCAAGGCCAGCATCGACTCGGCCATCGCTGCCGGGATCGAGCATTTCGGCAGGATCGACGTCCTGCTCAACAATGCCGGGTACGGCTCCTACGGGCTGCTGGAGGCAACGCCCGAGCACAAGATGCGCAGGCAGTACGAGGTCAATGTCATCGGCACCATGCTGGCGATGCAGTCGATCCTCCCGCACTTCCGCCAGCGTGGCGAAGGCCTGATCATCAATATCTCGTCCATGGGTGGAAAGATTACCTTCCCGCTGGGCACGCTGTACCACGGCTCGAAGTTCGCCGTCGAAGGCATGACCGAGGCGCTCTCCCACGAACTGGCCGCGATCGGGGTGACCGTCAAGCTGATCGAGCCCGGTGCGATCAACACCAACTTTGCAACTACCTCGCTCGACATGAACCTCGACCCCGGCCTCACCGAGTACAACGCGTTCGTCGAGGCTGTAACCGGGGCGTTCGGCACTCTCGCTGGCCGTGGTTCCGATCCGGTCATCGTGGCGAACACCGTGTGGGATGCGGCTACCGATGGAACCCGCCAGCTGCGCTACATCGCCGGTGAAGACGCCCGGCAGATCATTGCGGCGCGCCAGCAGATGAGCGATCCCGAGTACCTCGCACACCTGCGCAGTCAGCTGGGGCTCTGACAGACCGACGAGAAACGCGGGTGAGGCACCGAAGGAAACGTGGATGCGTGCCCACCTCATGGCGATTGGGGCTATACCTCCCGCCAAAGGTTTTCCGGTGGTCCTGGCAGGTTGGAAAAGCTGCATTGGCCGCTGGAGGAAAGGCACAGTGCAGCACGACGGGGCAGGGCGGGGGCTCGCATGTTTGCGGTGATTTCGGGGTGTTCGGGCGCTGGCAAGTCAACGCTGCTGGCCGAGCTTGCGCGTCGCGGGTACGCCGTCGTCGAAGAGCCTGGCCGGCGCATCATTGCGCAGGAACGGGCGGGTGACGGAAGCGCATTGCCGTGGGCGGATGCAGAGGCCTTCGGGCGGCGCGCACTGGCGATGTCCGTGACTGACCATGAAGCGGCGCAAGGGCTCACCTTTTTTGATCGGGGCATCGTCGATGCGGTCGTGGCGATCGCCGCGTGTGGCGGTGTTCTGCCGGTGGCTTCTCTCGCCACCAATCGCTACGACCGGCTCTTTCTCGCGCCGCCATGGCCTGAAATCTACGAGAACGACGCTGACCGCCGACACAGCCTCGAAACGGCCTTGCGCGACTATGAGCGCGTCCGGCGGGCCTATCTGGATGCCGGGTACCAAGCAATCATGCTGCCCTGCGATACGGTTTCCGCTCGCGCCGATTTTGTCCTGGCCAACTGTCAGGGTGGGAGCGGCAGGTCTCGCCAGTGATCGGTAGCCGGTGAGCGCACCGATCTGGCCCATGGCACTCAAGCCAGCTATCTCTCCCAATCGTCGAGAAACTGGTCGTCCGCTGCTCAGCGACGACCGGTGCATCGATGCATCCACCAGCCGCCGCGCACTACCTCGGCGGCGCCACGCAAAGGTCGTGTATCGGCGGCGATACACGATAGGAAGGAAATGCAGGAGAAATTATCAAATGGGATGTATTACCATTTGCGACAAATAATCACTACCTGCCAATTCCAGACACAAGGCCGCCCCCCATGAAACCCCGTTTCTCCGCTCTGTTGCTCACCGGAGCCTGCAGCGCAATGCCTGCGGCTTATGCCGCAGACGATGTACTGAACATGTCCGACAGCGTGATCCAGGCCCCCGATCAATCCGACGCACCCAGCGAGGGTTATCAGACCAAAGCGTCGCGCAGCACCACGCGGATGAAGCTGACCGACCAGGAGACGCCGCAGGGCGTCACCACCATCACCCGCCAGCAGATGGATGACTTCGGCCTCAACGACGTGCGCGATGCGCTGCGTTCGGCCCCCACGGTGACCGTGGAGCAGTTCGAGACCGATCGCACCATCTTCACCTCGCGCGGCTACCAGATCGACACCTTCGAGTACGACGGCATGGGCTTGCCGTTCGCGCAGACGCTGATGGGCGGCGGCCAGGACATGGCCGAGTACGAGCAGATCGATGTGCTCCACGGTGCCAATGGCCTCATGAGCGGCACCGGCAATCCTTCGGCCACGGTCAACTTCGTGCGCAAGCGCCCCACCGATACCTTCCAGGCGAAGATCGGCAGCAGCGTCGGTTCGTGGGACAACCGCCGGGTGGAGGCCGATGTCTCCGGGCCGCTGACTGACAGCGGCAATGTGCGCGGGCGCTTCATCTACGCCCACGACAAGGGCAACTCGTGGCTCGACCGCTACAGCCACGAGGTCAACGTCGCCGCCGGCTTGCTGGCTTTCGACCTGTCTGCTGCCGACACCCTGACGGTCGGTTTCTCCCAGCACAATTCCGACTCCAACGGCACCACCTGGGGCAACCTGCCGCTGGTGGACAGCAGCGGCAACCCGATCCACTACAGCAGCCGCAGCTCCAGCGTCGGCCAGGACTGGACCTACTGGAACCTGCACACCCAGCGCGCCTTTGCCGAGCTGAACCACGACTTCGGCAACGGCTGGAACGGCAAGCTCACGCTGACCGGTATCACCCAGTACCAGGATACCCAGCTGTTCTACCTCTACGGCATCACCGACGACGCCGGCACCGCCTACTCCAACCAGACTGCCAGCACCCAGCACCAGGTGATCGGTGAAGGCCTGCTCTCCGGTCCGTTCCAGCTGCTCGGCCGCGAGCATGAGCTGACCCTCGGCGTAAACTATGGCCGCACCCATCTCAAGGCCAGCGCCAACACCATTGGCGAGAACGGCTACTATAGCGCCAACCTGTCCGACGCCCTGGCCGGCAACCTGCCGCGCCCGGCCATGCCTTACACCAATGACACCACCAACGCGCAGAACTTCGAGGACACGCAGAAGAGTGTCTACGCCGGCGCGCGCTTCAGCCTGATGGATGACCTGCACTGGATCGTCGGCGCGCGCATGCTCAGCGCCGACGGTAGCGGTGACAGCTATGGCGCCGCGCACGACACCCGCGAGCATGGCAAGGTCACTCCCTATACCGGCCTGGTCTACGACCTGAACCCGGAGTGGGCGGTCTACGGCAGCTGGACGCGGATCTTCTCACCGCAGTACGTGATCGGCACCGACGGTGGCCTTCTCGATCCGCTGGAAGGCACCAGCAAGGAAGTCGGTATCAAGGGCAACCTGCTGGACAGCCGCATGAGTGTCAGCGCTGCGCTGTTCAAGACCGACCAGCGCAACGTCCAGGAGTACGCCGGTTACGTCGATGGTCATTACGTCTACAACGGCGTGGACAACAAGAGCCACGGTGTCGAGCTGCAGGCCTCCGGTGAGGCGCTGCCCGGCCTGGACCTGCTGGCCGGCTACACCTATGTGCGCATCGATGACGACAATGGCGACCGCACCCGCAGGTACGTGCCCAAGCACACCGTGCGCGGCTCCGCGACCTACCGCCTGCCGGGCCTGCCGAAGGTCAAGGTCGGCTCGCGCGTCAGCTGGCAGAGCGGCGTCGAAAGCGACAGCTACAGCGCGGTGCGCCAGAGCGCCTACGCGCTGGTCGACCTGATGACCAGCTACGACATCGACTCGAACTGGAGCGCCTCGCTGAACCTGAACAACCTCACCGACCGCAAGTACCTGCTCTCGCTGGAAAGCGGCAGCACCTCCAACTACGGCGCACCGCGCAACCTCACCGCGTCGGTGACCTGGAAGTACTGACGGGCAGATCGTCGGGCTCGCTGCATGCGGGCCCGAAAATCTGGCGCGGCACCGAAACGGGCTGCTACATGCCGTTGTGGAAGTCGCGGTGCTCCAGCTGGATGCGATCCCTCAAGCCGCGCATGCCGTGGGCGTATTCGCTCAGTACGCGCAGGGCCCAGTCGGCCCGGCGGCGGATGCGCATGTCGTCTTCTCCGGCCGGCTCGACACCGTTGAACACCTGGTCGACCTGGCGGATGACCAGTTGCTCGGGGAGGTAGCAGATGCGCGAGTTCTTGTAGCTGGAGGCGCGCAGCTCGGAGAGCGGGTAGGAGCCGCCCAGGCCTGCCGACACGCCCACCAGCAGCGCCGGCTTGTGTGCCAGTTCGGCGTAGCCGGCATAGAGGAACAGGTTCTTCAGGGCAGGGCAGGCCATGCCGTGCCACTCGGGGGAGATCACCACCAGGGCGTCGGCGCGCTGCAGTTGCCCGGTCTGTTCCACCCAGGCCTGGTCTTCGATCGGCGCCGGCCACAGGGGCAGCGGAGTACGGCCGAGGTCGACGACGCTGGCGGTGGTGCAGATTTCCAGCGCCTGCAGGCGCCCGGCCAGGTAGCGGGCCACCTTGGCGGACTGGCTGGATGCCTGGCTGGAGCCGGCGATCAGGGTGACGTTCAGGTTCATCGGGCGATCTCCGCTACTTCTTTCGATTGCGACTGTGGTTGGGCATCACGCACCAGCGGCCAGAACACTTCCTGTTGCCAGCTCACCGGGTGCATGTCCTCGATGCCATAGGCCGGCGGCCGGCGACGGGTGATCTTCGCGGTGCCGAACAGCACGTCCCAGAAGAACAGCAGGTTGCCGAAGTTGCCCTTGTAATTCGTCACGCCATCCTCGGCGTTCAGGCCGTGGTGCGCCGAATGGGTGGCGGGTGTGGAGATGGTCCGCTCCAGCAGCCACATCAGCGGACGCATTACGCGGATGTTGTAGAGCTTGTCGTCCCAGGCGACGCTGCTGTGCGCGCCGAAGATCACCAGCATCTTCACGATCAGGTAGCCGTAGTAGAAGTTGGCCAGTCCGAGGTAGACCAGCGCGCTGGTCAGCCAGATGCCGGGCATCAGCAGGTAGTAGAAGCTGTTGTTGCGATAGACGATGCGGATGCTCATGTACGGCGCCGAATGGTGCGCGCGGTGCAGTGCATAGAGGAAGGGAACGCGGTGGGTCAGGCGGTGCCACCAATATTGCGTCATATCGTCGAGCACCAGGAACAGTCCGAGGGCGGCGTACCACGGCACGTCGGCCAGGCGACCCTGCAGTTGCGGGGCGAAGTGGCCCAGCAGGTGGTTGGTGGTGAACAGGATCAGCGGAAAGGTGACCAGCAGCAGGATGCCCGAGCCGAAGATTTCCACCAGGGCATCGCGGCGCCGGGAAGCGGGCTGGCGGAAGCAAGCGCAGGCCATTTCCAGCAGTATGAAGGCAATGAAGATCGCGACCACCACGGGGGTCGGATTATTGGCGAGCAGTTCAGAGTTCATGGCACTCTCTTCTTGTTGGCTTCTTGGTTGCCCCTCGGGGCGCGGCAAACACAATAAGAAAACAAGGGCCCGGCCCGCGTCAGGCGTGAAATGGACAGAAATCCCCGAGAAGTGGCCAATCCTCAGCGTTACCACCGCGGCTCGCTGGGGCTGGTGCTGGAGCGTTATCTGCAGGGCATTCGCCGGCACCGCGAAGGTGACTACAGCATGGTCGCCCTGGAAGAGCTGCTGGCCGAGGCGCAGCAGCATGACCCCGCCATCGGCTTGCACCTGTTCGGCCAGTTCACGGCGCAGGACCGCCACATCCTGGCGATTTCCGCCGGCTACTGCGCCAGTGTCGGCGAGGCCCTGCAGCTCTGGGCGCGCTATGGCCGGCTGGCGTCGGACATGGACACCATCGATTACCTCGTGGACGACAAGGGTGCCGGCGTGGAGGTGATGATCGATGCACCCGGAGATCTCGCCCGGTTCACCGTCGAGCACTATTTCGTCATGAGCCTCACCGTGATGCGCGAAGCCACTGGCCGCCCGATCACACCTTTGCGCGTGGAGTTCAGCCACCCGCGCCCGGCCTATCACGCGCAGTACGCCGAGGCATTCGGCGTGCCGGTGGCATTTGCCGGTCACGGCAATCGCCTGTACTACGCGAAAGAGGACCTCGCCAGACCGCTGGCGGGCCGTCACGCCGGCATGCTCGAGATCATCTGCCAGGAGCTGGACCGTCGTCTCGGGCGCCAGCGTCAGCTCAGCGGCTGGGCCGGGAAGCTGGCGCGGAACATGCGCCGGGCCCTCGCCGAGGGGCGGGTGCCGGGCCTGGAGGAGCAGGCTGTGGCCCTGCACCAGAGCGCCCGGACCTTGCGCCGACGCCTGGAAGAGCAGGGGCTGAGCTTCCGCCAGTTGCTGGACCTGGTTCGTGGCGAGCTGGAGCAGCACTTCGAGTTGCAGGGGCTGACTGCCGGCGAGATCGCCACACGCCTGGGCTACGGTGACCAGGACGCCTACCAGCACGCCCGCCGTCGGTGGCGCGAGGCCGAATAACCGACAATGGGCCCACTGGCCCGGCGCGGGCACGGTCCCGGCTTGTACGAGGCAGCTGACGCGGCTTTTGTGGTGGTTTGCTCATTTCACGACAGGTGCCCGCATGGCGCGGCGTAAAGCAGTTGCTAGAGTAACGGGCAGGCGGTGGCACGGCAGTGTGTCTGGAGAGCAGTTCCAGCACGCCATCGGCAAGGAATCCGAATCGATGGAACAAGGAACCAACCGTGTCCACGCGTGAACAGATTGCAAGTCTGGAAGCCGCCGTATCGGCGCAGGTACTGGGTCAGGAAGAAACCGTCCGGCACATCCTGCTGGGCCTTCTGGCCAATGGTCATGTCCTTCTGGAAAGCCTTCCGGGGCTGGCCAAGACACGCACCGTGAAGACCCTGTCCAAGCACCTCGACGCGCGGATGAGCCGTGTGCAGTTCACCCCCGACCTGCTGCCCTCGGACATCACCGGCGCGGAAATCCTTCAGCAGACCGAGCAGGGCAACCAGCTGAAGTTCCAGCCCGGGCCACTGTTCGGCAACGTAATCCTCGCCGACGAGATCAACCGCGCCCCGGCCAAGGTCCAGGCGGCACTGCTCGAAGCCATGGAAGAGCGGCAGATCACTGTGGCCGGGCAGACCCACCGCATGCCGGGGCTGTTCATGGTGCTCGCCACGCAGAACCCGATCGAGCAGGAAGGTACCTACCCGCTGCCCGAGGCGCAGATGGACCGCTTCCTGATGAAGCTGCTGATCGACTACCCACGGGTCGAGGACGAATCCCGCGTGCTGCAGCTGGTGCGCGCCGAGGAGCGCAGCCAGCAGTCCGGAGCGACGCCCGAGGCGATCACGCCGCTCGCGCAGGAAGCCGTGTTCGCGGCCCGCCAGGAAGTCAGCGACGTGCATGTTTCCGAGGCCATAGACCGCTACCTCATCGACCTGATTAATGCCACGCGCCGCCCCGCCGACTATGACGCCGACCTGGCCCGCTGGCTGAAAGTCGGCGCCAGCCCTCGCGGCGGCATAAGCCTGGACCGGGTTTCCCGTGCCCACGCCTGGATGGCGGGTAACGACTACGTGACGCCCGACGATGTCCGTGCCGTGGTGCACCCCGTGCTACGCCATCGCCTGTTGTTGTCCTATGACGCCGTTGCCGATGGCGTGGGGCCCGATCAGGTGATCGACCGTCTGCTGGACAAAGTGGCGATCCCGGCCTGAGGAGGGTTTCCATGGCCGAGTCGCAGCCGGTTGCCGAGGGTTTTGTCTATGCGTCGCTGCCACAGCTGATGCTGCTGGAGCACCGAGTGCGCGGCCTGAGCTTTGTGTCGCGACAACCGCTTTCCAGCGTGCTCTCCGGCAGCCATGCCGCGCGCCTGCGCGGGCGCGGCCTGAGCTTCGACGAGCTGCGCCAGTACAACCCTGGCGACGACCTGCGCCACCTGGACTGGCGCGCCTCGCTGCGCTACGGCAAGCCCTTCGTGCGTAGCTACACCGAGGAACGCGACCGGCCGACCCTGCTGCTGGTGGACCAGCGCATGAGCATGTACTTCGGCTCGAAACGCAGCTTCAAGTCGGTGCTCGCCGCCGAGCTTGCAGCGCTGGGTGGCTGGATGGCGCTGCAGGCCGGTGACCGGGTCGGCGGCCTGGTGTTCGGCGACTGCAACATCGAGTACATCCGCCCCCTGCGCAGCCGGGCGAGGGTGGAGGCCCTGTGCGCGGCCATCGTCCGCTACAACCACGCGCTGCACGCCACGCACAGCGGCGAGGACTCGCCGGGTCAGCTGGACCGGGTACTGCGCCAGTGCCTGGGCGTGGCCGGACACGACAGCCTGGTGGTGATCGTCAGCGACTTTGCCGGCGTCACCGCGCAGACACTGCAACTGCTGCAGCAGCTGAGCGCGCACAACGATGTGCTGGCCCTGCAGGTCTTCGACCCCATTGCCCTGAAAGTGCCGGACAAGGGCCGGGTGACTGTTACTCAGGGGGAGTTGCAGGTCGAGCTGGAAGTGGGCCGGCGCCAGGTCCACCGGCCACTGGGGGAGTTCCTTTCCGGGAGACTGAAGGACGTGGCGACACTGCTGCGCCGCAGCCAGGTACCGCTGATGATGTTCAGCAGCGGGCGTGACAGCCTGGAGCAGCTGCGCGGTGAACTCGGGCGCCTGGCGCGATGAGCATTCCCAGCATCGATCAACTCCAGGAGCTGGCGCCGCCGGCTCCGCTGGTCAGCTACTGGCCGCAGACCTGGGCCTGGGTCTGGCTCGCCAGCGTGTT
Organism: Pseudomonas sp. PDM17; assembly: GCF_014851985.1. NCBI lineage: Bacteria > Pseudomonadati > Pseudomonadota > Gammaproteobacteria > Pseudomonadales > Pseudomonadaceae > Pseudomonas > Pseudomonas sp. PDM17. Next base: position 69,043 of record NZ_JACVAT010000012.1, read on the forward strand.
GCTGCTGCTCCTGGCGACATGGGGCTTCTGGCGCTACCGGAAATGGCAGCGAGATCGCTACCGGCGCGAGGCGCTGGCCTTGCTCGATGAACTCGGTGCGGCCATCAGAGAGCCTTCCCAGCGATTGGCCGCGCTGCGCCAGTTGCCGACTCTGGTCAAACGTGTCGCGCTGTCGATGCCCGATGGTGCGGCTTCGGCGCCCCTGGGCGGTGCTGACTGGCAGGCCTTTCTGCAGGCACGCAGCCCGGCGGCACTGCCGGCCGGTCTGCAGCGGCAACTGACGCTGCTGGCGTATGCACCTGACGCCAGGGTTGCGAATATGGACGAGCAGGAGGCGCAAGCCCTGCTGGCGGCCTGCCGGCAATGGGTCGAGGTGCACCATGTGGCAGCTTGAGTACCCCTGGCTGCTGCTCCTGTTGCCGCTGCCCTGGCTCGCCTGGCGCTATCTGCCAGCCTACCGCGAGTCGCGCAGCGCCCTGCGGGTGCCGTTCTTCGCCGCCATGAGCCACGCGGCGGGCCAGGAGCCGAGCCGTGGCGGCACCGCTGGCGGGCGCTGGCAGTTGCCGCTCAACCTGCTGGTCTGGGCACTGGTGCTGCTCGCCTGTGCGCGCCCGGTGCTGGTGGAGAAGCCCATCCAGCGCGTGCAGCCGATCCGCGACCTGATGCTGGCCATCGACATCTCGCAATCCATGGAAACCAGCGACTACCGGGATGCCGCAGGCAATCGCGTGGATCGTCTGAGTATCGTCAAGGGCGTGGTGCGCGACTTCATCGGCCAGCGCAAGGATGACCGCATCGGCTTGATCGTCTTCGGCACCGGCGCCTTCGCGCAATCGCCGCCGACCCAGGACCACGCCAGCCTGCTGATGCTGCTGGACGAAGTGGGCATCGGCATGGCCGGGCCCAACACCGCCCTGGGCGATGCCATCGGGCTGACCCTGAAGCTGCTGGAAAAGGCGCCGGAGCAGCAGAAGGTGCTGATCCTGCTCACCGACGGCAACGACACCGGCAGTGCCATCACGCCGAGCCACGCCGCGGCCATGGCCCATGAGCGCGGTGTGGTGGTGCACACCATCGGCATCGGCGACCCCGAGGCCAGCGGCGAGTCGAAGGTGGACCTGCAGACCCTGCGCGATATCGCCCATACCACCGGCGGACGGTTCTTCCGCGCGGGTGACCGCGAGGCGTTGCAGGAAGTCTACGCGACGCTGGACCAGATCACCCCGCACCAGGTGAAAACCCTCAGCCACCAACCCAAGCGCGACCTGTTCTGGCTGCCGCTGGGCGCTGCCTTGCTGTTGCTGCTGGTGGCGCATGTGCTGGCGGCCATTGCCGGGCGGCTGGCCGTTCCGCGTGCGGCGCAGGTCGGCCAGGAAACGGAGGGCTGATGGATATCGATCTCAGCGCCTTCCATTTCCTCCGCCCGGTATGGCTGTTGCTTCTGCTGCCGGGCATCCTCCTGCCGCTGCTCTGGAGTCGCCGCCACGACCTGGCGCGTCGCCTCGACGGGATCATCGCGCCCCACCTGCTGCAGCACCTGGTGATCACGCCGGTCGACCAGCACCGCGTGCGACCGGTGCAGCTGCTGGGTGCGCTGCTGGTGGTTGGCGGCGTGGCCGCTTCCGGTCCGACCTGGGAGCAGGATCGCCCGGCCTTCATGGAGAACCGCGCGCCGCTGATCCTGGCGCTGGACCTGTCGCCCTCGATGGCCGCCAATGATGTCCCGCCTTCACGCATCGAGGCGGCCAAGCACAAGTTGCACGACCTCATCGCCCGCCGGCCGGGCAGTCCCACGGCACTGATCGCCTACGCCGGCAGCGCGCACCTGGTGCTGCCCGCAACCCAGGACGCAGCGCTGCTCGACAGCTTCCTGCAGGCGCTTTCGCCCGGCCTGATCCAGAGCGAAGGCAAGGATGCGCTGGGTGCCATCGAGAAAGCCGTGCAGCTGTTGGCCGCCGAGCATTCGCCGGGCACGCTCGTCCTGCTCACCGACGGAGCCGACAAGGGGCAGTTCGACGCCATCGACAAAGCACTGCGCGGCAAGGACCTGCAGGTGCTGGTGCTGGCCGTCGGCAGCCAGGACGGCGGCCTGCTCGCCGGTGGGCAGCAGGACTCCGAGGGGCGACCCCTGCTCGCCACCTTCGATGAAGAAGGCTTGAAGGGCCTGGCAGACGCCGCCGATGCGCCGCTGGGCAGCCTGACCCTCAACGACGATGACCTGGACTGGATCGAGCTGCACGCCCAGCAACACTTCCAGGCCGCCCAGGGCGATGAGCGACAACTGCACTGGAAGGATGCTGGCTACTGGCTCTGCTGGCCCCTGCTGGTGCTGGTGCTGCTGAGCGTGCGCAAAGGCTGGACGGTGCACTGGCTGAGCGCGCTGTTGCTCGCCGCCAGCCTGAGCGGTGTGCCACAGCCGGCGCGTGCCGGAGTGCTTGCCGATGCCTTCTTCACCGCGGATCAGCAGGGACGCTGGGCGTTCGAGCACGGGCACTATCCGCAGGCGGCAGCGCACTTCCGCGATCCGTTCTGGAAGGGGGTGGCTGCCTACCACGCGGCGGACTACCCGCTGGCCCTGGCCAGCTTCGCCCGGCTGGATACGGCGCAGGCCTACTTCTATCTGGGCAATACCTACGTGCGCCTGTTGAAGTTCGACCAGGCCATCGGCGCCTATCGCCAGGCGCTGAAGCGCCAGGCCGACTTCCCCCAGGCCGCGGCCAACCTGGCGCTGGCCCAGGCGCTGGAGAAGGACCGCGAGGACCAGCAGGAGGCCGGCCCGCCGGGCGAGAAGCCCGATCAGGAAGTCTTCGACAATATGGCCGACAAGGGCAAGAACGTGGTGCTCAAGAAAGGTGCTGCCGAGTCGGACGAGCAATGGCTGAACAACCTGAGCACGTCGCCGGCGCAGTTCCTGCGGCGCAAGTTCCTGCTGCAGGACGCGGCGAAAGGGGCGGGATCATGAAGCACGTGCTCGCCGCTCTGCTCTTGTGCCTGCCGCTGCTCGGGCTGGCCGCCGAGCCCGAGGTGAGGGTCCGCACCCAATTGTTACCGGGGGATTCGGTGATGGTCGGCGGCACGCTCAGCCTTCAGGTTGATCTGCTGGTGGACACTTGGTTCAGCCAGCCACCGCAATTGCCGCCGCTGAAACTGGCCGGCGCTCTGGTCTCCGAACCGGCCAGCGAGGCCACGCATCTCACTGAGAAGATCGATGGCAAGACCTTCTTCGGCCTGCGCTTCCGTTACCAGATCACTCCGCAGTCGGCCCGCCGTTTCGACATCCCGCCGCTGGAGATCCAGGTGCAGCCGGGACAGGGCAGTGGTGCGATCCAGGTGCACAGCGAAGCGCTGCACTTCACGGCACGCCAACCCGCCGGCGCAGGGAGCGAACCGGCGCAGCGCCTGGTGGCGAGCCGGGTGACCATCAGCCAGGAACTCACGAAGTCCCATGAGCCGCTACGGGTCGGCGACAGCGTGACGCGCAAGGTGCACGTCCGCGCCGAGGGCGCCCAGGCCATGCTGATTCCCGCAGCGGATTTCGCCGAACCGGAAGGTCTGCGTCGCTACCTGCAATCGCCAACCGTGCAGCCCCTCAGCGACGGCCGTGGCGATGTGCTGGGTGGCGAGCGCATGGACGCGGCGACCTATGTGGTCAGCCGGCCGGGAGACTTCCAGCTGCCGGCCATCGAGTTGCACTGGTGGGCGGCGGACAGTGGCGAGGAGCAATCGGTCTCGCTTCCCGCATTGAAGTTGTCGGCCAGCGGTGCGGCTGTCTACCAGGCGCCATTCTCGATCAGTGACGATCTGCGGGAACTGGGCCGCCGGGCGCAGGTGCGCATCGCCAGTCACTGGCTGGCGCTGGCCGCTGGGCTGGCGCTGCTGGCGGCCCTTGGTTATGCCGTGCATGCCTGGGGTGGGACGCTGCGCGCCGCTGCCCGGGGCGCTATGGAACGTCGTCGCCAGGCATGGCGGGACTCGCCAGCCTACGCCTGGCGACAGGTCCGTCAGCAACTCGAGGGCGAGCCGCCGCAGGTGGGGGCGCTTTATCTCTGGCTTCGTCGGACGAACGGTTGTCGTGAAATGAGTGCTGCAATTCCCAATCGCACCATCAAAGCCGTCAATCCTTTGCTAGCGTTCCTAAGGGCCCGCTACGGGCGTCCGGGCGCGCAGCCCGGCGCGGGGCCGCAACCACTGATCCAGGCTTTGCCGGATATCCGCCGGGAACTGGGCCAGGGCAAGCCGACGGACTTGCCGGCCCACGCTCTCAAACCCTTGAATCCGTGATCCAGGGATGTGACATGCATTTGAAACTCGCTCCACCGATGGCCCGCTGGCTGCTCCTGCTGCTCCTGCTGCTCCTGGGCATGCCGTTCCTGGTCCGCGCGGCAGACGCATTGCCCTCATGGAACGACGGCCCCTCGCGGCAGGCCATTGTCGCCTTCGTCGAGGCGGTGACCCAGCAGGGCGGCAAGGACTTCGTGCCGCCGGCCGAGCGCATCGCCGTGTTCGACAACGATGGCACCCTGTGGAGCGAGCAGCCGATGTACTTCCAGGTGCTCTTCGCCCTGGACGAAGTGAAACGGCAGGCGCCGCAGCACCCTGAGTGGAAGGAGAAGCAGCCGTTCAAGGCGGTGCTCGAAGGCGACCACAAGGCCCTGGCCGACAGCGGCATGCAGGGCATCCTGGAGATAGTCGCCGCCACCCATGCGGGCGTCAGCACCGACGAGTTCATCGCCAACGCCCGCAGCTGGCTGGCCAGCGCCCGCCATCCGCGCAGCCACAAGCCCTACACCGAGATGGTGTTCCAGCCGATGCTGGAGTTGCTGGATTATCTGCGCGCCAACGGTTTCAGGACCTACATCGTTTCCGGCGGCGAAGTGGCGTTCATGCGCGCCTTCGCCGAGGAGGTCTACGGCATCCCGCCCGAACAGGTGATCGGCACCACCCTGGGCAGCCGCTTCGAGGACCGCGACGGTCAGCTGTCGATCCAGCGCCTGCCCAAGCTGGTGCACAACGACGACGGCCCCGGCAAGCCGGAGAGCATCGACAGCATCATTGGCCGTCGGCCGATCCTGGCCTTCGGCAACTCCGACGGCGACCTGCAGATGCTGCAGTGGACGACCGCGGGCAAAGGGCTGCGCTTTGCCGGCCTGGTGCATCACACCGATGAAACACGCGAGTGGGCCTACGACCGGCAGAGCAAGGTCGGGCGCCTGGACAAGGCGCTCGACATGGCAAAGAACAAGGACTGGGTAGTAGTGGACATGGCAAAGGAGTGGAAGCGGATCTATCCGTTCGACCAATAGCAAGCCAACAGGCAAACCGCAGGGACACGGGGATTTCCAGCCAGGTAGTCGGCATCTCCAGTGACGCAGTCGTGGCAAACGATGAGTAACTGGAAGGGAGAAACACCAATGAAGCGCACGGGAAGATGGATATCGCGGTTCGCCCTCGCGGCGACGGCGATAATGGGGTGCTCGATCGCCAGTGCGGCGGACAAGCCGAACATCCTGGTGATATTCGGCGACGATATCGGCCAGACCAACATCAGCGCCTACGCCTTCGGCGTGGTCGGCTACCAGACGCCGAACATCGACCGCATCGCCAAGGAAGGCATGATGTTCACCGACTACTACGCGGAGAACAGCTGCACTGCCGGCCGCTCCACTTTCATCACCGGCCAGGCGGCGCTGCGTACCGGCCTGTCCAAGGTCGGCATGCCCGGCGTGCCGGTCGGCCTGCAGGACCGCGATGTCACCATCGCCCAGGCGCTCAAGGCCCACGGCTACGCCACCGGCCAGTTCGGCAAGAACCACCTGGGCGACCGCGACGAATACCTGCCGACCAAGCACGGCTTCGACGAGTTCTTCGGCAACCTGTACCACCTCAACGCCGAGGAGGAGCCAGAGCGTCCGTACTGGCCCAAGGACGACGAGGCCTTCACCAAGGCCGCCTCGCCCCGTGGTGTGCTGAAGGCGACTGCCGACGGCAAGATCGAGGACACCGGCCCGCTGAACAAGAAGCGCATGGAGACCATCGACGACGACACCACCCAGGCTGCGATCAACTTCATGGACAAACAGGTGAAGGCGAACAAGCCGTTCTTCGTCTGGATGAACACCACACGCATGCACGCCTTCACCCACGTGCGCGAGGCCATGCAGGGGCAGAGCGGTATGCCGGGCAACGAGTACGCCGACGGCATGCTCGAGCACGACGGCGATGTCGGCAAGCTGCTCAAGGCGGTGGATGATCTGAAGATCGCTGACAACACCATCGTCGTCTACACCACCGACAACGGGCCGAACCAGTGGTCCTGGCCGGATGCGGCCACCACGCCATTCCGCAACGAGAAGAACTCCAACTGGGAGGGCGCCTACCGTGTTCCGGCGATGATCCGCTGGCCGAACCACATCAAGCCGGGCACCGTCTCCACCCAGATGTTCTCGGGGCTGGACTGGTTCCCGACCTTGCTCGCCGCAGTGGGCGATACCGACATCAAGGAACGTCTGCTCAAGGGCGCGGATGTCGGCGGCAAGAACTTCAAGGTGCACCTGGACGGCTTCAATCAGCTGGATTACCTGACTGGCAAGGCCGATAAGAGCGCCCGTAACGAGTTCTACTACTTCAGCGATGACGGCGACCTGGTGGGCATGCGCTTCGGCGACTGGAAACTGGTGTTCTGCGAGCAGCGCGCGCCGGGCGGCTTCAAGGTCTGGAGCGAGCCCTTCACCTGCCTGCGGGTGCCCAAGCTGTTCAACCTGCGGATGGACCCGTACGAGCGCGCAGACACGGTCTCCGACCAGTACTACGACTGGCTGGCGAAGAACGACTACCTGCTGTTCCAGGGCGAACGCAAGGCGGCCGCCTTCCTGCAGACCTTCGTCGAGTACCCGCCGAGCCAGAAACCGGCCAGCTTCAGCATCGAGTCGGTGCGCAAGGAAGTTGACGCGAAGATCGAAGCGAAGATGAAGCAGGGCGCCAAGTAGTGAGCGACAACCGGGGCGCCCGAATCGGGGCGCCCGACCCATCCCCCGCGATAGCCTGGCTATCGCGGGGGCTTTTCTGTCAGACAAGGTTGATTCGATGCCTTCAGCGGTCAGCTCGTCCCCGATGAACACCCGTCGCGCCACCCCGACGCAGCTCCAATCGAAACCTGGGCTCGCGGCCTGGGTGCCGGCATTGCTGCTGTTCGCCTCGGGCGGAGCGGCGCTGGTGTTCCAGGTGTTGTGGGTCAAGCAGTTGTCCCTGGTGGTGGGGGTGGAGGTGTATGCCGTCACCACCGCAATCAGTGCCTTCTTCGCCGGGCTGGCCCTGGGCGGGTTGGCGTTCGGCCGCTTGGCGGATCGCCAGGAGCGGCCGCTGCGACTGTACGCCGGTCTGGAATTCCTGGTGGCGCTGCTGGGCGTCGCCGCCACCGTCGCGCTGGCCAATGCCGCCAGCGCCTTTGCATTTCTCGAAGAGGCGTTCGGTCCCCTGGCCTGGGCGCTTCCGTTCGTATTGGTCGGTGTGCCGGCCTTCTTCATGGGCGGTACTTTGCCGGTGCTGGTGCGCGCGCTGGAGCCCGTCGAAGGGCAGATGGGCCGCGCCGGCGGAGGCCTCTATGCGGCCAATACGGCGGGTGCCATTGCCGGCACGCTGCTGGCCGCGTTCGTGTTGCTGCCCTGGCTGGGCGTGTTGGGCAGCGCCTGCGCGGCGGCTGTATTCAATCTCTTCGCCGCCGCCGGGGCGTTGCTGATCCGCCAGCAGAGGGCCCGGGTCACGGCGCAGGACGCGCCGGCGAGCGCCCCACGCAGCCGCGCGGCACGCCTGGCCATAGCGCTTTACTGCGTTGCCGGTGGGGTTGCGCTGGGGTACGAGGTGGTCTGGACGCAATCCATCGTTCAGTTCATGAGCACCCGCACCTTCGCTTTCGCGGTGGTCCTGGCCACCTACCTCTGCGGCCTGGTACTGGGCAGCGCCCTGTATGCCCGGCGCGCCGACCGCATCCGCGATCCCTGGGGCCTGTTCGGCCTGCTCATCGCTGCGGCGGGGCTGCTGGCCATTGCGCAGATAGCCGGTCTCGGTACCTGGCTGATCGGCCTGCAGACCCGCGTCGAATGGCTGGTGATGCAAGCTGGCGGCAGCGAGCTGGCGGGCATGTGCGCGCGCTTCGCGGTGGCGGCGCTGTGCGTGGTGTTCCTGCCGACGACCCTGCTGGGTGCGGCGTTCCCCATCGCGCTGCGGCTCTCGGTGGATCGAAACCATGTTGGCCGCGATGTCGGCGTGGTGGTCGCGCTCAACACCTTGGGCGGCATCGTCGGGGTCATGCTGACGGGCTTCGTCCTCGTCCCTGGGCTGGGGCTGGTTCGAACGCTGGCAGTGCTCGGGACGCTGGCTGCCGTCATCGGCCTGCTGGCCGTCTGGTGTGGCGAGGGGGTGAGCAGGCAGCTGCGCCTTGGCGTCGCCGCCGCGGCGCTGCTGGCCGTGGCAATCGGCGCCCTGACGCCGCCGCAGCACCTGGCCGAGCTGATGCCGGGCGCGCGAAACGGGCGGATCGGGTTCTATGCCGAGGGTCGCGGCGGCACCGTGGCAGTCATCGAGCAGGGCAGGGGAGACAATCGCTTCCACCGCCTCTACATCCAGGGCGTCTCCAACACCGGCGATGCCATGCCATCGCTGCGCTACATGCGCTTGCAGGCACTGCTGCCCCTGCTGATCCATAACGGCGAGCCGCGCTCGGCGCTGGTGATCGGCTTCGGCACCGGTATCACCGCCGGCGCCATGCTGCGCTACCGCGACCTGCAACATCCGGTGGTGGCCGAGCTGCTGCCGGAAGTGCTGGCCGCCGCGCCGAGCTTCAAGGGCAATTTCGACGCCCTCCACGACCCGCGCCTGGACATCCGCCTGCGTGATGGCCGCCGCGAGCTGCTGCGCAGCGCCGAGCGCTACGACATGATCACCCTGGAGCCGCCGCCGCCTTCGGCCGCAGGGGTGGTCAACCTGTATTCCCGCGACTTCTACCAACTGGCCGCCTCGCGCCTGGAGGAGGGCGGTGTGGTCGCCCAGTGGCTGCCGCTGCCGACGCAGAACGACGAGGAAAGCCGCTCGCTGGTGCGCAGCTTCATCGACGTATTCCCTTACGCCACGCTGTGGACCACCGAGTTCCACGAGATGTTGCTGGTGGGCTCGCTGCAGCCGCTGCACCTGGACGTGACGAACATCCGCCAGCGCTTCGAGCAGCCGGAAGTCGCCGCCGCGCTGGGGGAGGTCGGGGTCGACTCGGTCGAAGCCCTGCTGGCCACCTGGGTCACCGACCGCGCCGGACTGGAACGTTACGCCAGCGATGCGCTGCCAGTGACCGACGATCACCCGCGCATCGAGTACGCGCCCTGGGTACGCCCGAAGGAGATCGCCCGCGTGCTGCCAACCCTGCTGGCCCTGCGCACGGCGCCCCCGCTGGAGAACGCCCTGCCTTCGGTCCAGGCCTCGGTCAACGACAACTGGTTGCGGCTGCGGCGCTTCTACGACCTGAGCCTGAGCGCCTACCGCGGCGACCGCCAGAGCTGGGCGCGGGACGCCCGGCAGGTGGCGCTGGATGATGGCGACAACCCCTATTACCGCTGGTTCCTCGGCGCCCCTTGAGGGGGCGTGGCTGGCCGACTGCGGTTCGTTGCTACTGGCAGTATTCGACCCATAGAGGAATCTGCCGGAGCGGCCAAGAACGGGGCCCATAGCGGGCCGTTCAGCGAGAGCTACACCGACTCCGGCATCACCCACGAATGTGGCAGATCGGGGAAATGGCCCCACTGTGACCATGGAGCGCCGACCTGATCCGCCTGTCGCGAGGCCAGCCCCCATTCTGGAGGGTCTGGGAAACCATGCCAGGTGTTTTGGATCAGAATCAGCTCTTCGCCGTCGAAGGTCGCGTAAAAAGCGATGTCATTCGAGACGAACCAGTCGCGATCATGACCAAAGATGCCTGACGGAGGGAAATCGCTCCATGGAGCGCGCGTCCAAGGGATTGGTTTCATCGCGCGCTCGTGAAAGCCTAGTTCCTGTGCGTCGACAGCCGTCCCTTCCATGTCCCATGGGTTGGGTTCCCACTCAGGATTTATATCGTGTCGGCGGTAGATACTCATAAGAGCCATCACATAAGAGGCTGACGTGTTCGCGGGTCCGCGGTAACGATCCGCTAGCTGGCCAACGAAACTGCCATCCAGCCGCAGAGAATCGTTCTGACCACGATTGTCGACGATTCGGGACATTACGTCGAACGACCGCTTCTGGCCGTTAGCTGCCTGCTGAACCGGATATGTATTGTCAGATCAGGACTCTTGAAACCGCAGCCATGAAGCTCGGTTACTGACATGGACATGCTTCTGTCTGGCCGGTTCGAAGGCGCTGTCCAGCGTGCCAAGGGCTATGGAAATCCAATCGGAAAACTCCCCTTGGCTCGTTGACCAGAACAGCGAAGAACCACAGTTGGAACAGAACTGACGCAGCACACCGACCGACGACGAATAGGATCGGATGCCCCCCGCACCAGCCAGAATTCGAAGATCCCCGCGCGGCACGCTGCCGTAGCTGGCAAAGGCCGCTCCGTGGCTTTTTCGGCATTGGCTGCAATGGCAATGGCTGACAGCCTTGGGTGCTGTGGTCGCTGCATACCTGACCGAGCCGCACAGGCAGCTCCCCTGGAAAGTTTCATCCATGTTATTCGTCGTTCCTTGATGAAGGCGGCAGCTGGACTGCGCCATGGGTGCAACAGATGGAGTGCCGGTCTGTCGAGGGGCGGCCAGACGGGCAGCAGAAGGCACTCAGTGGAGGGTGGGGAAGCGCGCCTTCACCAGTTCCTGCGCCTGCCAGGTCATCTGGTCGAGCAGGCGGTCGCGTTTCTTCTCGGCCTCGCGCATGGCCTTGCTGCCGTTCTGCTTTACCAGGTAGGTGTGGATCTGCCGCACTTCCTTGGACTGGTAGATCGGCGCCAGGTCCTGCACGGCGACCATGCCGTCGGAGCGGTGGTCGCGGGTGTTCATCAGCACATGCGGCCCCTGGGCGGCGAGGACCTGGAAGCCCATCGCCTCGAAGACCGGCACCTTGCCCGCCGCGCAGGCCAGTTCGGCGTGGGGGCGGTGTGCTGTCATCTTCTGCAGCATGGCGCGGGCCATGCCCCGGCGGCGGTGGCTGGCCTGGACGGCGAGGTAGGCCAGGGTGCAGGCCTCGGCGTCGTCCTGGCTCGGCAGGTAGAGGGCGAAGCCGAGCACCTGCGACGGGTCTTCGTCGTCGAGGGCGAGGATCAGGCGTGCGGGACTTTCCGGGGAACCGTCCATGGCCTGCAGGTACAGGTGTACCTCGAAGCCGATCACGTACTGGTACAGCTGGAACAGCGGGTTGCTCGGTGTCAGCGGCACCGGACTGATGTCGCTGAAATAGTCCACCACCATCTGCAGCACCTGGCTCTTCAGGGATTCGGGAGGAGAGGTGTCGAGGATGGCGAGGGTGAACATCTGCAGCGGGCTCCGGGAAATCGGTGTTGGCGCCATTGTAACCTCCGCAGGCGCCGACCGATTCATCCGCCCGGCATTCAGCCCTGCCAGCCGCCACCGAGGGTCTTGTACAGGGTCACCCGGTTGACCTGCTCGGACAGCTCCAGAGTGATCTGCGTCTGCTGTGCCGAGTACAGCGAGCGTTGCGCATCGAGCACCTCGAGGAAGCTCTGCGAGCCCTGCTTGTACAGCGCCAGCGACAGGTCGTAGCTCTTCCTGGTGGCCTGGGTCAGGCTGCGCTGGGCGTCGAGGCGTTCGCTGATGTGGCCGCGTACCGAGAGGGCGTCGGCGACTTCGCTGAAGGCGGTCTGCAGGGTCTTCTCGTACTTGGCCACGTCGATGTCGCGGGTGATCTTTGCCGCGTCGAGGCTGGCGCGGTTACTGCCGGCGTTGAAGATCGGCAGGTTGATCGACGGGGCGAAGCTCCAGGCGCGGCTGCCGGACTTGAATAGCCCGGACAGCTCGCTGCTGGCACTGCCGCCGCTGGCGGTCAGGGTCACGCTGGGGAAGAACGCCGCACGCGCGGCGCCGATGTCGGCGTTGGCGGCCTTGAGCGTGTGCTCGGCGGCCAGTACGTCGGGGCGGCGTTGCAGCAATGTCGAGGGCAGGCCGGCGGGAACATTGACCAGCAGCGCGGCGTCGAGTTTCGCATCGCCCGGCAGCAGACTGTCGTCCAGGCGTTCGCCCACCAGCAGCTCCAGTGCGTTGCGGTCCTGCTCGACCTGGCTTGCGTAGTTGGCCACGTCGGCGCGGGCCGACTCCACGGTGCTCAGCGACTGCGCCAGGCTCAGCCCGGACTGGCCGCCCAGGCCATGGCTCTTTTGCGTCAGCTCGTACGTCTTCTGCTGGCTGGCGTAGGTTTCTTTCGCCAGGGTCAGCAGTTGCTGGTCGGCGGCCAGGGTCATCCAGGCGCTGGCGACTTCGGCCACCAGGCTGATCTGCGTGCTGCGCCGGGTTTGCTCCAGGGACAGGTAGTCCTCCAGCGCGGCGTCCTTCAGGTTGCCCAGGCGACCGAACAGGTCCAGCTCGTAGCTGCTCACGCCGAGGCCGACGCTGTACTGGCTGCTGACCGCGTTGCTGCCATCGGAGACCGAGCGCTGGCGGGTGCCGTCGGCGGTGGCGGAGACCGCCGGGAACAGCGCCGAACGCTGGATGCGGTACTGCGCCTGCTGGTACTCGACGTTCAGCGCCGCCACGCGCAGGTCGCGGTTGTTGGCCAGGGCGCGGGCGACGGTGTCGCGCAGGCGGGCATCGACGAACAGCTCGCGCCAGGCGATATCGGCGCTGGCCTGGCCGGTCGGGGTAGCGGTGGACCACTGGCTGGCCACCGGGGCGTCCGGGCGTTGATAGTCGGGCGCGAGGTTCACGCAGCCGCCGAGCAACATCGCCAGGACCAGGGGAATCGGGGAAAGACGCATCAGGCTTCTCCTGCAGCGGTGACGTCGCGGGTGGCTTTGCGGCGCGAGGCCAGGCGCTGCACCAGCACATAGAACAGGGGGATGAAGAACAGGCCGAGCAGGGTCGCGGCGAGCATCCCTCCAAGCACACCGGTGCCGATGGCCTGGCGCCCGCCAGCGCCGGCACCGCTGGAAAGCGCCAGCGGCAGCACGCCGAGGATGAAGGCCAGGGAGGTCATCAGTACCGGGCGCAGGCGCACCCGGACGGCCTCCAGTGTGGCCGCCAGCAGGTCCTGGCCACGCTCGTGGTTCTCCTTGGCGAACTCGACGATGAGGATGGCGTTCTTCGCCGCCAGGCCCACCGTGGTCAGCAGGCCGACCTGGAAGTAGACATCGTTGGACAGCCCGCGAACACCGGTCAGCAGGAGCGCGCCGAGGATGCCCAGCGGCACCACCAGCATCACTGCGAAGGGCACCGACCAGCTCTCGTACAGCGCTGCCAGGCAGAGGAACACAAAGAGGATGGAGATGGCGTAGAGCAGCGGCGCCTGGTTGCCGGCGAGGCGTTCCTGGTAGGACTGGCCGGTCCAGGCGTAGCCGATGCCTTCGGGCAGCTGGGTCATTATCTGCTCCACCGCCGCCATGGCGTCGCCGGAGCTGACGCCGGCCGCCGGTTCGCCCACCAGCTCGTAGGAGCCGAAGCCGTTGTAGCGCTCCAGCAGCGGCGAGGCGGTGCTCCAGCGGGTGCTGGTGAAGGCCGACAGCGGCACCATGGCGCTGCTGGAATTGCGCACGTACCAGTCGCCGATGTCCTCGGCCTGCATGCGCTTGTCGGCATCGCCCTGGAGGTAGACCTTCTTCACCCGGCCGGCGTCGAGGAAGTCGTTGACGTAGCTGCCGCCCATGGCTGCGCTGAGGGTGTCGTTGATGTCACTGGAGGCCACGCCCATGGCGCCGGCCTTGCGGTCGTCTATGTCGACGTTGAGCTGCGGGGTGTCCTCCAGGCCTTGGGCGCGCACGTTGGCCAGGCGCGGGTCCTTGGCCGCCAGTTGCAGGAAGGTATCTCGGGCCTTGAGCAGCTCGGCGTGACCGAGGCCGGCGAGGTCCTGCAGCTGGATGTCGAAGCCGGAGCTTTCGCCCAGGCCCTGGATCGCCGGCGGCGAGATGACGAAGACGTTGGCGTCGAGGATCTTCGACAGCGCCATGTTGGCGCGGCGGGCCACGGCAGCGGCGGTGTGTTCGTCGCCCTGGCGCTCGCTCCAGTCCTTGAGCTTGATGAAGCCGCGCCCGGAGTTCTGCGCGTTGCCGCCGTTGCCCAGGCCACGCACGGTGAGCACCGACGCGACTTCCGGCTGCTGCAGCATGTACTGCTGCACCTCGCGGGTGACGTCCTGCAGGCGCTCGTCGGTGCCGCCCACCGGCAAGGTCATCATCATCATGAGCATGCCCTGGTCCTCGTCGGGGAGGAACGCGGTGGGCAGCTTGTGGAACATCACACCCACGCCGCCCAGCACCAGCGCATAGATCAGCAGCGCGCGCAGCGGGCGCGCCAGCACGGCGCCAACGCCGCGCTGGTAGTCACGCGAGCCGCGCTCGAAGGTGCGGTTGAACCAGCCGAAGAAGCCACGGCGTGGTTCGCCGTGCTTCGCGTTCGGCTTGAGCAGGGTGGCGCACAGCGCCGGGGTGAGGGTCATCGCGACCAGCACCGAGAGCGCCATGGCGGCGACCATGGTCACCGAGAACTGCCGGTAGATCACGCCGGTGGAGCCGCCGAAGAACGCCATCGGCACGAACACCGCCGAGAGCACCACGGCGATGCCGATCAGCGCACCGCTGATCTCGCCCATGGACTCGCGTGTCGCTTCGCGGGGCGACAGGCCCTGCTCGGCGATGATCCGCTCGACGTTCTCCACCACCACGATGGCGTCGTCCACCAGCAAGCCGATGGCCAGGACCATGCCGAACATGGTCAGGGTGTTGATCGAGTAGCCCATCAGCGCGAGCACGCCGAAGGTGCCCAGCAGCACCACCGGCACGGCAATGGCCGGGATCAGGGTGGCGCGGATGTTCTGCAGGAACAGGTACATGATGAGCACGACGAGGGCGATGGCTTCGAACAGCGTCTTGACCACTTCCTCGATGGAAATCTTCACGAAGGGTGCGGTGTTGTAAGCGACCTCGCTGCGCAGTTGCAGCTTGCTGGGGAAGAATTTTTCCAGCTCGGCGAGCTTGGCCTGCACGGCTTCGGACACGTCCAGCGCATTGGCGCCGGTGGCCAGGCTCACGGCCAGTCCGCCGGAGGGCCGGCCGTTGTGTTCGGCGACCACGTCGTAGCTTTCGCTGCCCAGTTCCACGCGGGCCACGTCGGCCAGAGTCACCACCGCGCCATTGCTGGAGTACTTGAGCACCAGGTCGCGGAACTGCGCGGCGGTCTGCAACTTGCTGCGCGCGCTGAGGGTGGCGTTGAGTTGCTGGCCGGGGCGGGCGGGCAGGGCACCGAGCTGGCCGGCGGAGGTGTCGACGTTCTGCGCGGTGAGTGCGCTGCTGACGTCCGAGGGCATCAGCGAGTATTGCTTGAGCTTGTCCGGGTCGAGCCAGATGCGCATGGCGTAGCTGGAGCCCAGGGTGGTGACCTCACCCACGCCGTTGACCCGGCTGATCTGGTCGTAGAGCGTGCTGGAGATGAAGTCGCTGATGTCGGTGGCGCTGACCTCGGGATTGTCCGAGACCAGCGAGACGATGATCAGGAAGTCGCTGGCCGAGTTGCGGATCTCGATGCCCTGTTGCTGCACGGTTTCCGGCAGGCGCGCCTTGGCCTGCTCCAGCTTGGTCTGCACCAGCATCTGCGCGGTGTTGACGTCGGTACCGGCCTCGAAGGTCAGGGTGATGCTGGCGCTGCCCGCCGAGCTGCTGCTGGATGACATGTAGGTCAGGCCGTTGAGCCCGGTCATCTGCTGCTCGATGACCTGGGTCACCGAGTCTTCCATGGTCTTGGCCGAGGCGCCGGTGTAGGTGGCGTTGAGGCTGATCTGCGGCGGCGCGATGTTGGGATACTGCGCCAGCGGCAGCTGGTAGATGGCAAGGATGCCGCCGAGCATCACCAGGATGGCGATGACCCAGGCGAAGATCGGCCGGTCAATGAAGAAGCGTGCCATGGCGTGGGCCTCAGTCGGTGCTGTCGTTGCGGGCGGTCAGGCTGGTGTCGCCGGCGTTGCCGCTCTTCCAGTCGATGGCCTGCACCGGCTGGCCGACGCGGACCTTCTGCAGCCCCTGGACGATCAGTTGGTCGCCATCCTCCAGGCCCTTGCTCACCCACCAGCGATTGCCCACGGCGCGGTCCAGGGTCAGCTCGCGCTGCTCGACCTTGCCGTCCACCACCACCAGCGCGGTGGCGCCGCCGCGCTCGTCGCGGCTGACGCCTTGCTGCGGTACGAGGATGGCGTCCTGTTGCACGCCTTCCTGCAGCGTCGCCTTGATGTACATGCCCGGCAGCAGCAGGCCGTCGGGGTTGGGCACCAGGGCGCGCAGGGTCACGCTGCCGGTGCTCTCATCCACGCTCACGCCGTTGAAGGTGAGGGTGCCGTCGTGGGCATAGGTGCTGCCGTCCTCCAGCTGCAGGCTGATGCGCGCGGCGTCTTTCTCCTCGGCGCGGGTGAGCTTGCCTTCGGCCAGCTCGCGCTTGAGGCGCAGCAGGGTGGTGCTGGGCTGGGTGAAGTCGACGTAGATCGGGTCGAGCTGCTGCACGGTGGTCAGCGCGGTGGTCTGCTCGGCGGTGACCAGCGCACCGGCGGTGACCGACGAGGTGGACGTGCGACCGGCGATGGGCGCATTGATCTTCGTGTAGCCGAGGTTGATCCGCGCGGTGCGCAGCGCGGCTTGCGCCGATTGCAGGCTGGCGCGGGCTTCGAGCAGCGAGGCCTGGGCGCTTTCGTTGTCCTCGGCGCTGATGGCGTCGATCTTCACCAGCTGCGCATCGCGCTTGGCTTTCAGCTCGGCCGCCTTGAGCGTGGCGCGCGCCGAAGTAACGCTGGCCTCGGCCTGGGCGAGGGCGGCCTCGTAGGTCTGTGGGTCGATCTGGTAGAGCGCCTGGCCGGCCTTCACTGTCGCGCCTTCCTCGAACAGGCGCTTGAGCAGGATGCCGCCCACCTGCGGGCGGATCTCGGCGACCAGGTGCGCGCTGGCGCGGCCGGGAAGGGTAGTGCTCAGGCCCTGGGGCGCACTGGCGACGTGATACACCGCGACTTCCTGCACGGGCAGGCTGGGCGCGGCGGCGCTCTCATCGCGGCAACCGCCGAGGACGAACAGGCCGGTGCCCAGCAACAGGGCACGAGACAGGGGGGGAAACGAGGGGAAGAAGGAGGACATCCGTGGGGCTCCGGACCGGAATGATTTTCACGATCCAGGCTGCTCGGCAAATGTGCAGCCATTGTGCAGAAAAGTGGGAGATTGCCCGTGCCGCCTTGCCCCATGCGGGGTGCCGCGCTTCAATGACGGCAGTTTCGATTGCCCCGGCGGTGCCATGAAAGTCAGTCTTTCCAGCAAGTTCTTCCTGGCTATGCTCGCGGTGTGCGCCTTCGCCGTGCTGGGCATGGTGTTCGCCGCCTACCTGAGCCTGAAGTACGGTTTCCTCGGCTACCTCAACCAGCAGGCCGAGGAACGCATGGAGCGTATCGTCCCGCGCATCGAGCAGGCCTACGCGCAGAACGGCAGCTGGGACTTCATCCGCCGCGACCAGGACCAGTGGTTCGAACTGCTGCGCCCGGACGACATCAAGGACGACAAGACCTTCGACCCCAGCCTGCTCACCGTCTCCGACCTCACCGGTGCCTTCGTCCGCTTCGCCCTGCTGGACGAGCAGCGCAAGCCGATCATCGGCTACCGCGCCGCCGCCGGCGACATGCTGCTGCGACCGATCAACCATCAAGGGCACGTGGTCGGCTGGATGGC
The DNA here is from genome assembly GCF_014851985.1 of Pseudomonas sp. PDM17. Taxonomy (NCBI): domain Bacteria; kingdom Pseudomonadati; phylum Pseudomonadota; class Gammaproteobacteria; order Pseudomonadales; family Pseudomonadaceae; genus Pseudomonas; species Pseudomonas sp. PDM17. The sequence goes on from NZ_JACVAT010000012.1 coordinate 86,912, forward strand.
CCTGGCACCGCTGCAATCGGTGACCAGCGTTGGTGACCGGCGCTTCCAGCTCAACCAGCTGCGCTCCAGCCTGCTGGTGGGCCTGGCCTGCCTGCTGGGCACCGCGGTGATCGCCTGGTGGCTGAGTCGCGCGCTGTTGCGGCCGATCCGCGAGGTGGCCCGTGCCACCCATGAGTTGGCGGCCGGCGACTATGCGATCCAGGTGCCGGTGCGCTCGCAGGACGAAGCCGGGCAACTGGCCGGCGACTTCAACCGCATGGCCACGACCCTGGCCGGCAACGAGCGCATGCGCCGTGACTTCATGGCCGACATCTCCCACGAACTGCGCACGCCACTGGCGGTGATGCGCGCCGAACTGGAGGCCATGGAGGACGGCATTCGCCCGCTGGACGCCACTGCGTTGCGCTCGCTGCAGGGCGAGGTGGGCGCGCTGACCAAGCTGGTGGACGACCTGTTCGACCTGTCCCTGGCCGAAGTCGGCGGACCGACCTACCGCCGCGAGCGCATCGACCTGCGCGTGCTGCTGCCGGTGGTGGCCGAGGCCTTCCAGGCGAGCTTCGCCGAGCGCGGCCTGACCCTGCGCGTGGAGTTGCCGGAGCAGCCGTTGTGGGTGCTCGGCGACGAATCGCGTCTGGGCCAGCTGCTGCACAACCTGCTGGAAAACAGCCGCCGCTACACTGACAGCGGCGGGCAGACGGTGCTGCGTGCGCTGCGCGACGGCGAGCGCGTGCTGGTGCAATGCGAGGACAGCGCGCCGGGGGTGGATGCCGCTTCGCTGGAGCGCCTGTTCGAACGCTTCTACCGTGCCGAGCGTTCGCGCAACCGCGCCAGTGGCGGCACCGGGCTCGGGCTGGCGATCTGCCGGGGCATCGCCGAGGTGCATGGCGGCAAGCTGAGCGCCAGAGCCTCGGCGCTGGGCGGTTTGCTGCTGACACTGGAACTGCCGGTCGCCGGAGCTGAAGCATGAGCCAAGGACAGATCCTGCTGGTGGAAGACGAACCCAAGCTGGCCGCGCTGGTGGGCGACTACCTGCGCGCCGCGGGCTTCGAGGTGGAGCACATCGCCGACGGCCTGGAAGTGGTCCCGGCGATTCGCCAGAAACACTACGACCTGATGCTGCTCGACCTGATGCTGCCGGGCCGCGACGGCCTGGATATCTGCCGCGAGCTGCGTGGCTTCAGCCGCCTGCCGATCATCATGATGACCGCCCGCGTCGACGAGATCGACCGCCTGCTCGGCCTGGAACTGGGCGCCGACGACTACATCTGCAAACCCTTCTCGCCACGCGAGCTGGTGGCGCGGGTCAAGGCCGTGCTGCGGCGTACCGGCACCCAGGCGTCGAGCTTCGGGCTGGAGCTGGATGCGCGCACCTTTCACGCGCGCTACCAGGGCATCGCGCTGGACCTCACGCCGGTGGAGTTCCGCATGCTTGCCGCGCTGGCGGCGCGGCCGGGGCAGGTGCTGTCGCGCGACCAACTGATGAACCACATCTACCAGGACCACCGGGTGGTCGCCGACCGCACCGTGGACAGCCACGTGAAGAACCTGCGGCGCAAGCTGACCGCCATCACCCCGGCGGTCGATCCGATCCGCTCGGTGTATGGCGTCGGCTACAGCCTGGAGTGCGAGTAGACCGGCGGGCGGATCGCGACTTGTTTTCCGGCCATCCGGGTCAATGCTCCATCGGGTCGCCAGCGGCCAATCGCCTGGCGGCAGGCAGGCCGATGGGCGAGCTTCCCCGCGCTTGATATGCATCAACCGGCCTTCGCCCCGGCCGAGCACACTGGTCGGGTCGGCCGGTTGCCGCGATCCAGCGGTCCGCGCCGTCTCCGGCCATGTGCACCCATGGCGCATTCCGAGCAAGGAGAAAGAGCGATGGCAATGATGAAAGCGGCGATCTTCGTGGAACCCGGGCGAATCGAACTGGCGGACAAGCCCATCCCGGAAATCGGCCCCAACGACGCGCTTATCCGCATCACCACGACCACCATCTGCGGCACCGACGTGCACATCCTCAAGGGTGAATACCCGGTGGCGAAGGGGCTGACCGTCGGCCACGAACCGGTCGGCATCATCGAGAAGCTCGGCAGCGCCGTCAAAGGCTACCGCGAAGGCCAGCGGGTCATCGCCGGGGCGATCTGCCCGAACTTCAACTCCTATGCCGCACAGGACGGCGTGCCCTCGCAGGACGGCAGCTACCTGATCGAGAGCGGCCGCTGCGCCTGCCACGGCTACAAGGCCACCGCCGGCTGGCGCTTCGGCAACCTGATCGATGGTACCCAGGCCGAGTACGTGCTGGTGCCGGATGCCGAAGGCAACCTCGCGCCGATCCCGGACAGCCTCACCGACGAACAGGTACTGATGTGCCCCGACATCATGTCGACCGGCTTCAAGGGGGCCGAGAACGCCAACATCCGCATCGGTGACACCGTGGTCATCTTCGCCCAGGGGCCGATCGGCCTGTGCGCGACGGCTGGCGCACGCCTGCTGGGGGCCTCGACCATCATCGCGGTGGATGGCAACGCACACCGGCTGGATATCTCCCGCAACATGGGCGCCGACGTCACCCTGGACTTCACGCAGTGCGACGTAGTGGAAGAGGTGATGAAGCTCACCGGCGGCCGCGGCGCGGATTCATCCATCGAGTGCCTGGGCCTGCCGAGTACCTTCGAACAGGCGATGAAAGTGCTCAAGCCGGGCGGGACCCTGTCGAGCCTGGGCGTTTATTCCAAGGACGTGCAGATTCCGCTGTCCGCCTTCGCCGCCGGCCTGGGCGACCACCGCATCAACACCGCGCTGTGTCCCGGCGGCAAGGAGCGCATGCGCCGGCTGATGAGCATCATCGAGTCGAACCGCGCCGACTTCGGCTCGCTGGTGACGCACCACTACGCGCTCGACAACATCGTCGAGGCCTACGACCTGTTCGCCCACCAGCGCGACGGCGTGCTGAAGATCGCCATCAAGCCCTGAAGGGGACACGGGGATGAACTTCTGCACGCAGAGGTCATCCCTTCGGCGTTCAGCCCGAATTGCGCAGGGCAGGGCAAATCCAGTATTGTTGAGAACGATTATCATGTTTAACAAAACTGGACGTTCATGGACAGCGAGCGGGCATTCGAAAGGGATGTTGAGCGGCTTTACATTGCCCACCATGGCTGGCTGAAAGGCTGGCTGCGCCGCCGCCTGGGCGAGCAAGCCGATGCCGAGGACCTGGCCCAGGACACCTTCGTGCGCGTGATGCGTTCGCGCAGCGCCATCGCCGACCTGCGCCAGCCGCTGGCCTACCTCGCCACCATCGCCAACAGCCTGCTGATCAACCGCTGGCGCCGCCAGGCGGTCGAGCGTGCCTATCTGGAAGCGCTGGCTGCGCGGCCTGAGGCGGTAGCCCCTTCGGAGGAAGAGCGCCTGCTGCTGATCGAAGCGCTGGTGGAAATCGACGAACTCCTGCACGGCCTCGCGCCGCAAGTGCGGGAAATCTTCCTGATGTCGCAACTGGACGGCCTGACCTACCCGCAGATCGCCCTGCGCCTGGAGCTGAGCGTCAACCAGGTGCAGAAGGCGATGAGCAAGGCCTTCACCGCCTGCTACGCGTGCCGGTTCGAATGAGCGCCATGTCCCGCGACGGCGATTCCCGGCCGATTTCCGATGTCATCCGCGACCAGGCGATTGCCTGGTTCACCCTGGCCCAGTCGGGCTGCATGAGCGAGGCCGAGCAGCGCCAGTTGCTGCTCTGGCGTGAGGCCGACAGCGAGCACGAGCGTGCCTGGCAGCGCCTGAGCAGCATCCCGCTGGGCCTGCAGCGCCACGCCGGGCGGCTGGCTGACCCGCTGCTGCGGCAACTGGCCGGGCGCCGGCACTACGACGAAATGGACCGGCGCAAGGCGCTCAAGGTGCTGGTCGGCTTCGGCCTGCTCGGTGGCCTGGCCTGGCAGGGGCGCGATACGCCCTGGGTGCAGGGCGCCATGGCGGATTACCACACCGCAACCGGCGAACGTACGCAGCGCACGCTGCCCGATGGTACGCAGCTGTGGCTCAACACAGCCACGGCGGTCGATCTGCATTACACCGACCGCGTTCGTGAGCTGCGCCTGCGTTACGGCGAGATCGAGATTCTCAACGCCCGCGACAGCGCCGGGCGGCCGTTGCGGGTCGTCAGCGGCGACGCCGTGCTGCAACCGCTGGGCACGCGCTTTCGCGTCCGTCGCGAGAACGACGGGCGCGGCACTCTGCTGGCGGTGACCCAGGGCCGTGTCGCCGCCAGTTCCCTGGCCGGTGGCGAGGCGAGGGTGATCGAGGCTGGCTCGCAAGCCCGCATTGGCGCGGCCGGCGTCAGCGCTCCGCAGGCGCTGGATGTGAACGACGGCGCCTGGGTCGACGGCTACCTGGTGGCCGAGCGCATGCGCCTGGCGGACTTTCTCGCCGAGCTGGATCGCTATCGCCCCGGCCTGCTGCGCTGCGACCCCGCCGTTGCGGGCATTCGCCTGAGCGGCTCCTACCCGCTGGGCGACACCGACCAGGTGCTGGCGATGCTGCAGGACAGCCTGCCGGTGCGCATCCAGCGCCGCACGCGTTATTGGGTGACGGTGGGCCCGCGTTAAAGCGGCGAAGACCGCCAGATCGCGCCAATGAAAATAATTCTCGAAAAGTCGGCAGGTTTTTGTTTCTCGCTTGGCCTAGGGAGAAATCCCTGCTCGCACCTGCGGGCCAACAACGAGAAACGGACCCTCTGCCCATGACGCTTCACCCCATCACTCGCGCCCTGCGCCAGTCGCTTGGCCTGGCCCTGCTGTCCTGCTCCACGCTCACCCTGCTGCCGGCCATGCCGGTGCAGGCCGAATCCACCGCTACCCGCACCCAGCAGTACGCCATCCCCGCCGGCCCGCTGGACCAGGTGCTCGGCGAGTTCGGGCGCCGCGCCGGCATCCCGATCTCGGTGAATGCGGGCCTGACCGAAGGCAAGCGCAGTGGCGGGTTGAACGGAGAGTACGGCGTCGAGGACGGCTTCGCCCGCATCCTGTCGGGGACGAATCTGACGGTGCGGCGCCTGGACAACGGTGGCTACGGCCTGGTGCCGGCGCCGTCGGACGCGGTGCTGGAGATGGATGCCACCACCGTCTCCAGCCAGCTGCTGGACCCGACCAGCGAGGGCACCAACTCCTACAGTGCCCGCGCGGTGACCATCGGCAAGGGCGCGCACAGCCTGCGTGAGACGCCGCAGTCGGTCACCGTCCTGACTCGCCGCTACATGGATGACCAGAACATCACCACCATCGAGCAGGCGATGGAGAAGACGCCGGGCATCGCCGTGTATGAGTCGCCCATGGGCGGCAAGTATTTCTATTCCCGCGGCTTCATGATGCAGGGGCAGTACCAGTACGACGGCGTGCCGCTGGATGTCGGTGGCGAGTACGTGCAGGCCAACAGCTTTTCCGGCGACATGGCCTTTTATGATCGCGTTGAAGTGCTCAAGGGCGCGGCGGGCATGATGAAGGGTTCGGGAAGCTCCACCGGTGGAGTGAACTTCGTCCGCAAGCGTGGCCAGGCCGTGCCGGAGACCAAGTTGTCGCTGTCGGCCGGCAGCTGGGACAACTACCGGGGTCAGGTCGACGTGGGCGGGCCGCTCAACGAGTCCGGCACCTTGCGTGGCCGCACCGTGGTGGCGTTGCAGGATCGCCAGTATTTCTACGATGTCGGCAAGCGCAACGACCAGATTCTCTATGGTGCGCTGGATTACGACGTCAGCCCCGACACGACGCTGGGCCTGGGCGTCGCCTACGAAAAGCTCGACGCGACGCCCTGCTGGCACGGCCTGCCGCGCTACAGCAATGGCAAGGACCTGAAGCTCAGCCGCTCGACCTGCCTGGGCGCCTCCTGGAACAACTGGGAGAGCGAGCGCACCACGCTGTTCGCCGATCTGTCCCACCAGTTGAACGGGGACTGGGCCTTCAAGTTCGCCGGCGTCTGGACCCATAACGACCAGAACATGAAATACGCGCTGTCCGAGACCTCCGGCGGCGTGACGCCGGGCACCACCTCGGCGCCATCCTCGGTGTATTCCGGGCTGTTCGACTACGACCAGACCGACTATGGCTTCGATGCCTACCTGGATGGCAAATTCGATGCCTTCGGCCTGCAGCATGAACTGACAGTCGGCGCCAACGCCAGCCGCGCCAAGACCCACGACCGCTGGGCATTGATCAACATGTCGAGCCTGCTGGGCGCTACCCAGGACCCGTTTCACCCCAACTCGCACATTCCCGAGCCGGCGGATGATTTCTATGCCCCCAACTCCTACCGTGGCGGCCCGATTCCCACCGAGTCGGACACGAGGCAGTTCGGCACCTACGCCACCCTGCGCCTGAAGCTCGCCGAGCCGATGACCTTCGTCCTTGGCTCCCGTGTCAGCTGGTATCGCAACAGCCGCGATTCCTACACCCAGGCCTGGGACTACTGGCAGCACGACCGCAGCCAGGAAAACGGCCAGGTCACGCCGTTTGCGGCGCTGATCTACGACCTCAACGACCAGTGGTCCGTCTACACCAGCTACGCGGACATCTTCCAGCCGCAGAGCACCTACACCGACGAGTCAGGCAGTCCGCTGCAACCCAAGACCGGGGCCAGCTACGAACTTGGCATCAAGGGTGAGTTGCTGGAAGGCCGCGTCAACACGGCTTTCAACCTCTTCCGCACGGTCGAGGAACATCGCGCGGAAGCCAACTATGACACCACCTGCCTCGGTTCCTCCGACGGCTACTGCTACACCGACGTCGGCAAGGTCCGGGCGCAGGGCTTCGAGGCGGAAGTCAGTGGCGAGGTCATCGACCGGCTGCAACTGCTGGCCGGCTACACCTATACCCAGACCAAGTACCTCAACAGCGCTGAGGAGAACCCGCAGGAACCGACCTTCACCACCACCTATTTCCCGCGCCACCTGTTCCGCGCCTGGGCGGATTACCAACTGGCCGGAGAACTGGATCGCTGGAACCTGGGCGCGGGTGTGACGGCCCAGAGCGACGTCTCCGTGCGCAGTGGGAGCGTCACCTCGGTGCAGTCGGACTACGCCATCTGGAATGGCCGCCTGGGCTATCGCATCGACGACCACTGGACCGTCGCGCTCAACGGCAACAACCTGTTCGACAAGAAGTACTACCAGAGCGTGGGGGCCGTTTCCTGGGGCAACTTCTACGGCGAACCGCGTAACTTCATGGTCACCCTGCAGGGTGCGTTCTGACACGGAGTCCGAGCAACTGTTCTGTGCGGTGTTGACCTCAACCTAGGTTGAGGTCCTAGAGTCCGTCCGGGCCTGCCTGCCGCCGCCGTTTCCGGCGGCGGGCCGGCGCACTCGGAACATGACCGCACAAGGACCCGGTATGGACACCCACACTTCACTGATGATTTTCCAGGCTACCTGCTTCCTGGGTTTCAGCCTCTGGCTGAGCATCGCGCTGATCAACAACCTGCACGCCTTCTCCAGCTCGGTCGCAGCGGTCGGCGCGACCATGGCGATGGCGCCGCTGCGACAGCCTCCCGCCATCGACTTCCCCTTGCTCGCGCGCGCACTGGCCTCGCCGGCCCTGCATCGCCTGGCACTGATCGTTGTCATTCTGCTGCAGATCGTCGCGGTGCTGGCTGCCTGGACCGGCTGCTACGAGCTGTTGCTGGGCGACGGCCTCGACGCCGCCAGGCCCTGGCTGAACCTCTGCCTCAGCGCGGCGCTGGCCTTCCTCTTCGCCATGCTGCTGGGCGGCCTCTGGTTCGGCTACTGGATCCGCCAGGAGGGGCTGCAGCTGACGCACCTGATGCTGGTCGTCTGGGTGCTGCTGAACTTCCTCGTCCTCAACCTTCGCTGGAACTAGCCGGGACGCCTGCTACGCGAAAGCCCCCTCGACGCGATTGCGCCCGGCGGTCTTGCCACGGTAGAGCGCGCGGTCGGCCTGCTGCAGGTACTCGTCGAGCGCCTGCGTGCCAGTGAAGGCTTCCGAGACGCCGATGGTGGCGGTGCAGCGGATCGGCTGGTCCGGTATCGCGCCCGGTACTTCGCTTTGTTCGATGGCCACGCGGGCGCGTTCGGCCAGTTGCAGAGCGCCTGTCCTGTCCATGTCCAGGCCAACGAGGACGAACTCCTCGCCGCCCAGCCGGCACGTCAGGTCGCCTTTGCGAGCGGTGGCCTTGAGTACCTGGGCCACATGAGACAGCACGAGATCGCCGACCTTGTGGCCGTGGTTGTCGTTGATCTGCTTGAAGTGGTCGATGTCCACGATCAGCAGGTAGGCAGGCCCGGCTTTGCGGGAACGGAAGTGCGCTTCCAGCCCCTCGACCAGCCCGCGGCGGTTCAGTAATTGCGTCAGCGGGTCATGGGCGGCCATGGTGCGCAGCTCATCCGTCAGGCGCCGCAGCACCAGCCAGACGGCGCAGGGCGGCAGCACGGTGCCGAGGAATGACATGTAGAGGTAGAAGACTTTCTGGAAGCTGCTGTTCATGTCCAGCGCCGCCAGCCCGCCCTGGATGATCATCGCGAACTTCGCGGCGTTCAGCGCGCAGATGCCGCCAATCAGCACGGCGAACACGATCATCTCGACGCGCAGGTCCCGGGCGACGTTCTGCCGGGCATAGAGCACTGCCACGGCCATGCCCAGGAACAGCAGGGCACACGAGCCCGCCAGCAGCGCATGGCGCGCTTCACTTCCGAGGGCGGATTGCACCGTGAGCTGCAACGCCGTGTAGAGGACAGCCAGTGTGAGCAATGGCCGCCACACGGCGGTCGGTCGATCGAAGAAGCGCAGGGCGCCAAGAACGTAGGCGACAGGGGCGCAGAGGGTCATCGTGTGGTTGACGACACTCATCGCCCCCCAGTGCGCCGGGCCGCCGAGCAACTGCAGGATGTAGGCGAGCCCCAGCAGGAAATTGCCCAGGGCGAAGACTTCCATGCCCATTTTCTTGCCGTTCAGCCGGGTGCTGATCAGCAGGAACATGACGCTGAAACAAAGCAGGTGCACGCAGAGCATGCTGAGGATGACAGTGGTGACCATGGGTTCGCGTCAGTGAAGGCGTAGCAAAGGGAGCCGGGCAGTGGAGCTGTGGCGGGCGCGGACCCGGCACTCCAGGCCGCCTCTGGCGTACTCGGCGGAGTCGTTCGGGGCCAGGGCACCTAACCATATGTGTAGCGGGAAGGCAATCCGCCAGCACAGCACGCCAATGGAGGTGGTTCTCACGAGTCTGTCGACAGCCCGGACCGGGGGCTACAGTTCACTGTCGAGGGCGATACCGGGGGATGGGCCAGGAACCGGGACGTTCCGAGCAGTCAGAGCCACTGACCCTGGAGAAAGGGCATGCCCAAGAAAATCATCATTTCCTTTGACGGGACCTGGAATACCCCGGACGCGAAGTCCGAGATCAAGGGCAGTAAAAGTACCAACGTCTGGAAGCTGCATGCTTCCATCCTTCCCGCAGACAGCAACGGCACCTCGCAGGCCAAGTGGTACGACAAGGGAGTCGGCACCGCGTGGTACGACCGCCTTGCGGGTGGGGCATTCGGCGTCGGGCTTTCGGAGAATATCCTCGACGGCTACCGGCAACTGGTCAGTACCTACGAGGCGGGCGATCAGGTCTACGTGTTCGGCTTCAGTCGCGGGGCCTATACCGCCCGCAGCCTGGTGGGGCTGATCCGCAACGCCGGGCTGCTCAAGCCCGAGCACATCAACCTGACGAACGAGGCCTACGGGCTCTACCGCACCCGCGACGAGGGCGCCGACTCCGAGCGCGCCAGGCTGTTCAGGGGCAGCTTCTCGCGGGAGATCACCATCCACATGCTCGGCATCTGGGACACCGTGGGCGCGCTGGGCGTGCCGCTGGAGTCGTTCGACTGGTTCAACAAGGCCTACTACGAATTCCATGACACCGAGCTCAGCTCGATCGTGCACAACGCCTTCCATGCGCTGGCCATCGACGAGTGGCGCAAGAATTACCAGTGCACGCTGTGGGACCCCAAGAGCAAGCCCAACCAGCGGGTGGAACAGGTGTGGTTCTCCGGCGCCCACGCCAACGTCGGCGGCGGTTATGCGGACAACAGTCTGTCGGATATCGCGCTGGTGTGGATGATCAACAAGGCCATCGAGTGCGGGCTGGCGGTGGACACCCGCAAGACCCCGAGCCTGCCCACCACGACCCTCCCCATCACCAACTCCTACAAGGAGTTCCTCGGCGGCGCCTACAGCCAGTTCACACAGCCGCATTACCGGGATATCGGCAACACCTCGTTCGGCCAGGAGGCGATCGACCCGAGCGTGGAGGAACGCCTCAAGCACGATGCCCAGTACAAGCCGAAGAACACCGTGGGTGGGCATCTCACCGGCAATTTCACGCCGGTGGGCAAGATTCGCTGAGGGGGAGGGCGTACCGGGAAGGTCGCCTCAGCGCTTTACGCAGACGAACAATGCGTTGCCCGAGGTGCCCTCCCAGGGCGTGATGCGCTCGTAGTCGTGCTCGAAGACCTGCACCTCGAAGAGCGGCTCCAGCAAGCGCTGCAGCTCGGCGAAGGTCAGGGCGACCATGGCGTGTTCGTCCTGCCAGGCCTGGGTCTCGCCGGCGCTGGTCTTTTCGATGCTCAGGCGCAGCGCCTGGCGCTCGCCCGCGCCGCCGTAGTACCAGCCCGAGCCGAAGGTGAACTGGCTACCCTCGTGTTCGACCGAGTGGCGCACGAAGGAGCCGTTGTCGATCAGCGCCTTGTCCACGCTGTTGAAGCAGAACACGCCGCCGTCCGCCAGTGCCTGGTGCACGCTCGCCAGGCACGCCTGCAGCTGTACCACACCGGGGTTGTAGTGGATCGAGTAGAGAAAGCAGGTGATCAGGTCCAGCGGCTCGTCGACGCGGAAACTCGCCATGTCGTGGCAGCTGAAGCTTGCCTCGGGGCAGCGCTGCTGGGCGATGTCCAGCATCGGCTGATTGAGGTCCAGGCCGGCGCTCGCGTAGCCGAAGTCGAGGAAGTGGCGCACGTGCGGCCCGGTCCCGCAGGCGAGGTCCAGGTGCCGGCGCCCCTGGTTGCCGAACAACTGGTGCAGGCGGCGCACGCAGTGGCTCTGCGCCTGGTAGTCGATGTCGGCGCACATCAGGTCGTAGTAGGAGGACAGGTCGGTGTACAGCGCGTTGGAGGACATAGGCAGCCAGACAGGGAGTTTGCCGGAGGTTTCGGCGCGGCATGGTACATCAGCCGTGGGTCTTCTCCGCTGAAATCGGACGTCCCGCAGGCCTGCTCATTCCCCGATCTGGCGCCACTGGTTGCGGTAATGCCGTGGCGCCGTGCCGGTGATGCGCTTGAAGGCATTGCTGAAGGCGCTTTCGGAGCTGTAGCCCAGCTCGGTGGCCAGCTCCGCCATGGTCACGTCGCTGCCGCGCAGCGCCTGCTGGGCCAGCAGCATGCGCCACTCGCTCAGGTAGGTCAGCGCCGGGATGCCGGTGATGCTCTTGAAGTGCACGGCGAAGCTGGTGCGCGACATGCCCGCCGCCCTGGCCAGTTCGCCCAGTTGCCAGGCGCGGCCGGGCTCGCCGTGCATCAGGCCCAGCACCGGGGCCAGGCGCTTGTCGCCGGCTGCGCGGAGCCAGCCGCAGGAAACTGAATCGGAGGACTCCAGGTAGGCGCGCACCGTCTGCACGAACAGCAGCTGCGTGAGCTGCGCGGATACCGCGCCGACTCCCGGGCGCCACTGGTTGCGCTCTTCGACGATCTGGTCGAGCAGCCATTTCAGCCGCTCGGCCTGCTGCGTGCCGGCATGCACCTGCATCACCGCCGGCATCAGGCGGAACGCCAGTTCCTCGCTGGTCGGATCCAGGCGCACATGTCCACCCAGCTGGATGCAGTCCTCGCCGCTGCCCAGGGTGGCTGTGCGCTCGTTGGCATCGCCGCTGAACACGTCCATGGCCTCCAGCGGTTTCAGCGCCAGGTCGCTGGCCAGGACGAAGGCGCGGCGCGAGCAGAGGATGAACACGTCGCCCTCCTTGATCCACACCGGTTCCTCGTCACCTTCGATCTGCAGCCAGCAACTGCCCTTGATCAGCGCGAAGAACTTAAGGTGCTGCGGCGGCGGGAAGCGCAGACTCCAGTCGCCACCAGCGCTGAAGCCGCCGGCCACGGTCAGTTGCGCATCGGCCACGCGCAGGAAGTCGGACAGCGGGTCGGAGCGGGTAGCCGGGTACTGGGTCATGGCGAGGGGCCCTGGGGTGCCGAAAGCGGATGCGGCCCAGAATCGCACCGGGCTCCCGCCGGGGCAACGGCCAACCGCGCAACCGGCAGATTCGAACTCTCGCGCAAGTAAAGTGCACTCCAGCGCATTCACGGTTCGACGGAGCAGGCGTAATTTTCCCGGCGTCCGACTACAGCCTTGCCCGAGAAAATCCATGAAAGACGAATTGGTATTGGTGACCGGCGGGACCGGTTTCATTGCCCAGCATTGCATCCTCGCCCTGCTACGCGACGGCTATCAGGTGCGTACCACGGTGCGTTCGCTGGCGCGGGAAGCCGAAGTGCGCGAGCAGCTGCGCGAAGGTGGCATCGACGCAGGAGAACGCCTGAGCTTCGTGGTCGCCGACCTGAGCCAGGATCGCGGCTGGGCGGAAGCCGTCGCCGGCTGCCGCTACGTGATCCACGGGGCCTCGCCGACGCCCACGGGGGCGCAGACCAGCGAGGAGGAATGGGTGCGCCCGGCGGTCGACGGCAACCTGCGGGTGCTGCGCGCCGCACGCGATGCCGGGGTGAAGCGGGTCGTGCTGACCTCGGCCTTTGGTGCCATCTGCGCCGGACACGGGCAGATGACGCGGCCCTTCGACGAGACTGACTGGAGCGACCTGAGCAGCCGCAACGTCTGGCTCTACCAGAAATCCAAGACCCTCTCCGAGCGCGCCGCCTGGGACTTCATCGCCCGTGAGGGGCAGGGCCTGGAACTCTCGGCAGTCAACCCGGTGGCCGTGCTCGGCCCGGTGCTCGGCGCCGACTACTCGCACTCCATCCGCCTGGTGAAAAGCCTGCTCGCCGGCCAGCCGGGCAGCCCGAAGATCAACTGCGGATTCGTCGATGCGCGCGACGTGGCGGACCTGCACGTGCTGGTCATGACCCACCATGCCGCTCGCGGCGAGCGCTTCATCGCCACCGCCGGTGACAGCCTGTGGCTGGGCGAAGTCGCGCGGGTTCTCAAGGAGCGCATGGGCGCCGTGGCGGCGAAGGTCTCGACGCGTGTGCTGCCCAACTGGGTGGTGCGCCTGGGCGCGCTGAAGGACCCGGCGCTCAAGGGCTCCGTGCCGCTTCTCGGGCTGCGGATGAACTCCAGCAACGCCAAGGCGCGCAGGCTGCTGGGCTGGTCGCCGCGCCCGGCCGAGGAGGCCATCGTGGCGACCGCGCGCAGCCTGGACAAGCTCGGTCTGCTCGATTGAGCAGGCCCGGATAACGCAAAAGCCCCGTCCCGCGTGAGCAGGGCGGGGCGGTCTGGCGCTGGCTGTCAGTAATCCCAGAAGCCGGCGATCCAGCGGAAGGCATCGCCGTCGATGGCCACGCGCCCCACCGAGGGGAAGGGCAGGTGGGTGGCGACGAACAGTTCGCCACTGGCCGCCGCCTCGCGCAGCAGGCGGACCCGCACGTGGACCGACTCTTCCGGGTCGTGTTCGAAGCCGTTGTGCCATTCCGGATGGTCGAAGGCCACCGGGAACAGTGCATCACCGGCAAAGGTCAGGCGCTCGCCGGCGGAGTCGACGTAGACGATGCAGTGGCCGGGGGTGTGGCCGCCGGTGAGCTTCGCCACCACACCCGGCGCTACCTGGAACTCGTCCTCGAAGATGTGCAGGCGGCTCTCGTAGTGAGCCATGAACTCGTTGGCGGTGCGCCGCAGGACGTCCGGTACCGGCTGCGGCATCTCGGTCAGGCTGAAGTCGGGGATCTTCCAGAAATCGACTTCGGTGGCCGTGACGTGGATACGCACCTCGGGGCTCAGGCCGTTCTTCACGGTGTCGGTGAGCAGCCCGCCAATGTGGTCCATGTGCATGTGGGTGATCACGATATCGGTGATCGACGACAGCTCGATGCCGGCATCCTTCAGGCGCTTGGGGAACTGCCCGGCGCGGGGGAAGCCGGGGAACTGGTTGCCCAGGCCGGCGTCGACCAGGATGGTCTGCTCACCGCTGCGCACCACCAGCACGTTCAGTGCCCAGTCGAACATGTCCGGGCCCAGGTACATTTCCTTGAACCATGCCGCGCGCTCTTCCGGGGTGGCGTTGGTCGACATGGTTTCGGTCGGCAGCGGCAGCACGCCGTCGCTGACCACCAGCACGTCGATCTCGCCCACGCGCAGGGCGTAACGCGAAGGCACCAGTTCCTGGGCCGGGGTGGTGGCATCGGGCTGGGCGAAGGTATTCAGGTGCATGGTCATGGTGGTTCTCCTGTTGCTTGTTAGGTCGAGTCCATCAGGCGAGTGGCACTCCCTCGGAGCGAGGGAGTGCGGGCAGAGCAGCGATCAGGCCACCGGGATCAGCGGGTCGGCGGCGGCCAGGGCGGCGCGGCGGTCGGCGGCCGGCGGGTAGATCCAGACGGTGTTGATCTGCGTCTTGAGTTCCTTGGCCTCGGCCTTCACCAGCTTCAGCTGGCGGTCCCAGCCTTCGGTGTACACGGCGCCCCAGGCGCCGAGGTCGAGGCAGGTGACGTACTTGGGCTGGCGGTACTGGGTCGGGGCGACGCCCAGCAGGTCGGCGGCGGCGTTGTTGCCGGCGTGGCGTCCGAGGCTGATGGCGTGCTGGCAGGACATCGCGGCGAAGTTGCCGATGTCGTCGGTGGCGGCGTAGGCGACGTCACCGGCGGCGAAGACGTTCTGCAGTCCGCGCACCTTGAGGTTGCCGTCCACGTGCAGGCGGCCCTGGCCGTCACGTTGGGCAGTCAGCTGTTCGGTCAACGGGCTGGCGCGGAAACCCACCGTCCAGATCACCGTGTGGCTCTCGATGTGGCGGCCGTCGGCGAGGGTCACGCCGTTGGCGTCCACGGCGGCGACCGTGGCGCCGGTGATCCATTCGATGCCCAGGCTGTCGGAGGCCTCGATGATCGACGGGCGGATGCCTTCGCCCATCACCGCGCCGATGCGCTCGCCACGGTCGACGATGACCACGCGGACGTCCTGGTCCTCACCCAGTACGGCACGCAGGCGGGCCGGCATTTCAGTGCCGGTCTCGATACCGGTGAAGCCGCCGCCGGCGATCACCACGGTGTTGCGTGCGCGGCTGGCCGGCTGGTTGCGCAGCGACATCAGGTGGCTTTCCAGGTGCGCCGCCGATTCGATCTGGTCAACGTCGAAGGCATGTTCCTTCAGGCCCGGCACCGGCGGGCGGGACAGCTGGCTGCCGCTGGCCAGTACCAGGCGGTCGTAGCTCAGCTCGCCAGTGCGGCCGGTTTGGTCGCGGTAGCCGACCTTGCGGGCCTGCTCGTCGATGCTCTCGGCGGTGCCCTTGACGAAGCGCACGCCCACGGCCTCGAACAGCTCGGTCAGCGGAGCGAACATGCTGTGCACATCGGGCTCGTAGAAGCGCGGGCGGATGCGCAGTTCGGCCTGTGGCGCGAGCAGGGTGATCTCCACATCGTTGTTGCCGTGCATGTCCAGCAGGCGGGCGGCGCTCAGAGCGCTCCACAGTCCACCGAAGCCCGCGCCAATAACCAGAAGTTGCTGTTTCATCATGTGCTCCTGACTCGAATGGATGAATTGCCTTGAAGTCACTGCTTCAAGTTCGGCGTGACGCTGACGGGTAGTTGCAAACCTTGGTTTGCGTTGTTCCGTCTGCAGTCGTCCGCTGTGAATCCATGCTAGGGAGGAGAACTTCCGGGCGCACTTCTACATCGGTGTGCGGGAATTACGCATGTGTGGAAGAGAACTATACGAAGGTATCGACGGGGAATCGTGTGAAGTATTTTTCAGGGCAGTGCAGTGCAGTGAACAGGGTCGGGAATAACTTGCGGGGGATTTTCGCGTTCAGGATTTCAGCAGCAGGGCAGTCTCGATGCAGTGCAGCAATTGTTCGGCTTCGAACGGCTTGGGCAGGCAGGCGATCACGCCGGGCATGTCCATGCTGATGCGCGGCCGCTCGCCGGGGTAGGCGGTCATGAAAATCACCGGAAGGTCCAGGCCACGGCTGCGCAGCGTTTCATAGAGCTCCACGCCGCACATGCCCGGCATCTGGATATCGGAGATCAGGCAGCTGGCCAGTTCCGGGCCGTCGGAGCCGAGGAACTCGCGCGCCCCGCCGTAGGTGCGCGCCAGGTAGCCGGTGGCGCGCAGCAGGCCTTCCAGCGCGGTGCGAAGGGATTCATCGTCGTCGACTACTGCAATGACAGCCTTGTTGCGCATTTGCGTCTTTTGCATCCTCTGGGGCGCTCGTGGCGGCGCCTGCCGTACTTGCAAGATACGCCGTCGAACAAGTCGGAGAAGTATACCTAGGTATAGTCGGGCAACACCTGGGTATGGATATTCCGGCGGACAGTCTGATGTGGGTGATATTCGCGGCAGGAAGTTGAGCGGAACAATACCCAGGTATTAGTTCGGATAACCAACGGGTGGCGATATTGCACCCATGTACAACTGACTCAGCGGTTACGCCTGAATAATCTGCAATCACATCGCAAGCCTGGAGAAGTGAACGGGCCCAGCGAAAGGCAGTTCGGATGCAACTTTCACCAGGCGGGCGAAACCATGAACAGAAATGACCTGCGACATGCCGACATCAACTTGCTGGTTGTCTTCGAAACCATGATGCGCGAGCGCAACGTGACCCGGGCGGGCGAACGCCTGTTCCTCTGCCAGACCACCGTCAGCAGCGCGCTGAACCGCTTGCGGACGATGTTCGACGACCCGCTGTTCATCCGCAGCGGGCGGGCGATGGAGCCCACCGCGCGGGCCGAGGAAATCCACGTGCGCCTGGGCCCAGCCCTGGAAGGCATCGCCCTGGCCCTGAGCTGCGCAAGGGAGTTTGACCCGCGCACCAGCGAGGAGACCTTCCACGTCGGTCTGTGCGACGAAGTCGAATACGCGCTGCTGCCGCGGCTGATGCAGCAGCTGCGCGCCGAGGCGCCGAACATCACGCTCGTCGTACGGCGAGTCGATGCGCTGCAACTTCCGCAGCTGCTGGTCGCCGGGGACATCTCCCTGGGCATTGGTCACGCGCAGGAGCTGCCGGCCAGCGCCCACTGCCGCAGCCTGCGCCCGGTGCAGCCGATGCTGCTGCGCGCCGATTCGGCGGCGGCGCCGGTGAGCCTCGACGAATTCTGCCGGCGGCCCCATGTGGCGGTGTCCGCGCTGGGCAAGGTGACCGACGACGTCGACCGCGCCCTGGCGCGCCACGACCGGCAGCGCCGGGTGGTGCTCGCGGTGCCGCAGTTCAGCGCCTTGCCGGCGCTGCTGGCCGGAAGCGACATGCTCGCCATCGTGCCCGACTACGTGGCCCAGGCGATGGCGCGGGTGGATGGCCTGCGCGCCGAATACGCACCGCTGCCGCTGTCGAGCCCGGACCTGGCCATGGCCTGGCGCGGCACCAGCCATGCCGACCCGCGCGAGCGCTGGCTGCGGACGTTCTTCGCCCGCCACCTGGAGCAGCAGCCGGAGCGTGCGCTGGCGCTGGCTGTGGCCTGAGCGAATCAGACTCAGCGGCTGAAGCGGCTGCGGTAGTCGCGCGGGGAGATCGACAGGTGGCGCTGGAAGGTGCTGCGCAGCCGCTCCTCGTCGCTGAAACCGCAGGCGCTGGCGATCTGCCCGATGTTGCGCGAAGAGTTTTCCAGCAGGCGTTTCGCTGCTTCCAGGCGGAACAGTTCGATGGCCTTGGCCGGCGTGCGCCCAGTGCGATCCTTGTACACGCGGGAGAAGTTGCGCAGGCTCATCTTCGCCTGTTCCGCCAGGCGTTCCACGGTCAGTTCCGGATCCCCCAGATTCTCCGCCAGCCACAGGTGCAGCTCGTCGAAGGCCGGGTTGTCCTGGGTCTGCAATTGCAGCAGGGTGCTGTACTGCGCCTGCCCGCCGGGGCGCTTGAGGTAGACCACCAGCTCGCGCGCCGCCTGCATGCTGACCTCGCGGCCGCAGTCGGCTTCCACCAGCGCCAGTGCGAGGTCGATGCCGGCGGTGACCCCTGCCGAAGTCCAGACCGAGCCCTGCTGGATGAAGATCGCATCGGCGTCAACTTCCAGGGCCGGGAAACGCTGTTGCAGGGTGTCGCACAGGGCCCAGTGGGTCGCGGCGCGGCAGCCGTCGAGCAGCCCGGCCTTGGCCAGCAGGAAGGCGCCGCTGCACACGGAAGCCACCCGACGCACTCTGGGGGCCGCGTGGTTCAGCCAGGCCGCCAGCTCGCCGTGGCTGTCGAGGGTTTCGCCGATGTCCGGGGCGCCGGGGACGACCAGGGTGTCGACCGCGGCGAGGTCGAGTTCAGCCAGCGCGCTGGTGTCCACCGACAGCCCTTCGACGGTGCTCACCAGGCCGCCGCGCAGGCTTGACGTCAGCAACTGATAGCCGGGCAGGCCACGCTGGGCCAGGGCCTTGCTGGCGGCCCAGAACACGGTCTGGGCGCCGCTCAGGTCGAGCAGGCCCATCTGCGGGTAGGCGACGAAGGCGACGGTGATCGGCGTCGTCGCGGGGAGCGGGTAAGGGGGAGCAAAGGCGCTTGCCATCGGGGTTCTGCCTGTTCGGGGAGCTGGTCGAAAGTGGGCCGAAGGTATGGCCGATATTCAGGGGTTTCTGGCCTGGCGGCGCTTCGCTTCGCCAGGCTAGCCTTGCTCGCAGCAGCGCGATGGTGCGCGCCATGGCGCGCGTTATGGCCAATATCCCGAAGGTATCGCTCCGGCCCCATGACCCCGGCCCCATGATCACTGGGCTGGCACTTTGCCGCGGGCCCCATCATGGACTAGATTTTTTGACCTGCACACCGCGAGTGTCGCGGTCCCCCAAGGAGGCAAGATGAGCTCGTCGGCGCATTCCAATCCGCCGCAAGGCCCGAAGGAGCCGGTGGTCTATGTGGTCGATGACGACGAGTCCATGCGCCTCGCCCTCGATGGCCTGTTGCGCTCCATCGGCCTGCAGGTGCAGACCTTCGATTCCACCCAGGCCTTTCTGTCCTTTGCCCGGCGTGACGTTCCCAGCTGCCTGGTTCTCGATGTGCGCCTGCGCGGCGAGAGCGGCCTGGCGTTCCAGGAGCAGATGGAGAAGAGCGGGGTGCGCATGCCCATCGTGTTCATGACCGGCCACGGCGATATCGCCATGACAGTCAAGGCCATGAAGGCCGGCGCCGTGGACTTCCTCGCCAAGCCCTTCCGCGACCAGGACATGCTCGACGCAGTGGCCAGCGCTTTGGCCCGAGATGGCGAGCGGTTGCAGGCCGAGCAGTCCGGCGCGGCGCTGCGCCAGGCGTTCGAGGCGCTGACCCTGCGCGAGCGCGAAGTGCTGCGCTTCGTCGTCGCGGGGTTGATGAACAAACAGATCGCCGCCGAGCTCAACCTCAGCGAAGTGACCGTCAAGGTGCACCGTGGCCAGGTGATGAAGAAGCTGGCCGCGCGTTCGGTCGCCGATCTGGTGCGCATGGCCGAGGCCCTGGGCGTCGAGCCGTTGCAGCGGACGACCTGAAGGCCGTCTGCAATACAGTCGCTGACCGCCACTCGGGGGCAGCAGAATCCCTGAGAGGTTGCCGAGCCGATGGCCAGCAAACAGAAGATCCTGTGGGACGATGGCGAGCGGGTGTTCTGCCGCGCGCGCCCATCCGGTGACGACGGCGCCAGCGTGCTGCTGGTGCGCCCGGCCGCCGAACATCCTTTGCCCGCCACGCTGGAACGGCTGGCCCACGAGTACAGCCTGCGCGACGAACTGCACAGCGCCTGGGCACTGCGCCCGCAGGCGCTGCACCGCGAAGGCGGCAAGACCCGCCTGCTGCTCGATGACCCCGGCGGCGAGCCGCTGTCGCGCCTGCTGCGCCAGCCGCTGGACACCGCAACCTGCCTGCGCCTGGCCGTGGACATCGCCGTGGCGCTACGCCACCTGCACCAGCGCGGTTTGGTACACAAGGACCTCAAGCCCAACCACATCCAGGTCAACTGCACTGATGGCCAGGCACGCCTGACCGGCTTCGGTCTGGCCTCGCGGTTGCCGCGCGAACGTCAGGCGCCCGAACCGCCGGAGACCATCGCCGGCACCCTGGCCTACATGGCGCCGGAACAGACCGGGCGGATGAACCGCTCCATCGACTCGCGCAGCGACCTCTATGCCTTTGGCGTGGTGCTCTACCAGATGCTCACCGGTACGCTGCCGTTTACCGCCAGCGACCCGATGGAATGGGTGCACTGTCACATCGCGCGCAAGCCGCTGTCGCCCGGCGAACGGGTCGCCGGCGTGCCGCCGATGCTCTCGCAGATCGTTCTCAAGTTGCTGGCCAAGACCGCCGAGGAACGCTACCAGAGCGCTGCCGGCGTCGAGCACGACCTGCGCCGTTGCCTGGAAGACTGGAAACGGAGCGGGCGCATCGAAGCCTTCAGCCTGGACGAGCAGGGCACGCCCGACCGCCTGCTGGTCCCCGAGAAGCTCTACGGTCGCGAGCGCGAGGTGGAGGTGCTGGTCGAGGCCTTCTCGCGCATCGTTGCCAGCAGCACGCCGGAGCTGGTGCTGGTGTCGGGCTATTCCGGGATCGGCAAGTCCTCGGTGGTCAACGAGCTGCACAAGGTGCTGGTGCCGCCACGCGGGTTGTTCGCTTCAGGCAAGTTCGACCAGTACAAGCGCGACATTCCCTACTCGACGCTGGTGCAGGCCTTCCAGGGGCTGGTGCGCACGCTGCTGGGCAAGAGCGGTGACGTGCTGGAGGGCTGGCGCAGCGCGCTGCTGGAAGCGCTGGAGCCCAATGCCCGGCTGATTACTGACCTGATTCCCGAGCTGCGGCTGATCATCGGCGACCCGCCGCCGGTGCCCGAGCTGGAGCCGCAACAGGCGCAGCGTCGCTTCCTGCTGGTGTTCCGCCGCTTCATCGGCGTGTTCGCCCGCGCCGATCACCCTCTGGCGCTGTTCCTCGACGACCTGCAATGGCTGGATGCGGCAACCCTCGACCTGCTGGAAGACCTGCTTACCCATTCGGAACTGCGCCACCTGATGCTGGTGGGCGCCTACCGCGACAACGAAGTGGACGCCAGCCATCCGCTGACTCGCAAGCTGCAGGCCATCCGCCAGGCCGGTGTACGCATCGACGAGATACGCCTGGCGCCGCTGGCCCGCGCGCACATCGAGCAACTGATTGCCGAGGCGCTGCGCTGTCCGCCGCCGAGCATCGTGGCGCTGGCCCGGCTGGTGCAGGACAAGACCGCCGGCAACCCGTTCTTCGTCATCCAGTTCCTCCAGGCACTGGCCGAGGAAGAGCTGCTGACCTACGACCACGAGGCGCGGCGCTGGCGCTGGGAACCGGAGCGCATCCACGCCAAGGGCTTCACCGACAACGTCGTAGACCTGATGGTCGGCAAGCTCGCGCGGCTGCCGCTGGAAACCCGCCAGGCTCTGCAGCAGCTCGCCTGTCTGGGCAACGTGGCGCAGATCGATACCCTGGCGACCGTCCTCGACCTGCCGCCGGCGAAGGTCCATTCGATACTCTGGTCGGCGGTGCGCCAGGAATTGGTGGAGCGCCTGGAAGGCGCCTGCGCGTTCGCCCACGACCGCATCCACGAGGCGGCCTATTCGCTGATCGCCGAAACGGCCCGTGCCGAGGCGCATCTGCGCATTGGTCGTCTGCTGGCCGAGCAGACGCCGACGGAGCGGCGCGAAGAAGCGATCTTCGAGATCGTCGGCCAGCTCAATCGCGGCGCCCGGCTGATCGACTCCCGCGCCGAGCGCGAACAGCTGGCCGAGTACAACCTGCTGGCCGGGCAGCGCGCCAAGGCTTCCAGCGCCTACAGCTCGGCGCTGGCCTATCTGCACGCCGGGATGGAGTTGCTCGACGGTGATTGCTGGCAACGCCGCCACGACCTGTGCTTCGCCCTGGAACTCAACCGCGCCGAGTGCGAATTCCTCACCGGCCAGCTGGCGCAGGCCGACGAGCGCCTCACCGCGCTGACGCCACGCGCCGCCACCACGGTGGAGCAGGCGGCGGTGGCCTGCCTGCAGATGGACGTGTGCCTGTTGCAGGACCGCAGCGACCGGGCGGTCGCGGTGTGCCTGGCCTACCTGCGGGCGGTTGGCATTCACTGGTCGGCGCACCCGGACGACGAGCAGGTGCGCGAGGAATACCAGCAGATCTGGACGCAGCTGGGCGAGCGCAGCATCGAACAGCTGATCGACCTGCCGCTGATGGAAGACGCCGCCTCCCTGGCGACCCTCGACGCCCTTGGCAAGCTGTTCGCCCCGGCGCTGCAGAGCGATGCCAACCTGGCCAGCCTGACCATCTGCAAGGCCGTGAGCCTGAGCCTGGAGCGGGGCAACTGCGATGCTTCCTGCATGCTCTATGCGAATGTCGGGCGCGTCGCCGGCCGCCGCTTCGGTGACTACGAAGCCGGCTATCGCTTCGGTCGCCTGGGCTGCGACCTCGTTGACCGGCGCGGGCTGAATCGCCATGAAGCGCGAACCTACCTGTGCTTCTCGATGTTCGTAGCGCGCTGGATGCGCCCGGTGCGCGAGTGCCGGGAGCTGCTGCGCCGGGCGTTCGTCGCGGCCAATCGCGTCGGCGACCTGGCCTACGCCGCCTATGCCGGCAACGGCCATATCGCTGATGTGCTGTTCCTCGGCGAGCCACTGGCGCAGGTGCACGAGGAGGCCGGGCAGGGCCTGGCCTATGCGCAGAAGGTACGCTTCGGCCTGGTGGTGGATTTCATCAGCACGCAGCTGGCGCTGATCCGCACACTGCGCGGGCAGACCCCGACCTTCGGCAGTTTCGACGATGAGGTGTTCGACGAGGCGCGTTTCGAAGCGCACCTGGACAGTACGCCGGGCCTGGCGCTGGCGGCGGCCAAGTACTGGATACGCAAGCTGCAGGCGCGCTGCATGGCGGGCGATCATGCCGCAGCCATGCACTGCGTAACGCGGGCGAAAGGGCTGCTGTGGGTGGTGGAGTCCTTCACGGAGGAGTCCGAGTACCACTTCCACGCAGCGCTGACCCTGGCCGCCACTTTCGATTCCATGGCTGTCGATGAGCAACCTGAGCGCCTGCGAGAACTGGCCGTGCATCACGCGCAGTTGCAGGAGTGGGCCCGGCAGTGCGGCGAATCCTTCGCCTGTCGGGTGGCGCTGGTGGGAGCGGAAATCGCGCGGGTCGAAGGGCGGCTGGTCGATGCCGAGCTGCTTTACGAAGAGGCCATCCGCCAGGCGCAGGACAACGGCTTCGTGCAGATCGAGGCGCTGGCCAACGAGCTGGCGGGGCGCTTCTACGGCGCGCGCGGCCTCGCCAAGATCGCCCGCGTCTACCTGCAGGATGCGCGTTATGGCTACCTGCGCTGGGGCGCCGACGGCAAGGTGCGGCAACTGGAGGGGCGCCATCGCTACCTGCGCAACGAGGAGCCTGCGCCCGGCCCGACCGCGACCATCGCCACCCCGGTGGAGCACCTGGACCTGGCCACGGTGCTCAAGGTGTCCCAGGCCGCCTCGGGGGAGATTGTCCTGGAGAAGCTGATCGACATGGTGATGCGCACCGCCATCGAGCAGGCTGGCGCCGAGCGCGGCGTGCTGGTCCTCGCCGAAGCGGGCGAGCCGCGCATCGCGGCGCTGGCGACCGTCGGCGACGGCGCGATGCTGTTGTGCAACGAACCGATCAGCGCCGCGGCGCTGGCCGAAACGGTGCTCTACCAGGTGCTGCGCACCGGCGAGAGCCTGTGCCTGGAGGACGCCATGGCCGATCCGGGATTCACCACCGATCCCTATGTCCGCCAGCACGGCGCGCGTTCGATCCTCTGCATGCCGCTGATGAATCAGGCCAAGCTCACCGGCGCGCTGTACCTGGAGAACAACCTCTCGGCCGACGTGTTCAGCCCCGCGCGGATCGCCGTATTGCGGCTGTTGGCCTCACAGGCAGCGATCTCGCTGGAGAATGCGCGCCTGTATCGCGATGCCGCCGAGCGCGAGGCAAAGATTCGCCGGCTGGTGGACGCCAACATCATCGGCATCATCGTCTGGAGTGCGGGCGGCGAGATAGCCGAAGCCAACGACGCCTTCCTGCGCATGGTCGGCTACGAGCGTGACGAACTGCTGTCCGGCCGCGTGCGTTGGCACGACATGACGCCGCCGGAATCCCTGGCGCTCAGTCAGGCGCACCTCGCCACGGCCATTCGGACCGGGCATGCGCAGCCTTTCGAGAAGGAATACATCCGCAAGGACGGCAGCCGCGTGCCGGTGATCGTCGGCCTGGCGGCCTTCGAGGCCAGCCTGCAGGAAGGGGTGGCTTTCGTGCTCGATCTCACCGAGCGCAAGCAGGCCGAGGAGCGGGTGCGCGAGGGCGAACGGCGCTATCGCGAGGTGCAGACGGAACTGGCCCACGCCAATCGTGTGGCGACCATGGGGCAGTTGGCTGCGTCCATCGCCCACGAGGTGAACCAGCCGATTGCCGCTACCGTGACCAATGCCAATGCCGCGCTGCGCTGGCTGGGTGCGCAGCCGCCGGAATTGGGTGAGGTCAGCCAGGTGCTGGGACGCATCATCAAGGACGCCAACCGTGCCGCCGAGGTGCTCGGGCGCATCCGCCAGCTGATCCGCAAGACCCCGCCGCAGAAGCAGCCGGTGGACGTCAGTGCGGCGCTACGCGAGATGGTCGAGTTCACCCGCGGCGAGGCGGCGAAATCCGGCACGGTGGTGCGCGTCGAACTCGCCGACGGTCTGCCGGAGGTGGAGGGCGACCGGGTCGAATTGCAGCAGGTGATGCTCAACCTGATCGTCAATGCCCTGGAGGCCATGGGCGCTGTGCCTGTCGGTGAGCGCCACCTGCTGGTCAGCTCCGAGTACGACGAGGGTGGCGTGCGGGTGAGAGTCTGCGACAACGGACCGGGATTCGCCGAGAACAACGCGGACTTGATCTTCGCGCCGTTCTACACCACCAAGGCCACCGGCATGGGCATGGGTCTGTCGATCTGCCGCTCGATCATTGACACCCATGGCGGCCGTC
Source organism: Pseudomonas sp. PDM17 (assembly GCF_014851985.1). Classification (NCBI taxonomy): domain Bacteria; kingdom Pseudomonadati; phylum Pseudomonadota; class Gammaproteobacteria; order Pseudomonadales; family Pseudomonadaceae; genus Pseudomonas; species Pseudomonas sp. PDM17. The sequence goes on from NZ_JACVAT010000012.1 coordinate 112,016, forward strand.
TCTGGGCCAGCGCCAACCAGCCCCGTGGCGCGGTGGTGCAGTTCACCCTGCCGGCGCATCCCGCAACGGACGCCTGAAAAAGCCAAAGGGGGGCTTGACCTTGACACTAGCGTCAAGCCCCCAGAGTGCTCCCCATCGGAGGTCGACATGCAAATCGGAGAGCTGGCCCTGCGCGCCGGCGTCAGTACACGCGCGCTGCGCCATTACGAGTCGAAGCAGCTGATCGAGTCGTCGCGGCTGGATAATGGCTATCGCGACTACGCCGCGTCCATGGTGCAACGCGTGCTCTGGGTGCGCGAGCTGCTCGAGTGCGGCTTCAGCACCCGGCAGATCCACGGCCTGCTGCAGTACCTGGAGGAGGAAGAGGACAGCGAAGGCTTCCTCGCCTGCCTGCAGCAGCACCTGGAAAAACTGGTGGCCCTGGACGCGCTGCAGGCCCAGCTGGCCGAGCGCCGCGAACGCCTGGCAGAAAAGATCGAGCGCTATCTGCCGCTGCAACAGGACCTGCTGCGTGCTCCCGATTTGCGACCTCCCAAACGAGCCGATTCACAAGCCACGTTGGAGAGATGATGGGAAAGCTAAGCAACAAGGTCGCCCTGGTCACGGGCGGCAACAGCGGTATCGGTCTGGCCACCGCGCAACGATTCGCCCTGGAAGGCGCCGAGGTGGTCATCACCGGGCGCCGCCGGGACGCGCTGGAGGAGGCGGTCGGGCTGATCGGTGACAACGCCGTGGGCATCCGTGCCGACGCCAGCCGGCTGGAGGATTTGGACGCCCTGTACCGGCAGATCGGCGAACGCTTCGGCCACCTCGATGTGCTGGTCGCCAATGCCGGCGTGATCCGCCCGGCACCGGGCGATCAGGTCGATGAAGAACAGTTCGACGAGCAGTTCGACATCAACGTCAAGGGCGTCTTCTACACCATCCAGAAAGCGCTGCCGTTGCTGCGTGACGGCGGCGCCATCGTGCTGGTGTCGTCCATCGCCCACCTGAAGGCGCTGGAGGCTCATGTAGTCTACGCGGCGACCAAGGCGGCGGTGCGTTCCTTCGCCCGCAGCTGGGCGGCGGAACTCAAGGGCCGCAACATCCGCGTCAACTGCCTGAGCCCCGGCCCGGTGCTGACCCCGATCATTGGCAAGATGGGCATCGGCGAGGCGCAGTTCGGCGCGTTCGAACAGCAGTTGGCGGGGTTGATTCCTCTGGGCCGCCTCGGCCGCCCGGAAGAGCTGGCGAACGCTGCGCTGTTCCTCGCTTCGGACGACAGCAGCTTCATCACCGGCGTCGACCTGTGTGTCGATGGCGGGCTGTCACAGCTCTGAACGGAAAAAGGCCCGGCGCGTCATGCGCCGGGCCTTTGTCTTCCAGCGGTTTCAGCCCTTGATGAAGGCCAGCAGGTCCGCGTTGATGGTGTCGGCGTGGGTCGTGCACATGCCATGGGGCAGGCCGGGATAGGTCTTCAACGTGCCGTGGCGCAGCAGCTTGATCGAGAGGCGCGCGGAGTCGTCGATGGGGACGATCTGGTCGTCTTCACCGTGCAGCACCAGGGTCGGCACGGCGATCTGCTTCAGATCATCGGTGAAGTCGGTTTCCGAGAAGGCCGCAATGCAGTCGTATTGGGCCTTGGCGCCGCCGTTCATGCCCTGGCGCCACCAGTTGTCGATTACCGCTTCGGAGACCTTGGCGCCCGGCCTGTTGAAGCCGTAGAAGGGGCCCGCCGCGACGTCGCGGTAGAAGTTCGAGCGGCTGGCGGCGAGCGCCTCGCGAAAGCCGTCGAACACCTTCAGCGGCAGGCCGCCGGGGTTCTTCTCGGTTTGCAGCATGATCGGCGGCACCGCGCCGATCAGCACCGCCTTGGCGACGCGGCCGGCACCATGGCGCGCGACGTAGCGGGCGACCTCGCCACCGCCGGTGGAGTGGCCGATGTGCACGGCGTTCTTCAGGTCCAGGTGCGCCGCCAGTTCCGCAAGGTCGGCGGCGTAGGTGTCCATGTCGTTGCCTTTGTCGGTCTGCGTGGAGCGACCGTGGCCACGGCGGTCATGGGCAATCACGCGATAGCCCCTGGCGAGGAAGAACAGCATCTGGTTGTCCCAGTCATCCCCCGAGAGCGGCCAGCCGTGGTGGAACACGATGGGCTGCCCGCTGCCCCAGTCCTTGTAGAACAGCTCGGTGCCGTCGCGCAGGGTGAGGTAGCCCGACCCTTGCTCCTTGCGGCGCGCACCCGTTGCGGCCGGGGCCTGGGCAACGCTCGCCTGGCCCGCCAGCAGGGGGACGGCCACTGCCAGGGTGGCGGCAGCTACACCGGCGCTCATCAGGGCGCGGCGGGTGGTTCCTTGGGTCTCGTCGGTCATGGTGAAAGCTCTCGTCAGGGGACCGCTAGCGCGGCGAATGGGGACCGGTCCGATGCGGCGCTCGAAGCGACCTGGCGGTCGTTTCGAAGACCGGATTGCCGGTAGACAAACCCTATTCGCTGGCCGGGGACTCTCACCATCGTCCATGGGTATCGCACCACCATACTTAGGTTTCGCGGGACTGCACCGGAGTGTGTCGGAGCCGATTCGAGCGCCTGTTTCGAGAGGTGGCGATAGGGGTTGAGGCAATCTCGCGCGACAGCCGGCCGGGTCGTCGGGTGCGCTCCGCACGGCCATTTTTTTCATTGGGCTCGAAGATATTTTTACTAATTTTCCTCGGCGACGAGCTGAAGCACCATGCGCCCCCATTCGAACAACAACGTCCTTCGAGGCGGCCAGCAGGAGTGCCCAGGTGCAAGCGTTCAACGAGTGGCGGCAGTGTTTTGCAGCGCAGACTTTCATCGACGACGCAGTGAACGGCGACTCCGGTTCTGCCACGCGGGAGGGCGTGCGTTCGGCGCAATGCCTCCCGGTTTTCCCGGCCCCGCATACCTGCCGGGGCGCCCCGAACGACCTACGCTGAATTCCTCCCGCAGCGGCTGCCCGAAGCTTCGCTCCGGCTGAATCGCCGGGCGCCCGTCCGCTGCCCAGGAAGCCTCGACCGGCATCACGCCGTTCCAGTCCAACGAGCGCCCGTCGCTCGCCGTCCATGAGTCAGCCATGAAAAAAACAACAAGCACGTCCGCTACTTCCTTGCCTGCCCATAAAACCCACGAACCGTCTGCACGGTCCTTCCGCAAATCGCTGGGCATCCCGGCGCTGGTGCTTTTCGGCCTGGCCTACATGGTGCCGCTGGCGGTGTTCACCACCTACGGCCTGGTCACCCGCATGAGTCAGGGCCACCTGCCGACGGCCTATCTCTTCACGCTCGCCGCGATGCTGCTGACCGCCTACAGCTACGGGCGCATGGTGCAGGCGCACCCTTATTCGGGCTCGGTCTACAGCTACACGCGCAAGACCTTCGGCGCAGCGTTCGGCTTCCTCGCCGGGTGGACGCTGCTGCTGGACTACATCTTCCTGCCGCTCTTGAGCTACCTGCTGATCGGCATCTACATGACCGACTATTTCCCCTCGGTGCCGCTGTCGGTATGGATTCTCGGATCCATCGTGCTGGTGACCCTGCTCAACCTCGTCGGCATCGAATCCATCACCCGCGTCAACTGGGTGCTGATCGTCGCGCAGATGGTCTTCGTGGTGGTATTCATCGCGCTGTCGCTGAGCCATCTGGGGGCCCAGGCAGAACCCGTGCCGCTGGTCCAGCCCTTCTATGACGAGCACTTCAGCCTGCCGCTGGTGATGTCCGGCGCGGCGGTGCTGTGCCTGTCGTTCCTCGGCTTCGACGCCGTGTCGACCATGGCCGAGGAGACCCCCGAACCGCGCCGGCAGATTCCCGCGGCGATCATGCTGGTGACCCTGATCGGCGGCGTGCTGTTCATCGTCATGGCCTACTTCGGCCAGCTGGTATTCCCCGAGTGGCAGGCGCTCACCGATGCCGACTCGGCTTCGCTGGACGTGCTGCGCCGCATCGGCGGCGAGTGGCTGGTGACCTTCTTCACCGCTACCTACGTGGCCGGCTGCTTCGCCTCGGCGATGGTGTCCCAGGCCAGCGTTTCCCGCGTGCTGTTCGCCATGGGCCGGGACGGTGCGCTGCCCCGCGTGTTCGGCAAGCTGGTGACGAAGAAGCGCGTGCCGGCCACGGCGATCCTGCTGATCAGCCTGCTGTCGCTGATCGCCCTGTTCGTCACCCTGGATACGGTCGCCAACATGATCAGCTTCGGCGCGCTGTTCGCCTTCTCTGCAGTGAACCTGGCCGTGATCAAGCACTATCTGGTCGACCAGCGCCTCACCGGCAAGGGCAACTACCTGCGCTACGGCGCGCTGCCGGCGGTGGGCTTCCTCAGCACCATCTGGCTCTGGTCGAGCCTGTCGGGGATGTCCTTCATGATCGGTTTTGCCTGGATGGGCCTGGGCCTCGTCTGTCTGGCCAGCGCCACGCGGATGTTCCAGCAGCCGCTGCCGGACCTGAACATGGCGGAGTGATCGACGGTCTGCACGAAGCCGGGCGTTGCCCGGCTTCTTTCATGCAGGCCCGATACTGGTTAAGGTGGCGCGACTTCGAGGAACTGGTCGGATCTCGCCATGAAACTGCATCAATTGCGCGCCCTGCGCACCATCGCCGAGAGCGGCAGCATCCAGGAAGCCTCGCGGCTGCTCGACGTCACCCAGCCGTCGCTGTCCAAGGCGGTGAAGGAGCTGGAAGGTGAGCTGGGTGTGCCGCTACTGGTCCGCTCCAATCGTGGGGTGACGGTCACGCCTTATGGCGAGCGGCTGGTGAGCATGGCCCGACTGGTCACCGAGGAAGTGCGCCGCGCGCGTGACGAGATCGATACCCTGAAGGGCGAGATGGCCGGCCGCGTGGCCATCGGCGTGTCGCCGGTGACGCCCAATCGCGCCTTCGCCAACTGCTTCCGGCGCTACCGCGAGCTGTACCCCAACGTGCAGCTGCAGATCTTCGAGCTGCGTTCGCTGCAGTTGTTCGAAGGGCTGAAGGAGGGCCGGCTGGACCTGGTGCTGACCACCCAGCCAGTGGCGGAGCAGGCCGACGGGCAGGTCTGGTGCGAGCTGGCGCCGCAACCCTCGGCGCTGGCGGTGCGCAAGGGCCATCCGCTGGCGGGGGCGCAATCGCTGCACGAGCTGCTCGACCTCGAATGGCTGCTCTCCGACCCGCTGGAAGTCGCCCTGGCCGGGCAGTTCTTCCGTGAACGGCAGGTGGCGCCACCCAAGCGCATCACCGAATGCTCCTCGTCGCTGCTCTATCTGGAGCTGGCGGCCAACACCGATGCGGTAAGTTTCTGGTCGCAGCGCATGCTCGGCCTGCCGATGGTGGCCCAGGTGCTGGAGCCCTTGCGGATCGCCGAGGCTACGCCGGTGGCGAGCATCTCGTTGGTCACCCGGCCGCAGGAGCTGATGACCCGCGAAGCCCAGTTGCTGGCCGAGGAAATGGTCGCCGCTTTCCGCGCGGAGCAGGCATAACCAGCCTCAATGCTCATGTGTAGAGATCATTACTCCGCGCTTTCGCGCTGATGCATCCTGCCGGCCGCCATCTGCCCCAGGAAACGGCCGGAGTTCCCATGAATGCATCGTCGTATTTCTCCCAGAGCTACGCCCAGGCGCGCGGCAAGTTCCTCGACGCCTGCGCGGCCGCCAGCCTGCTGGTGGAGTCCCACGTCCACCCGCTCACCGGGCGCGACGGCGAGACGCTGGCGGTGGACGTCGTCCGTGAAGGACCGCTGGATGCCAAACGCCTGCTGATCATCAGCAGCGGTTGCCATGGCGTCGAAGGCTTCTGCGGCTCGGGCGTGCAGAGCGCCCTGCTCGCCGATGCGGCATGGCGCGAGCACGCGCGCCGCAACGACTGCGCGGTGCTCTACCTGCATGCCGCCAACCCCTACGGGTTTTCCTGGTGGCGCCGCTGGACCCAGGAGAACGTCGACCTCAATCGCAACTTCCGTGACTTCACCCAGGCGGCGCCGCAGAACCCCGGCTACGCGCAGCTGGACCCGGTGCTCGCGCCGCGTCGCTGGCCCAGCCCGCTCGGGCGCCTGCGTCTGCTCGGCTACGCGCTGCGCCATGGCCGCTGGGAGTTGCAGAAGGCTATCTCATCCGGCCAGGCCAGCCATCCCGATGGGCTGTTCTTCTCCGGCTCGCAGCCGACGTGGAGCAACCGCACCGTGCGCGAAGTGCTGCGCCAGCATGGCCGGCAATGCCGCGAGATGGCCTGGATCGATGTGCACACCGGCCTCGGCCCGAGCGGCTACGGCGAGTACATCTACTCGGGAGATCCGCGCCCGGAAGCGCTGGTCCGTGCCCGCGCCTGGTGGGGCGACGAGGTGCGCTCGACGGAGGAGGGCAACAGCGTCTCGGTGAAGCTCAGCGGCAAGCTGGTGCATGCGGCGTTCGAGGAATGCCCGCAGGCGCTGCTGATTTCCATGAGCCTGGAGTTCGGCACCGTGCCCGGCCCGCAGGTGCTCGAAGCGCTGCGCGCGGACCAGTGGCTGCACCGCACGCCCGATGCGCCGGCGGCCAAGGTGCGGCGGATCAAGCAGCAGCTGCGCGATGCCTTCTACATCGACACGGACCAATGGAAGAGCGCGGTGCTGAGGCGCGCTCGGGACACGGCCTGGCGCGCGGTGGAAGGGTTGCGCAGTGAAGTTCCGGCGGAGTTGCGTTCCCACCCTGAAGGTGGGAACGCCAGCGCTCAATAGGTGCCGCGCAGGGTCAGCATCAGGTTGCGCGGCTCGCCGTAGAAGTTCGAACCCCAGGCACTGTCTACTCGCTCGTAGTACTTGCGGTCGAAGAGGTTGTTGGCGGTGAGCGTAGAGCTCAGGTGCTCGTTGAACCGGTAACCGAGCTGGGCGGTGGAGACCGCATAGCCGGGCTGCACGAAGTCGGTGTTGTTGCGGGTGTAGAGCGTCTCGCTGACCACGCGGGTGCCGCCGGCCACATGGAAGCCCTTCAGCGTGCCGTCGAGGAATTCGTACTTCGACCACAGGTTGAAGTTGTGCTTCGGCGTGATGGTGCTGAAGGTGTCGCCGGAGCTCAGGCCGTTGTTCGGATCGTCGTCCAGCAGGCGGGTCATGGTGAAGGCATAGCCGGTGACGATGCTCCAGTTGTCGGTCAGGTTGCCGGTCAGCTCGGCTTCCCAGCCCTGGCTGCGCACCTTGCCCTGCGCCTCGTAGGCGTTCACCGGGCTGCCGGACCACTGGGCGCGGTTCTCGTCGTAGATGCGGAACAGGGCGACCGAGGCATTCAGGCGGCCGTCCATCAGCTCCTGTTTCAGGCCGACTTCGTACTGCTTGCCCTTGTGCGGCGCGATCATCTTCTCGCCGCTGGCGTCCGTCTCGCTCTGCGGCTTGAACACGCTGGTGTAGCTGGCGTAGGCGGCCAGGGTCGGGGTGAGCTTGTAGATCAGCGCGCCGTAGGGAATGACCTTGGCGTTGGTCTGGGTCGAGGGCGAACCGAAGTTGTTGAAGAAGGTGTTGGCGTTCTTCGCATCGGCGTCGTACCAGGTCACGCGGGAGCCGAGGATCACGTCCAGCTCGTCGGTCACGCTGAGCTTGGTGCGGCCGTAGAGGCCGTATTGGCGGCTCTTGGTGTAGTTGAAGTTGGTGTGCGGCATGTCCAGGCGCGGCAGGTCGTTGGCGCCGTCGATGCCGATCGGTACCTCGTCGGCATAGCCATCGTTGTCCAGGTCCACCGAGCCATAGGTGAAGGCCTTGTCCAGGTGCTGGTACTCGCCGCCGAGGGTGAGTTCGTGGGTGCGGCCGGCCAGGCTGAAGGGCGTGGTGACGAAGCTGTCCAGGCCCAGCGTCTTGATCCGCTCGTAGTACGAATAACGTGCCGCGTCGGCGGTCTGGGTATCGGGATTGACCACCCAGGTGGTCCAGCTGAATTCGCGCTGGGGCAGGCGTGCGTCGCGATAGGTCAGTGAGGTCTTCCACTGGCCACCGTTGTCAAGGGTGTGGTCGAGCTCGGAGAAGGCCTCCCAGGTCTCTTCCTTCATGCGGTTCCACTTCGCATCGACGTAGGTGGAGCGCGGCACGTCGAGCAGGGTGCCGTCGGCATAGGCCGGCAGGCCGAAGGCCGGAGTGGAATTGTTCTTCTGGTAGGCACCGCCCAGCGACAGGGTGGTGCTTGGGTCCAGGTCCATTTCCAGGCGCCCGTAGAACATCGGGCGTTCGTTCTGCACGTAGTCGACGAAGGACTTGTTGTGCTCATAGGCCATGACCGAGCGACCACGGATCGTGCCTTCGTCGTTCAGCGGACCGGTGACGTCGACCATGCTGCGGTAGCGGTCCCAGGAGCCGGCGGCCATTTCCCCGCTCAGGCCGAACGTTCCCAGCGCGCGCTTGCGCACCAGGTTGATGGTGCCGGCCGGCTCGCCGGACCCGGCGTACAGGCCACCCGGACCACGCAGCACTTCGACGCGGTCGTACATGGCCAGGTCGAAGCTGGTTGCCATGTCGCCCTGGCCGGTGATCTGCGACACCCCGTCGACCTGCACCTGATCGACCAGGAAGCCGCGCATGTACACGTCGTTGAGGCTGGAGCCGGTGTTGTAGGTCTTCACCGTGGCGCCGGTGACCTGACGCATCGCGTCCTGCAGGTTGTTCATGTTCTGGTCATCCATGCGCTGGCGCGTGATGACGGTGACCGACTGCGGGGTTTCCAGCAGCGACTGCTCGCCCTTTCCGATGGTGATGGCCCGGGTGGCATAGGAGTGCGAGCCTTCGGTGGTAGAGCCCAGGCTGCGACCGCTGACGGTAGTGGAGGAGAGGTCCAGTACGTCGGAGGAACCGCGGCGGACGATCAGCCATGCACCGCCCTGCTGACGGACGCCCAGGCCTGAGCCAGCGAGCAATTCGTCCAGTGCGCTGCTGAATTCGTAGTCGCCTTTGATGGCGGGGGCGGTGCGCTCCGCCACCAACTGGTCATCCATCGCCAGGGTCACGCCGGCGAGGTTCGCCAGTTGCTTGAGCGACGTCGCCAGGGACTGCCGGGGAAGGTCCAGCGCTACCGGCGCGGCGAACGCATTGAGGGAGATTGCCAGGGCGCTGGAGACCGCCAGGGACTTGAGGGAAATGGGCTTCATGGAAAAGCTCGTCAGGGACTGGGATAACCAATGACGGAGCTGCGCGAAGAAACCCCTACCTGGTGCGGATGAAAATCAGCGAGGAAGTAGCAGCGTGGCGCCGCCGCTTTGCTCGATGCGGATATCGGCCAGCTCGGGCAGCAAGGCGAGGAAGCTCTCCACATCGGCCAACTGGACCACCGCAGTGATCGATTGCGTGGCCGGCTGCAGTGCCTTCACCGGTGTTTCCCGGTAGCGCGACAGCGTGATGGCGATCTCGCCCAGGCTGGCTCGCTCGAACTGCAGATTGCCTTTGGCGAAGCTGAAGGCACTGATGGCCGAACGCTGCAGGGGATGCAGTTTTCCCCCAGCATCGAGCTCACCCACCTGGTCACGCTCGAGCACCATGCGCTGGCCGGCACTGGAGAACTCGACCCGTCCCTCGGCGACGCTGACGCGCACCTGCGGCTCCAGCCGCTCGACGACGAATCGCGTGCCGAGTACGCGTACCTGGGCGGCGCCGGCATCGACCACGAAGGGGCGCGAGGGGGCATGCTGCACGCTGAATATCGCGCGGCCTCGCAGCAGGAAAACCTGGCGGGTCGATTCGCTGAACAGGACATGTAGCCGGGTGTCGGCGTCGAGGAAGACGTCGCTGCCATCCTCCAGCGTGATGTGGCGTTGCTCGCCGATGCCGGTCATCAGCATCTGTTCACCCTGGCGGCTGCGCATCGACACCAGCCAACCGGCGGCGACGGCCAGCAGCAGGCCGCCCATTGCACCGTTGCGCACGAAGCGCCGGCGGCTCAGGTTCTCCATGGCGCCGGCCAGCGCCTGGGTTTGCGGGGTGCTCGAGAAGTTGCCCCAGAGCTCGCTGAAGGCCTGGTACTCACGGGCGTTCTGCGGGTCGGCGGCAAGCCAGCGGGTGAAGGCCTGGCGCTCGGGATGGTCGCCGGGCAGGTCCAGCAGACGGGTGAACCAGCGCGCAGCCTGGTGTCGGCTGCTGGTCATGAGGCCAGTTGCTCGCGGGCATCGCGCAGATTCAGCAAGGCACGAACGAGGTGGCGCTCCACCATGGAAATATTGATGCCCAGCATGCGGGCGACTTCCACCTGGCGGTGACCTTCGATCCGCACCAGCCAGAAGACTTCCCGGCAGCGCGACGGCAGGCACTCGAGAATGCGCTGGATGGCTACCAGACGCTGCTGCAGATCGGCCAGGTGTTCGGCGGAAGGCGCGAACTCGGCATCCTCACGGGTATCCATCCAGGGCTCGAGGTCCCCCTCCGGCAGGGGGTAGAAGCGCGAGGCGTCACGGTAGTGATCGATCAGGACGGAATGTGCGACTCGCCGCAGGTAGGCATTGGGCTGGTCGATGGCGGTGCGTTGGCTGGCAAGGACGAAACGGATGAAGGCGTCGTGCAGCACGTCATAGGCGAGCTGCATGCATTGGGTCTTGCGGCTCAGGCCCAGCAGGAGGTCGGTATAGGCCCAGCGCAGATTGATTCCGTTCCATTCCATGCTGCAGGCCTCATCAACCGTGGCTTCCAGTGTCTGGCGGCGGAGTCTACTGATTCATCCTGAGGCTGTAAATGCAATTGATTAGCATTTGATGTGATCGCGGCGAGCGGTCTGTGTCTCGCACCCGGTTACTTCTGGCAGGCGCAGGGCTGAGTTGGCTGCGTCCGCAGTGACAGCGACCCCGCCCCTGGCGCAGGTCGGGATGGAAAATCGGGCGCAAGCCAAAGGAGCTGGGGAACGCTTGCGCCCTGGCGGCATCAGGCGCCGCCGACCTTGTAAACGCTGATCAGCACTTCATGTTCGCTGACGCCGTCGATGGTGCCGACGAACACGTAGTCGTTGAGCCAGGCGTGGGCGCCGGGCTGGGTCCTGAACCTGGGCGAGGTGCGGCAGTAGAAGTCGCTTTCCTTCATATCGCGCAACTCCAGGCCCTTGGCCTTTTTCGCCAGTCCCGATTCGTTGAGGCGCCAGATGCCGCCGTTGTCGATGATGATGATCTGGCCGTCGTCGGTCTTCAGGCGGTACAGCGCGTTGATCAGCGTTACGCCGTCCTCGCGGGTCACCGACATGTCGGCGCCGCCGGGCACCACGCTGCCCTGCATACCCTGGCCGTTGAAGGTGCCGCCGATGATCGGGTAGTTGATGCGCTGGCCGTCCGGACCCTTGCCCATGTCCTCGCGCGGGCCGAGCTGGACGTCGATCTGCATGACCAGTTCGTGGGTCAGTCGATTGGGGATCTTTTCCTTGAGCTCGGCGGCCTGGGCGAGGGGCAGGGCGACGGTCAGCACCGCCAGGAAGAGGGCTTTCTGCAGACGTGAAGCGGCGTGTCGAATGGTCATCGATTCGAATCCTTTACGTGAGTGGTGCCGCCCCCGCCGGGCAGGGGCGGCGTGTCAATCAGAAGGGCGGGAAGGACGACAGCGGGTCATGTCGGCAGGGCTGCTTGAGCAGCGTGCCGCACTGGGGCAGGTCTTCCGGGATCTTCACGCCGCTCAGCTCGCCCAGGACCAGGCGCGAGGGATGCTGGGCGTCGTGGTAGACGCTGTTGCGGCTGGCCAGCGAGTAGTAGACGAAGCCGTAGCCGCCGGTGTTGGACGGGGCGTCGATCCAGATGCGCAGCTTCGAGCCCTTGCGGAACGGGTGGGAGAACGGTGGGATCTCCACCCGGCCCAGCGCCGGCACGTTGGGCAGCATCGGCTGGATGCCGTCCGGGTCGTTGAGTTGCTGCGGGCGCAGTTCGCTGGACTTGCTCTCGTCCAGCTGGCGGTTGGACATGCGCAGCCAGCCGCGCTGGACGAAGACTTCCTGCTCGTCCGGGCGGACCTCGGTGATGGTCACCTGCAGGTCGGTATCCGGGGCGAGGAAGGTGGACAGCCAGATGTCCGCGCTGGCGCTGCCATAGCTGAGGAAATCGCGCTCGAACTCGTCGCTGGTATAGGCAACGCTGCCTTGCTTCCACAGCGGGTGCTGCCAGCCCCAGGCGTGGTCCTTGAGGTAGGTGTTCACCTCCGGGCCGGGGATCGGGTAGATATACGCATCCGGCGCACCGGTTCCTTTGCCACCCTCGATCAGCTTGCCGTCTTCGCTCAGGGCGAAGCTCACCGGTTTCACCGGCAGCGGGTAGTGGTCACGGGCGATGCTCCAACCCGGACGCGCGGTCTCGTTGGGCTGGTGGCGGCCCTCGCGGTTGTCGGCGACGGTTTCCTGCCAGATCTCCAGGTGTTTGCTCTGTTCGAAGCCGTTCTGCTCGCCCTTCACGAAGTGGTCGAGGAAGGGGTAGAGCTTCTCCTGGCGGAAGCGCTCGGACTCATACAGGTTGTGCCCGCCGCTGGTCTGCAGCATCCACAGCTGCTTCGGGTCCAGGCGTTCCTGGTAGAAGCCTTCGCGCGCCAGTACGGCCTCGTCCTGCCAGGCCTGCATGGACAGCACCGGGACCTGCACCAGCTGCGCACGGTCGCGCGGTGCGCGCTGCTTCATCCACTCGTCATGCTGGGGGTGGCGGATCAGGTTGTACATCAGCGAGGACTTGACCACCTTGGCCTTGTTTTCCTCGACCTGCGCCAGGCAGCGCTGGTCACCTTCGCTCTGCGCGCTGGCCTTTACCGCGTCCCAGCGCATGTCGACGAACCAGTGCCACGACGTGGTGAAGCCCTGGTTGGGGACGCCGCCGAGGGACCAGCTGTCGGTGTAGGCGTCACCCAGGATCATGCCGGGGGCGATGGCCTTGAGGCCCTGTGGGCGCTCCGAGGCGGTCATCAGTTGCGACATGCCCGCCCAGGACCAGCCGAACATGCCGACGCTGCCGTTGGACCAGTTCTGCTGCGCGGCGAATTCCACGGCGCTGCGGCCGTCGGTGCCGTATTCCGGGCCGAGGAAATCGAAGGTGCCCTGGGAGCATCCGGTGCCGCGGGCCTGTACGCCCATCACGGCGTAGCCACGCTCGACCAGGTCCTTGTCCATGGCGACCGAGAAGGTCTCGTTGTCGGCCAGGTAGGCCGAGCCGCCGATGCTGCCGGAGTCGTAGCCGCTGTAGCGGACCAGCACCGGGAACTTGCCGTCGCCCTTGGGCAGCAGCACGGAGTAGCGCAGTTCGGTGCCGTCGGCGGTCTTGATGTAGCCGGTCAGGCGTTTGCCCCAGAAGGGCTGGAAACTGCGGTCCGACGGTGGCGGGCCGTCGCCCATGGGCGGCTGGGTGCTGCAGCCGGCCACCAGCAGGGCCAGGCTCAGGACGCCCAGGCTCAGGGGGCGTACGAGGGCTTTCTTGTACATGTCTAACCTCGGATCGTGGTTCGCGTCGGGGCGTGCCGTGGCACGCCGGGTTCAGTCGGGTTCAGAAGCGCTTGCTGGCGGAGAAGACTACGGTGGCCTGGCAGTCGCCGCCCTTGCCGAAGTTGTTCTTGCACTCGGCTTCGGAGAGATCGGTGTCGATGTAGGCGGCCTTCCACTCCAGGCCGTAGGCGCGTTTGATCAGTGCCACGCCCCAGTCGCTGTAGCCACTGCGGTAGTCGCCGCTGCCCGAGCGCCAGGCCTGTTCGTCCGACGTCCAGGTGTGGCCGTAGCGTACGTTGAGCTTGGTCTGCCAGGGCAGGTAGAAGTCGTACTCGGCCCAGCCGATGGTGCGCTCCTTCGGCCGCGTGGTGATGGCTGCGGTCCTGGGCAGCACGCCCCAGTCGATCAGCTGGTCCACCTGCTTCGCAGCGGCGGCGCGGGCGGGTGGGTTCTGCAGGTCGTCGGCGTATTTGATGCCGATGGTGGCGTTGCGGTAACCCAGGGTGCCGATCCACTCGCTGAAGTTGATCCAGCTGTCGCCGGGGTATTCGTAATTCACCCAGGTCAGCGAGAAACGCGTGTTCTCAGTGATCGGCCGGGCGATGCCGACGTAGTAGTCCCACTCGCGGTTGCTCTGGGTGCCCATCTCGACGTTGGTGGTGAAGACGCCGGCATACAGGCCGCTGATCTTGTGCACCAGGGTCACGGAGGTCAGCAGGACGGGGCCTTCGTCCTGATCCAGGGACAGGCCGCCGACGCGGTAGTCGCTGGCCAGGCCGACGTTGACGTCGAGGAAGGTTTCCGGGGTCAGGTCGATCGCCTGGGCCTGCAGGGCCAGGGCCAGCAAGGCGATGCCGGACAGGCCCGATACGACGGGGTGGTTCATGGCTGGTTCTGCTCCGTTGTTGTGATTGAAATGGCAGAAGTAAGCGGTGCTCTGCTTTGTTGTTCTTGTGGGGAGCACCCGCGCGGTGGCGCTTTCTCCGGGCCGCACGAAGCCGCTGGCGCGAACGATACGGTTCGGCCCGGGAGCGTCGTGGTTGGGGAGGGGGTGACTCGGCGTCGCTTTTTTACGGGGTCACGCTCGGGTTTTCGGTTCTCCTGTTCGGGTGCCTTGTGTGGAATGGGTCAGTGGATACGGAAACACTCGATCTGTACGCGGTTGGCCGCCGGGTAGCTGACCTGCCCGACAAACAGGTGGCGACTCATCCAGGCGTAGCGCGCATCCTTGCTGTGAAAGCGCGGCGCGCAATGACAGCGGTAGTGCTGCGGGTCGATCGGCCAGTGTTGCGCGGCCAGTTGCACGCCGGCTTCGCTCAGCACCAGCAGGCCGGTGTTATGCACCTCGATGAGCGTGCCGTCGTTGCACAGCAGGCTGTAGCGGGCGTCCAGTTCGCCGCAGCCGTCGTGGCGCTCCAGGTAGTAATCGGCGCCGCCGGGCGGGATGCATCCGGCGAAGCCTTTGCCATCCGGATTGCTGCCGGTGAAGCGGCCGCCCAGTATCGGATAGTCGATGCGCCGGCCCTGCGCGGTCGCACCGCGCAGCAGCTCGTCGCCGATCTCCACGTCCAGATGCAGCGTCGGGTGCAGTCCTGGTTCAGACACTGGAGCGAATCCGGTTCCAGATCCGCGTCAGCTGGCGCAGCGCCTGCTTGTGCGGCGGCTCGGCCTGGAACAGCAGGTGGCGCTGGTCATCGGGCACGAACAGGTCGTGGTCACCGAGCAGCTTCGGGTCCACCAGCGGCAGGCTCGCTGGAGTCGGGTTGGGATAGCCGATCTGGTTGGTGACCCGGGCGATCACCTCCGGGCGCAGCAGGAAGTCGATGAAGGCGTGGGCCTGGGCAACGTTCTTCGCCCCCTTGGGGATCACCATGTCGTCGGACCACATCAGCGTGCCCTGGCGCGGCAGGGCCAGGCGGATGTCGTTGCCGTTGTCCGCCGCGTGGGCCATGTTGCGCGCCGCGAGCATGCCGCCGGACCAGCCCAGGGCCACGCAGATGTCGCCGTTGGCGAGGTCCTGCGGGTACTTGGCGGAGTTGAAGTAGCGCACGTAGGGGCGGATCGACTGCAGCACCTTCTCGGCCCTGGCGTAGTCCTCGGGGTTGCTGCTGTTCGGGTCCAGGCCCAGGTAGTGCAGGACGATGGGGATGACCTCGTTGGCGCTGTCGAGGAAGGCCACGCCGCACTTGGACAGCCTGGCGATGTTCTCCGGCTTGAACAGCAGGTCGTAGTCGCGCATGTCACTGTCGCTGCCCAGGGCGGCGTCCACCTTCGCCTTGTTGAAGCCGATCAGCGTGGTGCCCCAGAGGTAGGGCACCGAATAGCGGCTGCCCGGGTCCAGGGGTTCGCGCTGGCGCATGAAGCTGGCGTCGAGGCCGGAAAAGTGCGGCAGGCTCTGGCGCTTGAGCGGCTCCAGGGCGCCGGCGGTGATCAGCTGCGGCACCTGGCTGCTGCTGGGGAAGGCCAGGTCGTAGCCGGCGGTGCCGGTGAGCAGGCGCGCCTCGAGGGTCTGCGGGCTGTCGAAGACGTCGTAGATGATCTCCACGCCGGTCTCGTCCCTGAACTGCTGCAGCACGTCCTTGGGCAGGTATTCGATCCAGTTGTAGATGCGTAGCTGGCCGCCCAGTTTTTCGGCTGTCTCCTGGGCCTGGGTCCCGGCGGCGAGGCTGCCGAGCAGCAGGGCGGCGGCGCAGTTCTTCAGCAGGCGGTGCATGGTGGTCTTCCGTGTGAGCTGGGTTGGGCGCATGGCGTCGGGCCTCAGAGAGCAGCGGCGAGGGCGCGGATCAGGCGCAGGCTGTCGAGGTCCAGCACGCTCTCTGCTTCGGGAAGCGAGGACTGCTTGACGATTACCACCTGGCGCTCGAAGTCGATATACAGGGACTGGCCGTGGATGCCTACCGCCAGCAGCGCTTCGCCCGGATACACGTACCACTGGCTCTTGTAGGTGGCGCCGGGGCTCCACTGCGAGAACACCTCGTTGGCGGCGTAGATGGCCGGGTCGCCACCGGCCAGCACGGCCTCGATGGCCTTCCCGGAGAGCAGCTGGCGGCCGTTGGCGCGGCCGCCGCGCAGCACCATCTCGCCGTAGCGCGCCATGTCGCGCAGGGTCGCGTTGAAGCCAGCGCCGGCAACGTTGCGGCCCCAGGGGTCGGCGACGAAGAAACCGTCGCGTTCGCAGCCCAGGCCCTGCCACACATCGCGCAACTGCTCGGCGCAACTGCTCCCGCTGGCCCGCTCCATCACCCAGGCCAGCGCCTCGGTGGTGGCGGTCACATAGTGGAAGAAGCCGCCGTGCTCGCCGCTCTTGCGGGTGGCGGGGAGGTATTCGTAGAGCGAACCGAAAGCCTGCACGCCGAGCGGCGGCGGGGTCAGGCCGCAGGCGTAGCCGAACTGCGAGCTGCCGGATGCGGGGTCGTCGTAAACCTCCTGGTAATCGATGGCCACGGCCATGTCGAGCAGCTGGCGCACGGTCGCGTCGCCGAAGGCGCTGCCGCGCAGTTCGGGCACGTAGTCCAGCGCCAGGCGACGATCGTCGAGGCGGCCGTCTTCCACCAACTCCTGGGCCAGCAGGCCGACCAGCGACTTGGTGACCGAGAACATGATGTGTCGTTTGTGCGCTTCGTGGCCGTTGAAATAGCGCTCCTGCACGACCTCGCCGTCCTTCATCACCAGCCAGCCATCGGTGCAGGTGGCCTGCAGATGTTCCTCCAGGCTCACACGGCGGCCGCTGGCGCCTTCGAAGTGGAAGTCATCGAGGCGTACCGCGCCGCGCTGCAACGCAGAGGGTGCCTGATCCCCGCGCTCCACACTGACGCTCGGGCGGATGCGCCCCAGGTTGTGGAAGGCCCAGCGGTTGTACGGCGGGCGCATGAAGTTGTGCCAGGTGACGAGTTGCTCCGGCGCCGGCGGAAAGCCCTGCATCAGCGTGGGTTGCGCAGGATCGGCGGCGGCGTAGGCGCTGGCCAGTGCCTGGTCGAGTTCGGCGGTCATGGACTGATCTCTTGTTGTCGTGGTGCGGTGTGGTGGTACAAGTTTTTATCGATGTAAAAACTTATAGTCAAATAAAATATTTGATCGGAATTGAAAATATCCTAGAATCAGCCACTTGCAGCGTGACGGTCACCGACAGAGGGAGGAGGGCAGTTGAGCGGATTGCGGGAAAGGCAGAAGGAACAGCGGCGCGATGCGATCACCGCAGCGGCGCTGGCGCTGTTCGAGGCACAGGGATTCGCGGCCACTACCGTGGAGCAGATCGCCGGTCAGGCCGGGGTGTCGACGCCTACGGTGTTCAACTACTTCGGCAGCAAGCAGGACATCCTCCTGGCCGTTGTCGAGCGCGCCGACCGCCAGGCAGTGACCGAGGCCCGGCTGCAGATGCCGGCCTTCGACAATGCAGTGGACGCCATGTGCCACCTGGAGTCGCTGATCGTCCGCCACGAGCTGCAGGTGCTGCCGATCTCCATCTGGCGCGAATTGCCTCCGCTGGGGCTGATGGCCACGCGGCCGGAGGCGGTGGCTACGCTCAATGCCCATCTCGCCGGCGAGATCGCCGTGCTGCTGCGTGACTTGCAGGCGCGCGGCCTGCTCAGTGCGAAGGTGGACGTGGAGTTCGTCGCCTGGTTCCTCAACGACTACTCCTCGATGCTGTTCATGCGCCTGGTGCAGGACGAGAAGCCCGACCTCGCCGCCCACAGCGCACGGGTGCGCCAGCTGACCCAGACCCTGTTCGACGGCCTGGCACCCTGATTCGACGTTGACGCTGCCGTGACTCGTCCATATCGTTAATCGTGTTAATTAACTTTCACGCGGAACGAGACTGAACATATGGCCAGCGTCATCCACCTCGAAGTCAGCTGGGGCGATTGCGACCCAGCGGGCATCGTCTTCTATCCGAACTATTTCGCCTACTTCAACCGTGCCACCGATGCCTTCTTCGGCGGCCTCGGCGTGCCCCTGGGCGAAGCCATGAAGCGCCACGGTATACTCGGCTGGCCGATGCTGGAAACCCGCTCGAAGTTCCTCAAGCCCAGTAGATTCGCTGATCTTCTGTCCATCGAAACCGACCTGGTGCGCCTCGGGCGCAGCAGTTTCGCGTTGCGCCACCGGCTGCGCGGCGCCGATGGCGAACTGCGTGTGGAAGGGCATGACGAGCGTGTCTGGGCGCGGGACGAAGCGGGCGTACTGCGCGCTGAACCGATTGCTCCCGCCGTCCGCGAACGGCTCATGGCGGTGTTGGCGGTTTGTGAAAATAGTTAATTGACATAACTATATTTCCCGCATAGCTTGTTTTCCACCAAGCACAACAAGAGCAAAAGGTGAGACATGAACAAGTACGAAGGCCGCTGGCAGACCGTCACCGTTGAAGTGGATGCCGGCATCGCCTGGGTCACCCTGAACCGTCCGGAGAAGCGCAACGCCATGAGCCCCACGCTCAACCGCGAGATGCGCGACGTACTGGAGACCGTCGAGCAGGACGCCGATGCCCGTGTGCTGGTGCTGACCGGTGCCGGCAGCGCTTGGACTGCGGGGATGGACCTCAAGGAGTACTTCCGCGAAGTGGACGCCGGCCCGGAAATCCTCCAGGAACGCATTCGTCGCGACGCCTCCGAATGGCAGTGGAAGCTGCTGCGCCTGTATTCCAAGCCGACCATCGCCATGGTCAACGGCTGGTGCTTCGGCGGTGGCTTCAGCCCGCTGGTGGCGTGCGACCTGGCCATCGCCGCGGACGAGGCGGTGTTCGGCCTGTCGGAAATCAACTGGGGCATCCCGCCGGGCAACCTGGTGAGCAAGGCCATGGCCGACACCGTGGGCCACCGCGAGTCGCTGTACTACATCATGACCGGCAAGACCTTCGACGGCCGCAAGGCAGCGCAGATGGGCCTGGTCAACCGCAGCGTGCCGCTGGCTGAATTGCGCGACGCGGTGCTGGAACTGGCCGCCGACCTGCTGGACAAGAACCCGGTGGTGCTGCGCGCGGCGAAGAACGGCTTCAAGCGTTGCCGTGAGCTGACCTGGGAGCAGAGCGAGGACTACCTTTACGCCAAGCTCGACCAGGCCCAGCTGCGTGATCCGGAGCATGGCCGCGAGCAGGGGCTCAAGCAGTTCCTCGATGACAAGAGCATCAAGCCGGGCCTGCAAGCCTACCGCCGCTGAGCAGCCGCCGCGGGGCCCGTGCCCCGCGGCCAGAACAACGACAAGAGGAACGCTGCATGAACCAAGTCTCGCTGTTGATCGGCGGCCGCGCCTTGCCGGCCAGCGATGGTCGCACCTTCACCCGGCTCGACCCGCTGAGCGGCACCCCCGCCAGCGTCGCTGCCGCTGCCACCGTCGACGACGCCGATGCCGCCGTAGCTGCAGCCGCTGCGGCCTTTCCCGCCTGGTCGGCGCTCGGCCCCGGCGAGCGCCGCACGCGCCTGCTGGAAGCCGCGCGGCTGATGGAGTCGCGCAGTGCCGAGCTTATCGCCGCGGGCGCACGGGAGACCGGCGCCATGGCCAACTGGTATGGCTTCAACGTGCATCTGGCGGCTGGCATCCTGCGCGAGGCCGCTGGCATGACCACGCAGATTCTCGGCGAGGTGATCCCCTCCGATGTGCCCGGCTCGCTGTCCATGGCCATGCGCCAACCGGCCGGCGTTGTGCTTGGCATCGCCCCCTGGAACGCTCCGGTGATCCTCGCCACGCGTGCCCTGGCAATGGCGCTGGCCTGTGGCAACACCGTGGTGCTCAAGGCTTCCGAGCAGTGCCCTGCGGTACACCGGCTGATCGGCCAGGTGCTGCACGACGCGGGACTGGGCGACGGCGTGGTCAACGTCCTGAGCAACGCCCCGGCAGACGCCGCCGTGCTGGTGGAAAGGCTGATCGCCAACCCGGCGGTGAAGCGCGTCAACTTCACCGGCTCGACCCGCGTCGGCCGAGTCATCGGCGAGCTGTGTGCGCGCCACCTCAAGCCGGCACTGCTGGAGCTGGGCGGCAAGGCGCCGCTGCTGGTGCTGGACGACGCTGACCTGGATGCAGCCGTCGAGGCGGCGGCCTTCGGCGGCTACTTCAACCAGGGGCAGATCTGCATGTCCACCGAGCGGCTGATCGTCGACCGGAGCGTCGCCGACGACCTCGTCGCGCGCCTGGCGAAGAAGGCCGCCAGCCTGCGCGCCGGCCATCCCGCCGACCCGGCTTCGGTGCTCGGCAGCCTGGTGGACGGCGCATCCGCGTTGCGCATTCGCGGGCTGATCGACGATGCCGTGGAGAAGGGCGCACGCCTGCTCTGCGGTGGCGACTTCGAAGGCGCGGTGATGCAACCGGCGCTGCTCGATGGCGTGACCGCGCAGATGCGCCTGTATGCCGAGGAATCCTTCGGCCCGGTGCTCTCGGTAATTCGTGTGGACGGCGACGAAGAGGCCCTGCGGGTGGCCAACGACAGCGAGTATGGCCTGTCGGCGGCGATCTTCAGCCGTGACCAGGCGCGTGCGCTGAACCTGGCGCGGCGCGTCGAGTCGGGCATCTGCCACATCAACGGGCCGACCGTGCACGACGAGGCGCAGATTCCGTTCGGCGGGGTCAAGGCCAGCGGCTACGGCAGCTTCGGCTCCCGTGCCGCCATCGACCACTTCACCCAGTTGCGCTGGATCACCCTGCAGACCGCGTCGCGCCACTATCCCATCTGACCGGCTGATTCGGGCTGCGGATACCAATGCCCGGCAGGACGCCGGGCAGAACAAGAACAATATTCCCGCCACCGCGCCGTTGGGCGCGGTGGCGTGCCTTTACGGAAGACGCTCTCATGAATGTCGCATCCAACTCCCCTGTGGGCTACCGGCGGGTCGCCATCGGCCATCCGCAGGTGGAGGTCCGCCGCAAGGCTGACGGCACCCTCTACCTGCGTGCCCGCGAAGCCCTCGCGCCGCTGCCCGAACGCCTGCTGGAACGCCTGCAGCACTGGGCTGCCGAGCGCCCGCAACAGACTTTCGTTGCGGCCCGTGATGACGCTGGCCAGTGGCGCCGCATCAGCTATGCGCAGATGCTCGACAGCACCCGGCGCATCGCCCAGAACCTGCTGGCATACGGGCTTGGCCCGGAGCGGCCGCTGCTGATCCTCTCGGGCAACGACCTGGAACACCTGCAACTGGCCTTCGCCGCGATGTACGCCGGGATTCCCTATTGCCCGGTGTCGCCGACCTATTCGCTGGTGTCCCAGGACTTCGCCAAGCTGCGCCACATCGTCCAGTTGCTGCAGCCGGGGCTGGTGTTCGCCGCCGATGCCGGGCCCTACGCCCGCGCTATCGAAGCGGTGCTGGATGCCGAACTGCCGCTGCTGTTCGGTCGCGGTGATGTGCCGGGAAGGCGTTGCCGACCTTTCGCCGAGCTTCTGGACGCGGACGATTGCAGCGAGGCGGATGCCGCCTTCGCCGCCACCGATGGCGAGACGATTGCCAAGTTCCTCTTCACCTCCGGTTCGACCAAGCTGCCCAAGGCGGTACCGACCACCCAGCGCATGCTCTGCGCCAACCAGCAGATGCTGCTGCAGACCTTCCCCGAGTTCGCCCGGCAGCCGCCGGTGCTGGTGGACTGGCTGCCGTGGAACCACACCTTCGGTGGCAGCCACAACCTGGGCATCGCGCTGTACAACGGCGGCAGCTTCTACATCGACGGCGGCCGACCAACACCGCAGGGCTTTGCCGAGACCCTGCGCAACCTCAAGGACATCTCGCCGACGGCCTACCTCACCGTGCCGCGCGGCTGGGAGGAACTGGCCAGTGCGCTGGAAAGGGATGCCGACCTGCGCGAGCGCTTCTTCGCGGATATCCGCCTGTTCTTCTTCGCCGCTGCCGGGCTGTCCCAGGACATCTGGGATCGCCTCGACCGACTGGCTGAAGCCCACTGTGGCGAGCGCATCCGCATGATGGCTGGCCTAGGGATGACCGAGGCCGCACCGTCCTGCACCTTCACCACCGGGCCGCTGTCGGTGGCCGGTTATGTCGGCCTGCCGGCACCCGGTTGCGAGGTCAAGCTGGTGCCGGTGGAGGGCAAGCTGGAAGCGCGCTATCGCGGGCCTAACCTGATGCGCGGCTACTGGCGCAACCCTGAGCAGAATGCCGAAGCCTTCGACGAGGAGGGCTACTACTGCTCCGGCGATGCGTTGCGTCTGGCGGATGAAAGCAACCCGCAGCTGGGGCTGATGTTTGACGGCCGCCTGGCCGAGGACTTCAAGCTGTCCTCCGGGGTGTTCGTCAATGTCGGGCCGCTGCGTACCCGCGCTGTGCTGGCCGGGTCGCGCTATGTTCAGGACGTGGTGGTGCTGGCGCCGGACCGACCGGGCCTGGCGCTGCTGGTGTTTCCGCGTCTGGCCGAGTGTCGTTCGCTGTCCGGTCTGGGTCGGGAGGCCAGCGATGCCGAGGTGCTGGGCAGCGCGCGGGTGCGTGCCTGGTTCGCCGACTGGCTGGCGCAGCTCAACCTGCAGGCCACCGGCAACGCCAACTACTTCGGCTGGGTGGCGCTGCTGGACGAGGCGCCCTCGATCGACAAGGGTGAAATCACCGACAAGGGCTCGCTCAATCAGCGCGCGATCCTCGCTTCGCGTGCGGAGCTGATCGAGCATCTGTACCGCGGCGAAGACCCGAGGGCGATCAGCGCTTCCTGAGCCGGCGACAATCGAACGGGCCACCCTGTGCAAGCAGGGTGGCCCGTTGTCGTTTCGGGGAGAAAACCGCCGCGCCATGGGGCCCGACGGTTGGGGTTGCGGGTCAGTTGAACGCGGCGGGGCGCGGGTTTTCCAGCAGCACGGCCATACCCTGGCCACCGCCGATGCAGGCCGAGGCGATGCCGTAGCGCTGGCCGCTGGCGGCCATCTGGCGGGCCACGGTGTGTGCCAGGCGCAGGCCGGTAGCGGCCAGCGGATGGCCCAGGGCAATGGCGCCGCCGTGCCGGTTCAGGCGCTCGTCGTCCAGTTCCAGTTCGCGCTGCACGGCGAGCACCTGGGCGGCCTGGGCCTCGTTTATCTCGATGTGGCCGATCTGATCCAGGCGCAGCCCGCTGCCCTGCAGCAGGAGGCGAATCGCCGGGGCCGGGCCGATGCCCATCACCGCCGGGTCGACACCGATCACCGCTGCCGCGCGCAGGTGTGCCAGCACGGGGCGGCCCGCTGCGGCGCTGGTCGACATCAGCAATGCGGCCGCCGCGCCATCGACCACCGCGCAGCTGTTGCCGGCGGTCTGCACGCCTTCGGGATAGATCGCGCCCAGGCGCGCCAGGGCCTCGGCGGAGGTTTCGCGGATATGACTGTCCTGGGCGGCTTCAGCGTTGCGTCCGAACAGCTTCAAGTGGCGCGGCGCCAGGCCCGCCTGCTCGAAGGTCTGCTCACGCACCTCCTCGATCTCGCCGGCGAACCAACCGTCCGCCTGCGCCTGCAGGGCGCGCTGGAAGCTGCGCAGGGCGTAGGCGTCCACCTCCTCGCGGCGCAGGCCGTGGCGGCGAGCGAGGTTCTCGGCGGTCTGCATCATGCTCAGGCCGACGGCCGGGTCGAACAGGGCTTCCCAGAGGAAGTCCTTGAACTCCACCGGCTGGCCGAGGGCGAAACCGCCGCGATGGCTGTAGCTGGCGATGGGATTGCGCGACATGGATTCGCCGGCCACGCAGAGCACGCTGGTGGCCTGACCGCGCTGGATCTGCTCGGCGCCCTGGCGCAGCAGCTCAAGGCCGGTGCCGCAGATACGCTGCACGCCCAGCGCTGGCACCTGCTGCGGCACGCCGCAGTACAGGCCGATGTGGCGCGGCAGCATGTAGGCATCAAAGCTGGCCTGGGCCATGTTACCGGCCAGCACGCTGTCGATGTCGGTCGGGTCCACCGCGCTGCGGCGCAACAGGCTGCGCCCGGCGAAGATGCCCAGGTCGGTGGGTGAGACGGCGGCGAGGGCGCCGCGATAGTCGATCCAGGGAGTGCGTACGGCTTCGACGAGCAGGGCATCGTCGAAGGCGCTGAAAAGTCCGGGCAGGCTCATGGGGTTTCCTAGGGCAATGTGGCCCGTGGGCGCGCCCACGGGCGTGGGGGTTATTCGTGGGTCGGCCGGTGGCGCAGCAGCAGGATGATTCCCGCTGCGGCGATCAGTACGCCGGGCGCGGCGAGGCCCATCAGGCCGGCAGTGCCGCTGCCGCTGGCGAGCATCTGCCCGGCCAGCAACGGGCCGCCGATGGAGCCCAGGCGGCCGACGGCAACCGCCGAGCCGACGCCGGTGGCGCGGATGCCGGCGGGGTAAAACTGCGGCGCCAGGGCATAAAGCACCAGCTGCGCGGCCAGCACGAAGAAGCCGGCGGCGAAGCCCGCCAGCAGCATGCCGGCGAAGCCTTCGAAGGAACCCAGCGCGGCCAGGGTCAGCAGGATGCCGCCATAGATCAGCGCCACCAGCAGGGCCGGTCGCCAGCGATCCAGCAGCACGCCGGCCAGCACCGAGCCCAGCGCCATGCCCAGGTTCAGCAGCAGTTGTACGCTGCCGGCCTGGGGGCGGCTGAAGCCCTGGCCGATCAGCAGCGAGGGCAGCCAGTTGAGCAGCAGATAGACCACCATCAGGGTGAAGAAGCAGCTCAGCCACAGCAGCAGTGTCGGCACTGCCTGCCCGTTACCGAACAGGCCCTGTGCCATGCCCGTGCGTTGCCCCTCATCGACCTGATGCTGGTAAGCCGCCGATTCCGGCAGCCGCAAGTGGAGCAGCGGCGCTACCAACAAGGGCGCCCAGCCGCCAAGGTGGAACACCAGTTGCCAGCGCTCCGGCGTGGCGAACATGCCTGCCAGCGAGGCCAGCGCACCTCCCAGCGGCACGCCGCAATACATCAGGCTCACCGCCGTGGCCCGGCGGTCATTGCTGGCGGACTCGGAGGTGAGGGCGATCAGGTTGGGCAGCGCGGCGCCCAGCCCCAGGCCGGTCATGAAGCGCGCCAGCAGCAGGCTGTCGAGGTTCCAGCTCTGGGTGGTGAGTAGCGAGAACAGCCCGAACAGTGCGACGGCAACGGTCAGTACACGCTTGCGGCCGATGCGGTCGGCCAGCCAGCCGCCGGCGAAGGCGCCGGGCAAAAGGCCGAGGATGCTGGCGCTGAACACCCAGCCGAGCTGCGCCTTGTCCAGCCCGAAGTGGGCGGCGATGCCCGGGCCGGCAATGCCCGCCGACTGGATGTCCATGCCCTCGAGCAGGGCGACGATGAAGCACAGCAGGATGGTGAGTGGTGTGGCGGCGCTCGGGCGCGCTGCGGAAGCGGGTGTGGTATCGCTCATGCCGGGGATGCTCTTCTAGTTGTTGTTCGGCGGAAACTAGTTAATGAAATTAACTAGTTTTGCGATGCTAGGAGGCTTGGCGACATTCGTCAACGGCACGCTCCGCCCTCCGGCAGGGCCGGTGAACGGAGTCGGGCAAATAGAGGCGGGGAGTAGAGTGCCGGCTGGATCAGTCGGCGCCGTGGATCTTCTGCAGCAGAGCGAGCAGCTGTTCGCGCTCGGACTCGGAGAGGCGGGAGGTGGCGGCGAAGTCGCTTTGCAGGGCGACTTCCTTGAGCTGCCTGAGCAGCGTTTCGCCGGCCTTGCTGAGGAACAGGCCGTAGGAGCGCTTGTCCGGCTTGCAGCGCACGCGCACCGCGAGGGCCAGGGTTTCCAGCTTGTTCAGCAGCGGCACCAGTTGCGGTGGCTCCACGCCCAGCGCGCGCGCCAGGTCGGCCTGCATCAGCCCCGGGTTGCTGTCGATTATGGCCAGGGCGGTGAACTGCGCCGGGCGCAGGTCGAACCTTGCCAGCTCGTCCACCAGGTGCTGGAAGACGATCAGCTGCGCACGACGCAGGGCGTAGCCGACGTAGTTGTCCAGCGGAGAGGCCGGCGCGACGGCGCCTGCGCCCTGATCTTCGTCGCCCTCGGGGGCGCGGCTCTTCTTCGTCATGGCAATAAGGTTTCTTCTGTTAACTAATTTGGGCGATTGTCGCACCACTTCTGCCGGCAGGCCAGAGCGCTTCAGTATTCCAGTTGATTGCGCTGCTCCTCGAACCAGTCGAGCACCGGCTGGCAGGCCGGGTGCGCGGCGCCGCTGTCGCGCAGCCAGAGGGCATAGCGGCCGCCAGTTTTCAGCGCCTCGCCGAAGGGCACGATGAGGTCGCCGCGCTGCAGGGCGTCGTGGGCCAGCAGGCGGTCGGTCATGGCGACGCCCAGTCCGCGGGTGGCGGCGTCCAGCGCGAGGTCGTCGAGGTTGAACAGCATGTGCTTGAACGAAGTTGGCGGCGGTGCGGCCTGGGCGCGCAGCCACTGCGGCCATTCAAGGCCGCCGCTGGAGGCGTGGATAAGCGGGTGGCGCGCCAGCTCTTCCAGCGAACGCGGCGGCGCCTGGCCGTCATCCAGGCGTGGGGCGCAGACCGGGATCAGGTATTCGTCATACAGCGGCATCAGCGTGCGGCCCTGCGGGTCGCTGCCGCTGGGCAGGTAGAGCACGTAGGCGTCGCAGTCGCCGCCGTCGTCCACCACTTCGCCGCCCACCGTCTCGATGGACAGGCATAGCTCCGGGTGCCGCGAGTAGAAGGAGCTCAGGCGCGGCAGCAGCCAGCGCACCGCCAGCGAAACGAAGATGCGGATGCGGAAGGGCCGCTCCGCCGAGGCCGGGGCGAGGCGCTCCTCCAGGCGCAGCAGTTGCTGGAGCATGCCCTCGGCCACCGCGTGCACTTCGCGGCCGGCGTCGGTCAGCGCCACCTTGCGGCTGGTGCGATCGAACAGCGGCACGCGGTAGTACTCCTCCAGTTGCTGCACCTGTCGGCTGATGGCGCTCTGGGTCAGGTGCAGCTGTTTCGCGGCGGCCGTAAAGCTGCCGGAGTCGGCGACCTGTACCAGGGCCTGCAGTGCCTGCAGGGAGGGAACGCGAAGCAGTTTGTCCATGACCCTTCCGTGCGCGATCTATGCGCCGATCTATGCGAGATGGGAATACCAGGATGAAAAATGAGCGTTGGTGCCTCCAGCGTAACTGCCCGTAGATTCTGGGCATGACGCGCCGTCAGGGAAATCGCTTGGATACGCCCGGCGCATGGATTGTGAAGGAGTGCCGGGCAATGAACAATCACTGTGGCTGGATCGCCCTGGCGGGCGAGTTGCCCGCACGGCCGACGCTCAGCGGCACCGAGCGGGCGGACTGGCTGATCATCGGTGGCGGCATCACCGGATTGTCTGCTGCCCATGCACTGGCGGCGCGATTCCCGCAGCGGCGCGTGGTGTTGCTGGAGCGCCAGCGCATCGCCCAGGGCGCCTCGGCGCGCAATTCCGGGTTCGTCGTGGCCCATGAACTGCCTGCCGCCAGCGAACGCCTCGGGCAGCCCGGCCACGCCGCGTACCAGGTCGCCTCGCGCATCGGCATCGCAGCGGCGCAGGAAGTCCGCCAGCACATCGCCGCGCTGGGTATCGACTGTGAGCTTTTCGAAGACGGCTATCACTTCGCCGCCCACCAGCCCGAGCACCTGGGCGATGTCGACGGTATCCTCGCCACGCTGGCCTCGGTCGGCGCCAGCGCTCGCTACTACGAAGGTGCGGCGCTGGAGCAACGGCTCGGCAGTGGCTTCTATGCGCGGGCCATTCATTGCTCCGGCGGTAACGCGCTGTTGCAACCGGGGCGCTATGTGAAGGGCCTGGCGGAGAACCTGCCGGCGTCGGTGGAAGTCTTCGAGCAGAGCGGCGTGACCGACCTGCGCCGCAGCGGCCAGGGTTGGGTGGCGCGTACCGAGCAAGGCGAAGTGCATGCGCCACAGGTGCTGGTCTGTCTGGGCGCCTTCATCGCCCGCGCCGGTCTGCACGACAGCGGGGCCTTCCCGCTGGAACTGAGCGCCAGTATCACCCGCCCGCTGGACGAGCCGCGCTGGCAGTCGCTGTTCGGCGAGCGCCAGTGGGGCGTGCTCGCGCCGTTGCCCGGCGGCGGTACCGTGCGCCTGCTGCCGGGCCGCCGGCTGCTGATCCGCAACACCGTCGAATACCGTCATCGCGACCTCGACAACCACGCGCTGGCCGAGCGCCGTCGCCGTCATCTGAGCGGTTTGCAGAAGCGTTTCCCCGGCATCATCGAAGCCGACATCGCCTACAGCTGGACCGGCCACCTCAGCGGCACCCGCTCTGGCGAGCCGTACTTCGCCCGCGTCGACCAGGGCTTGCACGCGGTGGCCGGCTGCAATGGCTCGGGCGTGGCGCGCGGCACCCTGTGGGGCCGCCTGCTGGTGGAAATGGCCGTGGGCGACAGCTCGCCCGTGATGGCCGACGTGCTGGCGCAGGCAAGCCCCGGCTACCTGCCGCCCAGCCCGTTCTTCGATATCGGCGCCTCGCTGCGCATGGCCTGGGAAGTGCGCCGCGCACGCGCCGAGGCCTGATTCATCGCTTTACCCCCGCACGACAATCCATGAAGACCATCTCCAGAAAACTATCGCCAAGAACAAAAAAACCGAGGGCAGCATGATCAATCGTTCCAAGACTCCGGCCAGCTTCACCCTGGCAGGCCTCGCACTCGCAGCAGTGACCGGCACCACCCAGGCGGCGCAGACCGTCACCATCGCCAACTGGAGCGGCTACATCGCCGAAGACACCCTGGCGAACTTCACCAAGCAGACCGGCATCCAGACTACCTACGACCTCGTCGACAGCAACGAGACCACCGAAGCCAAACTGATGACGGGAGCCAGCGGCTACGATCTGGCCAGTCCGTCCAACCACTTCCTGCCGCGCCTGATCAAGGCCGGCGCCATCCAGGAACTGGACAAGAGCAAGCTGCCCAACTGGAAGAACCTCGACCCCAAGCTGATGAAGATCCTCGAGGCCAACGATCCGGGTAACCGCTATGCCATTCCCTACCTCTGGGTGACCGTCGGCATCGGCTACAACGAAGACAAGATCAAGGCCATCTTCGGCAACACCGACGTCACCCACAGCTGGCAGCTGCTGTTCGATCCGAAGAACGCGGAGAAGCTCGCCCAGTGCGGCATCGCGGTGATCGACAACGCCACCCAGATGGTGCCCATCACCCTCAAGGTGCTCGGCCGCGACCCGGCGAGCCAGAACCCGGACGACTTCAAGGCCGCCGAAGCCGCACTGCAGGCGGTGCGTCCGTCGATCCGCTATTTCCACCAGTCCAAGTACGTCAGCGACCTGGCCAACGGCAACATCTGCGTCGCCATCGGCTTCAGCGGCGACGTGCTGCAGGCCATGACCACCGCCAAACAGGCCGGCAACAACGTGAAGATCGGCTACAGCCTGCCGCGCGAAGGCAGCACCATAGCCGTAGACACCGTGACCATTCCCAAGGGCGCGCCGCACCTGGACAACGCCTACGCCTACATGAATTACCTGCTGCAGCCGGAAGTGATCGCCAACATCAGCAATGCCGTGCAGTACCCCAACGGCAACGCCGCCGCGACCCAGTACGTCGACGCGGAGCTGCGCAGCAACCCGGCCGTCTACCCGCCGCAGGAAGTGCTCGACACCCTGTTCCCGATCAAGACCCTGTCGCCGTCCGGGATGCGCATGAGCACTCGCCTGTGGACCCGCGTGATGAGCGGCAAATGACCCAGCCCAACGACCTGCGCCGCCACGCCCTGGTGGTCGGCGCCGGCGTGGTCGGCCTGGCCACTGCGCTGCAACTGCAAAGCCGCGACTTCCGCGTGACCCTGCTGGACCGCAATCCGCCAGGTCTCGCCACCTCGTTCGGCAATGCCTGCACCTTCGCCACCTACTCGGTGGAGCCGGTGGCCACACCCGGCATCTGGCGCAAGGCGCCGGGCATGCTGCTGCGCCCGGACAGCCCGCTGGCGATCCGCCCGGCCTACCTGCCGCGCATCGCGCCCTGGCTGCTGCAGTTCCTGGCGGCCTCGCGGCGCGATCGCGTGGAAGCTATCGGCCATGACCTCAACACCCTGCTGCGCCCCTGCATGGGGGCCTGGCAGGGTCTGTTCGACGAGACCGGCGCCAACGACCTGATCCGCCACGACGGCTCGCTGTACATCTTCGAAGCCCATGAGCGCGGGGACGCGCAGGCCATGGTGGATTACCACCGGCGCTTCGAGGTGCCGATCCGATTCGTCGAGGGCTCCGAACTGCGCGAGCTGGAACCGGCGCTCAACGCCCGCGCGAGCTGCGCGGTGGAGCTGCCCGGCGTGAGCCGCACGCTAGATCCCTATGCGCTGAGCCTGCGTCTGTTCGAGCGTTTCCTTGCCAGGGGCGGCGAGTTCCGCCGTGGCGAGCTGCTGGGCCTGGAGCCGGCCGGGCAGGGCAGGGATGCGGTGCAGGCGCAACTGACGAGCGGCGAGCGACTGGCGGCCGACCGCGTGGCGCTGTGCACCGGCGCCTGGTCGAGGACTTTGGTGGACCAGTTGGGAGACAGCGTGCCGCAGGACACCGAGCGCGGTTACCACGTGCTCTTCGGTCACGCCGGGCAGGTGCTCAATCGCCCGGTGTGCTGGGGTGCCGGCGGCTTCTACATGACGCCCATGGCGCAGGGCCTGCGAATTGCCGGCACGGTGGAGTTCGCCGGGCTGGATGCATTGCCGAGCCCGGCGCGCTACCGCTACCTGACCCGTGGCGCGCGGCGCTTCCTGCGCCTGCAGCACGAGCCGGTGTCGCAGTGGATGGGCTTCCGCTCCTCGGTGCCGGACAGCATGCCGGTGCTCGGCCCGTCCCGGCGCCTGCCGCAGGTCTTCTACAACTTCGGCCACGGCCACATCGGCCTGACCCTCGGCGCGATCACTGGCCAGCTGCTCGCCGAGCAGGCCAGTGACGTCGTCACCAGCGTACCGGTGACGCCCTTCCTCGCCAGCCGCTTCGGCTCTCGCTGAAGCACGGGCATTCACCGCGGACATTCACCTCGAACAACAGGAGATCACGACATGCCCCAGCTGACCCTCGTCGCCCCCCGCAGCCATGCCATGCGCAGCGTGGGTCTGATGCTGTTGTCGATGTTCTGTTTCGCGGTGGTGGATGCGCTGGCCAAGGTGGTGGCGCTGAAGTACCCGGCCAACGAGGTGACCTTCTTCCGCATGGCCTTCGGCGTGCTGCCGGCGTTTCTCCTCTGCCTGCGCGGCCGGCCGCTGGCGCAGCGCTGGCGGCAACTGGACGTGCGCGGACAGAGCATCCGCGCGGTGACCCTGCTGGGCTCGTCGGCACTCTTCTTCGCCGGGCTGCCCTACGTGGCGCTGAGCGAGGCCATCTCCATCGCCTATTCCGAGGCGCTGCTGGTGATCGTGCTGGCGCCGCTGCTGCTGGGCGAGCGCCTGTTGCCCCGCAACGCGCTGGCGGCGGTTCTGGGCTTCGTCGGTGTGCTGATGGTGGTCAAACCGGATAACGCCGAGGCCAGTCTGGTCGGGCCGGGCCTGCTGGTGGCCAGCGCCTTCTTCGGCGCGCTGTCGATGATCCAGATCCGCCGCATCCGCGAGACCGACGATTCCACCACCACGGTGCTGTACTTCACTGTGGTTGGCACCCTGGTCACCGGCGCCACGCTGCCGTTTTCCTGGAGCACGCCAAGCCTGCCGGACCTCGGCTTCATGCTCGCCCTCGGCCTGCTCGCGACCCTCGGCCAGCTGCTGTTCACCATCGCCGTGCGCCGCGCCCATGCCGCCACGCTGGCGCCGTACACCTACACCAGCATCATCTGGGCGAGCCTGTTCGGCTACGTGATCTGGGGCGAGGTGCTCAGCCTGCTGTCGCTGGTCGGCATCGTGCTGATCGTCGGCAGCGCCGTGGTCGTGGCGGTGCTGGAGCAGCCGCCGGAAGGCTCTGTGGTCTGACTTTCCCCGCTTCCCACCCGGCGCGATGCGCCGTTTCACGAGAGAGATTGCATGCAACACAAAGCCGTACTCGACCAGACCGACGTCACCCGTATTGTCGCCGCCGCCACCGACGAAGCCCGGCGCCAGGGGTGGGCGGTGTGCATCGCCGTGGCCGACGACGGCGGCCACCCGCTGGCGCTGGTGCGCCTGGACGGCTGCGCCCAGGCCAGTGCCTACATCGCCGCCGAGAAGGCGCGCAGCGCGGCGATCGGCCGGCGCGAAACCCGCGAGTACGAGAACATGGTCAATGGCGGCCGCACGGCCTTCCTCAGCGCGCCGCTGCTGACTTCTCTCGAAGGTGGCGTGCCGATCCTCGTGGGCGGGCAGGTGGTGGGCGCGGTCGGCGTTTCCGGCGTCCGCGCGGAACAGGACGCGCAGGTCGCCAAGGCGGGGATCGCCGGGCTCTGAGGGCGCGCAGGGGAGCGCCTCGACTACCGGTCAGAATCCGGCCTGCCAGTCTGGTACCATGCCGCGCCGGTGTGCCAGCTGGCGCGTGATGATCCCGCGTCTGGCGATGCCCGCTTCCTTTCGCTCCCACTCTGCTGCAAACAGGCCGCATCGATCGGAAAGCTCCCCTGCACGGCAGGGGCGAAGCGCTTTTCACCGGGTCGATGGGGACCTTCTGGAATCCCGATGCACGATCCGATCAAACTCAAGGACCACCAGCAGGAGGCGACGCTGGTCAACCGCCGCCTGATCGCCTGCGGTGCGCTCGTGGCCCTGATGAGCGTGACCCTGGTGGCGAGGATGTACTTCCTCCAGGTCACCGACTACGCGACCAACGCCACCGTCTCCGAGAACAACCGCATCCACGTCCTGCCGATCCCCCCGGAGCGCGGGCTGATCTTCGACCGCAACGGCAAGGTACTCGCCGAGAACCTGCCCAGCTTCAACCTCACCCTGACCCGAGAGCGCGCCGGCAATTCACAGGCGGTGCTGGACCAGGTGACCGATATCCTCCACCTGAGCCCCGAGCAGCGCCTGCAGTGCGACAAGGCGCTGAAGAAGAGCCGCCATCCCTTCGAGCCGGTCGCCATCCTGCATGACCTGAGCGAGGAGCAGATCGCCCTCATCGAGGTCAATCGCTACAAGCTGCCGGGTATCGATGTGGATGCCGAGTTCGTTCGCCACTATCCCTACGGCGAGCACTTCGCCCATTCGGTCGGCTTCGTTGGGCGCATCAACGAGCGCGAGGCGGCGCGGCTCGACAGCACCGAGTACCGCGGCACCGAGTACGTCGGCAAGACCGGCATCGAGCACTTCTACGAGCCGCAGCTGCACGGCCACGTCGGCTACGAGGAAGTCGAGACCAATGCCCAGGGCCGCGTCATGCGCGTGCTGAAGAAGGTGCCGCCGGTAGCCGGCGAGAACATCGTGCTGGGCCTGGACGTGGACCTGCAGGTGGCCGCCGAAAAGGCCCTGGGCGATCGCCGCGGCTCGGTGGTGGCGCTGGACCCGAACACCGGCCAGGTGCTGGCGATGGTCAGCAACCCGAGCTTCGACCCGAACCTGTTCGTCAACGGCATCAGCTCGGCGCAGTACGCGCAGCTGCGCGACTCCATCGACCGGCCGCTGTTCAACCGGGCGCTGCGCGGGCTGTATTCGCCGGGCTCGACCATCAAGCCGGTGGTGGCCATCGCCGGGCTGGATACCGGCACCATCACACCGGCCACGCGGGTGTTCGATCCGGGCTACTTCCAGCTGCCCAACTACGACCACAAGTACCGCAACTGGAACCACAGCGGCGACGGCTGGGTGGACCTGAGCACGGCCATCAAACGCTCCAACGACACCTACTTCTACGACGTCGCGCACAAGCTCGGCATCGATCGCATGCACGATTACCTGACGCGCTTCGGGTTGGGCAGCAAGGTGTCCATCGACATGGCCGAGGAATCCCCCGGCCTGATGCCGTCCCGCGAATGGAAACGCGCCACCCGGCGCCAGGCCTGGTTCCCCGGCGAGACAGTGATCCTCGGCATCGGCCAGGGCTACATGCAGGTGACGCCGCTGCAGCTTGCCGAAGCGACCTCGCTGATCGCCAGCAAGGGCGCCTGGCACCGGCCGCGGCTGGCCGAATCGGTGGGCGGCGAAGACGTCGTCGATGCCAACCCCATGCCCGACATCCACCTGAGCAATCCCCACGACTGGGAGGCGGTGAACTACGGCATGCAGCTGGTGATGCACGATCCGGGCGGCGGCGCGCGGGCCGCAGGGCAGGGCGCGCAATACCGCATTGCTGGCAAGAGTGGCACCGCGCAGATCGTCGCGATCCGCCAGGGCGAGCGCTACAACCGCCTGAAGACCAAGGAGCGCCACCGCGACAACGCGCTGTTCGTCGGCTTCGCCCCGGCGGCCGAGCCTTCCATCGTGGTCTCGGTGACCATCGAGAACGGCGAGGCCGGCGGGCGTGTGGCCGGGCCGGTGGTGCGCGAGATCATGGATGCCTGGCTGCTCGATGCGGACGGCAAGCTCAAGCCGCAGTACGCGGTGCCGGCCGAGACGGCTTCGGGCAAGCACGCCTGAGGTCTGCCGCACCCGACCCGGCGCACGGGCCGGGTGCGGTGTGGTCGGTCAGGCTTGCGCCGTTTCCGTCAGCGCCGCCTGCACCAGGGCATGCAACTCGGTGCCGGGATGATTGACGTGCCAGTCCTTCAGGTCGCGGCGCATGGCCGGCGTCCAGAAGTTCTGCAGGTGCTGCTGCACGCCGTGGACCGCCAGGGCATGGTCCGATTCGGTGGAGAAGTACTGGCCGATCTGGTTGGCCATCTTGATCAGGTTCTCGACGCTCATCGACGGACCTCGACTTTCTCGACTTTCTCGACTTTCTCGGCTTTTTCGGCCTTCTCGCCTTGGGCGTGGCGGCGCTCCTTGAGCAGGCGCCGCTGTTCGTCACTGAACGCCTGGTAGCGCTTCTGCCATTCCGAAGGCTGGAACACGCGCACCACCTCCACCGCCGTAACCTTGTATTCCGGGCAGTTGGTGGCCCAGTCGGAGTTGTCGGTGGTGATCACGTTGGCGCCCGATTCGGGGAAGTGGAAGGTCGTGTAGACCACCCCCGGCGCCACGCGCTCGCTGACCCTGGCGCGCAACACCGTCTGCCCGGCGCGGCTGCCCACGCCGACCCAGTCGCCGTCGCTGATGCCACGGCTCTCGGCGTCGCTGGCGTGGATTTCCAGGCGGTCTTCCTCGTGCCAGGCGACGTTGTCGGTGCGTCGGGTCTGCGCACCGACGTTGTACTGGCTGAGGATGCGCCCGGTGGTGAGCAGCAGCGGGTAGCGGGCGTTGACCTTCTCCTCGGTGGGCACGTAGCCAGTGAGCATGAAGCGCCCCTTGCCGCGCACGAACTGCTCGATGTGCATGGTCGGGGTACCGTCCGGTGCGGCATCGTTGCACGGCCACTGCAGGCTGCCATGGCGGTCCAGTTCGGCGTAGCTGACGCGGGTGAAGGTCGGCGTCAGGCGGGCGATCTCGTCCATGATCTGCGAAGGATGGGTGTAGTTCATCGGGTAGCCCAGGGCATTGGCCAGGGCCACGGTATCTTCCCAGTCGGCCTTGCCGCCGAGGGGCTCCATCACCTTGCGCACACGGGAGATGCGCCGCTCGGCGTTGGTGAAGGTGCCGTCCTTCTCGAGGAAGGAGCTGCCCGGCAGGAACACGTGGGCGAACTTGGCGGTTTCGTTGAGGAAGATGTCCTGCACCACCACGCACTCCATGGCGGAAAGGGCGGCGGTGACGTGCTGGGTGTTGGGGTCGCTCTGGGCGATGTCCTCGCCCTGGCAGTACAGCGCCTTGAAGGTACCGCCAAGCGCCGCTTCGAACATGTTGGGGATGCGCAGGCCGGGGTCGGGCTGCAGGGTCACGCCCCAGGCCTGTTCGAACTGGCTGCGCACCGTCTCGTTGGAAATGTGCCGGTAGCCGGGCAGTTCATGGGGGAAGGAGCCCATGTCGCACGAGCCCTGCACGTTGTTCTGCCCGCGCAGCGGGTTCACCCCAACGCCCTCGCGGCCGACGTTGCCGGTGGCCATCGCGAGGTTGGCGATGCCCATCACGGCGGTACTGCCCTGGCTGTGCTCGGTGACACCCAGGCCGTAGTAGATCGCCGCGTTGCCGCCGGTGGCGTAGAGGCGCGCGGCGGCGCGGATCTCTTCGGCGGGCACGCCGCACACCGGGCCGAGCACTTCCGGGGCGTTCTCCGGCAGGCTGACGAAATCGCGCCAGCGGATGAAGTCACTGGCTTCGCAGCGTGCGTCGACGAAGTCCTGCTTGACCAGGCCCTCGGTGACGATGACATGGGCCAGCGCGTTGAGCATGGCGACGTTGGTGCCGGGGCGCAGTTGCAGGTGCAGCTCGGCGCGGGCGTGGGGCGAATCGACCAGGTCGATGCGCCGCGGGTCGATGACGATCAGCTGCGCGCCCTGGCGCAGGCGGCGCTTGAGCTGCGAGCCGAACACCGGGTGGGCGTCGGTGGGGTTGGCACCCATCACCAGCACCACGTCGGACTGCATCACCGAGTCGAAGCTCTGGGTGCCGGCGGATTCGCCCAGGGTCTGCTTGAGGCCGTAGCCAGTGGGCGAGTGGCAGACCCGCGCACAAGTATCGACGTTGTTGTTGCCGAATGCCGCGCGCACCAGCTTCTGCACCAGGTAGGTCTCTTCGTTGGTGCAGCGGCTGGAGGTGATGCCGCCGATGGAGTCGCGCCCGTATTTCGTCTGGATCCGGCGGAATTCGCTGGCGGCGTAGGTGACGGCTTCGTCCCAGCTGACTTCCTGCCAGGGGTCGCCGATGTGCTTGCGGATCATCGGTTTGGTGATACGGTCCGGGTGCGTGGCGTAGCCCCAGGCGAAGCGGCCCTTGACGCAGGAGTGGCCGTGGTTGGCCTGGCCGTTCTTGTCCGGGACCATGCGCACCAGTTGGTTGCCCTTCATTTCCGCGCGGAAGGAGCAACCCACGCCGCAGTAGGCGCAGGTGGTGATGACGGCGCGTTCCGGCTGACCGATCTCGACCACGCTCTTTTCCATCAGCGTGGCAGTGGGGCAGGCCTGCACGCAGGCGCCGCAAGAGACGCATTCGGAGTCGAGGAAGTTCTCGCCCCCGGCCGCCGCCACGCGGGACTCGAAGCCGCGCCCTTCGATGGTCAGGGCGAAGGTGCCCTGGGTTTCCTCGCAGGCGCGCACGCAGCGGTTGCAGACGATGCACTTGCTCGGGTCGTAGTCGAAGTAGGGGTTGGAGACGTCTTTCTGGTCCTTCAGGTGGTTGGCGCCGTCGTAGCCGTAGCGCACCTCGCGCAGGCCGACCTGGCCGGCGACGGTCTGCAGTTCGCAGTTGCCGTTGGCCGAGCAGGTCAGGCAGTCCAGCGGGTGGTCGGAGATGTACAACTCCATCACGTTGCGCCGCAAGTCAGCCAGCTTCGACGTCTGCGTGCGCACCACCATGCCTTCGCTCACCGGCGTGGTGCAGGAGGCCGGGTAGCCGCGCATGCCGTCGATTTCCACCAGGCACATGCGGCATGAGCCGAAGGCTTCCAGGCTGTCGGTGGCGCAGAGTTTCGGGATGGTCGTGCCCAGCAGGGCGGCGGCACGCATCACCGAGGTGCCGGCGGGCACGCTGATCTCGCGGCCGTCGATGCTCAGGCTGACCTGCACGTCGCTGTCGCGCGCG
Source organism: Pseudomonas sp. PDM17 (assembly GCF_014851985.1). Taxonomy (NCBI): domain Bacteria; kingdom Pseudomonadati; phylum Pseudomonadota; class Gammaproteobacteria; order Pseudomonadales; family Pseudomonadaceae; genus Pseudomonas; species Pseudomonas sp. PDM17. The sequence continues at coordinate 149,809 of NZ_JACVAT010000012.1, forward strand.
GGTGTGCCGAAGTCGATGTCGCTGGCGCTGCCAGCAGACGAGGAGGGATCGAAGTAGTTGATCACTGGTCGGCCTCCGAAGTCGCCAGACCGAAGTCGGCGGGGAAGTGCTTGAGGGCGCTGGCCACGGGGAAGGCGGTCATTCCGCCGAGGGCGCAGAGCGAGCCGTATTGCAGGGTGTCGCAGAGGTCGCTGAGCAACTGCGCCTGTTCTTCGCGGGCGCTGATGTCGGTGGCGGCGATCAGCCGGTCTACCACCTCCACGCCACGGGTCGAACCGATGCGGCAGGGCGTGCACTTGCCGCAGGATTCCTCCGCGCAGAATTGCAGGGCGAAGCGTGCCATGCGTGCCATATCCAGGCGGTCATCGGCCACCACCACGCCACCGTGGCCGAGCATGGCGCCGACGGCGGCGAAGGCTTCGTAATCCAGCGGGGTGTCGAACTGCGACGGGGGCACCCAGGCACCCAGCGGGCCGCCGACCTGCGCGGCCTTCAGCGGGCGGCCGCTGGCAGTGCCGCCGCCGTAGCCCTCCACCAGCTCGCGCAGGGTCAGGCCGAAGGCGCGTTCCACCAGCCCGCCGTGACGGACGTTGCCGGCCAGCTGGAAGGGCATGGTGCCCAGCGAGCGGCCCATGCCGAAGTCGCGGTAGAACGCTGCGCCCTTCGCCAGAATGATTGGCACCGAGGCCAGGGTGAGCACGTTATGCACCAGCGTCGGCAGGCCGAACAGACCCTGCAGCGCGGGCAGCGGCGGCTTGGCTCGGACCACGCCGCGCTTGCCTTCCAGCGAGTCCAGCAGGGCGGTTTCCTCGCCGCAGATATAGGCGCCGGCGCCGGCGCGCACTTCCAGCTCGAACGTGCGGCCGCTGCCACAGACGTCTTCACCGAGGAAGCCGGCGTCGCGGGCGAGCTTCAGTGCCTGGTTCAGGGTGGCGATGGAGTCCGGGTATTCCGAACGCACGTAGAGGTAGCCCATGCTTGCGCCGACAGCGAGGCCGGCGATGGCCATGCCCTCGATCAGCAGGAAGGGATCGCCCTCCATCAGCATGCGGTCGGCGAAGGTGCCGGAATCGCCTTCGTCGGCGTTGCACACCACGTACTTCTGGCTGCCGGCGGCATCGCGCACCGTGCGCCACTTGATGCCGGCGGGGAAGGCCGCGCCGCCACGGCCGCGCAGGCCGGAATCGAGCACCGCGGCGACGACCTCGGCGCCGTCCATGCCGATGGCGCGGGCCAGGCCTGCGAAGCCGCCGTGGGCGCAGTAGTCGTCCAGCGACAGCGGCCGGGTGATGCCGGCGCGGGCGAAGAGCAGGCGTTGCTGGCTCTTCAGGTAGGGCAGCTCTTCCACCAGGCCCAGGGCCAGCGGATGGCTGGCCGGGTCACCGCCGAGCGCATCGAGCAGGGCTGGCACGTCGTCGACCGTGAGCGGGCCGAAGCCCAGCCGGCCGGCGTCGCTCTCCAGCTCCAGCAGCGGCTCCAGCCAGTACAGGCCACGCGAGCTGGTGCGCTGGATGTCCAGCGGCAGCTGGCGGCGCTCGGCCTCGGCGACCAGGGCGTCGGTCACTTCGTCGGCGCCCACCGCGCGGGCCACCGAATCGCAGGGAACGAACAGCTTCAGCATGCGGCGTCCTCCCGGCAACCGTTCACCAGCTCGCGCAGGCGTTCGGCGGTGAGGCGCGCGTGCACCCGGCCGTCCAGTTCCAGCGCGGGCGAGCAGGCACAGGCGCCCAGGCAGTAGACCGGACGCAGGGCGATACGGCCGTCGGCGCTGGTGCCGTGGTCGTCCAGTTCGAGCTGCTCGCGCAACTGCGCGGCCAGGGCATCGGCGCCCCGGCTCTGGCACGACTCGGCCCGGCACAGGCGCAGCGTATGGCGGGCCGGCGGCGTGGTGCGGAAGTCGTGGTAGAAGCTGATCACCCCGTGCACCTCGGCGATGCTGAGGTTCAGAGCGTGGGCGATTTCCGGGAGGGCATCGTCGGGGATGTAGCCGACGCAGTCCTGGATGGCGTGCAGCACCGGCAGCAGGGCGCCGGGCGTGGCCTTGAGACGTTCCAGCACATCGTGGATCAGGGGCAGGTGAAGCGAATCATCAGGCATACAGCGCACCTCGACATCGCGGGCGCCTGCGATGGGCGGCGGCCCGGAATCCTTCGGCGGCGGCGAACCGGCCACGTCACGGTCTGCGTGGCTTTGCGGGGCGCCATCGTTCTTATGGGGTGTTGCCGTCCGGCCAGGCATCTGTGCGCGCCTGGTCCTCGACAGTAGGAAAGATTGCCATCCCTCTGGATTAGGGATAGCACTCGAACGACCCTGCGCATCCTGAAACCGACAAGGGACCCAAACCGCCACCTTGTCCGCTCAGAGCCCCCTTATTGGCCGGTAATGCCCTCAGGTGCGGCCGCTGCCCGCCTTAACCTGCCAGCTACCCATGACAACAAGAATCCGCGCCGTCGCCGCGCGCGGGAAGAAAAGGGGAGCACCATGCATAAACCCGCAACACCCTGGCTTGCGCTTGCCTTGCTGGCCCTGACCGGCCTGCTCGGCGGCTGTGGCGACGATGCCGCGCCGCCGGTGGCCCGCAACGCTGCCGTCCTGTCGCCCGCTGATCCCGCGCTGGCGAAGATCTATGACAGCAGCTGCAAGCTCTGCCACGCCAACCCGGCCTCCGGAGCGCCGCAGACCGGTGACGCGAAGGCCTGGCAACCGCGTGTCGCCCAGGGCGCCGACAGCCTGCTGGACCACAGCATCAACGGCTTCAAGGGCATGCCGCCGATGGGCATGTGCATGCAGTGCTCGGAGGAGGAGTTCCTCGCGCTGATTTCCTTCATGTCCGGCCAGTCGGTCCAATAAGCGCGGGGTTCCTTCGATGCCAATTCATCTCACCCGCCGTCAGCTGCTGCAGAACGCGGGCATTGCCGGCGCATTCGCGGCGCTGTCGAGCAGCCCGCTGGCAGCCGAGCTGGCCCGTGCGCCACGGCTGATTCCCTGGCGCAACTGGTCCGGCGGGCAGAGCTGCCTGCCGGCGGCTCGCCTGGCGCCACAGAGCCTTGACGAACTGGTCCAGGTCATCCGCCAGGCCCAGGGCAAGGTCCGTCCGGTGGGCTCGGCGCATTCCTTCAGCGCCCTGGTGCCCACCGACGGCACGCTGGTTTCGCTGGCCTATTTCAATGGCCTGCTCGGCCACGACGCCGACACATTGCAGGCAGAATTCGCCGCCGGCACGCCCATGTCGCTCATGGGGCCGGCGCTGAAGGAGATCGGCCAGGCGCTGCCGAACATGTCGGACATCGACTACCAGACCCTGGCCGGGGCGATCTCCACCTCGACCCACGGCACCGGCGTTGGCTTTGGTTCCTATTCCTCCCACGTCACCGGCCTGCAACTGGTGACTGCCAGCGGCGAGGTGCTGGACTGCGACGCCCAACGCCATCCCGAGGTGTTCAACGCCGCACGGGTGTCCCTCGGTGCCTTCGGCATCGCCACCCGCGTGCGTCTGCAGAATCGCGCGGCCTTCCGCCTGCATGAACGGCAGTGGATCGCCAGCACCGAAGAACTGCTGGAGGACGTGGAAAAGAACACCCGCGAAAACCAGCACTGGGAAATGCAGGTGCTGACCCATTCCGACTACGCGCTGTCGATCGCCCTCAACGAGACCACCGACCCGGCAACGCCGCCGCTGGACCCGGCCAAGGAGGGGGGCAACGAATACGTCAGCATCATCGAGGGCCTGGACAAGTACGGCAGCGACTTCCCCGTGGCGCGGCGCTTCCTGCTCAACAGCCTGCGCCACATCGCCAGTTTCGACGACCGCATCGGCGACTCCTACGACGTCTTTGCCAACGTGCGCAACGTGCGCTTCAACGAGATGGAGTATTCGGTCCCGGCCGAACATGGCCCGGCCTGCCTGCGCGAGATTCTCAAGCTGATCAACGACAAGGACCTGCGCACCTGGTTCCCCATCGAGTACCGCTACGTGAAGGCCGACGACATCCCGCTGAGCATGTTCGAGGGGCGCGACAGCTGCTCGATCTCCGTGCACCAGCACTACAGCATGGACCACCACAATTTCTTCGCCGCCGTCGAGCCGATCTTCTGGAAGTACGCCGGCCGGCCGCACTGGGGCAAGCTGCACACGCTGAACGCGCGCACGCTGCAACCGCTGTATCCGCGCTGGAAGGAATTCACCGAGGTGCGCCGCGAGCTGGACCCGCAGGGCAAGTTTCTCAATGCCCACCTGTCATCGATCCTGGGCGTGGCCTGACAAGGAAGAATCACCATGAAACGACGCAACTTCATCGTCGGCGCGGCGGGGGCGGGCGTGTTGCTCGCCGGTGCCGGCGCCTGGCTGCGACCGAGCGACCACGGCGCGCCCTATGACGACTACTTCGCCCGGCTCAACCGCGAGCTGCGCGAGCACGGGCCGATGCGCCCGGTGATGCTGATCGACCTCGACCGGCTGGATCACAACGTCGACGTGGTAATGCAGTCGGTGGCCCGCACCGGCAAGCACCTGCGCGTGGTGGAGAAGTCCCTGCCGTCGCCGCAACTGCTCGATTACATCGCCAGGCGCGCCGGCACCCGGCGGATGATGTCGTTCCACCAGCCCTTCCTCAACCACGACGCCGAGCGCTTCCCCGATTCCGACCTGCTGCTGGGCAAGCCACTGCCGGTGGGCTCGGCGCAGCAGTTCTATGAGAACCTGCGCGGTCCCTTCGACCCGACCACCCAGCTGCAATGGCTGCTCGACACCCCCGAACGCCTGCAGCAGTACCTGGCGCTGGCGCAAGGGCGCAACACCCGGCTGCGGGTCAACATCGAACTGGACGTCGGCCTGCACCGCGGCGGCGTGGCTGATCACGAAACCCTGGGCCGGATGCTCAGGATCATCGGCGCCAACCCGCAGCACCTGGAGTTCGCCGGCTTCATGGGCTACGACCCCTTCGTCGGCATGGGCGTGCCCGAGGTCCTCGGCTCCTCGGAAGAACTCTTCGCCAAGGTGATGACGCTCTACGACGGCTTCGTCGACTACGCCCGCACCCAGCACCCGACGCTGTGGAAGCCGGGCCTGACGCTCAATACCGCCGGCAGCCCGAGCTACAAGATGCACGAGAACGAACGCACCAGCACCGAGGTGTCGGTGGGTTCGGCGCTGGTCAAGCCGACCCACTACGACCTGCCGTCGCTGGTGGAGCACCAGCCCGCCGCCTTCATCGCCACGCCGGTGATCAAGAGCACCGGCCCGGTGCAGATTCCGGCGCTGGACGACAAGTCGAAGCTGTTCTCCTGGTGGGACCCGAACCAGCGCGAGACCTTCTTTGTCTATGGCGGCAACTGGATGGCCGAGCCCGAATCGCCCCGTGGCCTGCAATTCAACGGCCTGTACGGGCGCAGTTCCAACCAGGAGATGGTCAACGGCTCCAGCGCCGTGGGCCTGAAGGTGGACGACCAGGTGTTCCTGCGGCCGACCCAGTCCGAGTCGATCCTGCTGCAATTTGGCGACCTGCTGGCCGTGCGGGGAGGGCGCATCGTCGAGCAGTGGCCGGTCTATAGCTGAGTCTCTGAGCGCGCTCCTAAAAGCCTCAGGTCATCGGCCTGAGGCTTTTTCTGTCTGCAGCCGACTCACTAATTCGGTTTCGTGCGACCGCACCGATGCCTGTACTTTGGGTTGACGAATGATCAGACGCCCTTTACGGACCGGGCTGACTGACAAGGCCGCAGCCTAACTGGTGGGATCGACGTTCTCCCCGGAACGGACGCCCGCCATGCTCATCGATGCCGCCCACCGCTTCTTCGATCACAGTCGTCATACGCTTAGTATCAGGGACGTCACCGCGCCGCTCGA
>NZ_JACVAT010000013.1:0-46153 GCF_014851985.1 Pseudomonas sp. PDM17
GCAATGTGGCCGGCATCCGCGACGTCACCGAATCGCTGTCCAGCCAGGCGCAGGAATCGGCGCAGGTCAGCCAGTCACTGAACAAGCTGGCGAACCACCAGCAGGGGTTGATGGATCAGTTCCGCGTCTGAGCCGCAGCAGGATCGGTCGCCGGCAAGGCCGGCGCCAGATCAGGCCGTGCGGCGCGGCAGCTCCACCACCACCCGCAACCCGCCCAGCTCGCTGCTTTCCAGCGACAGGCCACCGCCACAGGCCGCCGCGATATCCCGTGCGATGCCCAGGCCCAGGCCGTGCCCAGCCACCTGCTCATCCAGCCGCGTGCCACGCTCCAGCACGCTGTCACGCTGGTCCTCGGCAATGCCGGGGCCATCGTCATCCACGCTCAACCGGTAGGCATCGGCGCCCTTCTCAACCGTCAGGCGCACCTGGGCATCGGCCCATTTGCAGGCGTTATCCAACAGGTTGCCGAGCATCTCCAGCAGGTCCTCCCGGTCGTACGGCAGGCGCGTCGCGGGCGGCGCCTGCCAGTCGATGGCGAGGTGGTCGCCATGGATGAGCTTGAGCATGTCGCACAGGCTCGGCAGCTCCGCATCGCAGTCGAAGTGGGCGCCGGGCAATGCTTCACCCACCAGCCGCGCACGTCCAAGCTCGCGGGCCAGACGCTGCTCGATCTGCTCCAGCTGTTCCTGCAGCACGCGCCGTAGCTCGGGGTGCTCGCGCAGCTCCTCGCGGTCGGCCAGGCTGATCAGTACGGCCAGCGGCGTCTTCAGCGCATGACCGAGATTGCCCAGCGCATTGCGCGAGCGGCGCAAGGTGTCCTCGGTGTGCTGCAACAGATGGTTGGTCTGCTCCACCAGCGGCTCCAGCTCGCGCGGCACCTGGCGGTCCAGCTGGCTGCGCTGACCCTCCTGCAACTGCGCGATCTGCTGGCGCACGCGCTCCAGCGGGCGCAGCGCGCGGCGCACCGCGAAGTTCTGGAACACCAGGATCAGCAGCAGCGCCAGCGCGCCGGCCCCCAGGCCGATATTGCGCAGGCGGTTGAAGCTCTTGAGGACGGGTGTGTAATCCTGCGCGACGACAATGTTGAGCTTCTTGCCGTAACGCTTGTAGTCACCGCGGAAGACCAGCAGGCGCTGACCCTCCGGGCCTTTTTCCAGCTTGCTGGCCAGGCCCTTGTGCGACGGCAGCTTCAGCTCGTTGTCCCACAACGAGCGTGAACGCCAGGTCTGGTCATCGAAGCGGATCACGAAATAGCGCCCGGAGAACAGCCGCTCATAGGTGGCGTCGACCCGCTGGCCGTCCAGCTGCAGCCCGGCCGGGCCACGGGTGATGCCCACCAGCAGGCTTTCCGCCTCGTCCTGCAGGCCGTTCACCAGGTAACGGCGCAAGCCCTGGTCGAACAGCCAGAGCCCCGCCTGGGCCAACGCCAGGCCGACCACCACCAGTACCACGCCAAGCCCGAGTCCGAGCCGGCGCTGGATCGACATCAACGGCCGACTCCGTTGCCGGTGAAGCGGTAGCCCTGGCCACGGCGGGTTTCGATGATCTCGCGGCCGAGCTTGCGGCGCAGGTGGTTGATATGCACCTCGATGACGTTGGAATCGCGCTCGGTCTCGCCGTCGTACAGGTGCTCGGCCAGGTGCGATTTCGACAGCAGCTGGCCGGGGTGCAGCATGAAATAGCGCAACAGACGGAACTCGGCGGACGTCAGGTCGACCTCCTTGCCACCCTGCTGCACGCACTGGCGCGACTCGTCGAGGCTCAGGCCGGCGACTTCCAGCTGGCTCTGGTTGGCCAACCCACGGGCACGGCGCAACAGCGCCTGGATACGCAGCAGCAGCTCCTCGGGATGGAACGGCTTGGTCAGGTAGTCGTCCGCACCGGCCTTCAGGCCATCGATGCGCTCAGCCCAGGAGCCGCGTGCGGTGAGGATCAGCACCGGTATCGAAAGCCCCATGCCGCGCCATTCCTGCAGCACTTCCAAGCCGGGACGGCCCGGCAGGCCGAGGTCGAGGATCACCAAGTCGTACGGTTCGCTGGCTCCCTGTACGGCGGCGTCGCGGCCGTCGGCCAGCCAGTCCACCGCGTAGCCCTGGCGGGTCAGGGTCGCCAGCAGCTCATCGGCCAGGGGTACGTGGTCTTCCACCAGCAGCAGGCGCATCAGTCGTCTTCCTTATCCTTGAGGATGCGGCCGTCGCGGGCATCCAGTTCCAGTTCGCGCACCACGCCTTCGGTGGTCAGCAGTTCCACCTCGTAGATGTAGGTGTCGTGCTCCTTCTCCAGCTCGGCTTCGAGCAAGCGCGAGCCGGGGTAGCGGCTCAGCGCGGCGGGGAGGATTGCCTCGAAGGGGCGGATCACCCCTTCCTTGCTCAGGCGCAGGGCTTCGTCCTGGCTCAGGTCATGGGCCTGCGCGACGCCAGCAATGGCGGCAAGCGCCAGGCCAAGCAGCGCCACGCGCGGCAGAACGGTCTTCATCAGTCATCCTGGTGATCGGTGAGGACTTCGCCGGTAACCGCATCCAGCTCGACATCCCACTTCACGCCCTGGGCGTCCTTGAGGTCGACCTTGTAGAGATAGCGGCCATGTTCCAGCTCGAGCTCGCTATCGTACACCGAACCGCCGGCATGCTTGGCCAGCGCGGTGCGGTTGAGCTCCTCGAAGTTGCGGATGGTGCCGGCATCGCGCAGGCGCAGTGCCTCGTCCGGGCCGATGTCGTGTGCCGTGGCAACGCCTGCGCCCAGCAGCAGGGCGGAGAGCGCGGTCAGGATCAGCAGCCATTTCATGAGCGTACCTCGTCAGAATCTTCTTACTTCCAGACTAAGGCGAAGGACTTAACTCAAGCTGAATCGGCAAGGAACATTCACCTGGTGAAGTATCCTTGCTCCGTGCGTACAGGCTCTATAATCGCGGCCTGCCAAAGCGAGGCCCGCATGACCGCCATCCAGATCAAGACCCCCGCCCTCACCCTCAAGGCCGGAAGCCGCGCGCTCCAGCGCATCCGCGAACAGGGGCTGGCCCCCGCCGATGTAGGCATCCTCCCCGGCGCCGCCGGTGGCCCGAAGGCGCTGGGCATTCAGGGCCTGGACCTCGCCCTGTTCGGTGAATGGCTGCCGCGCGCGCCGCGCGAGCGCTCGCTGATCGGCGCCTCCATCGGTTCCTGGCGCTTCGCCAGCGCCTGCCTGCCCGACCCGGCCGCGGGCATCCGCCGCCTCGGCGAGCTCTACACCCAGCAACGTTTCGCCCGCAACGCGAGCGTCAGCGACGTCTCGAAAAGCTGCGCGAAGATGCTCGACGATCTGCTCGATGGCCACGACGCCAGCGTGCTGGACAACCCCTGGTACCGTCTCAACGTGGTAGTGGTGAAGAGCCACGGTCGCCTCGCGCAGGACGGCAAGGCCAACCTCGGCCTGGGCCTGGGCGCGGTGATCCGCGACAACCTCGTCGGGCGCCGCCACCTGCACCGGCACTTCGAGCGTCTGATCATCCACGACGCCCGCCGCGCACCGCCGCTGGAGGCGCTGTCGGACTTCCCCTCGCGCTACCTGCACCTGGACCTGGCCAACCTGCGCCATGCCCTGCTCGCCTCCGGCTCCATTCCCATGGTCATGGAAGGCGTGCGCGACATCCCCGGCGCCGGCCCCGGCACCTACCGCGACGGCGGGCTGCTGGACTACCACCTGGACCTGCCCTACCAGCCCGAGGGCGTGGTGCTCTACCCGCACTTCACCGACAAGGTCATCCCAGGCTGGTTCGACAAGGGCCTGCCCTGGCGCCGTGGCGACGCCGGCCGCCTGCAGGACGTGCTGCTGCTGGCGCCGTCGAAGGAATACCTGGCACTCCTGCCGCACAACAAGCTGCCGGACCGCAAGGACTTCCACCGCTACCTGGGCGACGACGCGGGCCGCGAGCGCTACTGGCGCAAGGCAATGGATGAAAGCCGGCGGATGGGTGACGAGTTCCTTGAACTGGTAGACAGCGGGCGCCTCGGCGAACGGCTGCAGCCGCTGACATAATCAGCGGCTTCACGCCTACAGCAAGGAATCGCCATGCCGCACTCTCGAAAGCTTCGCTCGCTTCTGGGCGCTCTCCTGCTCATCAGCATGGGCGCGCAGGCCGCAGCCGATGCCAAGGCGCAGCAGGAAATCACCCAATTGCTGGACTTCGTCGAGCACAGCGGCTGCCAGTTCATCCGTAACGGCAGCGAGTACCCGGCCGCCGAGGCGCGCGCGCACCTGCAGAAGAAGTTGGACTACCTGGAAAACAAGGGCATGGTGAGCAACGCGGAAGACTTCATCGAGCGCGCCGCGACCAAGAGCAGCATGAGCGGCCAGCGCTATCAGGCGGATTGCCCGGCGGGCAAGCAGGACTCCAGCGCCTGGCTGAATGACGAGCTCAAGCGGCTGCGTCAGGCACCGCAAGGAAACTGAGCTCATCCGCGATGGTGCGGCGCACCGACAAGGTCGCGGGCATTGCCCGCTCCTACAGGTGGGCGATTCTGTAGGAGCGGGCCAAGCCCGCGAACCGCCGCCTAAGACGGCGTTACCACAACACTCCGATCAGCCCGGCTGCCCATCCAGCCGCGGCTTCCAGAACATCGGACCGTAGTGCCAGGCGAACATCAGGAACGCCACCACCCAGCACGCTGCCGCGATGCTCAGGCCCTCCAGCGGCCACCACATCACCAGCAGCACCCGCGCGACGACACCCAGGTTGAGCAGCGCGAAGGCCCAGGACATCACCTTCGGCGGTTGCAGCGGGCGACCGGTGTGGCCAAGGCTCACCCGCGCGACCATCGCCAGGATCAGCCCGCCAACGCCACCCACGGTGAGCGCGTGAATTGCCAGGCTCACGTTGAAGCTCGGCGAGAAGTTCCACAGCGCCATACCTGCCGGGGCCAGCAGCATCCACAGATAGGCCAGGTGCAGAGACCAGAGCAGCGGCACGCCCCAGTAGCCCTTGTCGTACCAGCGCCACAGGCGAACCAGGTGCCCCACCGCCAACGCGGCGAACAGCAGGCCTACCAGCGGGTGCGGCGTCAGGCCGATACCGACTGCGCTCAGCACCGCCACCAGCAGGGTGCCGCCCAGCAGCGAATTGTCCAGCCAGCTCCAGGCCGGCACCTGGGCGGTGCGGCCCAGCCCGCGCTGGGTGAAGAAGGGAATCACGCGGCCGCCGATCAGGCCCATCAGCGCCGCCACCAGCCATAGCGCACCCAGTGCGCCACCGCGCTGCCAGGCATCGTTGCCGGTCCAGACGCCGGCCATCACCAGCGCGTCGGCGAGTGTCAGCAGGCTCAGCACCGCGATGATCGGGTAGTTACGCTTCTGCCGGACCTGCCACAGGCTGCGGCCAATGAAGAAGGCCAGCGCCGGCATGAACGCCAGCTCGAGCACGGTGACCAGCCACAGCGGCGCACCCACGAGCCAGCCCACCCGCGCCGCGAGCCAGACCAGCGACAACACCATCAGCGGTTTGCCACTGACGCCGGGGCGGCCGGTCCAGGTCTGCACCGCGGTCAGCAGGAAGCCGGCGATGATCGCCGCCGCGAAGCCGAAGAGCATTTCATGACGGTGCCAGGCCAGCCAGCCGCCCAGCGGTTGCCAGGTCGGCAGCACACCGAGCAGCACCGCCGCCCAGGCCGCGATGGCGATCAGCGCGAACACCGCGCCACCGAGGAAGAACGGGCGGAAACCCAGGCGCCACAGGGGCGGTATGGTCAACAGCGTTTTTCGATCAACCAGTAACACAGCAAGCCTCCCAGCCTTCCTTGCGCATCTGATGTTGGGCTACCAGCCGCAGCACATAGCCCAGCTTCAATAGTGTCGGGCCGAGGATGGTGAAGGCATGCGCTGCGACAATGCTTTGCAGGTTCAGATGGCCATCGACGAAATAGGCTCCCACGATTCCCAACAGCAGTAATACGAGCCCGCCGGTCAGCAGTGACCAGGACATCGACAGATTGCGTTGCGGGCAGGCGAACAGACTTTCCATCACACACCTCCTCGGGATGCGCCGGCCCGCCATCGGGCCGGCGCTCAGGTTCAGGCCTCCAGCGCGCTGGCCGGGCCGAAGAACTCGTAGTGGGACTGTTGCTCGGGCACGCCGATATCACGCAGGTGACGCTTCACCTGAGCCATGAACGGCTTGGGACCGAGGAAGTAGGCGTCCAGGTTGCGGTCTTCCGGCAGCCAGTCCGCCAGCAGCTCGCGGCTGAGGAAGCCTTCGACGTGGGACGCATCCTGCGCGCGCGGCTCGCTGTAGCAGAAGTAATGCTTGAGCTGCGGATGCGCGTCGGATTGCGCCTCGACCCATTCGCGGAACGCATGCACGCCACCGTGGCGGGCGCAGTGGATGAAGTGCACTTCACGACCGGATTCCAGCGCCGGCTTGAGCATCGCCAGCGCCGGGGTGATGCCCACGCCGGCGGTGATCAGGGCCAGCGGCTTGTCTCCACCGCGCAGGACGAAATCGCCCGCCGGCGGGAACAGGTCCAGCTCGTCGCCCACGTTCAGGCGATCGTGCAGGTAGTTGGACGCCTTGCCTTCGGGTTCACGCTTCACGCTGATGCGGTACTCACGGCCGTTGGGCGCGTCGGACAGCGAGTAGGTGCGACGCACTTCCTCGCCATCGATCTCCAGGGAAAGGCCGATGTACTGGCCGGGCTGGAAGTCCAGCAGCGGCTCGCCATCCAGCGCCTGGAAGTAGAAGGAGGTGATTTCCTCGCTCTCGGCTTCCTTGCGGGCAATGCGGAAGCGCCGCGCGCCACGCCAGCCGCCATGTTGCTCGGCGTTCTGCTGGTACACCGACTCTTCGGCGCCGATCAGGATGTCGGCCAGCTGGCCGTAGGCGGCGGCCCAGGCGTCGATCACTGCCTGGGTGGCGATCTCCTCGCCCAGTACTTCGCGGATCGCCCGCAGCAGGCAGCTGCCAACGATCGGGTAATGTTCCGGCTGGATCTGCAGGGCAACGTGCTTGTTGACGATCTTCGCCACCAGCGGGCCGAGCTGCTCCAGCTCATCGATGTGGCGGGCGTACATCAGCACGCCGTTTGCCAGCGCACGGGGCTGGTCGCCGGAAGCCTGGTGCGCCTGGTTGAACAGCGGACGAACTTCCGGGTACTCGCTGAGCATCATCTTGTAGAAGTGCTGGGTCAGGGTCTCTCCGCCGGTCTCCAGCAGCGGGACGGTGGCCTTGACCAGGGTACGGTGTTCGTTGGACAGCATGTGGATCTCCTCGGGTTGGCCAGGCAATGAGTGGGGGGGCGCCTGAGCTTTCTGCCTGAGGTATTTCAGGAAGCGTGCCAATCCCGCAGGCCTCTGTTTCCGGGACTTTCGCCTGGAAATGAGTCATAATGACCACGCAAATACCAGGTCAAAACGACTCCAAAGAGGTCAATATGACTCGCAACCCTCTTCTGGCCACCCTCCTTCCGCTGGTAGCCGACCTGTCCCGCGAGCTGCCGGAAAGCGAACGCTATCGCCGCCTGCTGGAAGCCCTGCGCGGTCTGCTGCCGTGCGATGCCACCGCCCTGCTGCGCCTGGAAGGCGATCAACTGGTACCGCTGGCGGTCGATGGCCTTAGCCAGGACACCCTTGGTCGCCGCTTCAAGATCAGCGAGCATCCGCGCCTGCGCGCCCTCATCGAGCACCCCGGCCCGACCCATTTCGCCGCCGACTGCGGCCTGCCGGACCCCTACGACGGGCTGGTGGAGGGCCTGCACGGACACCTGGAAGTCCACGACTGTCTCGGCTGTCCGCTGCTGGTGGACGAGCAGCCCTGGGGCCTGCTGACCCTGGACGCGCTGGACCCCGAGCGCTTCTCCACTGGCGACCTGGACAACCTGGAAGCCTTCGCCAGCCTCGCCTCCGCCACGGTGAAGGCCAACCAGCGCATGACCGACCTGGCCCAGCGCGCCGAGCACGAGCAGCAGCGCGCCGACGCCTACCAGCGCGCCTCCGGCGACCAGCCCAGGGAGCTGATCGGCCAGAGCAAGTCGCACCAGGCGCTGATGAATGAAATCCAGGTGGTGGCCGGCAGCGACCTGAGCGTGCTGATCACCGGCGAAACCGGCGTCGGCAAGGAACTGGTCGCGCAATCGATCCATGCCAATTCGCTGCGCCGCACCCAGCCGCTGATCAGCCTGAACTGCGCGGCGCTGCCGGAAACCCTGGTGGAAAGCGAACTCTTCGGCCACGTCCGGGGCGCCTTTTCCGGCGCAGTGGGCGAGCGTCGCGGCAAATTCGAACTGGCCGACGGCGGCACCCTGTTCCTCGACGAAGTGGGCGAGCTGCCGCTGACGATCCAGGCCAAGCTGCTGCGCGTGTTGCAGAGCGGCCAGTTGCAGCGCCTGGGCTCGGACCGCGAGCATCATGTGGACGTGCGCCTGATCGCCGCCACCAACCGTGACCTCGCCGAGGAGGTCCGCGCCGGCCGTTTCCGCGCCGACCTCTACCACCGTCTGAGCGTCTATCCGCTACGCGTTCCGCCCCTGCGCGAGCGCGGCAACGACGTGTTGCTGCTGGCCGGCTACTTCCTCGAACAGAACCGCCCGCGCCTGGGCCTGCGCAGCCTGCGCCTGACCCGCGAAGCCCAGGCCGCGCTGGTCGATTACGCCTGGCCGGGCAACGTGCGCGAGCTGGAGCACCTGATCGGCCGCGCCTCGCTCAAGGCCCTGGCGAACCACTCGCAGCGCTCGCGCATCCTCAGCCTGGGTGTCGACGACCTCACTCTGAACGCCCTGCACAAAGGCGCGCCCGATGCCGGCGCGAGCAAAGGCGACAACGCCATCGGCGAGGAGCTGGCGGGCGAGCTTCGCCCGGCAGTGGACGCCCTCCAGCGCCGGATGATCAGCCAGAGCCTGGAGCGCCACGAAGGCAACTGGGCAGCCGTGGCCCGCGAGATGGGGCTGGACCGCGCCAACCTCAATCGCCTGGCGAAACGCCTGGCGATCAAGTGAGCCGCTGGCCGGATCGGCCGGTCCAGTGGGTACGATAGTGATAGACTGTGCGCCCATTTTCCGGCCGGCCCGTTCCAGGGCCGGCGATCGTCACAGAGCACGCTACTTTGGAATTGTTCAAGGAATTCACCTTCGAGTCCGCCCACCGCCTGCCCCATGTTCCCGCCGGGCACCAGTGCGGACGTCTGCATGGCCACTCCTTCCGGGCCGCCATCTACATCGAGGGCGAGGTCGATCCGCATACCGGCTGGATTCGCGATTTCGCCGAAATCAAACAGATCTTCAAGCCGATCTACGACCAACTCGACCACAACTACCTGAACGACATCCCCGGCCTGGAAAACCCCACCAGCGAGAACCTCTGCCGCTGGATCTGGCAACAGCTCAAGCCGCTGCTGCCGGAGCTGTCCAAGGTACGCGTGCACGAGACCTGCACCAGCGGTTGCGAATACCGCGGCGACTGATGCGCCCCATGCCATGAAAAAGGGCCGGCCATTGCCGGCCTTTTTCATTTCGGCGCGCCAGGCCTCAGAACAACCCCATCTGCCGGTCGACCAGTGCACTGAAGTCATCGTCCACGAAGGGCAGGATGGCGTCGGCGATGGGCTGCAGCTGCCGGCTGACGTAGTGGTCGTAATCGATCGGCGAGGCGAGCGTTTCCAGCGGTTCCGGACCGTTGACCGTGATCACGTAGCTGATCCAGCCACCGCGCTGGTACTGGCGCGGGCGGCCCTGGCGCTCGTTGTAGTCGTCGGCGATGCGCGCGGCGCGCACGTGCGGCGGCACGTTGCGTTCGTAATCGCCGAGCTGGCGGCGCAGGCGCTTGCGGAAGATCAACAGATCGTCCTGTTCGCCGGCCAGTGTGCGGTTCACGTAGTCGCGGACGTAGTCCCGGTATGGCTGGCGCTGGAAGATACGCAGGTACAGCTCCTGCTGGAACTGCTGGGCCAGTGGTGACCAATCGGTACGCACGGTTTCCAGGCCCTTGAAGACCATCTCGTCGCTGCCGTCATCACGTCGCACCAGGCCCGCGTAGCGCTTCTTGCTACCCTCTTCGGCGCCACGGATGGTCGGCATCAGGAAGCGCCGGAAGTGCCGTTCGAACTGGATTTCCAGTGCGCTCTCCAGCCCGTACTCTTCGCGCAGGTGTTCGCCCCACCACTGGTTGACGTGGCTCACCAGCGCGTGGCCGATCTCGGCGGCGGCTTCCTCGTCGTGGGCGCGACCCAGCCAGACGAAGGTGGAGTCGGTGTCGCCATAGATCACCCGGTGCCCCTGCCCTTCGATCAGCTCGCGGGTGCGCCGCATGATCTCGTGGCCGCGCAGGGTGATGGACGAGGCCAGGCGCGGGTCGAAGAAACGGCAGCCGCTGGAGCCAAGCACGCCGTAGAAGGCGTTCATGATGATTTTCAATGCCTGGGACAGCGGCGCATTGCCGTCGCGCTTGGCGGCGTCGCGACCCTGCCAGACGCGCTCGACAATGGCCGGCAGGCAGTGCTGCGTGCGCGAGAAACGCCCGCCACGGAAGCCGGGAATCGACGCCTCGTCCGAAGGGTCGCTCAGGCCCTCCACCAACCCCACAGGGTCGATCAGGAAGGTACGGATGATCGACGGGTACAGGCTCTTGTAGTCCAGCACCAGCACCGACTCGTAGAGCCCCGGGCGCGAATCCATGACGAAGCCGCCGGGGCTGGCTTCCGGTGCCTTGCCACCGAGGTTCGGCGCCACGTAGCCCAGTCGGTGCATCGGCGGCAGGTACAGGTGAGTGAAGGCCGCCACTGAGCCGCCGCTGCGGTCCGCCGGCAGCCCGGTGACGCTGGCGCGTTCGAGCAGGAAGTCGAGGATGCGGGTCTTATCGAAGATGCGCGTGACCAGTTCGCAGTCCTTGAGGTTGTATTTCGCCAGGGCCGGCTTGTCCTCGGCGAAGCGGCGGTCGATCTCGGCCATGCGGTCGTAGGGGTTGTCGATGGACTTGCCCTCGCCCAGCAACTGCTGCGAGACGCTCTCCAGGCTGAACGACGGGAAGCTCCAGAACGCTGAGCGCAGCGCCTCGATGCCGTCGATGATCAGCCGCCCCGCCGCCGCGGCGAAGTAGTGGTTGCTAGAGGCGTGCTGCCGCCAGCCCATCTCGTCGCCACCGCGCCCCAGGCGCAGGGGAATATCCAGGCGCTTGGCGTGTTCCTGCAGCACGCGCAGGTCGAACTGCACCAGGTTCCAGCCGATGATTGCATCGGGGTCGTGCTCCGCCAGCCACTGGTTCAGGCGCTCCAGCAACTGCGCGCGGCTGTCGCAGTACTCCAGCTCGAAATCGCGCTCGCCATCGACACCATTGGCGGGGCCAAGCATGTACACCTGGCGCTGACCACAGCCTTCCAAGGCGATGGAATAGAGGTCGCCACGGATGTTGGTTTCAATGTCCAGCGAGGCCAGTTTCAGCTTCGGTCGGTACTCCGGCGCCGGTCGCAGTTGCGCGGCGACGGTGCTGCCGCCCTCGCCCGGCTCGCCGCTGAAGGTGACCGGGGCGGTGATGAAGCGCTCCATCAGGTAGCGCTCGGGTGGGCGGATGTCCGCCTCGAATACCTCGACGCCAGCCTCGCGCAGGCGCTTTTCCAGGTTCATCAGCTGGCGATGCTGCTGGCAGTAGAGGCCCAGCACCGGGCGTTGCTGGAAGTCGCGCAAGCCCAACGGGCGCAGTTCGGCGCCGCGCTCGCCGGCCAGCAGCTTCTCGGCTCGGGCGCGCTGTTCGGCCGGCACGAAGGCTACCGATGTCTGCGGCGGCAGCAGCACATGCCGGGGCCCGTCATCGGTGGCCAGCCAGAAACCCACCTCGGTGCCTTCGGGTGTATCCCGCCAATGTCGGGTCAGGACGAAACCCTGCCTTGCCTCCACGCTCTAACCACCCGTCAGTCGATTCATGCCGACATTCTACCGGTCCGCCTGAGGATTCGTTGCAAGGCATGTAAATCCGACCGATGCGTTTGACGCACGCCCCGCGTCTGCCCAAGCTAGCGGGCTTTCGTTTGCCTGCCAGGACTCGCCCGTGACCGATTCTTCCCGCCACTGGACCCGCCCTCTCCTCGCCACCCTGTGTTTTGCCACCCTGCTCTCCGGCTGCGGCCTGTTCGGCAAAAAGCCCGAAGAAGCCCAGGCGCCCACCTATTCCAAGGCCGACTGGTCGGACCTGCCGCAGACCGCCGACACCGACGTGCTGCAAGGTTTCAGCGCTTGGCGCTCGGCCTGCGCGGTGCGCCTGAAGAAGGATGACATCTGGGCCGCGACCTGCGCCGACGCCGCCAGCGTACCGGCCTCCGCCCCGGCGATCCGCCAGTTCATGCAGACGCACCTGCAGCCCTACCAGCTTCGTTCCGGTGAAGGCAGCAAGAATGGCCTGATCACCGGCTACTACGAGCCCGTCTACCGCGGCAGCCAGCAGCGCGACGCCAAGCACACCGTACCGGTCTACGGCGTACCGAAGGACCTGATCACCGTGGCGCTGGACAGCGTCTACCCGGAACTCAAGGGCAAGCGCCTGCGCGGCAAACTCGAAGGCAACACCCTGGTGCCCTACGCCGACGCCGCCGGCATCCGCCGCGATGGCGTCAATGCTCCCGTGCTCGCCTGGCTACCCGACCCGATGGACCTGCAGTTCCTGCAGATCCAGGGCTCCGGCCGCGTGGAGCTCGCCTCCGGCCGCCAGCTGCGCCTGGGTTACGCCGAGCAGAATGGCCGGCCGTACAAGCCGGTGGGCCGCTGGCTGGTGGAACAGGGGGAGCTGAGCAAGGAAGAGGTCAGCATGGCGCGCATCCGCGACTGGGCGCGCGCGCACCCGCAGCGTGTCGACGAGCTGCTGGCGAGCAATCCCAGCTACGTGTTCTTCAGCCAGCGCCCGGACAGTAACGAAGGCCCGCGCGGCTCGCTGAACGTTCCGCTGACGCCCGGCTACAGCGTGGCCATCGACCGCAAGGTGATCCCGCTGGGCAGCCTGATGTGGCTTTCCACCACTCGCCCGGACGGCGCGCCAGTCGTGCGCCCGGTAGCTGCCCAGGACACCGGTGGCGCCATCGTCGGCGAAGTGCGCGCGGACCTGTTCTGGGGCACTGGCGACGCGGCCGGCGAGCTGGCCGGGCACATGAAACAGGACGGCCAGCTGTGGCTGCTGTGGCCGAAGGACAAGGCGCTGCCGGGCGTCTGACCTGCGCGTAGGAAAGTAGAGGTAATTCCTACTCGTACTACAGAGCTCCCTGAATCACCGGCATCACCGCCGTTCGGACAATGGTCAGCGAATCCAGGCCGGACCCTGGGTTCGCCGACCCTCAATCCGAACGCGGTGACCGCCATGAAGAACAACCAGCCTCCCTTCCGCTCGCAGCGCCAGCACCGTGGCTGGCCGCTGGACTACGACGTGCTCTGCTGGATCGGCGTCATCGCCCTGATCCTGCTGTTCTTCGGCGTCGATCAGTTCTTCGTGTCGAAGCTGCCGGGCACTGGCGTCATCGAGCACCAGCGCAGCGTTCCCCAGCGCCTGGACCTGCCCGCCGCCCAGGCGCTGGCAGCGGTGAACCATAACCGCCAGTAAGCGCTTCAGTTGCCCTGGCGGAACTGCCCCGGCGTCATCCCGCTCCAGCGACGGAAGGCCTTGGCGAATGCGCTCTCGTCTGAGAAGCCCAGGCGCTCGGCCACATCGCCCAACCTCGATGATTCGCGCAACAGCTGCTCGGCCATGGCGTGCAACACCTGCTCGCGCAGCAGCTTGAAGCTGGTGCCCTCGTCGGCCAGCTTGCGATTGAGATGACGGCCGCTGAGTTCCAGTTGGTCGGCCACCTTCTCCTTGCCCCAGCGCGGGTTCTGCCGCAGCAGTTGCTGCACGCGCGCGGCGAGGCTCTGCGCGCCCAGGCGTTCCAGCTGTGCATCGGCCAGCGCACGCAGGTGCTCGCGCATCAGGGCATTGGCCTGGATCAGCGGCACGTCGAGATCGGCCACGGCGAAGCTCAGCGCGTTCTCGGTGCAGGAAAAGTCCACCGGGCACTCCAGCAACTCGACGTAACGTGAAGGCTCGCCCCGCGCGGCATGGCTCAAAGTCAGGCGCTGCGGCCTGACGCGGTCGCCAGTGATCCAGCGGGTCAAGTGGACCAGGCTGGCCAATGCGGCCTCCACCCGCTCCTCGCGGCGTACGCTGTAGCTGGGGCGATAGACCAGCCGCACCTGCGTAGCCTCCTGCTCACTCTGGAACTCGCTGCCCTCGGCAATGATCGGGTAGTACTCGAGCAAGGCATCCAGTGCCTCGCCGTAATGCTCGCAGCTCATCAGCAGCGCGCCGACCATGTCCAGGTGCCCGACCTGCAGGGCGCTGCCCAGGTGCAAGCCCAGCAGCGGGTCGCCAGAGGCGGCGCAGAGGGCTTCCCAGAAGGCGTCCTGGCGCTGCAACGGGATGCGCGGTTCGAGGCTGGCGGCCTGCAGATCGGCAGGCACCGGCAGCCCCAGGCGCTGGGCGGCCTGCAGGATGCCCTGGGCGTAATGGACGGTAATGGTGTGCGACATGGTCCCGAATTAACCGGCGAAGGTCCCGATTGAGCCGTTACCGGGCGGTAACGCTGCCCTATGCTTGCCAATTACAACGATAAATACAAACAAGAGTCGCCTTGCATGCTGATTGAAACCGGAGCCGCGCCCGTGCCGCCGGCTACTGCCCGTTCGCCGTTCTCTGCCCTCCTGCTGCGGGAGAACGGCAATGCCTGAAGTCCATCTCGAATTCTCCGGCGGTTCGATGATCGCGCTGAATGCCATCATCGCGCTGATGATGTTCGGCGTTTCTCTGGAACTGCGCCGCGACGACTTCGCCCGCATCCTGCGCCAGCCCAAGGCGCCGGTGATCGGCATGCTCGTGCAGTTCCTGCTGCTGCCCGCCGCCACCTGCCTGCTGACCATCGCCCTGCCGATCGACCCGGAACTGGCGCTGGGGATGATCCTGGTCGCCACCTGCCCCAGCGGCACCTTCTCCAACATCATGACCTGGATGGCCCGCGGCAACGTCGCGGTGTCGGCCAGCGTCACTGCCGTATCGGGGCTGAGCGCGGGCATCTTCACGCCGCTGAACTTCGCCCTCTACGCGGGGCTGAACCCAGCGACCCGCGACCGCCTCACGCAGATCCACATCGACCCGCTGGAACTGGTGGGCGTCGTAGTGCTGGTGCTGATCCTGCCGATGCTGCTGGGCATGGCCCTGGGCCGGCACAAACCGCAGCTCGCACAGCGCCTGGAAAAGCCGCTGCGGCAGTTGTCGCTGCTGGTGATGCTCGGCTTCGTCGGCATGGCTTTCGCCAAGAACTTCCAGCAGTTCATGGGCTACTTCCACCTGTTCTTCTGGCTGGTCCTGCTGCTCAACGGCACGGCGCTGCTGCTGGGCTACACCTGCGCGCGACTGTGGAAGCTGCCGGACGCCGACGTGCGTGCGGTGACCCTGGAAAGCGGGATTCACAACTCGGCGCTGGGCATGGCGCTGATCCTCACCTTCTTCCCGCAGGCCGGCGGCATGCTGCTGATCGCGGCGTTCTGGGGTTGCTGGCAGCTGTTCTCCGGGCTGGTGCTGGCGCAACTCTGGGCGCGCCGCGAACCCCGCGCCGCCGCGGTGACGGCGTCATGAATGCGCCCGCCCTCGCCCTCGGCGGTTTCATCCTGCTGGCCTACACCCTGGAAGCCATCACCGGCTTCGGCAGCGTGGTGATTGCCCTGTCCCTCGGCGCGCTGCTGATGCCCATCGAGACGCTGCTGCCGATACTGGTGCCGCTGAACATCGGCATGACCGGCTACCTGTGCTGGCGCCACCGCCGACTGATCGACACCCGCCTGCTGTTGCGCACCGTGCTGCCGGGGATGCTCATCGGCATGCTGATCGGCTACCTGCTGCTGCCGCACCTGGACCCGCAACCGCTCAAGCGCGGGCTTGGCGTCCTGATCCTCTGGTTCGCCGGCCGTGAGTTGTGGCGGCTGCGCGCCAGTGCCCCGGAGCGCGGACGCACGCCGAACTGGGTGGTGCGCCTGGCCACCGGCGCCGCCGGGGTCTGCCATGGCCTGTTCGCTTCCGGCGGGCCGCTGCTGGTCTACGCGCTCTCGACCCGCCCGCTGGACAAGACCCGCCTGCGCGCCACCCTGGTCTGCGTCTGGTTCACTCTCAACGGCCTGCTGACCCTTGCCTTCCTCCTCGACGGCCGCCTGCGCCCGGCGCTGCCCCAGGTTCTCGCCTACGCGCCCCTGCTACTGCTCGGCGTATGGCTGGGCGAACGCCTGCACCACCGCTTCGAGGAACACCACTTCCGCCTCGCCATCCACTGCCTGCTGCTGGTCAGCGGCGTCCTGCTGCTGTCGCCCTGGAGCCTCCTGTGAGCTACGACATCATCATCAAGAACGGCCTGTACTTCGACGGCAGCGATGCCCCCGGCAGCCTGCGCCACGTCGGCATCAAGGACGGCCGTATCGACACCCTGAGCGTCAGCCCGCTGGAGGAAAACGGTTGCGAGCAGGTCATCGATGCGGCCGGCAAGTGGGTCGCCCCCGGCTTCCTGGAAATCCACTCGCACTACGATGCCGAAGCCATTGCCGCGCCTGCGCTGAAGGAGTCGGTGCGTCACGGCGTGACCACCGTGTCGGTCGGTTCCTGCTCCATCAGCATGGTGCTGGGCGAGGCCGAGGACTGTTCGGACCTGTTCACCCGCGTCGAAGCCGTACCACGCGAGCAGGTGCTGCCGATCCTGCGTGACAAGCGCACCTGGAAAGACGCCAGGGGCTACCGCGCCTTCTACGACCAGCAGCCTCTGGGACCCAACCTCTGCTCCTTCCTCGGCCACTCGGAGCTGCGCGTCACGGTGATGGGCCTGGAGCGCGCCATCAGCGGCGCCAAGCCTACCGAAGCGGAGCTTTCGCGCATGGAGGAACTGCTGGAACAGGCGCTGGACGCCGGCTGCTTCGGTCTCTCGGTGATGACCACGCGGCTGGACAAGATGGACGGCGACCGCGCCTGGTCCAGCCCGCTACCCTCCACCTTTGCCAGCTGGAGGGAGTTCTCCCGTCTGTTCGCGGTGTTACGCCGGCGCAACGCGCTGATGCAGGGCGCACCCAACGCGGTCACCAAGATCAACGTGTTCGCTTTCCTCTACCAGGCCCACGGCTGGTTCCGCCGCCCGCTCAAGTGCTCGATGCTCACCGCGCTGGACCTCAAGTCCCAGCCCTTCATGCACCGCATCACCCGCGCCTCCGGCTGGGTCGCCAACTGCCTGCTGCGCGGCCGCTACCGCTGGCAGACCCTGCCCGCGCCCTTCGTGGTGCGCATCGAGGGGCTGAACATGAACGGCTTCGAGGAGTTCGGCGCCGGCGAGGTGCTGCGTGACATCAAGGACCCGGAAGAGCTCTACACGCGCATCCAGGACCCGGCGTTCCGCGAGCGCTTCAAGAAGGACATCAAGGCCACTCTCAGCCTCGGCCTGTGGCACCGCAACCTGTCCGACTGCTGGGTGCGCGAATGTCCGGATGCCTCAATGGTCGGGCGCAACTTCGAGGACATCGGCCGCGAGCGCGGTCTGGACCCGGTGGACGCCTTCTTCGAGCTGGCCGGCCAGTACCGCAACGAGCTCAAGTGGACCACCTGCTACGGCAACCACCGCCCGGAAATCATGGGCAAGCTGCTGGCCAGCCCCTGGACCCAGCCAGGCTTCGCCGACTCCGGCGCGCACCTGGCTTCCCACGCGCAGTACAACTTCCCGCTGCGCATGCTCAAGTACGTGCGCGATGCCGAACTGGCCGGGCAGAGCTTCATGGACACCGGCCGCGCCATCCACCGCCTGACCGGTGAGCTGGCGGACTTCGCCGGGATCGACGCCGGCTACATCCGCGTCGGCGACCGCGCCGATCTGGTGGTGGTCAACCCGGCCGGCCTGACCGATGAGCTGGATGAGGTCTGCGAAGCGCCCATGGAGATCATCGGCCTGACGCGGCTGGTGAAGCGCAACGATGATGCGGTGGAGGCCACGCTGATCAACGGGCGCGTGGCTTATCGGCGCGAAAGCGGCTTCCCGGAGGCTCTGGGCAAGGAGCGTGGGTTCGGGCGGTTCCTGCCGGGACGGGACGTGCTGAGCCGCCCGCAGGAAGTGCCGGCCGGGGAACCGGCATTCGGCCGGTAGTTGCGGCGCGCTCGATTGGCGCCGGTCATGCCGGCGATCCGTAAGCAGGGCTTACGGTGCCGACGCTTGCCGCGATACCGCGCGGCTGGCCGAGATTGACGCCCTGCCGCGCACTCACTAGAGTGCGCGGTTTCCGACATCCCCGTAATACCTGCACCATGACCCCGTTCTACCGCTTCGCCGACGCAAGCCTCGCCCTGCTGCGAGAGCCTCCGCGCGTACGCAAGATTGATACGGTGCTGCGCCGTCGCCGCAGCGTGCTGTTCGCCTTCACCTTCTCCCCTCCCGCCGGCTGCTGAGCCGGACGCCGCGCGCTCGCGCCGGCATTTCCGCATTCCGATTCCGCCCTCCGGTAAGCGCCGGCGGGCTCGTTCGCATGTGTTCGCCCTACGGCCTGAGCGCCGGGGCAAGAGAAGGTCTCCATGAATACCCCAAGCCCCCTCAACAAACCGCTTCTCGCGGTGCTGCTGTTCGCCGTCTCCATCGTCGGCCTGAGCCTGGGCGCGACTCTACCGCTGGTAGCGCTGCGCCTGCTGGACAACGGCGCCAGCGCGCTGCAGATCGGCGTCCTCTCGGCGGTGCCGGCGGCCGGCATGATCCTCGCCGCCACGCTGGTGGACCGCGCCTGCCAGCTGATGAGCCGGCGCCGCCTGTACCTGCTGTGCTTCGTGCTGTGTACCGTGAGCACCGCAGCCATCGAATTCAGCAGCCACTCCCTCTGGCTGCTGGCGGCGGCACGCCTGGCGCTGGGCGTCGGCATGGGCATCGCGATCATCCTCGGCGAAGCCTGGGTCAACGAACTGTGCGGCGAGAAGAACCGCGGCACCATCGTGGCCCTCTATGCCACCAGCTTCACCGCCTTCCAGTTGCTCGGCCCGACACTGGTGGCGCTGCTCGGCGCGCAGACGCCCTGGGTGGTGCTGCTGGTCAGCGCAGGGCACCTGATCGCCCTGGCCACCGTGGCCTTTGCCATGCCCGAGGAAGGCATTCACGAACACGTCGAGGAGCCGCGCAGCTTCTCCCTGGCCGGTTTCCTGCGGGTGGCGCCAGCGCTGTGCATGGGCGTGCTGTTCTTCTCCTTCTTCGACAGCGTGGTGCTCTCGCTTTTCCCCGTTTACGCCTCCAGCCACGGCTACGCGGTGGGCATCGCTGCGTTCATGGCGACGGTGATCCTGCTCGGCGACATGATCTGCCAGCTGCCTCTGGGCTGGCTGTCCGATCGCCTCGACCGGCCCACCCTGCACCTCGCCTGCGGTGTCGCGGCGATGCTGATCGGCCTCGCCCTGCCCTGGCTGATCAGCCAGCCGTCGCTGCTGTGGCCGGCGCTGATGCTGCTGGGCGCGGTGGCCGGTGGCGTCTACACCCTGGCGCTGGTGCTGATCGGCCAGCGCTTCCGTGGCCGCGACCTGGTCACCGCCAACGCCGCCGCCGGCATGCTCTGGGGCGTCGGAAGCCTGCTCGGGCCGCTGCTCAGCGGCAGCCTGATGGACCTCGGCCCGCAAGGCGTGCCGGTGGCACTGGCGCTCGCCGCCGGGCTGTTCGTGGCCACGGCGGCCGCCTCGCTGCGCCGCACGGCCCTGCGCGCCGCCTGATGCCTCAATAGAAGGCAAGGCGCATCGACTTGGTGCCGGCCATGGCCCGGCTGGCATCCGCCCTGCACCGGGGATTTCCGCTAAGCGATTGAAATCCCCGGCGGTTTTTGGGGTTTCAGAAAAGCTGGCATTTCAATTGCTCTGTCCCCTGCAACGGGATGCATCACCCACGGCAAGGTAGCCACCGGGTGGGCGAACGCTGCAAGGCACACACTGGAGTTGCACCACAGGCGAACTAGGGTTCCGGTCTTTCGCGAGAAGGGCGTCTGGTCCGAGAGTTTTCCGGCCCTAGGGACAGGGCTACACGGCGGGAGAAAAGCCCGGGAGACGTGATGTCATCCCGTGCCGATTTCCAACCGTTAGGAGCAATGCCATGACCATGCCGCTTTCCCTGCGTTCCCTGCGCAAGACCCTGCTCGGTGCCTGTCTGCTTGCTGCCGCCGGGGTCGTGCCGCTGACGCTCCAGGCCGCCGAGAAGCTCAAGATCGGCACCGTCGTCTGGGCCGGCTACGCGCCCTTCTACGTCGCCGACAAGCTCGACCTCTACAAGCCTCACGGGCTGAAGGTGGAGCTGCAGTTCTTCAACGACCCGGCGCTGATCCCCACGGCCATGACCGGCGGCGCCCTCGACGGTGGCATGCTCACCTACGACCAGGTGGTCGGCGGTGTCGCCAAGGGCCAGCCGTACCGCGTGGTGATGCCCATTGATTTCTCCAACGGCGGCGACGCCATCGTCGCCGACAAATCGATCAAGTCGGTCGCCGATTTCAAGGGCAAGAAGATCGGCTTCAACCCGCTCTCGCCGTCCGATTTCCTGCTCGCCTATGCGCTCAAGAGCCACGGCCTGAGCGACAAGGACATCAACCCGGTGAACATGACGCCCGAGGGCATCCCCGGCGCCATGGCATCCGGCAGCCTGCCGGTAGGCGTGACCTACGAACCCAACGTCTCGCAGATCCTCGGCATGCCCGGCGACAAGTTCCACGTCGTGTATTCGTCGAAGGACGCCCCGGGGCTGATCACCGACGTGCTGGTGTTCAACCAGGAGGTCATCGGCAAACGCCAGAAGGCGATCACCGCGATGATCCAGGGCTACGCCGACGGCCTGGCCTACATGAAGGCGCACCCGGACGAGTCCGCCGAGATCATCGGCAAGGTGCTGGGCGTCAGCGCCGCCGAGGCCAAGGAGCAGATGGCCGGGGTCTACAACATCCCGCTGGCGGAGATGAACAGGAACTTCGAAAAGTCAGACGCTACCAGCTCGTTCTTCGGCAGCGGCGCGGTGATCGCCCAGTTGCTCAAGGACAACAGCCAGATCCAGGCGATCCCCGACTTCGCCCAGACCTTCGACGCGCAGTTCGTCCAGGCCCTCGCCCAGTAAGGCGCCCACCCACCGTTCCCGCCGGGAGGGCGGGAACGCCTACGGAGGTTCTTCATGCCCGCGTCCCTGTACCGCTACGCCGATGGCCGGCTGCCCAACAGCCTGGCCCTGGCCTATGCCTTCGGTGGCTACGCCGCCGGCTTCGCCCTGCTGTTCGCCGAGAGCTGGCTGCTCAATGCCGCCGGCACCCTGCTGCTGGGCCACGCGATGATCGTCGCGGCCTACCTGATCCACGAGTTCGCCCACGGCACCATCTTCGCCAAGCCCGCGCACAACACCTGGGCCGGCGAGGCCTGCAGCTGGTTGTGCGGCAGCTGCTACGCCGGTTTCCAGGACCTGCGCCGCAAGCACATGCGCCACCACGTCGACCGCGCCGACGTGATCACCTTCGACACCAAGGCCCTCCTCGCGCGCAGCCCTCGCTGGGTACGCGCCTTGGTGCTGGCCGCCGAGTGGGCCTACGTACCGGCGGTGGAGCTGATCATGCATTACTACGTGATCCTCCTGCCCTTCATCACCGATAACCCGCGCCACCGCGCCAACCGCCGCCGTGTGGCGCTGACCCTGCTGGTGCGCGGCGCGTTGTTCGGCGTAGTCGCCGCCGTGTCGTTCAAGGCGCTGCTGCTCTACTTCGTCGCCTGGACGCTGATGATCATCGTGCTGCGCTTCACTGACGCCTACCAGCACACCTACGACGCCTTCGCAGTGCTGGAGGACGGCGGCAAGATCCCCGACGACAAGGCCCGCGACCGCACCTACGAGCAGATGAACACCTTCTCCAACGTGGTCTCGGTGCGCTGGCCGGTGCTCGACCTGCTGCTGCTCAACTTCGCCTACCACAACGCCCACCACGAGAAACCCGTGGCGCCCTGGTACCGCCTGCGCAAGCTGCACCACCAACTGTACGGCGACGGCTACGCCCAGGTGCTACCGATGCACCTGCTGTTCAAGGGCTTCCACCGGCACCGCCTGCGCCGCGTGGTGGACGACAACTACGGTGAGGTCGCGCCCGCAGGCAACGACCGTGCCGACGGCTTCTACGGCGCCGTGGGCGTCTCCTTCCTGACGGCGGTCTGAGCATGATCGACTACCGGGGCAAACGCGTCCTCATCACCGGTGCCGCCAGCGGCATCGGCAAGGGCCTGGCGCGGGCGTTCGCCGAACAGGGCGCGACGCTGGAACTGCTCGACCGCAACGCCGAGGCACTACAAGGCGTGGCGGACGAGCTCACAGCACTGTGCGACCTGCGCACTGCCAGCCTCGACCTGGGCGGCAGCGAAGCCATCGGCGCCTTCGCCGACAGCCGCCAGGGCGCTGCGCTCGATGTGCTGATCAACAACGCTGGCGTCGAGTACGCCACGCCGCTGGAAGGCGGCAACGCCGAGACCGACCAGCGCTGGCAGGCATTGCTGGACAACAACGTCGCCTCGATGCTGCGCCTGACCCGCGCCCTGCTGCCGCAACTGCGCGCCGGCAGCAGCGTCATCAACCAGGCGTCGATCTGGGGCCTGAAAGGCGTGCCGGGCTTCTCCGCCTATGTCGCCAGCAAGCACGCGGTGATCGGCCTGACCCGCTCGCTGGCGTGGGAACTGGGGCCAAGGCGCATTCGTGTCAACGCCGTGTGCCCCGGCTGGATCGCCACCGAAGCTGCAATGCGTTCGCTGCGGGTGATGGCGCAAGCCAACGGCCGCAGCGAGGAAGACGAACTGGCGCAGATCCTCACCGCCCAGGCGGTGCCGGAACTGCTCACGCCGGCCGATCTCGCCGGCACTTTCCTGTTCCTCGGCAGCACACTGGCCAGCGCCATTACCGGTCAGGCGCTGTCGGTCAGCCATGGTGAGGTGATGCACTGATGAAACCGCTCGCAGGACAGACCGCCCTGATCACCGGCGCCACCCAGGGCATCGGCCGGGCCATCGCCCTGGCGCTGGCGGGAGCCGGCGCGCAGGTGTGGATCAACCACCTCGACCAGCCAGAAGCTGCCACCGCGCTGGTAGCGCGCATCGCCTCCAGCGGGGGGCGCGCCTATGCCGTACAGGCCGACGTCGCGGAGCCGGAACAGGTCGCCGAGATGTTCGCCCGCGTGCTCGCCGAAGGCGAGTTGGACATCCTGGTGAACAACGCCGGGATCATCCTGGAAAAGCCCTTCCTCGATACCAGCGAAGACGACTGGGCGAACCTGCTCGGCGTCGACCTGCACGCTGTCTACCGCTGCTGCCGCCATGCCCTGACGCACATGCAGGCGCGCGGCAGCGGCAGCATCGTCAATATTGCCTCGGAGCTGGGCCAGCTCGGCCGCGAACGCTACGCCGCGTACTGCGCCGCCAAGGCCGGAGTGATCGGGCTGACCAAGGCGCTGGCGCGGGAGTTCGCCCCACACATCCGCATCAACGGCGTGGCGCCGGGCCCGGTGGAGACACCGATGGTCTCGGTCGAGCACATGAGCGCGGCGATGATCGCCCGCGAAACCGCCATCCCCGCCGGCCGCCTCGGCCAGCCGGAGGAGATCGCCACGGCGGTGCTGTTCCTCGTCTCGCCCGGCGCGAGCTTCTTCCACGGACAGATACTCGGCGCCAATGGCGGCGCCTGGATGGGCGCCTGATGCGCGCGGAAATCGTCCTGCTGCTGGGCGCCGCCATCTGGGGCCTGGGCTGGATGCCCCTGGCGCACTTCGCCGGCCAGGGCCTGGCCGGCATGCCGCTGGTGCTCTGTACCTACGGGCTGCTCTGCGCGCTGGCCGTGCCGCTGGTACTGAACCAGTGCCAGCAGTGGTGGCCGCAACGCGTCGCCCTGCTCGCCATCGGCGTGTTTGGCGGCTGGGCCACGGCCGGGCTGGTGGCGGCGCTGTCCGAGGGCGACGTGGTGCGCGCCATGCTGCTGTTCTATCTCGCGCCGGTCTGGGGCCTGCTCGGTGGCCGCCTGCTGTTTGGCGAACGCCTGACGCCCTCGCGACTCGGCGCTCTGGCGCTGGCGATGCTTGGCATTGCCCTGACCCTGGGCGTCAGCCGTGACACCTTCCGCCCGCTGGCTGCCAGCGACTGGCTGGCGCTGTCCGCCGGCTTCGCCTTCGCCCTCAACAACCTGGCCACCCGCGCCGCCGAGCAGGTGCCGCTGGCCAGCAAGGCGGTGGTCGGCTTCATCGGCAGCGCCGCGCTGGGCGGGTTGTTCTGTCTGCTGCAAGGCACGCCGCTGCCCACCGTCGACGCCCACCAATGGCTGCAACTGGCTGGTTTCGGCCTGTTCTGGCTGGCTGCCATGGGTGCCGCGCAATACGGTTTCAGCCATGTCGAGGCGAGCCGCGCTGCGGTGCTGGTGGTGATCGAACTGCTGGTTGCCGTACTCACCGCCGCCTGGTTCGGCGACCGCGAGCTGGGCCTGCGCGAGTGGCTCGGCGGCTCTCTGGTTCTGGCGGCGGCGCTGATCGCCGCGCGCCCTTCTCCTGACCTTTCCCCCACTCTCTGCGAGGCCGAAACATGACTGTCCGCATGGACCAGCTCAGCTGGGTCGAATACGCGCGCCGGGTGCGCGAGCAATCCCCCGTCGTCTTCCTGCCCTGTGGCGCCACCGAGCAGCACGGCCCGCACCTGCCGCTGGGCACCGATGCACTGCTGGCCAGTGCGCTGTGCGAAGACGTCGCCCGCCAGGTCGACGGTCTGGTCGCGCCCGCCCTGTCCTACGGCTACAAGTCCCAGCCCAAGTGCGGCGGCGGCCAGCACTTCTGCGGCACCACCAGCCTCGACGGGCAGACCCTGATCGCCCTGGTGCGCGACGCCGTGCGCGAGTTCGCCCGCCACGGCGTCACCCGCCTGGTGCTGGTGGACGGGCACTACGAGAACCAATGGTTCGTCACCGAGGGCATCCAGCTCGCGCTGCGTGAGCTGGGGCCTTCCAGCCCGCTGGAAGTGATGCGCCTGGAGCACTGGGACTTCTGCAGCGAAGCCACGCTGAACGACGTATTCCCCGACGGCTTCCCCGGCTTCGCCCTGGAGCACGCGGCGGTGATCGAGACCTCGCTGATGCTGCACTACCTGCCCAGCCTGGTGCGCCTGGACTTGATCCCCGACGACGGCCCGGCCGACTTCCCGCCCTACGACATGTACCCCAGCCGCACCGAGTGGGTGCCGCCCTCGGGCGTGCTGTCCTCGGCGCGCGGTTCCAGCGCCGACAAGGGCCTGCGCATGGCCAAGGACATCGTAAAAGGCATCGCCGCTGCGGTACGCAAGGAGTTCGGGCTGTGAGCGTCGCCCTGATCGTCATCGACATGCAGCGCGACTTCTGTGCCCCCGGCGGCTACGCCGACCAGGCCGGGCTGGAGATCGGCCGCCTGCGCGCGCCGATCCCGGCCATCTCGCGCCTGCTGGACAGCGCCCGCGCCCTGGGCCTGCTGGTAGTACATACCCGCGAAGGGCACCGCCCCGACCTGACCGACCTGCACGAGAGCAAGCGTCGCCGTGCCGAACAGGCCGGCGCGCCCATCGGCGCACGCGGCCCGCTGGGGCGATTGCTGGTGCGCGGCGAGTATGGCCACGACCTGATCGACGAACTGCGCCCGCTGGCCGACGAGCCGGTCATCGACAAACCGGGCTACAGCGCCTTCGCTTACACCGACCTGGACCTGCTGCTGCGTCGGCGCGGTATCGGCCACCTGGTGCTCTGCGGCGTGACCACCGAAGTATGCGTTTCTTCCACCCAGCGCGCGGCGGTGGAGCTGGGCTACGCCTGTACGCTGGTGAGCGATGCCTGCGGCTCGCCGAGTGCGGAGCTGCACGCCGCCGCCCTGGCCATGGTCGAGGTGGAAGGCGGGCTGTTCGGTCGGGTACTGGACAGCCGTTCCGTGCTCGCCGAATGGGAGGAAAGCGCATGCCTGGCCTGAACATTTCCGCAGTACCGCCCGCCTATCTCGGCGTCTGGCAGCGCACCCTGCTGACCACTACCGGCGGGACGCATGACACCAGCACCCGCGTCTACTGGCTGCAGACCGAGCACCTGTTCGCCGACCTGCGCATTCCGCTGCCGGCCCCCGAAACGCCCGAAGCACTGGCGAACCAGGCCGGTTTCGCCGGTCTCACCGAGATCACTGGCGATATCTGCCAATGGCACCGCGCAATCGACTTCCAGCCGCCCAATGGCGGCGAGGACATCGGCCGCATGCACTTCGTGGACAGCGAAAAGGTGCTGGAGGACGGCCTGGACGGCAGCTACCACGAAGTCTGGGAGCGCCTGCCCGAATCCCTCGGGCGCAACCGTGGCACCTGGCTGCTCGGAGCGGACGGCCGTCAGGGCTGCCTGCTGCTGGCCGGCGACTGCTTCCTGTTCGCCGCCGGACGGCGCCTGCCGCTGCCCCACGCACCATCGCTGGCCGCACTGCTCGACAGCGGCAACACCGAGCTGCTGGATTTCGAGCTGAGCTTTGGCCGCCATCAGGGCGGCGTTGCCCCCTGGCGCATCGAACTGAGCACCCTGCCGGTGCGCATTGGCGCCCGGCTGTTGCCCAGCGACGCCAATCCCGACCACCCCGAACTGCTGCGCGATACCCACTGGCTCAACAGCCTGGGCGCCACCCCGCCTGCCGGTGGCTGGCAAGCCTGCGAACGGCCCCTGTACCCCGATAAGGAGGTGACGCCATGACCGCCCACCAGCCCCTGCCCCGCCCCGTCGCGCAGCCCGCCCGCCAGCGCTGGTGGGTGATCCGCGGCGAACTGCCACGCAGCGCCGTCTGGACCCTGGCAGCAGCCGGCCTGCTGCTGCCGTTGCTGCTCTGGTGGGCCTACAGCGCCGCAGGATTGGCCAACCCGATGTTCTTCCCCGGCCCGGACGCCGTGCTCAAGCGCATTGGCCACTGGTGGAGCGACGAAGGCCTGCTGGGCGATATCGCCATCAGCGTCTGGCGGGTCATGGCCGGTTTCCTCGCCTCGGCGGTGATCGCCCTGCCGTTGGGCCTGTACCTCGGTACCTACCGCCCGGTGCAGGCCTTCCTCGAACCGCTCACCGACTTCATCCGCTACATGCCGGCGGTGGCCTTCATCCCGCTGGTGATGCTCTGGGTCGGCATCGACGAAGGCTCCAAGGTGCTGATCATCTTCATCGGCACCTTCTTCCAGATGGTGCTGATGGTCGCCGAAGATGTGCGCCGCGTGCCCATGGCGCAGATCGAGGCGGCGCAGACCATGGGCGCCAGCCGCGCCGAGACCATCCGCCTGGTGGTGCTGCCCTCAGCGCGCCCTGCGCTGCTCGACACCCTGCGCATCACCTGCGGCTGGGCCTGGACTTACTTGGTGGTGGCCGAGCTGGTCGCCGCCAACTCCGGTCTGGGCTACGCCATCCTGCGCGCCCAGCGCTATATGCAGACCGACAAGATCTTCGCCGGCATCCTGCTGATCGGCGTCATCGGCCTGCTCACCGACCAGGCGTTCCGCTGGCTCGGCCGGGTGGCCTTCCCCTGGATGAAGAGGTAAGCCTGATGAGCCAGAACAAGATCGCCATCCGCCACGTCGACAAGGTCTTCAGCAGCCAGGGCCGGCACGTACAGGCGCTGCAGGATGTGAACCTGGAGATTCGCGCCAACGAGTTCGTCACCTTCGTCGGCGCCTCGGGCTGCGGCAAGTCCACCCTGTTGCGCAGCATCGGCGGGCTGGAGCGCCACAGCGGCGGCGAAATCCTCGTCGATGGCCGTAACGTGGACGGCCCCGGCATCGACCGCGCCATGGTCTTCCAGCACTACAGCCTGTACCCCTGGCTGCGGGTGATGGAGAACATCAAGTTCTGCCGCCGGCTCAAGGTGGTGTCCGACACCGTGCGCGGCGACGCCGACGTGGAAGTCGCCAGCGGGCGCGCCGATGCGCTGCTCAACCTGATGGGGCTGTCGGCCTTCGCCCAGGCTTACCCCAGCCAGCTGTCCGGCGGCATGCAGCAACGGGTGGCGATCGCCCGCGCGCTGATGCCCAAACCGCAGATCCTGCTGATGGACGAGCCCTTCGGCGCGCTGGACGCGCAGACCCGCGAGGTGATGCACGACCTGATCCGCCACGTGCACCGCCTGGAAAACAGTACCATCCTGTTCGTCACCCACGACGTCGACGAGGCGATCTACCTGGGTGGCCGCGTGGTGCTGATGGCGCCGCGCCCCGGCCGCATCGACAGCGTCTACGAGGTGCCGCTGCCGGCCGAGCGCAACCAGGACATGAAGATGGCCCCGGAATTCATCGCCCTGAAAAAGGAAATCCTCGCGCGTATCCGCGAGACCTCGGGCATGAGCACTGACCTGGAATTGCTGGAGCAGCTGACTCGCACCGCGGCGCCGGTCTGAGTCGGAAGGAAAGGAGTCGGCGGAGCGGATAGCCCCGCCGTTGTGCCGGGCGCTGGGCCCGAGACGGATTGCGCAGGAAGCGCGAGGGGAACGGCCTGCCGGGAGCGGGTAGCTCCGCCCGAGGGCTGGCGGGCCGCGTGGCCGCAGATGCAGCCGTAAAACTGGCCGGAAGCGCCCGGTAAGGCACTTCCGGCACCGTCGTCAGCCGATGGTCATCAGGCTGGCGTTGCCGCCGGCAGCGGCGGTGTTGACACTCAGGGCACGCTCGATCAGCAGGCGTTCCAGCGGGATGTCGGTTTCCCCACGGTTCAGCCCGGTGACGCCGACGATGGCGCCCTTGCGCTTGCTCGCCTGTTCGCAGACTGCGCGCAGCTGGTCGGAATCGCCGTGGTGCAGGATGGCGTCGAACACCTTGTCGGTCGCGCTCCAGTCGGCGACCAGCTCGATGCGCTGGGCAACTTCCTTGGGCAGTTCCTTGACCACGGCAGCGTTGGACTCGGCCACCAGCGGGCGGCTGCCGACGCTGAGCACCGCAGCCAACTGGGCCAGCAGGTCGGCGCGGTCTTCCGCCAGGCACAGCACGTGCTCGCGCGGCAGCAGGGTGTAGGTGTTGCGCTCGCCGGTCGGGCCGGTGAGAACCTGCTGGGTGAAGCTCTGCGCCAGTTCGCCGTAGCCGCCGAGCAGGGTCGCCAGGGCGGCGTCCTTCTGCCCTGCCCACTTGGTCAGCGCGTCCACGGCCTGCTGGGCATCCTTCGGACGCGGCAGCGCCTGGGCGCCGTCGCCCTTGAGCTGGTTGGCCACGGCATCCTGCGGACGGGTCGACAGCAGACGGTACAGGTACAGCGGGCCGCCGGCCTTCGGACCGGTGCCGGACAGGCCTTCACCACCGAAGGGCTGCACGCCGACCACCGCGCCAACCACGTTGCGGTTCACGTAGAGGTTGCCGACATGGGCGGTGCCGACGACCTGGGCGATGGTCTCGTCGATGCGGGTGTGTACGCCCAGGGTCAGGCCGTAGCCGGATTCGTTGATCTGCGCGAGCAGCTGGTCCAGGTCGGCGCGCTGGTAGCGCACCACGTGCAGCACCGGGCCGAAGATTTCACGCTTGAGCTCGCTGAAGCTGTCCAGCTCGATCAGGGTGGGCACGACGAAGGTGCCTCGCTTGATTTCCTCGGCATCCACGCGAGCACTCTGGAAGACCTTGCGGCCTTTGTCGCGCATCGTCTGGATGTGCTTGTCGATGTTGCCCTTGGCTTCCTCGTCGATCACCGGACCGATGTCGGTGTGCAGGCGCTCCGGCGCTCCGACGCGGTATTCGGCCATGGCGCCCTTGAGCATCTGCACCACGCGGTCGGCGGCGTCTTCCTGCACGCACAGCACGCGCAGCGCGGAGCAGCGCTGGCCGGCGCTGTCGAAGGCGGAGTTGACCACGTCGACCACCACCTGCTCGGCCAGCGCCGAGGAGTCGACGATCATCGCGTTGAGGCCACCGGTTTCGGCGATCAGCGGGATGGTGCGGCCCTGGGCGTCGAGGCGGCCGGCGATGTTGCGCTGGAGGATGCCGGCCACTTCGGTGGAACCGGTGAACATCACACCACGCACGCGCTCGTCGCCGACAAGGCGCGCACCCACGGTTTCACCACGGCCCGGCAGCAGTTGCACGGCGCCGGCGGGCACGCCGGCTTCCAGCAGGATGCGCACGGCTTGCGCGGCGATCAGCGGAGTCTGCTCGGCGGGCTTGGCCAGCACGGTGTTACCGGCGGCCAGGGCGGCGGCCACCTGGCCGCTGAAGATCGCCAGCGGGAAGTTCCACGGGCTGATGCAGACCACCGGGCCCAGCGGGCGGTGGCTGTCGTTGGCGAAGTGGGTGCTGGCCTGGGCGCCGTAGTAGCGCAGGAAGTCCACTGCCTCGCGCACTTCAGCGATGGCGTTGGCGAAGGTCTTGCCCGATTCGCGCACCAGTACGCCCATCAGCGACTGGATCTCGGCTTCCATCAGGTCGGCGGCGCGCTGCAGGATGGCGCCGCGCTCTGCCGGCTGGGTGGACTGCCAGATCTGCGCGCTGGACAGCGCGCCGAGGATGGCGTTGTTGACGTCGGCTTCGCTGGCCTCACGCACATGACCGACCACGTCGCGCAGGTCGGCCGGGTTGCGTACCGGCTGCGGCTCGCCCGGCGCGGCATCGGCCAGGCCCAGCATCGGCTCGGCGACGTAGGCGTGGTTGGTGCTCGACAGCAGCGCCGAGGACAGCGAACCCAGGCGGTGCTCGTTGGCCAGGTCGATGCCAGCGGAGTTCAGGCGACTGTCGCCATAGAGGTCGCGGGGCAGCGGAATGCGCGGATGCGGCAGGCCCAGGGTGCCTTCCTGCGCGGCCATCTGCTCGACCTGCAGCACCGGGTCGAGCACCAGGTCCTGCAGCGAAATGCTGTGGTCGGCGATGCGGTTGACGAAGGAGGTGTTGGCGCCGTTTTCCAGCAGGCGGCGAACCAGGTACGCCAGCAGGGTTTCATGGCTGCCCACCGGCGCGTAGATGCGGCACGGACGGTTGAACTTGCCGTCGGCGACCTTGCCCACCACCTGCTCATACAGCGGCTCGCCCATGCCGTGCAGGCACTGGAACTCGTACTGGCCCGGGTAGTAGTTCTGCCCGGCCAGCTGGTAGATGGCCGACAGCGAGTGGGCGTTGTGGGTGGCGAACTGCGGGTAGATGGATTCCGGCACGGCCAGCAGCTTGCGCGCGCAGGCCAGGTAGGACACGTCGGTGTAAGGCTTGCGGGTGTAGACCGGGTAGCCTTCCAGGCCGTTGACCTGGGCCAGCTTGATCTCGCTGTCCCAGTAGGCGCCCTTCACCAGGCGGATCATCAGGCGGTGGCGGCTGCGCTTGGCCAGGTCGATGACGTAGTCGATCACGTACGGGCAGCGCTTCTGGTAGGCCTGGATGACGAAGCCGATGCCGTTCCAGCCGGCCAGCGACGGCTCGAAGCACAGGCGCTCGAGCAGGTCGAGGGAGATTTCCAGGCGGTCGGCTTCCTCGGCGTCGATGTTGATGCCGATGTCGTAGTCGCGGGCCATCTTCACCAGGCCGAGCACGGTCGGGTACAGCTCGTCCATCACGCGGTCGTACTGCGCGCGGCTGTAGCGCGGGTGCAGCGCGGAGAGCTTGATCGAGATGCCCGGGCCTTCGTAGATGCCGCGGCCGTGGGAGGCCTTGCCGATGGCATGGATCGCCTGCTCGTAGGAAGCCAGGTAGCGCTTGGCGTCCTCATCGGTCAGCGCGGCTTCGCCGAGCATGTCATAGGAGTAGCGGAAGCCACGGGACTCCATGTTGGCCGCATTGGCCAGGGCTTCGGCGATGGTTTCGCCGGTGACGAACTGCTCGCCCATCAGGCGCATGGCCATGTCCACGCCCTTGCGGATCAGCGGCTCGCCGGACTTGCCGATGATGCGGTTGAGCGACGAGGACATGCCGGCTTCGGTGTGGGTCGCCACCAGCTTGCCGGTGATCAGCAGGCCCCAGGAGGCGGCGTTGACGAACATCGACGGGCTCTGGCCCAGGTGCTGGCTCCAGTTGCCGTTGCTGATCTTGTCGCGGATCAGCGCGTCACGGGTGGCCTTGTCCGGGATGCGCAGCAGCGCTTCGGCCAGGCACATCAGCGCCACGCCTTCCTGCGACGACAGGGAGAACTCCTGCAGCAGGCCCTGCACCAGCCCCTGACGGCCGCCGGCGTTCTTCTGGTTACGCAGCTTCTCGGCGATGCCCAGTGCCATCTTGCTGGCGGCGCCGGCCTGCTCTTTCGGCAGGCGGGCCAGGTCCAGCAGCATCGGCAGCGCTTCGGTTTCCGGGCGGCGGTAGGCGGCGGTGATGGCCGCACGCAGCACGGACTGCGGCAGGATGCTTTCGGCGAAATCGAGGAAGACCTGCAACCCTTGTTCGTTCAGCGAATCCAGCGACTCCTCGCCCGCCGCCGCTGCCAGGCCGGATTGTTCGGCCGGGGTCAGCCCGCCTTCCACCTGCTCCAGGTAGGAGAAGATGGCCTGCTTGATCAGCCAGTGCGGGGTACGGTCGAGTTGCTGGGCAGCCAGCTTGAGGCGCTCGCGGGTGGCGTCGTCGAGCTTCACGCCAAGGGTGGTGGTGGCCATGGGGCTTCCTGTTGTTAGAAGGTTTGCCTGAAAACGGCGCAAGGTTATACCGCCGATTCTCAAGGTGCAACCAGGTGCAACCCAATAAAAACAAGCCTTTGGTCGTACGCGCAGATCCGGTGCAACCGGTGACATTTCCCACACACGGCGCTACCAAACGGAGCACGGCCACGGGCTCGCCCGGCTGCAACCCGCAGGGGCTGGCTGGACGGCAGGAAGAAAGCAGTGTTCGTGCCAGGGCTGGAAAAGGTGCAACCCGAAATTCGCAGGGAAACACCCTGTAGGAGCGAGCCATGCTTGCGATCGGCCGGCAGGGCCTGCGCTGGCAGCGGCACAACCGCCAGCGGTAGCGGCGAAACGCGCCTTCAGGGGCGCTCCGTGGGGCCTGGAGCCCCCGACCTACAGCTCCGGACGGGCCTTGAGCCAGAGTCCGAAGGTCTTGATCACCTCGACCACCGGCCGCAGCCGGTCACCGTCATCGCTCAGGCAGTATTCCACGCGCGGCGGAACCTCGGGATACACGGTGCGAGTCACCAGCCCCGCCTCTTCCAGCGCACGCAGCTCGGCGGTCAGCACTCGCTGGGAAATCTCCGGCATGTCACGGCGCAACTCGTTGAAGCGCTTGCTGCCGTCGAGCAGGTACGACACCAGCAGCAGCCGCCAGCGACCACCGATCACCCGCATGGCTTCCTCGACCGAGCAGCCCGAAACGTTCTTCTTCATCTTTGCTTCCCGGTAACCTTTTTGTGCCCAGCGCACAAAAAAGTGCGTTCTTACGCGCCGCATCGGGGTCGGGAATACTGGCCGCCCATTTCCGACCAGAGTCCGCCCGATGAAGCTCTACTTCGCCCCTAACGCCTGCTCCCTCGCCCCGCACATCGTCCTGCGCGAGCTGGGCCTGCCATTCTCGCTGGTGCGCGTGAACAATCAGACCAAGCGCACCGCCGATGGAACCGACTTCTACCGGATCAACCCGAAAGGCTATGTCGCGGCGCTGGAACTGGAAGACGGCACGGTGCTGACCGAGGGCGCGGCGATTCTACAGTACCTCGCCGACCTGCAGCCCGAGGCTGGCCTGGCACCGGCCAACGGCAGCCTGGCGCGCACACAGTTGCAGGCCCAGCTGAACTTCATCGGCAGCGAATTGCATGCCGGAATGAGCCCGCTGTTCAGCAGCGAGATTCCGCGCGACGTGAAGGCTGTGCTGCGCGGCAAGCTGGCGAAACGGCTGGACTACATGGAGCGCGTGCTGGACGAAACCGGTCATGCGTTTGGCGACCGGTTCACTGTCGCCGATGCCTATCTGTTCACTGTGCTGGGCTGGTCGGATCACCTGAAAGTCGATCTCTCCCCCTTCCCTGCGACCCGCCGTTTCCTCGAAGTGATCGGCGCACGGAAAACCGTCATCGAGGCGCTTCGGGCGGAGGCTGAATCCGCCTGACCACGCAATGAACCGAAGGCGCAGACCCCTTGCCATATTCGGCCCTTGCAGCCGCCCGGAAGTGGGCTCAGTTCCGCGCCGGTGCGCTTTCGTGCCTCTTCCGTCAGTCACTGCCGGCAGGGCTGGAGCGACACCAACCGCTCGGCGGAAATTCTCCCGATACTTCGTGAAAGCCGCGTGTTCCGTGGTCCATCACTCAACCCCGGCCGCCCGCAGGCCGGGCATCGTGCAATCAGCACAGGAGACCCTGGATGAGCGATGACCCCGAGAGTTTCGCCAATGCCTACCAGAGCGCCCTGGTGGAGGTGGCCCTGCCCGCCTTCGCCCGCGCCAGCGAGTTCGCCCGCCAGCATGGCCTGGAGTGCAGCGTGGAGTTGCTCGATGGCCGCCGTGACTTGCCGGAGTTGAGCCTGAAGGTCCGCCACTCCTGCTACGACGCCGAGTGCATCTGCCGTATCAGCGCCGACCCGCAGACCCAGCGCCTGTGCCACGAGAACCGCTGCGGCGAGACCGAAGCCGACGTACAGCAGGTGATCGGCTCGCTCGCCTCGCTCAACGAACTGGTGCTGGACACCCGGTTGCTGGAGTTCTTCCAGAGCTCCTTCGCCCTGCACCTGGAGTACGCCTCCAGCCGGCACGCCGGCGGCTTCTGGTAATCCGTCGAGCAAGAACGACGAAGCCCCTTGCCCGGATAACGGGCAAGGGGCTTTTTGCTGGACGCGATCAGCCTTCGAGCTTCTGCTTCAGCGCCGCCAGGCCATCGACATAGATGCCGGTGAACAGTGCGCTGGCGTCAGCGTCAGTGATGCCTTCGGGAGTGAAGCAGCCGAACCACTCAACGCGCACGCCTTCACCCTCAGCACCCTGCAGCACGCGCAGGGTCGACTGATAGTCGCGCACCGGCGCCGGGCCCTGGAGGATGGTGTAGCTGTAGCTGCGCTCGGCTTCGTTGAAGTCAAGCAAGCGCTCGATGATGGTTTCGCCAGCGACGCTCTTCAGGGTGCGCACACGGCCACCTTCGCTGAGCGCACTTTGCGGAATGAACGGCAGCCAGTCGGGCAGCGAGTCGAAGCCGCCGATGAGTTGCCAGACCTGGTCGATGTCGGCATTGAGGTCGATGAAAGCATTGGCCTTGGCCATGGTATTTCTCCCGGGACGCGTGCCCCATGATTCGATGACGGGTGGTGCTACGCCGGGCCATGGGGCCCGACGGCAAAAGGCTCAGACGGCCGGGACGGGCGCCACGGCGCTGATCAGGCCCTGGGCGCGCAGGTCGCTCCAGAACGCAGCCGGGATGACGGCGCTGAGCGCGGCGTGGTCCTGGTTGGCGTGCAGCGGACGGGTCGAGCCGGGGATCGCCGCGACCACCGCCGGATGGGCCAGGGCGAACTGCAGCGCGGCAGCTTTCACGTCCACCCCATGATCGCGGGCCACGGCACGAATGCGCTCCAGCTTGGCGAGCACGGCCGGGCTGGCCTTCTGGTACTCGAAGTGCTCACCACCGGCGGTCACGCCGGAGCTGTACGGGCCGCCGACGACGATGCCCACGCCCTGCTCCACCGCCTGCGGCATGACGCGTTGCAGCGCGCGCTCATGGTCCAGCAGCGAGTAGCGGCCGGCGAGCAGGAAGCCGTCTGGGCGCGGCTCGTCCAGGTCCAGGGTCAGCTCGATGGGCTCGACTCGGTTCACGCCCAGGCCCCAGGCCTTGATCACGCCTTCTTCACGCAGACGGGTGAGCACGCGGAAGGCGCCGGTGCGGGCGATCTCGAACTGGGTCAGCCACTCATCGCCGTAGAAGTCCTGGGCGATGTCGTGGATCCAGACGATGTCCAGACGGTCGGTGTCCAGGCGCTTCAGGCTGTCCTCGATGGAACGCAGGGTGGCGTCGGCGCTGTAGTCGTTGACGATGCGGTTGCGGTTGCCGTGCTCGAACAGCCCGCTCTTCTCGCCCAACTCGCGGGAGGCCGGGTCTTCCAGCTCATCGAGGATGATGCGACCGACCTTGCTGCTGAGCACGTATTCGTCACGCGGGCGC
This sequence comes from Pseudomonas sp. PDM17, assembly GCF_014851985.1. Taxonomy (NCBI): domain Bacteria; kingdom Pseudomonadati; phylum Pseudomonadota; class Gammaproteobacteria; order Pseudomonadales; family Pseudomonadaceae; genus Pseudomonas; species Pseudomonas sp. PDM17. The sequence continues at coordinate 36,022 of NZ_JACVAT010000013.1, forward strand.
TTGGCCAGGGCGGCGCCCAGACGGGATTCGGACAGGCCGGCGCCGTAGAACGGAGCGGTGTCGAAATAGCGCACGCCATTGTTCCAGGCGGCATCGACGGTAGCCTGCACTTCCTCGGCGGGCACGTCGCGGAACATGTTGCCCAGCGGCGCGGTGCCGAAACCAAGGCGGGTGGGGATCAGGGACTTGAGACTCATGTGGGGGTTCTCCGGGTTGGGGGGAGTCGCTTGTGAACTCCAGTGGCGGCAATCCTATGCCTGCCCAACCAAGACCGTCCAAGTCATAATTCGACAGACTTGAGACCTTAAAATGCATCAAGTCTCGTCCACCTGATCGTCAGACACTGGCGCCCGCCAGCACCATTTCACGGAAGTCCGCCACGATCGGCCGCAGGTCGACGCGGTGCCAGGCCGCCCACAGGCCGGTGCTTTGCCCGAGCCAGGGCAGCTCCCGCAGCACCACGTTGGGGTTGCGCTCGCCACCGATGCTCTGCTGGATCAGCGCCAGCCCCAGGCCCGCCGACACCAGGCCGATGGCACTCAGCGGCTCGGCGGCCTCCAGGCGGATCTGCGGGGTGAAACCGGCGGCTACACAACTGGCCAGGAAGCGCTCGCGGCGGTTCGGCTGCAGTTGGCCCTCCACCATGATCCAGTCCTGTTCGTGGAGGTCGGCCGGCTCGATCAGCGGCTTGTCCGCCAGCGGGTGATCCGGCGGCAAGGCAAGGTGCAGCGGATCATCGAACACCGGCGCGGCAAGCAGGTCCGGGTCGTCATCCGCCGGCGGCTCGCAGACCAGGGCGACATCCAGGCTGCGCTGGCGCAGGCCCTCGAACTGCTCCTGGGCCGAGAGGTTATAGAGCGCGATGTGGATACCCGGACGCTCCTCGCGCACATGGCGCAACGCCTCGGGCAGCACGCCGGCATGGATGGCATGGCTGACGTAGCCGATGCACAGCCCGCCGGTCTCACCCCGGCCCAGGCGACGGCCGAGGGACTCCAGGCGCTCGGCGTGCTTGAGCAGTGCCTTGGCCTCGTGCAGGAAGGTGCGCCCATCGGAGGTCAGGCGCAGGCGTTGCTGGCTGCGCTCGAACAGCTGCAGCCCGAGGCGCTCCTCCAGTTGGGCGATCTGCCGACTGAGCGGCGACTGGGAAATGTGCAGTGTTTCCGCCGCCTTGCCGACGTGCTCGACTTCGGCCACGGCGACGAAATATCGGAGTTGTCTGAGATCGAGCATAGACCCTCAAGGACTCAAGTATGTCGAATTAAGTTATGTACGATCTTACAGGCCGTTTCTAGCATGGCGCCATATCCAGACGATCACCGGCGCATTCCGCGCCCCCCTGGATGAGGATTGAACACATGCAGATCGATCTCGGCGGCAACACCGCCATCATCAGCGGCTCCACCGGGGGCATCGGCCTGGGCATCGCCCGCCAGTTGGCCGCGTCGGGCGCCGACGTCGTCATAGTCGGGCGCAATGCCGCCTCCGTGGACGATGCCGTAGCCGGCATCCGTGCCAGCAACGGCAAGGCCCGCGGCGTGGTTGCCGACCTGGGCAATGCCGCCGGTGCAGACGTGCTGTTCGCCGCCGAACCCCGCGCCGATATCCTGGTGAACAACCTGGGCATCTACAACGACGTCGATTTCTACGAAACCCAGGACCAGGAATGGCTGGACTTCTACGAGATCAACGTGCTCTCCGGCATACGCCTGGCCCGTCACTACACCCCCGGCATGGTGGAGCGCGGTTGGGGCCGGGTAATCTTCCTGTCCTCGGAATCGGGCGTGGCCATTCCCGCGCAGATGATCAACTACGGCGTCACCAAGGCCGCCAACCTCGCCGTCTCCCACGGCCTGGCCAAGCGCCTGGCGGGCACCGGCGTCACCGTCAACGCCATCCTCCCCGGCCCGACCTTCACCGAAGGCGTGGCCAACCTGGTGTCCGACGCCGTGCGCCACTCCGGTCGCAGCGCCCGCGAGGAAGCCGACGCCTTCGTCCGCCGAGAACGTCCCAGCTCGATCATCCAGCGCGTCGCCGAAGTCGATGAAGTAGCCGCCCTGGCGACCTATGTCGCTTCGCCCTACTCCTCCGCCACCACCGGCGCCGCGCTGCGGGTGGATGGAGGCGTGGTGGATAGCCTGGCGATCTGACTCGGCCTGCTCTTATCGACTTGAGGCTAAAAGGAAAAATCATTCGCCATTGCCGTTTACATGAAGGCGACAATGGCGAGATGGAAATGGCTAGACCTTCAGCCCCTGCGCTCGCTCAAGGTCTACCAGCCGCGTGGTCGGCCCGTCAGGGTGCAGGCGCTCTTTCACCCATTGAGGCCACTGACCGCGAGAGCGGCGTTTGGCGATGTCATAGGTGAAATCCTGCAGCCAATGCATGGGATAGAAAATGATCTCGCCTGTCAAAGTCGCGATATCCATCCACTCGAAATAGCGATGATCCCGCCGGGCTTTCTGCTTTTCAGCGATGTTACGCAAGGTATTTTTATGCCAATCACGCGGACGTAACTGGCCGGCTCTGACCATTTCCTTAACGTAGACATCCGATTCGCTATGTTGGCCGTTTTCATCGAACCAGGGGCCATTGTCCATGTAGGCCTGCAGCCAAGCCCAGAAGCCGCACTGCATTTCCAAACTCTTGCCCATGGGCGGGGACAGGGAAATGAACAGCGCCTGTTCGGCATCGCCGAAGCGGCGCACCACGGTTTCCAGGGTGGCGTTGTTCATGCCACCGCTGTGCGGCCCCACGGTCATGAACTGGCAGGCCACGGCCTGCGCTTCGTCCCAGGGCATGTGGTACAGCTCGCCCTCATGGTCGTAATAGATTTCGCGGGTACGGCGGTTGAAGAGGATGGCTAAAGGAAGGGGTTGGCTGATTTCCCAGAGGAATGGAGGGAACAAGCAGATCGGAATAAGCGGCAAGGTATAGAACAATCCCTCCGGCTTACCTGCCAATAGCATCCAGGGAATCATCACCAGATTCAGCACAATGGCGATCCCGCCAAGCACACCTGTTGGCATTCCCCGATAAGTTTCTCCTCCCGCCTTGAGCGCCAGGTACTGTTCGGTATGTTCCTCAGTGACGAACATTTCCCAGGGCTGCTGCCCGGTCGGCTCGTTGGCCTTGAGGATCACACCCGGTGCATTGCCGTGGCGGGCCAAGGCCTGTTGCATCAGCGCATTCAGATCCATAGCCGCTCCTCCACATTGACTGGCGGCAGGACGAGGCCTGGTTGGGGGCTGTAGTGCAAAACGCCCTTGAGAGCAGCCAGGGTGCGGTCACCCTCCTTGTGGTAGACACGGCGATAGAGCGGCTTGTGGTGCTGCCAGTTGATGCCGCTGTTGATGACGGCATTGAAGTCGCTCAGGGTCCAGATAACAGGCCGCTCCAAGGTGAGTACGCCGGGCAGGTATTCCCAGCCTTCTACCCCGGAAAACTCCACTTGGGCATCGTCGGGCAGGAACTTGCCGCCGCCGTAAAGCAGCAGATAGACGGAGGAAATCGTTTCACCGCTGTAGGGGTGGATTTCGTTGAGGCTGGTGGCGGCGAATAACGCGTACCGCGTTATTCGCCCTACGGTGGATGGCATGGTCAGACGTCCAGCCCCTGCGCACGCTCCAGGTCTACCAGCCGTGTGGTGGGGCCGTCGGGGTGCAGGCGCTCTTTCACCAATTGAGGCCACTGACCGCGAGAGCGGCGTTTGGCGATGTCATAGGTGACATCTTCAATCTTGCGCATGGGATAAAAAATCACATGCCCACAGAACATCAAGAAATCGCTCCATTTTTCCTGAGTAGGACTCGCCTCCGTTCCGTTGAGAATGCGCCAGTAATAGCCCAGATAGTCCGAGCCGCGCATGCTGCCCGCTTTGATCATTGTTTTGACGTAGGCATCCAACTCGCTGCGTTGGCCGTTCTCATCGAACCAGGGGCCGTTGTCCATATAGGCCTGCAGCCAAGCCCAGAAGCCGCACTGCATTTCCAAACTCTTTCCCATGGGCGGAGATAAGGAGATGAACAAGGCCTGCTCCGCATCACCATAACGGCGCACCACGGTTTCCAGGGTGGCGTTGTCCATGCCGCCGCTGTGCGGTCCCACCGCCATGAATTGGCAAGCCACCGCCTGAGCCTCGTCCCAGGGCATGTGGTACAGCTCGCCCTCATGGTCGTAATAGATTTCGCGGGTGCGGCGGTTGAAGAGGATGGGTAAAGGAAGGGGTTGGCTGATTTCCCAGAGGAATGGCGCCATCAGGGCAAACGCAATTATTCCTAATGAAATCCAGATCCCGTCCCAGTCCCCTTTGAGCGCAAATAAAATGGCAAAGACACTGAATCCACAAAGTGTCATTCCGCCTAGCATCCCTGTGAGCATCCCTCGATAGTTCTCTCCCCTCCTCTTGAGCGCTAAGTAGTACTCAGTATGTTCCTCAGTGACGAACATTTCCCAGGGCTGCTGCCCGGTCGGTTCATTGGCCTTGAGAATCACCCCCGGAGTGTTGCCGTGGCGGGCCAGGGCCTGTTGCATCAGCGCATTCAGATCCATAGCCGTTCCTCCACATCGACTGGCGGCAGGACGAGGCCTGGTTGGGGGTTGTAGTGCAAAACGCCCTTGATAGCGGCGAGCGTGCGGTCCCCTTCCTTGTGGTAGACACGTCGATAGAGTGGTTTGTGATGCTGCCAGTTGATGCCGCTGTTGATGACCGCACTGAAGTCGCTCAGGGTCCAGATAACAGGCCGCTCCAAGGTGCGTACGCCGGGCAGGTATTCCCAGCCTTCTACCCCGGAAAACTCCACTTGGGCATCGTCGGGCAGGAACTTGCCGCCGCTGTAGAGCAGCAGGTAGACGGAGGAAATCGTGTCGCCGCTGTAGGGGTGGATTTCGTTGAGGCTGGTGGCGGCGAATAACGCGTACCGCGTTATTCGCCCTACGGTGGATGGCATGGTCAGACGTCCAGCTCCTGCGCACGCTCAAGGTCTACCAGCCGTGTGATGGGGCCGTCGGGGTGCAGGCGCTCTTTCACCAATTGAGGCCACTGACCGCGAGAGTGGCGTTTGGCGATGGCATAGGTGAAGTCCTGCAGCTTGAACATGGGGAAAAAGATTAGGGAGAAGCCGAGCATTACAAAGTCAGTCACTCGTGGTTTCTCGCTGATGCCGTTGGATTCCCTGCCTCGAATGATCCGCCAATAACGCGCAACGTTATCGGAAAAACGGAATTTCCCTATTTCCACTGTTTGCTTGACGTAGGCATCCGATTCGCTGCGTTGGCCGTCCTCATCAAACCAGGGGCCGTTATTCATATAGGCCTGCAGCCAGGCCCAGAAACCGCATTGCATCTCCAGGTTCTTGCCCATGGGCGGGGACAGGGAAATGAACAGCGCCTGTTCGGCATCGCCGAAGCGGCGCACCACGGTTTCCAGGGTGGCGTTGCTCATGCCACCGCTGTGCGGCCTCACGGTCATGAACTGGCAGGCCACGGCCTGCGGTGAGGGCTTAGGGAACTGCTCCTTGGCGCAGGTAAAGGCGAGGTTGACCCTGGTCTGGGAAAGCGAATCCAACGGCGCCGGACGCGCGGCGGGGTACCCACCGCAACCAGTCAGCGCCAGGCAAAACGCCCAGACCACAACCCCCTTATGCATCGCCGTAGAAACTCCATGCCACGGTTTCGTTAGTCAGGGTGGTTTTGTCCTTCAGCGGCCAGGGGCGGATGATGAAGCGCTTGACGTCCCAGGTGGGGAAGATGTCGCCCTGCTTGAACAGGCGGACGGTATCGGTCTTGACGATGCTGCGCTCCGCGGACCAGAGCACGCGCCAGTAGCCGGCGCGTGGGCACGGCTGGCCGCTGTGGCAGATATGGAAATCGGTGGCGCGGATAAACGCCTGGGAACCGGGTAGCGGCTTGCCAGTAGCGGGGTCCAGGCCCTTGGCCTTGGCCAACTGCTCAATCAGCGCTTCGCTGGGTTTGGGCGGCGGGATATTGGCTTCGCGTTCCTCCAGCCATTTGAGCTTCCCATCCCATGGCGGAAGCTTGGCCGGCGGCAGAGGAACAATCTCGTTGATCTCGGGGATCTTGGGAAAAGCGTAGGAGTAACTGCCAAGAACCTCACCAATTTTCTTATAACGGCCTGCGCGCTCCAAATCCTTATTCTGTCCCAAATAATAAAACTGATCATCTGAATTCTGACGACGAAATCCTTCATCTAGAAATGAAGCTGCGCCCTCATCACCAGCAGCCACACCCATCTGAAATGCGGCAAGAGCCTCCGAATATTTTCCCTCCTCTTGAAAATACACACCAAGTAAAGCAGCAGCCTCTCCGTTACCCTGCTTAGCCGCACAGCTACGCATCTGAAAAGCAATGTCGGGAGCCATACGCTTTGGCGCTAACTTATTAGCAATGTAAACCTGAGCCTCTGCGCTACCTTCGTCAGCAGCTTTACGGTAATACCGCAACGCCATCTCTGGGTCCTTTTTTAATCCTGCCGCACCGCGCTGCAGGAATAATCCGACAAAGAAATACCCACTAGCCACCTGCGCATCAATTAATTGCTGGCTCATACGCAGATGCTCATCGCCGTTTAACTGGTAATGACTGCGCAGCGCACCGTTCTGCAAGTTGACATTCGCCTTGCTGTGACCGTTTTCCGAGGCAATGCGGTAGATCCGTTCAATCTGTGTATTGACGGTTCTGCTCTGTTTTAGCTGGTTGCTCTTTTCCAGCCAACGGGCATATTGGTAGAGAACATCGCTATCCGCTGATGGCTCAGGAAACTGTTCATATTTGCAACTGAAAGCCAGATTGGCCTTGATGTTCGATAGCGAGTCCATAGCGCTCCCTTTATTCGTCGGGGCCACAGCATTGATAGTTCCGCTACACGCGGCCAGCAGCAGGCTGGTTAGCAGCAGTATCCGACGCATCAGTCTTTATTACTCAAAATAGGTTCGTCGTAACGAAATTCGATCAGAGAGGCCCAAGGCTCCCCTTCATCCTCCTGACGCTTTCTATTTTTTCGGATAACGTTCTGCCAAGTCTTGAATGCTTCCGCAGCAATATCCTGCGCCGCTCTTTTATCTGTATGTAGATTCCATAACTCCCGTCGCATCCGTTTACTCACCTCATACCGCTCATGGGCAATATTCAATTCACTGTCCACCTGCATGCTGCGGGTATTGATATTGGCCGAGCCGTGGGTGGTGAAGACGTCGTTGACGATCATCAGCTTGGAGTGGATGTACACCGGCATCCAGGGTTTGCCCGGCGGAGAGTCCGGGGCCACCAGGGAGCAGACATGGATTTTCAGGCCGGGGCGTTCTTCGAAACCGTAAGGTCTGGCGGCATCCTCGCCGGGTAACGGATCGTCGTCGGTGATGGTGGGTTCAAGCGGCGTCTGTGCGTCCGAATCAGCCTTTCGCGGTTTGGCTCGCTCATCCACTACGGGCTCACCCCGCATCAGCTTGGTGACCTTGGGAATGGTGTCGGCCCGGCCCAGGGCGTCGAGCATGCGCTGGGTATTGACGGTGCCAGGGCCGATGCCCTCTTCGTTGGCGTTGGTGACGACGAACAGGTGCAGGGCGCCATGCTTGCCGGGGTCGCGTCCATCGGCTGTCTGCCGCGCGGCCGTCTGGAGGATGGCGTCGGCCAATGGCGGGCAGCGGAAGTACTGGTTTTCGATGTAGATGTACTCGGTGGCGTTGTTGATCGCCCGCAGGTAGAGGCGCTCTATGTCACGCTTGTTTTCCTGGGCCTGGGTTCGCAGAAGCTGCGCCATGACCAGATCGCTGCCTTCTTCGCAGCGGTCGAAGGAAAGCTGCTCTGCAACCTGCATTGCCTGCCGCGCTTCGATCAGGTCCTCGCCGGTTTCCTTTTCCCAGGCGGTGGCGAAGTTGTGATGCAGGTGTTCCAGTATCGGGCCGCGCACCTTGCTGGAAATATCCTGGCGGGGCCATTTGCCGCGCGGCCCCTCGTTTGGCCCGTAGGGCTTGCCGTCGGGGTCCTTGGGGTCGACAGGGCTCTTGAGGTCGCCACTGGGGCGCCGCTTGGAGGAGTGCGCACTGGTGTCCCAGTAGGCATCGAGCATGTTGTGGCCCATGACGAAGCCGACGGCCTTATCGGGCAGTTCGTAGTCGACCAGTACGGTTTTCTGGTGGTGAGTGGGCGCCGCGAAGTAAGAGAAAAGTGTCGAGGTGCTGATGCCGGGGTCTAGCGCCTGATTGGCCGCGCGCCAGGCAATCTCCACCCGGTCGGCGAAGCCGAAGCCACGGCTGACGAAGACCGGGAGCCCTTTACCTACCCGGTCCTTGGCGGTCCAGCCGGAGGCCGAACATTCGGCGAACCATTCACGGTCCTTGGCATACTGAACTTCCGTTGCTGTCTGTCCTTCACGATCCCAGAGGTGCGGCCCCTTGCCCGGCAGGTTGGCTTCTCCCGCGAAGCCGGCCGCGTTGAAAGGTGCCTCCCAGCCCAGCACGCGCACCTGCATGTCCTTCTCCGCCGCCTTTTGCTTGAGCAGGTCGCCAATCGACGGGCTCTTGCCGTCGCGGATGAAGTACATGGACGGCTGGAAACCCCAGCAGATGATGTCGATGGACCTCTCGGCCTTGGCGATAGCCTCGTGGACAGCCCTGAAGGCTTCTTCGCCATTGATCAGGTATTGATAGAGCGCGGGTACCGGATGGTATTCGGTGCGGCGCATGAACCAAGGTGAAATGCAGGTGGCTTCGTTGCTGTGTTGGAGAGCCACCGGGACAGTGATTTCAAGTTTTTCGCATTGACTCATGGCTGTTCTCCTTCGCGGCCGGCCAACAGGTTCAGCAACCGTGCATACAGTCCTCTATCGTCCACATGCTTGATGGGCTGCTTCACGCGCGGGTCAGTTTCGGAGGGGTGGTTCTGCAGGCCACGGTTGGCAAGTTCGCCGCTCGCGGCATTGCGGTAGTCGGTGGGGACAGGAATCTGATAGCTCACGCCACTGCTGGTCTCGAGCCGATAGTTCCGGGTGACGACCTGATGATCGAGCGCTATATGGCCTGTCTCATCCAGAACGCCTTCCTGCAGCAACGCACCATCGGCATAGAGCTTGTAGGGCATGCCGGCCCACGCCAGCTGGGGCGCATTGGGCGTTTGGGGAATGTTGATGCGCAGGCGCTCCACGGACTGGAGCTTCGGATACTCAGGATGGGTCGCCGACATGCTGGCGGGACCGCGCAGGGAAAAGTGCGCGGCCTTGATGTTGAAGTCGCCGCGGGAGCCCAATTCGATGCGGTAAGGGTCGAGGGTGATGTAGCTGCCGCCTGCGTTGAGGGTGATTTTCTTCTTCGCGACGATGTGCACCTCATCCTCGGTGCTGGTGATTTCCAGGCCGTGGCGGGCGAGCAGTTCCATCCGATCGTTCTGCGCCTGGATCGTGACGGGCCCCTGATTGGCGAAGAGCTTCATGCCCATCTTCCTGGCGAACAGGCCGATGCCTTCGCCGACTGCTGCGGTGAAGCGCTTGGCGACGCTGATATCCATGTTGGCGCCAGCGGTGGCGATCAGGTTTTTCCCTGCCGCCAGTTGCAGGTGCCCGCCGCTGGTAGCAGCGATGCCGTCGGGTGCCGAGGCGAGGATGCCCGGTTCCCGGAGCAGCTCCAGAGCGGCCTTGAGTTGTTCCGGAGCGTATTGGTCGGGCTCGTGTGTCACGGCCAGCGCGGCGTCGCGGGCCATGGCGCGGATCTGCTCCAGGGCTTGTTCCAGCTCACGAACGGCGGCCTGCATATCCAGCGTTTGGCCCTGTGCGCCGGGCTGGGCGTCGGCGCTGATGAACACACCCTTGCCGGCCCGTACTGCGCCCCAGCCATCGGTGCGTAGCTCGAAGCCTTCGCCGCGCTGCTGCCGTTGTGCATCTACCAGATGGCCAAGATTCAACTGGCTCTTGCCGCTGTACTCCGTGGACAGCTTGATGTGCTCTTTCCCACGTGAGTCGTCCAAGCGCAGCTTGTTGTTGGCCGGTGTGCGCAGGACGTTGCGCTTGTAGTTTTTCAGGGTGACGTGGTCGGGATGCCGCGAGTCGTGCATGGCGTAGGCGATGTAGGGCCGGTCCGGGTCGCCGTTTTCGAAGGCGATCCGTACTTCGGTGCCTTGTATC
>NZ_JACVAT010000014.1:0-17373 GCF_014851985.1 Pseudomonas sp. PDM17
AGTTGTTGATGGTGTCGCCCATGTTGACGATGGACTCATTAGTCTCGTTGAGCTGAGACATGTTCACTGCATCGCTGTCATCCACGCCGCGAGCAACGTTGGTGATCCTGGTGCCGCCAGTCTTGGTGGTGCTGTTGTAGGTGTCGCCACCCAGGGTGATGCTGTTGTAGTTGACGGTGCCGTCGGTATTGGTGTCGTACTTGACCGTGCCCTTGTCCAGGACGTCGATGTTGGTGTTGATGCCATCAATTGCCTGGTTGGTGGCAAACAGCTGCGAACCGTTAATGGCGTCGGTGCTGTCCGCGCTCAGGCGGCCAGCGGCAACGTTGGTGATGGTGCGCTCGCTGCCCTTGCTGCCCACGGAGACAGTGCTCGTCGGAGTCGCGCCGGCGAAGCTGTAGTCGGTACCGGCAATGGTGGTGCCGGCGGTGCCTACCGCGACATCGGTGGTGGAACCTGCACCCAGAGCCACGTCATTGGCGTTACTGGACACCGCGCCCATGCCAATAGCCACGGAATCCGCGCCGGTGGCCTTGGAGTCGGCGCCGGTGGAGTTGGCGTGGAAGTACTTGGTGCCGGTTTCGTAGATGTTGTTGACCGTATCGCCCATGTTGGTGATGGACTGGTTGGTCTCATACAGCTGCGAACCGTTCACTGCGTCGGTGCTTTCGGCGCTCACATCGCCAGCGGCTACGTTGGTGATGGTGGTCGAATCCCCACCCTTGTTCAGCGTGATGGAAGTGTGAGTGCTGTTGTCATACATGACAGCGTTCGCCACAGAGTCAGCCGAAACGGCTTTCAGCTGTGCGACGTTGACTGCATCGGTATCTTCCGCACCCGCCGACAGACCGGTAATGCGACGATCACCGATGTTGACTTCACCCGTGGCCTTGCCACCCACCAGGTAGGCGTCATTGTCCAGGGTCTTGCCATCCGCGACGGAATTGGCGCCCAGAGCAATGCTGCCGTCATGACTGGCAACCGCCCCCATACCGATAGCCACGGAGTCCGCGCCGGTGGCCTTGGAGTCGGTGCCGGTGGAGTTGGCGTGGAAGTACTTGGTGCCGGTTTCGTAGATGTTGTTGACCGTGTCACCCATGTTGGTGATGGACTGGTTGGTCTCGTACAGCTGCGAGCCGTTCACTGCATCGGTGCTGTCAGCACTCAGATCGCCAGCGGCTACGTTGGTGATCTTCTGCGCCTCGCCCGAACCATGGCTGGCGTCATACGCACCCAGGTCGGCATTCCACTGCAGAGCATCCTGCTGCAGAGCATCGATGTTGGTGGTGTTGCTGGTGATGTTGTCGCCCATGGTGACCATGTCACCCTGGATGGTGGTGACATCGCCTTCCACGTTGGTCACGCGGGTATCCAGACCATCGACCGCCTGGTTGGTAGCGAACAACTGCGAGCCATTCACGCCATCGGTGCTGGTCGCGCTCAGGCGGCCGGCAGCCATATTGGTGAGGGTACGTTCCTTGCCAGCCGAACCGATGCTCACGGTGCTGGTCGGGTTGGCGCCGGCAAAGTTGTAGCTGGTGCCGGCGATGGTGGCGGACTTGGTCGCTACCGCCGCTGCGGTAGTGGAGCCTGCGCCCAGCGCCACATCGTTGGCGTTGTTCGATACAGCGCCCATGCCGATAGCGACCGAATCTGCACCGGTAGCCTTGGAGTCAGTACCAGTGGAGTTGGCATGGAAGTACTTGGTGCCGGTTTCGTAGATGTTGTTGACCGTGTCACCCATGTTGGTGATGGACTGGTTGGTCTCGTACAGCTGCGAGCCGTTCACTGCATCGGTGCTGTCAGCACTCAGATCGCCAGCGGCTACGTTGGTGATCTTCTGCGCCTCGCCCGAACCATGGCTGGCGTCGTACGCACCCAGGTCGGCGTTCCACTGCAGAGCATCCTGCTGCAGAGCATCGATGTTGGTGGTGTTGCTGGTGATGTTGTCGCCCATGGTGACCATGTCACCCTGGATGGTGGTGACATCGCCTTCCACGTTGGTCACGCGGGTATCCAAACCATCAACCGCCTGGTTGGTAGCGAACAACTGCGAGCCATTCACGCCATCGGTGCTGGTCGCGCTCAGGCGGCCGGCAGCCATATTGGTGAGGGTACGTTCCTTGCCAGCCGAACCGATGCTCACGGTGCTGGTCGGGTTGGCGCCGGCAAAGTTGTAGCTGGTGCCGGCGATGGTGGCGGACTTGGTCGCTACCGCCGCTGCAGTAGTGGAGCCTGCGCCCAGCGCCACATCGTTGGCGTTGTTCGATACAGCGCCCATGCCGATAGCGACCGAATCTGCACCGGTAGCCTTGGAGTCAGTACCAGTGGAGTTGGCATGGAAGTACTTGGTGCCGGTTTCGTAGATGTTGTTGACCGTGTCACCCATGTTGGTGATGGACTGGTTGGTCTCGTACAGCTGCGAGCCGTTCACTGCATCGGTGCTGTCAGCACTCAGGTCGCCAGCGGCTACGTTGGTGATCTTCTGCGCCTCGCCCGAACCATGGCTGGCGTCATACGCACCCAGGTCGGCATTCCACTGCAGAGCATCCTGCTGCAGAGCATCGATGTTGGTGGTGTTGCTGGTGATGTTGTCGCCCATGGTGACCATGTCACCCTGGATGGTGGTGACATCGCCTTCCACGTTGGTCACGCGGGTATCCAGACCATCGACCGCCTGGTTGGTAGCGAACAACTGCGAGCCATTCACGCCATCGGTGCTGGTCGCGCTCAGGCGGCCGGCAGCCATATTGGTGAGGGTACGCTCCTTGCCAGCCGAACCGATGCTCACGGTGCTGGTCGGGTTGGCGCCGGCAAAGTTGTAGCTGGTGCCGGCGATGACCGCGGACTTGGTGGCGACTGCCGCAGCGGTAGTGGAACCTGCGCCCAGCGCCACATCGTTGGCGTTGCTGGAGACAGCGCCCATGCCGATAGCGACCGAATCTGCACCGGTGGCCTTGGAGTCAGTACCAGTGGAGTTGGCGTGGAAGTACTTGGTGCCGGTGTCGTAGATGTTGTTGACCGTGTCGCCCAGCGTGGTGACATCACCCTGAATGGTAGTGACATCGCCTTCCACGTTGGTCACGCGGGTATCCACGCCATTGATCGCCTGATTAGTGGCGAACAGCTGCGAACCGTTCACGCCGTCGGTGCTGGTCGTGCTCAGGCGGCCCGCGGCAACGTTGGTGAGGGTACGTTCCTTGCCAGCCGAACCGATGCTCACGGTGCTGGTCGGGTTGGCGCCTGCGAAGGTGTAGCTGGTGCCGGCGATGGTGGCGGACTTGGTCGCTACCGCCGCTGCGGTAGTGGAGCCTGCGCCCAGAGCAACATCGTTGGCGTTAGTCGATACAGCACCCATGCCAATAGCCACGGAATCCGCGCCGGTGGCCTTGGAGTCGGTACCGGTGGAGTTGGCGTGGAAATACTTGGTGCCCGTGGTGTAGACGTTGTTGACCGTGCTGTTCACGCTCTCCACCGCCTGATTGGTGGAATACAGCTGCGAGCCGTTCACCGCGTCGGTGCTGGTCGTGCTCAGGCGGCCGGCGGCAACGTTGGTAACGGTACGTTCGGCCCCCACGGCGCCGACCGATACGGTGCTGGCGGGCGTGGTCCCGGCGAAGGTGTAGCTGGTGCCGGCGATAGTGGCGGACGTGGTCGCTACCGCCACTGCAGTAGTGGAGCCTGCGCCCAGGGCCACGTCATTGGCATTGTTGGCCTTGGCCTGGGAGCCCAGAGCAACCGCCGCCGCACCAGAAGCACTCGCTGCGGAGCCTAGCGCGACGGCATTTGCGGCAGAAACGACGGAGGACTGACCTACTGCAACACCGTTCTGAGCCGCGGAAGCTGTGGCCCACGCGCCCAATACGGTTGAACCGGATGAGCCGGTAGCTTTTGCGTTGGAGCCAACGACTGTGGCCAGGTTCGAGGCCGTATCAACCATGGTTTGAACGCCGGAATTGCCGCCAATAGCAATAGAACTGTCACCATCGTTGACGATCTCGTTGCCCAACGAGACGCCATTGACATTGCTTGTAACGACGTTGAAGCCGATTGCGGTGGCATCCTGCCCGCCGACGGTGGCGGAGGGACCAACGGCAGTAGCGCCCCCTTGGCCTGATGCAGATTTGGTGATGTTCACCCTGGATGAATTGCCGTATGACACGTTCGTGACTGTAGACTGTCCAGCAGCAATTGTTCCGCCGTCCAGAGCTCCGGCAACGGCCACTCCTCCGGCCCCCAGCGAGCCCACCGCAGCAAATGCAGCCAGAATCGACCGAGAGGTCGAAGCCTTCTTCCTCCCTTTCGCCATTTCCGACGCCACGACCCACCGGCCGAGCGTCACATTCCATACCACTCGATAAATCTTGTTCACGAAAAACTCCTTGGCAGCTCGATGAGCCGTCAGTCATTGCCGGCCCATCGAGAGCCGATTCAAACCCGTTGGTTAACGGGATTCAGGGGTCAGCGCGGCCTGTGCCGGCACAGGCACAGGGGCCTGGCAGTGCGCTGCAAAACAGAGGGGGTTGCTGCCCGGGCGCGAGCTGCGCAGACAGCCGAATTCGCCGATCGCGAGCGAGGCAACCGGTAGTCCCGATAGAAGGGGTTCGAGGAGTGTTCGGCAGGGGTTTCGGCGTTGTCATGGCGGCTTTGGCACGTGTGCATTTCGATGTGCCAACGATAAGAATCTGCCGCCTGAGCAATAATCAGGACTCCCAGTTTTTGCCGTAGGGGAGTTCTGACAGTTCAGTAACTCAGCGGGATAAATCCGAGCTGTTCGCAAGCTTCCGTGGGGGTTTTGTCAGAGCGCCGAAAGTGGCAGGCAGATAAAATCAGCCCCCCTAGGCCAGTCGCCTTAACCCCCAATTAGCCAGTGACGCAAAGCAGCCAGGATTTCGGCTGCTCGAGACGCTGGCATGGCGCTTTCCACGCGGCACCCTGGCGGCACAATCTGGTCTGCGGGGTAGTCCTGGGAGGGAGTTCGATCAGTACCTGGGCAGCATGGAGAGAGGGTCAGGCACACTGGATCAGCCCGTGGCGTTTGCGCCGGAGACGGAACGCGTAACCTTGACTGCGGCGGCCAGCTCCATTGCAGACGTTGTCTCGGAATGAGCACTCGCCACCTCGCCAGGCGGCTGCAGGACCGCCGCGCCGGAGGCCTGGGGACATCGGTGGGAAGTGCTGAAAAAAAGGGCGGTCGCAATCGACCGCCCCTTTTGTTCAGGCCTGATGTTCGTTCTTGGCCTCCGCTTGGCGCACTAGGTGCCGGCGAAGTCGCTGCACCACTGGCCCCCAGTCCCCCAGCGTCTCCTGGCGAAGAATCCGCACCGAGTCGTACCAGAGGCTGCGCTGCGTGTCGCAGCGCCACAGATAGGACCCCACCTTGTCCACCAGCAACAAAGTGGGCACCCCCAGCGCACCCGCCAGATGAGCAGTGGAGGTGCAGGTACTGACCACTGCATCGACCGCCTTCAGCAGCTCGGCGGTATCGGCGAAGTCATTCAGCTCGGCACTGTGGTCGACGATGGGCAGCCCCTTGGCTACCAGTTCGCCCACCACTTGCGCAGCATCCGGATTCACCGAATGGAACAACACGCCATCCTGCTCCAGCAGCGTCATCAGGCTTGGCAGATCCAGCGAGCGGACATCATCGCGGACCTGCTGCGGATTGCCTCTCCAGGCCAGTGCGATATGCAAGCGTGGATCACGCTTGAGCTGCCGGCGCCATCGGCTTATGCCCTGCGGGGAAGCCTGCAGATAAGGCACCCCGCAGACATCCGCTTCGGTCACGCCAAAAGCCCCGCAGGCACTCATCAGCGGCAGGTGGTAGTCGGTTGGCCGAAGGTGATCGATATTCATCTCGACGTCGTAAGGCACGCAAGGCCGGAGCAGCTCTTCCAATGGACCGAAGATGCCGAATACCAGCTTGCCGCCCTGCTCCCTCACCCGCTGCGCAATGCGCGGCAGAAATCGGACCAGCAGGATGGCATCGCCATAACCCTGCTCAAGCCAGATGCCCAACGTCTTGCCGGCCAGAGGCTCGCCATGCCAGCGCG
This sequence comes from Pseudomonas sp. PDM17, assembly GCF_014851985.1. Taxonomy (NCBI): domain Bacteria; kingdom Pseudomonadati; phylum Pseudomonadota; class Gammaproteobacteria; order Pseudomonadales; family Pseudomonadaceae; genus Pseudomonas; species Pseudomonas sp. PDM17. The sequence goes on from NZ_JACVAT010000014.1 coordinate 6,054, forward strand.
GAACGCCGAGCTGGTTCTCTCGAATGTCCAACTGCTGCCCCAGCTGCTGGATGACCGCGAATCGCGCATCCATATTCCCCCACCCCGTGTCCCACTGCCCCAGGCGCAGCTCCAGCTCCGCCAGGAGCAGGCGCAGGCGCATATCGGTTGGCAGGCGAGACAAATATTCGCGAGTAGTCGCCAGTGCTTCCTGATACCGCCCCGTATCGACCAGCGCGAGAATCAGGTTGTTCGGCGCATGGAAATGCCCCGGGTCGCAGATCAGGGCCTGACGCGCAGCCTCGACGGAAGCTTCCGACTGGTGCAGACGGCGCAAGGCGATACTCAGGTTCGAATACGCATCAGCGCAGTCAGGCTGCCATTCCAGCATCTGCCGGCAGGTTCGTTCGGCATCGCTCCAGCGCCGAACCGCAAGATAAGCGGCCGACAGACAGACAGCGAACTCGGCTCGCGAGCCCGGGGCCAACTCCCAGGCTCGCTCCAGCGCCTGATAGGCCGCAGGAGCATTCATGTTCTCCATCAGTTGGCTGAGCCCGAGGTGGAACCAGCCTTCTGCGCTCCGCGGAAAGCGTTCTGTCGCGCGGCGCGACAACACCGTCGCCACCGAGAGCAGATGGACATCCCCCACCACCTGGCCGAGGACAGCCAGGGCTTCATCAGCCGGCAACTCTTCAAATGCACCCAGGATCTGCTCGAGCAGGCGCCAGGGCCTGCGGCAATCGATTCCTTGCTCACGCAACTGGTGGACCTGCTTGACCGCTTCGGCAAGGTTATTCAAGGCCGGTAAATCCATTCTTGCCGCCATACTGGTTTTCCTCTGTACTTTATTACTGCTTGGACGCACCCATGAGCTCTGCTACTTCCGGCTGGAAGTAGGCCGCTTTCAGTCGATAGTCCTGGCCCAGCAGTTGACCCTTGCCATACCAGAGCACGCCGTTCTGGGTCAGCGTCAGGCCCCGGCCCGCCGAGAAATCGTAATGAAGACCAATGTTGGTGCTGAACTCCAGTCGGTTATCACCCAGGCCGATCAGTTGGTAGCTGGTATTAACCGGCGGCAGCTTGGCCGGAACGCGAGCGAGGTAGGTAGGCGCCAGGCGGCCGAACAGCACACGGGCACGCTCACTGTACTCAGCCACGCTCAAACCGGGCTTGCGTTGCAGGTCCTGGGCGATAAGTGCAAAGACATCGGCGTTTGCCCGTGCCTGGGCAATCTTTATCGGCAGAACCCTGGTCAGCCCGTCGTTGTCGAGTTGCTGTGCCACCGGGGCATTGTCTGCGGCTTTTTCCGCGGTGGCGGGCGCAGCCTTGAGGAAGTCCTTCGGGTTGGCTGCCATCAGCACATCGGTGGCCTGGTAAGCCGCGCAGGCGGAGGCCTGAGCGGCGCGATCACCGTTGACCAGCAGAGCTGTAGCATCCTGGCTCTGGCGCGGTAGGCGGGCACTGTCGATGCCCATGCTCGCCAGAGCTGCATTGACCTGAACCTGGTTCAGCTGTCCGCGCGCCATGCCGCAGATCTGCGACATGAACTGCTGGGTGCGCTTACCCTGGAAAGTCGGCGACAAGGACATCACCGCATCCTCGATGACCGGCAGTGCAGGTAGGCTGACCCAGCCAGCGGGAGTAGCGGACTTGGCCTGCGGTGACAGAGAGGGCAGATCGCAGCCGGCAAGGCCGGCTGAAATGAGCAATGCGACGGACAGGATTTTCAGCTTCATGGTTGCACCTGGAGGAATGGGTTGCATGGGGTGCCGAGGTAAAACACTCAGCCATTAGGTGCGCCATGCTAGATATCCATTGCGCATTGCACGCTCATCGAACCCTGAGAGAAATGTAGGAATATTCTCATTAGATTTTTCCAGCATTCGCAGGGCGCCGAACGGCCATGAACTAGACTTTCCCTGAGCAGCTGCGGCTCCCTCCCCTACCAATGTAGGAACTTGTTACGTTCCATCGCTTGCCTGAGGCGTCCGCTCTGCTATGTTCCCGCCAGTGACGCCGGGCCCCTCTGACGGTTGCCAACCGCCATGTCGGAGTCACTTTTCGACAACGACACTAAGGGAGGGGCCACATGACAGCTCTGCACGCCTTTTTGACCGAACCATTCCTCGGAACCGCCACCTGGTTCTGGCTGGCCTTCCTGGCCATCGTGATTCTTCTGCTGGTACTCGACCTGGGCGTTCTGCAACGCGATCACCACGAGATCGGCGTACGCGAGAGTCTGATGCTCTCCGCCGGCTACTTCGCCTGCGGCCTGGCCTTCGGTGGCTGGGTCTGGTACGAGTTCGGCGCCACCAGCGCGGTGGAGTACTACACCGGTTTCCTCGTCGAACAGTCACTGTCCATGGACAACGTGTTCGTCATGGCGATGATCTTCGGCTTCTTCGGCATCCCCCGCCGCTACCAGCACCAGGTGCTGTTCTGGGGCATCCTCGGGGCCATCGTCATGCGTGCGCTGATGATCGGCCTGGGTGCCGCGCTGGTGAAGGAATTCGAGTGGATCATGTACGTGTTCGGCGCCTTCCTGCTGTTCAGCGGCGTGAAGATGCTGTTCAGCAAGCATGAAAGCGAACCCGACCTGGCCAACAACCCGGTACTGAAGTTCCTGCGCAAGCGCATCCGCATGACCGACACCCTTCACGAGCACCACTTCTTCGTGAAGATGCCGGATGCCTCGGGCAAGCTGGTGCGCTACGCCACCCCGCTGTTCCTGGCGCTGATCCTGATCGAGCTGGCCGACCTGGTGTTCGCCGTGGACAGCGTGCCGGCGATCTTCGCCATCACCCAGGACCCGTTCATCGTCTACACCTCGAACATCTTCGCCATCCTCGGCCTGCGCGCCCTGTACTTCTCGCTGGCGGCGATGATCCACCGCTTCGTCTACCTGAAGTACGCCCTGGCGCTGGTGCTGGTGTTCATCGGTACGAAGATTTTCCTCCACGGATTCATCGGCAAGGTTCCCGCAGCCCTGTCCCTTGGCGTAACCTTCGGCCTTTTGGCGGGTGGCATACTGCTATCCTTGCTCAAGACCCGCCGGACCAGCGAGGAACCGCTGGAAATCGTCAGCCAGGAGAGGATCCATGCAAGCGCTGGAGGTGAGGATCGAAGCCGTTGAGTTTCGCGGCCGGGCCTATTGGCAGGTCCGCCTCGGTCGTCGCGCGCTGCGTTTCCCCCATGAAGCCGCCGCGCGCGCCTTCGCCGCCCAGTTGCACACGCGGCGGGAATGGCTGATCGAGCAGCGGGCGACGAGCGACGGGCCGGAGCCCTCTGCCCCGTGATGAAAAGAACAAGGCCAGCGCAAGCTGGCCTTGTTCGTTGTGCGGAGCGAAGAACATCCCGTAGGGCGGATAACGCCGTAGGCGTTATCCGCCCTACCCTTGGCCCGAGCGTAGGAGAAGACTGCGCCCTCGATAGGTCTGCCTCGTGACGAATGCCATCGCGGACGCAGTCCGCTCCTACGAAAAGCGCCAATGCAAAAGGCCCGCATCAGCGGGCCTTTTTCATGGCTGCCTGGGATCAGCGGCTGCTGCGCAGCGCGTCACGTGGCACGTACTTGCCGATCTCGTATTTGCCGATGGCAGCGCGGTGCACTTCGTCCGGGCCGTCGGCCAGGCGCAGGGTACGCTGCATGGCATAGAAGTACGCCAGCGGGGTGTCGTTGGAAACACCGGCACCGCCATGCATCTGGATGGCGCGGTCGATCACCTGCAGGGCGACGTTGGGCGCCACGACCTTGATCTGGGCGATCTCGCTCTGGGCGATCTTGTTGCCAGCGGTGTCCATCATGTACGCGGCATGCAGGGTCAGCAGGCGGGCCTGGTTGATCTCGATGCGCGAGTTGGCGATGACGTCGATGTTGCCACCCAGGCGCGCCAGCGGCTTGCCGAAGGCGGTACGGCTGACGGAGCGCTTGCACATCAGTTCCAGCGCGCGCTCGGCCATGCCGATGGAACGCATGCAGTGGTGGATGCGGCCTGGGCCGAGGCGCCCCTGGGCGATCTCGAAGCCGCGGCCTTCGCCGAGCAGGACGTTCTCGTAAGGTACGCGCACGTTCTCGAAGAGCACTTCGGCGTGGCCGTGCGGAGCGTCGTCGTAGCCGAACACCGGCAGCGGACGGAGGATCTTCACGCCGGGGGTGTCGGTGGGCACCAGGATCATCGAGTGCTGCTGGTGACGCGGCGCGTCCGGGTTGGTCAGGCCCATGAAGATCATGATCTTGCAGCGCGGGTCGCAGGCGCCGGAGGTCCACCACTTGCGGCCGTTGATGACCCACTCGTCACCGTCGCGTACCGCGTTGGCTTCCATGTTGGTGGCGTCGGAAGAAGCCACGCCCGGCTCGGTCATGGCAAAGGCGGAGCGGATCTCGCCGCGCAGCAGCGGCTCCAGCCAAGTGCGCTTGTGTTCTTCGGTGCCGTAACGCACCAGCACTTCCATGTTGCCGGTGTCCGGCGCGGAGCAGTTGAAGGGCTCGGAGCCCATCAGCGAGCGACCCATGATTTCCGCCAGCGGCGCGTATTCCATGTTGGTCAGGCCGGCACCCAGCTCGGACTCGGGCAGGAACAGGTTCCACAGGCCTTCGGCCCGGGCCTTGGCCTTGAGCTCTTCCATGATGGCCGTGGGCTGCCAGCGGTCGCCTTGCGCCACTTGCTCCTCGAACACCTTCTCGGCGGGATAGACATAGGCATCCATGAACGCGGTAACGCGTTCACGCAGGTCCTGAACCTTGGCGGAATAAGCGAAATCCATGGGGGCTAACCTTCTGGCGGCGGTTGTTTGTGTGGTGATGATGCTAGAACAGCCCAAGGCATTTACCCAGCCTATTATCCGAATCAATGAACATTCATAACCCGTATGGACCTGAGCGTTCGTTCGGGTATGATCGGCCGCAGAACAACTACAAGCGGAGCCCTGGAATGAACCTCAGCAAGGTCGATCTGAACCTGTTCATCGTCTTCGACGCGATCTACACGGAAGCCAACCTGACCCGCGCCGGACAGATAGTCGGCATTACCCAGCCGGCCGTGTCCAACGCCCTCGCCCGCCTGCGTGAAACCTTCAACGACCCGCTGTTCGTGCGGACCGCGCAGGGCATGGTGCCCACGCCGATGGCGCAGAACATCATCGGGCCGGTGCGCAACGCGCTGCAGTTGCTGCGCGTATCGGTGCAGGAGAGCCGTACCTTCACGCCGACCCAGGCGAGCAAGACCTACCGCATCAGCATGACCGACCTCACCGAGGCCATCGTCCTGCCGCCGCTGTTCCAGCGTCTGCGTCGCCTGGCGCCGAACGTGCACATCGAGAGCTTCCTCTCCAAGCGCCGCGAGACCACCAAGGAACTGGCCGCCGGCCGCCTGGACTTCGCCGTGGACGCGCCGCTGAACACCGACCCGCAGGTGCGCCACGTCAAGCTGATGGAAGACCGCTACGTCTGCGCCATGCGCCAGGGCCACCCACTGGCCAAGGACAAGCTGAGCCTGGACGAGTATCTGTCGGTGGCGCACATCCAGATTTCCAGCCGCCGCAGCGGCCTGGGCTATGTGGACCTGTCGCTGGGCAAGATGGGCCTGCAGCGCAAGATCGCCCTGCGCTCGCAGCACTACCTGATGGCCTCGACCGTGGTGCAGCAGACCGACATGGTGGTCACCGTCCCCGAGCGCTTCGCCCGCCACCACGGCCTGCATTTCGTCGACCTGCCGGTGAACGACGTGCCCAAGCTGGAAACCCACCTGTACTGGCACGAAAGCACCGACCAGGACCCGGCCAACCGCTGGATGCGCGAGCAGATCATCGAGCTGTGCCAGCAGGTGACGGCGCGAGAAGCGCGCGAGGCGGCAGAGCGCGCCTGATGCTTCGGGCGATACCCATCGATGGGTATCGCTTCGCTCCACGCCATCCTACGCTGGTGTGCCGGAGCTCGCTCCTACAGAAAAACAAGCCACCTGCAGACCCCGCCCTGCCGAAGTGCCTGTCCAACGAACAGGCCGGGGTCTGCCGGCGAACCCTTCAAAGACTCCGCGCGATCACCAGCCGCTGCACATCGCTGGTGCCTTCGTAGATCTGGCACACGCGCACATCGCGGTAGATGCGTTCCACCGGGTAGTCCTGCAGATAGCCATAGCCGCCGAGGGTCTGGATCGCTGCGGAACACACGCGCTCGGCCATTTCCGAGGCGAACAGCTTGGCCATGGAGGCTTCGGTCAGACACGGCAGGCCGGCTTCGCGCAGGCTGGCGGCGTGGTGGACCATCTGCCGGGCCACGGCTATTTCGGTAGCCATGTCGCTGAGGCGGAAAGCCACGGCCTGGTGCTGGATGATCGGCTTGCCGAAGGTCTCGCGCTCGTGGGCGTAGTCGCGGGCGTATTCGAAGGCTGCGCGGGCCATGCCGACTGCCTGCGAGGCGATGCCGATGCGCCCGCCCTCCAGGTTCGCCAGGGCGATGGCGTAGCCCTGCCCCTCCTCACCCAACCGATAGCTGGCCGGGATGCGCACGTCGTCGAAGGCGATCTGGCAGGTATCGGAGGCGTGCTGGCCGAGCTTGTCCTCAACGCGCACCACGCGGTAGCCGGGTGTGTCGGTGGGCACGATGAAGGCGCTGATGCCCTTCTTGCCCGCCGCCGCATCGGTCACCGCGAAGACGATCACGAGACCCGCGTGCTTGCCGGAAGTGATGAACTGCTTGCTGCCGTTCAGCACGTAGTGGTCGCCGTCGCGACGCGCACGGGTCTTCAGGAAGCTGGCGTCGGAGCCGGCCTGCGGCTCGGTCAGCGCAAAGGCGCCGATCATCTCGCCCCGTGCCAGCGGCACGAGGAACTGGCGCTTCTGCTCGTCATTGCCGAACTTGGCGATGGGCATGCAGCCCACCGAGTTGTGCACGCTCATGATGGTCGAGCAGGCGCCGTCGCCGGCGGCGATTTCCTCCAGGGCCATGGCATAGGCCAGGTGGCCGGTCTGCGCGCCGCCCCATTGCTCTGCCACCAGCATGCCGAGGAAGCCGAGGTCGGCCATTTCCTTGATGGCTTCGGCCGGGAAGCGGTGCTCGCGGTCCCAGTCGGCGGCGAAGGGTTTCAGCCGCTCCTGGGCGAATTGGCGGGCAACGTCGCGGATCTGGATATCTTCTTCGCTGGGAATCATCACTCGCTCCTTAGGCCAGACGCTCGACCGCGATGGCCGTGGCTTCGCCGCCACCGATGCACACCGAGGCCACGCCACGCTTGAGGTCGTACTGCTTGAGCGCCGACAACAGGGTCACGATCACCCGCGCGCCAGAGGCGCCTATGGGGTGGCCGAGGGCGCAGGCGCCGCCATGGACGTTGAGCTTGTCGTGGGGAATGTCCAGGTCGCGCATGGCGGCCATGGCGACCACGGCGAAGGCCTCGTTGACCTCGAACAGGTCAACGTCGCCCAGCGCCCAGCCGGTGCGCTGCATCAGGCGCTCGACCGCGCCCACGGGGGCGGTCGGGAACAGGTTCGGCGCGTCGGCGTAGGACGAATGCCCACGGATTGCCGCCAGCGGCGTCAGGCCACGCTTCTCGGCTTCGGACAGGCGCATCAGCACCAGCGCGGCGGCACCGTCGGAGATGGAACTGGCATTGGCCGCCGTCACGGTGCCGCCGTCGCGGAACGCCGGTTTCAGGGTCGGGATCTTGTCCAGCCTGGCCTTCGGCGGCTGCTCGTCTTCGCTGATGGCGCGCAGTTCCTTGCCGGCCTTCACAGTGACCGCGACGATCTCGTCCTTGAAGCGGCCTTCGCTCATGGCCTTCTGGGCGCGGGTCAGCGAGGTGATGGCGTAGTCGTCCTGCTGCTCGCGGGTGAAGCCGTACTTCTCGGCGCAATCCTCGGCGAAGGTGCCCATCAGGCGGCCCTTGTCGTAGGCATCCTCGAGGCCGTCGAAGAACATGTGGTCGAGCACCCGGCCGTGGCCCATGCGGTAGCCACTGCGGGCGCGATCCAGCAGGAACGGCGCGTTGGACATGCTCTCCATGCCGCCGGCCAGGGCGACGCGGGCGCTGCCGGCGAGGATGGCGTCGTGGGCCATCATCGCGGCCTTCATGCCCGAGCCACACATCTTGTTCACCGTGGAGCACGGCGTGCCGCGAGCAAGCCCCGCGCCCAGCACGGCCTGGCGCGCCGGCGCCTGGCCCTGCCCGGCGGCGAGCACGCAGCCGAGCACGGCTTCGTCCACTTCTTCGGCGCCCAGGCGGGCGCGTTCGACGGCCGCGCGGATCGCTGCCGCGCCGAGGGTGGCGGCGGTGACGTCCTTGAAGTCGCCGAGGAAGCCGCCCATGGGGGTACGGGTGGCGCTGACGATGACGATGGGATCGTTCATGACTCTGACCTCCTGCTTACTTCGCGGCCATGCGGATGGCGCCGTCGAGGCGGATGACTTCGCCGTTGAGCATGCTGTTCTCGATGATGTGGCGGGCCAGCGCGGCGTACTCGTCCGGACGACCGAGACGCGGCGGGAACGGCACGCTGGCGCCGAGGGAGTCGCGCACTTCCTGGGGCATGGCGGCCATCATCGGCGTCTCGAAGATGCCGGGGGCGATGGTCATCACGCGGATGCCCGAGCGCGCCAGTTCGCGGGCGATCGGCAGGGTCATGCCGACCACCGCGCTCTTGGACGCGGAGTACGCGGCCTGGCCTATCTGCCCGTCGAAGGCGGCCACCGAGGCGGTGTTGATGATGATGCCGCGTTCGCCACCAGCGTCCGGCTCGTTGCCGGCCATGGCTTCGGCAGCCAGGCGCAGCATGTTGAAGGTGCCGATCAGGTTGATGTTGATGGTGCGGGTGAAGCTTTCCAGTCCGTGCACGCCGTTGCGGCCGATGACCTTTTCCGCCGGGGCTACGCCTGCGCAGTTGGCCAGGCCGTGCAGCGCGCCGAAGGCGTCCAGCGCGAGTTGAACAGCGGCTTTGGCGTCCGCTTCGCTGCACACGTCGGTACGGATGAAGCGTGCATTCGCCTCGCCCAGCTCGGCGGCCTGGGCCGCGCCGGCTTCGGTGTTGACGTCGGCCAGCACCACCTTGGCGCCAGCGCTCACCAGCAGCTTCGCGGTGGCCGCGCCGAGGCCGGAACCGCCGCCGGTGATGAGGAATACCTTGTTCTGGATCTGCATGTAGTCTCTCCGCTGTACTTAGTGAGCCGCCGCTTTCTCGGCCGCTTCGCGTTGCTTGGCAATCTCCTGGTTGCGCAGGAGGAAGCGCTGGATCTTGCCGCTGGGGGTCTTGGGCAGTTCATCGACGAACTCCACTTCCCGCGGGTAGCTGTGCGCCGACAGTCGCTTGCGCACGTACTGTTGTAGTTCCTCGGCCAGTTCCGTGCCCGGCCGGTAGGACGAACAGAGCACCACGAAGGCCTTGACCAGTTCAGTGCGCTCCGGGTCCGGCTTGCCGATCACCGCCGCCTCGATCACCGCCGGGTGCTCGATCAGCGCGCTCTCCACGTCGAACGGGCCGACGCGGTAGCCGGAGGTGGTGATCAGGTCGTCGGCGCGGCCGACGAAGCTGATACTGCCGTCGGCGTTCAGCTCCACGGTGTCGCCGCTCAGGTAGTAGTCGCCGACGAAGGATTTGGTCTCCATGCCCTGGTAGCCGGCGAACCACATCAGCGGCGACTGGCGGCGGTCCATGGCCAGCACGCCGGGCTGGCCGGCGGGCAGTTCGTTGCCCTGCTCGTCCAGCACCACCACACGGTGGCCGGGGATGGAGAAGCCGGCAGCGCCCAGGTGCACCGGGTGCTGCAGTTCGTGGTGATTGGCCAGCACCATGCCCAGCTCGGTCTGGCCGTAGTGGTCATGGATGGTCACGCCCAGCTCGCTGGCGAACCAGCGGATCACTTCCGGAGTCAGCGGCTCGCCTGCGCTGCTCACTGCGCGCAGGCGACCCTTGAGCGGTTTGGACACGGCCTCGCCAGCGGCGATCAGCAGGCGGTACGCGGTGGGCGAACCGGCCAGGTTGGTGATGCCGTACTTGCGCACGATGCGGCAGGTGCTTTCCACCGTGAACGCGCCTTCGTAGAAGGTGATCGGGTGCCCCATGGCCAGCGGCCCGGTGACCCCGTAGTAGAGGCCGTAGGCCCAGCCCGGATCGGCGAGGTTCCAGAACGAGTCCTCCTCGCGCAGCCCCACCGCATCGCGCATGTAGCCGACGAAGGCGACGATGGCCTTGAGCGGCACGGCCAGCGGCTTGGCCAGCCCGGTGGTGCCGGAGGTGAACATCAGCAGGAAGGTGTCTTCGCCGCTGCGCAGCACTGGCTCGAACTCCGGCGAATGGCGCTCCAGTTCGGCCCAGAAGCTGTAGTCGCCATGGCGGATGCCCTGCCCCTTCGGACCGCCAACCGTCACCAGCAGAGGCGCGTCGGGCACCTCGTCGAGCTTGCCGCGGTTGGCGCCGTCGGTGACCACCACCTTGCTGCCGGCGAGCTTGACCCGGTGCTCGATGGCCTTGGGGCCGAAGGCGGTGAACAGCGGCTGGTAGACCGCGCCCAGGCGCCAGGTGCCGAGCACGGCGATCAGCAGCTCCGGGGTGCGCGGCAGCATGCCCGACACCACGTCACCGGGGCGCACGCCGAGGCCGTGCAGGAAGCTGGCGAAGCGGCCGGAAAGCTCCTTGAGCTGGGTGAAGGTGTAGGAAGCGCTGTCGCCGTCCTTGCCCTCCCAGAACAGCGCGACGCGGCCAGGGAGGGCGTGGCGGTCGCAGCATTCGACACAGGCATTGAGGGCATCGAGGTTGCCGGCCAGGACGGCGTCGGCGGTGGCGCGGTAGTCGAACTCGGCCGTGGCGGAGGTATGGGAACGCATCGCAGAACTCCTGGGTTTGTTCTTGTCTGGAGTCCCCTGATGTTCCCGCCGCGCCGGCGCGCGGGCAATGTCGAAAGCCGCCAATCTGGATGAGCGGATTGGACAGCCATGGGTGAGGTTCTACGGTTGGGTAGGCGTCGCGCTTGATGGGTTGGGTACCGTGCGGTTCGCGGGCACGGCCCGCTCCTACAGGGATGTTTCGGCGCTTGGGCGGGCCCTCACCCTAGCCCTCTCCCAGAGGGAGAGGGGACCGTTCGGAGCGCGATGAGGGATCAGAGCTCGCTGGTTATCAGCGGTGCAGGAAGAGCGACAAACTCGCCGAGTGCAGCAGACTGCCCCCTCTCCCTCCGGGAGAGGGTTGGGGTGAGGGGAAAGCCCGAGCACCGAAGGTCGGCATCAAACGCGGAACTGATCCATCAACCCCTGCTGGTGGTTCGCCAGCTTGTTCAGTGACTGGCTGACCTGCGCCGATTCCTGCGCCTGGCTGGACAGCGATTCGGTGACGTCGCGGATGCCGGCCACATTGC
>NZ_JACVAT010000015.1:0-15844 GCF_014851985.1 Pseudomonas sp. PDM17
GCGTTGAGATGGTAATGCCGGGCGACAACGTGAAAATGGTTGTCACCCTGATCGCTCCGATCGCCATGGAAGATGGTCTGCGCTTCGCGATTCGCGAAGGCGGCCGTACCGTTGGCGCCGGCGTGGTCGCCAAGATCATCGAATAATCGATTGATCTTTCCCTCTCAGGCCGGCATAATGGTCGGCCTGACTTTGTTCTAGGCCAGTAGCTCAATTGGCAGAGCGGCGGTCTCCAAAACCGCAGGTTGGGGGTTCGATTCCCTCCTGGCCTGCCAGATTTCTCAAGATCTGGCACTTCTTTAAACGGGATTCCTAGCAGATGAATGCGAAGGTAGAAGCCAAAGAGTCGCGTCTTGATCTCTTGAAGTGGCTTGTGGTTGCAGTGCTGGTGGTGGTGGCTGTGGTTGCCAACCAGTATTACTCCGCGCAACCGATCTTCTATCGCGTTCTCGGTATCCTCGTGATGGCGGCTGTTGCAGGCTTTGTCTCGCTGCAGACCGTCAAGGGGCGTGCATTCTTTACCTTGGCTAAAGAAGCTCGCGCCGAGATTCGCAAGGTTGTATGGCCGTCTCGTCAAGAGACAACTCAGACCACGCTGATCGTAGTGGCAGTAGTGCTTGTAATGGCGCTGGTGCTTTGGGGGCTTGACTCCCTGCTGGGTTGGCTGGTTTCCATGATCGTAGGTTAAGGGTGTTCCGTGGCTAAGCGTTGGTACGTTGTGCATGCCTACTCGGGTTACGAGAAGCATGTCATGCGCTCGCTGATCGAGCGGGTCAAACTGGCCGGCATGGAAGATGGGTTTGGTGAGATTCTCGTCCCTACCGAAGAAGTGGTGGAGATGCGGAACGGCCAGAAGCGCAAAAGTGAGCGCAAATTCTTCCCGGGCTATGTCCTGGTGCAGATGGAAATGAACGAGGGTACTTGGCACCTGGTCAAGGATACCCCTCGTGTCATGGGCTTCATTGGTGGTACTGCCGATAAGCCGGCGCCGATCACCGATAAAGAGGCTGATGCCATTCTGCGTCGTGTCGCTGATAGCGGCGACAAGCCGAAGCCGAAGACACTGTTCGAGCCGGGCGAGACCGTTCGTGTCATCGATGGTCCGTTCGCTGACTTCAATGGCGTCGTCGAAGAGGTTAACTACGAAAAGAGCCGCATCCAGGTCGCTGTGCTCATTTTCGGTCGCTCTACCCCGGTAGAGCTGGAGTTCAGCCAGGTAGAGAAAGTTTAACTGGCATACTGAATCCCACACCCCGCAGCCCTAGGCTGCGGGGTTTTGTCGTCCTTGGGATAAAACGCGAAAGCAACCGGGGAGCCCGGCAGGGCGCTTGACCCGCATTTGGAGTAGCAAATGGCTAAGAAAATCACGGCTTACATCAAGCTGCAAGTTAAGGCCGGCCAGGCCAACCCGTCGCCGCCCGTCGGCCCGGCTCTGGGTCAGCACGGCGTGAACATCATGGAATTCTGCAAGGCGTTCAACGCCAAGACCCAAGGCCAAGAGCCGGGTCTGCCGACTCCTGTGATCATCACCGTTTACAGCGACCGTAGCTTTACCTTCGAAACCAAGAGCACCCCCGCTGCCGTCCTGCTGAAAAAAGCAGCTGGCATCACCAGCGGTTCCGCTCGTCCGAACTCTCAGAAAGTCGGCACCGTTACCCGTGCTCAGCTGGAAGAGATCGCCAAGGCCAAGCAGGCTGACCTGACCGCTGCTGACCTGGACGCTGCCGTACGCACCATTGCTGGCTCCGCGCGCAGCATGGGCCTGAACGTGGAGGGTGTGTAATGGCTAAGCTGACCAAGCGTCAAAAGGCTATCGCCGAGAAGATCGAAGCAGGCAAGCAATACGGCTTCGAAGATGCCGCCAAGCTGCTGGCCGAGCTGTCGACCATCAAGTTCAAGGAGTCCGTGGACATCGCCATCAATCTGGGCGTTGATCCGCGTAAATCCGATCAGGTCGTACGTGGCGCCACCGTTCTGCCGAACGGTACCGGCAAATCCGTACGCGTTGCCGTCTTCACCCAGGGTCCTGGTGTTGAAGCTGCCCTGGCTGCTGGTGCAGACAAGGTTGGCATGGACGAACTGGCTGCCGAAATGAAAGCCGGCGACCTGAACTACGACGTCGTTATCGCCTCCCCGGACGCGATGCGTGTTGTTGGCCAGCTGGGCCAGGTACTGGGCCCGCGCGGTCTGATGCCGAACCCGAAGGTCGGCACCGTGACTCCGGACGTCGCTACCGCCGTCAAGAACGCCAAAGCCGGTCAGGTACGTTTCCGTACCGACAAGAACGGCATCATCCACGCTTCCGTTGGCAAGATCGACTTCGAGCCGGTCAAGCTGAAGCAGAACGTGGAAGCGCTGCTGAGCGATCTGAAGCGCCTGAAGCCGTCCTCCTCGAAGGGCGTGTACGTTCAGCGCGTGACCCTGAGCACCACCATGGGCCCGGGTCTGCAGATCGATCAGGCTTCGCTGGAAGGCTGATGAACTAAGTCGAGTGGTGGGTTCGCCCGCTGCTCGCAGGTATTGGGGTCCCTGCCTGGCGGGGGCTATCCAAGACCGTAGGCGGCGCAAGCCTTAAACCTCAAGCCTACGCAGATGGTGCTCCCGATTCGTTTACCGAATCAGACACCAAAACGCCGTCCGGCTCCGGCTGGACGAATCGGTAACATCCAGGAGTAAACCCGTGGCAATTAAACTCGAAGACAAGAAGGCCATCGTCGCTGAAGTCAACGAGGCTGCCAAAGCCGGTCTGTCCGCTGTCGTGGTTGATGCACGCGGCGTGACTGTCGGCGCTATGACCGGACTCCGTAAAGAGGCCCGCGCAGCTGGTGTGTACGTGAAAGTCGTACGTAACACCCTGCTCAAGCGCGCCGTTGAAGGCACTCAGTTTGAAGTGCTCAACGACGTGTTCAAGGGCCCGACCCTGATTGCTTTCTCCAACGAACATCCGGGCGCTGCCGCTCGTATCTTCAAGGAGTTTGCCAAGGGTCAGGACAAGTTCGAGATCAAGGCGGCCGCGTTCGAGGGTCAGTTCCTCGCAGCCAATCAGATCGACGTGCTGGCGACCCTGCCGACCTACAACGAAGCTGTTGCACAGCTGATGAGCGTGATCCAAGGCGCTACCAGCAAGCTGGCTCGTACTCTGGCGGCAATTCGCGATCAGAAAGAAGCTACCGCAGCCTAAGGCTCGGCAACTCCTTTCAACCTTTTTTGTTTAATTCGATGGCCTTAGGCCGTCACCCAATACAGGAATTAGAGTCATGGCTCTGACCAACGAAGACATCATCTCCGCCGTATCCGAAATGTCCGTCATGCAGATCGTTGAACTGATCAAGGCGATGGAAGAGAAGTTCGGCGTTACCGCTGCTGCCGCTACCGTTGCTGCTGCCGGCCCGGCTGCTGCCGCTGCTGAAGAGCAGACCGAGTTCACCATCGTCCTGGCCGAAGCTGGCGACAAGAAAGTGAACGTGATCAAGGTCGTTCGTGAACTGACCGGCCTGGGCCTGAAAGAAGCCAAGGCTGTCGTTGACGGCGCCCCGGGCGTGGTCAAGGAAGGCGCTTCGAAAGAAGAAGCCGAAGCTGCCAAGAAAGCCCTGGAAGAAGCAGGCGCCAAGGTCGAGCTCAAGTAAGTTCGTACCTTGCGTCGACAGCCCGAGCGTTAAGCGACAGGCTGATGGCTGGTGGCAATTGCCACCGGCCTTTTTCCGTTATGGGTGGGGTGCCGTAGGTGCCTCCCATAACGTGAAAATCCCGCCACGAGTGGCGGCGCAAACCTAGGGTTTGCACGATTTTTGGGCTGCTCCCCTGTGCGGGAGAGGCCAAACAAGCAGGTGACCAAGCTGGGGAACGCTGATGGCTTACTCATACACTGAGAAAAAACGTATCCGCAAGGACTTTAGCAAGTTGCCGGACGTCATGGATGTGCCGTATTTGCTGGCCATCCAGCTGGATTCCTATCGCGAATTCCTGCAGGCGGGTGCAAGCAAGGACCAGGTCCGAGACATCGGCCTGCATGCGGCCTTCAAGTCCGTCTTCCCGATTATCAGCTATTCCGGCAATGCTGCCCTGGAATACGTCGGCTACCGTCTGGGCGAGCCGGCCTTCGATGTCAAGGAATGCGTGCTGCGCGGTGTGACCTTTGCGGTCCCGCTGCGTGTGAAAGTGCGCCTGATCATTTTCGACAAGGAATCGTCGAACAAAGCGATCAAGGACATCAAGGAACAAGAAGTCTACATGGGGGAAATCCCCCTGATGACCGAGAACGGTACCTTCATCATCAACGGTACCGAGCGCGTCATCGTTTCCCAGCTGCACCGCTCCCCGGGTGTGTTCTTCGACCACGACCGTGGCAAGACCCACAGCTCCGGCAAGCTGCTGTACTCCGCGCGCATCATTCCTTACCGCGGCTCCTGGCTCGACTTCGAGTTCGATCCGAAGGACTGCGTGTTCGTTCGTATTGACCGTCGCCGCAAGCTGCCGGCGTCCGTCCTGCTGCGCGCGCTGAACTACAGCACCGAGGAAATCCTCAACGCGTTCTATGACACCAACGTCTACGAGATCAAGGGCGAGACCCTGAATCTGGAGCTGGTGCCGTCGCGTCTGCGTGGCGAGATCGCCAGCTTCGACATCAAGGATGCTGCCGGCAAGGTCATCGTTGAAGCGGGCCGCCGTATCACCGCGCGCCACATCAATCAGCTCGAGAAGGCTGGCATCAGCCAGCTGGAAGTGCCGTTCGACTACCTGATTGGCCGTACCGTGGCCAAGGCTGTCGTGCACCCGGCTACCGGCGAGATCATCGCCGAGTGCAACACCGAGCTGACCGTCGATGCTCTGGCCAAGATCGCCAAGGCCCAGGTTGCGCGCCTGGAAACTCTGTACACCAACGACATCGACTGCGGTCCGTTCATCTCCGACACGCTGAAGATCGACTCCACCAGCAACCAACTGGAAGCGCTGGTCGAGATCTATCGCATGATGCGTCCCGGCGAGCCGCCGACCAAGGAAGCCGCCGAGACCCTGTTCGGCAACCTGTTCTTCAGCGCCGAGCGTTACGACCTGTCCGCCGTTGGCCGCATGAAGTTCAACCGTCGTATTGGTCGCACCGAGATCGAAGGCGCCGGCGTCCTGAGCAAGGAAGACATCGTCGAGGTCCTCAAGACCCTGGTTGCCATCCGTAACGGTAAAGGCATCGTCGACGACATCGACCACCTGGGTAACCGTCGCGTACGTTGCGTCGGCGAGATGGCCGAGAACCAGTTCCGTGTTGGCCTCGTGCGTGTAGAGCGCGCGGTCAAGGAACGTCTGTCGATGGCCGAAAGCGAAGGCCTGATGCCGCAGGACCTGATCAACGCCAAGCCGGTGGCTGCCGCGATCAAGGAGTTCTTCGGTTCCAGCCAGCTGTCGCAGTTCATGGACCAGAACAACCCGCTCTCCGAGATCACCCACAAGCGCCGCGTCTCCGCACTCGGCCCAGGTGGTCTGACCCGTGAGCGTGCGGGCTTCGAGGTTCGTGACGTACACCCGACCCACTACGGCCGCGTGTGCCCGATCGAAACCCCTGAAGGTCCGAACATCGGTCTGATCAACTCCCTGGCCACCTACGCCCGCACCAACAAGTACGGCTTCCTCGAAAGTCCGTACCGCGTGGTGAAGGAAGGTCTGGTCAGCGACGACATCGTCTTCCTGTCCGCGATCGAAGAGGCCGATCATGTGATCGCCCAGGCCTCCGCCACCCTGAACGAAAAGGGTGAGCTGATCGACGAGCTGGTAGCCGTACGTCACCTGAACGAATTCACCGTGAAGGCGCCGGAAGACGTCACCCTCATGGACGTGTCGCCGAAGCAGGTCGTTTCCGTCGCTGCCTCGCTGATTCCGTTCCTCGAGCACGACGACGCCAACCGTGCACTCATGGGTTCGAACATGCAGCGTCAGGCTGTACCGACCCTGCGCGCCGATAAGCCGCTGGTAGGTACTGGCATGGAGCGCAACGTCGCCCGTGACTCCGGTGTCTGCGTGGTTGCCCGTCGTGGCGGCGTGATCGACTCGGTCGACGCCAGCCGTATCGTGGTCCGCGTGAACGACGACGAAGTCGAGACTGGCGAAGCCGGTGTCGACATCTACAACCTGACCAAATACACCCGTTCGAACCAGAACACCTGCATCAACCAGCGTCCGCTGGTGCAGAAGGGTGACCAGGTTTCGCGCAGCGACATCCTGGCCGACGGCCCGTCCACCGACATGGGTGAACTGGCTCTGGGTCAGAACATGCGCGTAGCGTTCATGCCCTGGAACGGCTTCAACTTCGAAGACTCCATCTGCCTGTCCGAGCGCGTGGTCCAGGAAGATCGTTTCACCACGATCCACATCCAGGAACTGACTTGCGTTGCCCGTGACACCAAGCTCGGCCCAGAAGAAATCACCGCGGACATCCCGAACGTGGGTGAGGCTGCGCTGAACAAGCTGGACGAAGCTGGCATCGTCTACGTCGGCGCCGAAGTACAGGCTGGCGACATCCTGGTCGGCAAGGTCACCCCGAAAGGCGAGACCCAGCTGACTCCGGAAGAGAAGCTGCTGCGTGCGATCTTCGGTGAGAAGGCGTCCGACGTGAAGGACACCTCCCTGCGCGTGCCGACCGGCACCAAGGGTACCGTCATCGACGTACAGGTCTTCACCCGCGATGGCGTGGAGCGCGACAGCCGTGCCCTGTCCATCGAGAAGATGCAACTGGACGAGATCCGCAAGGACCTGAACGAAGAGTTCCGCATCGTCGAAGGCGCAACCTTCGAGCGTCTGCGTTCCGCTCTGGTCGGCGCCAAGGCCGACGGCGGTCCTGCCTTGAAGAAAGGCGCAGAGATCACCGACGAGTACCTGGACGGCCTCGAGCGCGGCCAGTGGTTCAAGCTGCGCATGGCGGAAGATGCTCTGAACGAGCAGCTGGAGAAGGCCCAGGCCTACATCAGCGACCGCCGTCAGATGCTGGACGACAAGTTCGAAGACAAGAAGCGCAAGCTGCAGCAGGGCGACGACCTGGCTCCGGGCGTACTGAAGATCGTCAAGGTCTACCTCGCTATCAAGCGCCGCATCCAGCCGGGCGACAAGATGGCAGGCCGTCACGGTAACAAGGGTGTGGTCTCGGTGATCATGCCGGTCGAAGACATGCCGCACGACGTGCATGGCACTCCGGTCGACATCGTTCTGAACCCGCTGGGCGTACCGTCGCGTATGAACGTCGGTCAGATTCTCGAAACCCACCTGGGCCTCGCGGCCAAGGGCCTGGGCGAGAAGATCAACCGCATGCTCGAAGAGCAGCGCAAGATCGCTGAGCTGCGTGTGTTCCTGAACGAGATCTACAACGAGATCGGCGGCCGCCAGGAAAGCCTGGACGAGCTGAACGATAACGAGATCCTCGCTCTGGCCAACAACCTCAAGGGCGGCGTGCCCATGGCTACCCCGGTGTTCGACGGTGCCAAGGAGCGCGAGATCAAGGCCATGCTGAAGCTGGCCGATCTGCCGGAAAGCGGCCAGATGCGTCTGTATGACGGCCGCACCGGCAACCAGTTCGAGCGTACGACCACCGTTGGTTACATGTACATGCTCAAGCTGAACCACCTGGTCGATGACAAGATGCACGCACGTTCCACCGGCTCTTACAGCTTGGTTACCCAGCAGCCGTTGGGTGGTAAGGCGCAGTTCGGTGGCCAGCGTTTCGGGGAGATGGAGGTCTGGGCGCTGGAAGCCTACGGTGCTGCCTACACCCTGCAGGAAATGCTGACCGTGAAGTCGGACGACGTGAACGGCCGTACCAAGATGTACAAGAACATCGTGGACGGGGATCACCGCATGGAGGCCGGCATGCCCGAGTCCTTCAACGTGTTGATCAAAGAGATCCGCTCGCTCGGCATCGATATCGAACTGGAAACCGAATAACACGTGACGTCAGAACGGTGCGGCTGGTCAAGGCCGGTCGCACCGGGTCCGTGAGGAGGAAAGGCCTTGAAAGACTTGCTTAATCTGTTGAAAAACCAGGGTCAGATCGAAGAGTTCGATGCCATCCGTATTGGCCTGGCCTCGCCCGAGATGATTCGTTCCTGGTCCTTCGGCGAAGTCAAGAAGCCGGAGACCATCAACTACCGTACCTTCAAGCCGGAGCGCGATGGCCTGTTCTGCGCCAAGATCTTTGGCCCGGTGAAGGACTACGAGTGCCTGTGCGGTAAGTACAAGCGCCTGAAGCACCGCGGTGTGATCTGCGAGAAGTGCGGCGTGGAAGTCGCGCTGGCCAAGGTGCGCCGCGAGCGCATGGGTCACATCGAACTGGCCTCGCCGGTCGCCCACATCTGGTTCCTGAAGTCCCTGCCGTCTCGTATCGGCCTGCTGCTGGACATGACCCTGCGTGACATCGAGCGTGTGCTCTATTTCGAGAGCTACGTGGTGATCGATCCGGGCATGACCACCCTCGAGAAGGGTCAGCTGCTGAACGACGAGCAGTACTTCGAAGCCCTCGAAGAGTTCGGTGACGACTTCGACGCCCGCATGGGTGCGGAAGCCGTTCGCGAGCTGCTCAACGCTATCGATCTGGAGCACGAGATTGGCCGCCTGCGCGAAGAGATTCCGCAGACCAACTCGGAAACCAAGATCAAGAAGCTGTCCAAGCGCCTGAAGCTGATGGAAGCCTTCCAGGGCTCCGGCAACCATCCCGAGTGGATGGTGCTGACCGTCCTGCCGGTGCTGCCGCCGGACCTGCGTCCGCTGGTTCCGCTGGATGGCGGCCGCTTCGCGACTTCGGATCTGAACGATCTGTATCGCCGCGTGATCAACCGTAACAACCGTCTGAAGCGCCTGCTCGACCTGGCTGCTCCCGACATCATCGTGCGCAACGAAAAGCGCATGCTGCAGGAAGCCGTCGACGCCCTGCTGGACAACGGCCGTCGCGGCCGTGCCATCACCGGCTCGAACAAGCGCCCGCTGAAGTCCCTGGCCGACATGATCAAGGGCAAGCAGGGTCGCTTCCGTCAGAACCTGCTCGGCAAGCGCGTGGACTACTCCGGTCGTTCGGTAATTACCGTAGGCCCGACCCTGCGTCTGCACCAGTGCGGTCTGCCGAAGAAGATGGCCCTGGAGCTGTTCAAGCCGTTCATCTTCGGCAAGCTGGAAGGTCGTGGCATGGCCACCACCATCAAGGCTGCCAAGAAGATGGTCGAGCGCGAGCTGCCGGAAGTGTGGGACGTTCTCGCTGAAGTCATCCGCGAACACCCCGTACTGCTGAACCGTGCGCCGACCCTGCACCGTCTGGGCATCCAGGCGTTCGAGCCGGTACTGATCGAAGGTAAAGCCATCCAGCTGCACCCGCTGGTCTGCGCCGCGTACAACGCCGACTTCGACGGTGACCAGATGGCCGTGCACGTTCCGCTGACCCTCGAGGCTCAGCTGGAAGCGCGCGCGCTGATGATGTCGACCAACAACATTCTGTCGCCCGCCAACGGCGAGCCGATCATCGTTCCGTCGCAGGACGTGGTAATGGGTCTGTACTACATGACCCGTGAAGCGATCAACGCGAAGGGCGAGGGCATGGCTTTCGCAGATCTGCAGGAAGTTGACCGCGCGTACCGCAGCGGCCAGGTGTCCCTGCACGCCCGCGTAAAAGTGCGCATCAACGAGAAGATCAAGAACGAAGACGGCACCCTGACCGCCAACACCCGTATCGTCGACTCCACTGTCGGCCGTGCGCTGCTGTTCCAGGTTGTCCCGGCCGGCCTGCCCTTCGACGTGGTCAATCAGTCGATGAAGAAGAAGGCGATCTCCAAGCTGATCAACCACTGCTACCGCGTGGTGGGTCTGAAGGACACCGTCATCTTCGCTGACCAGCTGATGTACACCGGCTTCGCCTACTCGACCATCTCCGGTGTGTCGATCGGCGTGAACGACTTCGTCATCCCGGACGAAAAGGCCCGCATCATCGATGCCGCCACCGAGGAAGTGAAGGAGATCGAAAGCCAGTACGCCTCCGGCCTGGTAACCCAGGGCGAGAAGTACAACAAGGTGATCGACCTCTGGTCCAAGGCCAACGACGAAGTGTCCAAGGCGATGATGGCCAACCTCTCGAAAGAGAAGGTGACCGATCGCGAAGGCAAGCAGGTCGACCAGGAGTCCTTCAACTCCATGTACATGATGGCGGACTCCGGTGCGCGGGGTTCCGCGGCCCAGATCCGTCAGCTGGCCGGTATGCGTGGCCTGATGGCCAAGCCGGACGGCTCCATCATCGAGACCCCGATCACCGCGAACTTCCGTGAAGGCCTGAACGTACTCCAGTACTTCATCTCCACTCACGGTGCTCGTAAAGGTCTGGCGGATACCGCACTGAAGACCGCGAACTCCGGTTACCTGACCCGTCGTCTCGTCGACGTGGCCCAGGACCTGGTCGTGACCGAGATCGACTGCGGCACCGAGCATGGCCTGGTCATGTCCCCGCACATCGAAGGCGGCGACGTGGTAGAGCCGCTGGGTGAGCGTGTACTCGGCCGCGTAATGGCTCGCGACGTGTTCAAGCCGGGCAGCGACGACGTGATCGTCGAAGCCGGTACCCTGATCGACGAGAAGTGGGTCGACTTCCTCGAGCAGATGAGCGTCGACGAAGTCGTTGTGCGTTCGCCAATCACCTGCGAAACCCGTCACGGCATCTGCGCCATGTGCTACGGCCGCGATCTGGCCCGTGGTCACCGCGTGAACATCGGTGAGGCTGTTGGCGTTATCGCTGCCCAGTCGATCGGTGAACCGGGTACCCAGCTGACCATGCGTACCTTCCACATCGGTGGTGCGGCCAGCCGTACTTCCGCGGTGGACAACGTACAGGTCAAGAACGGCGGCACCATTCGCCTGCACAACCTGAAGCACGTAGAGCGTGCCGACGGCGCCCTGGTAGCGGTTTCCCGTTCCGGTGAGCTGGCGGTAGCCGACGACTTCGGTCGTGAGCGCGAGCGCTACAAGCTGCCGTACGGTGCGGTGATTTCCGTGAAGGAAGGTGACAAGGTCGACCCGGGCGCCATCGTCGCCAAGTGGGACCCGCACACCCACCCGATCGTCACCGAGATGGACGGCACCGTGGCCTTCGTGGGCATGGAAGAGGGCATCACCATCAAGCGCCAGACCGACGAACTGACCGGTCTGACCAACATTGAAGTGATGGATCCGAAGGATCGTCCGGCTGCCGGCAAGGACATTCGTCCGGCTGTGAAGCTGATCGACGCCGCAGGCAAGGATCTGCTGCTGCCGGGTACCGACGTACCGGCCCAGTACTTCCTGCCGGCGAACGCCCTGGTCAACCTCAACGATGGCGCGAAAGTGCGTATCGGTGACGTTATCGCGCGTATCCCGCAGGAAACCTCGAAGACCCGCGACATCACCGGTGGTCTGCCGCGCGTTGCCGACCTGTTCGAAGCTCGTCGTCCGAAAGAGCCTTCGATCCTGGCGGAAATCAGCGGCACCATTTCCTTCGGCAAGGAAACCAAGGGCAAGCGTCGCTTGGTGATCACTCCCACCGACGGTAGCGATCCGTACGAGGAGCTGATTCCGAAGTGGCGTCACCTGAACGTGTTCGAAGGTGAACAGGTAAGCCGTGGTGAAGTGATCTCCGACGGCCCGAGCAACCCGCACGACATCCTCCGTCTGCTGGGTGTCAGCTCGCTGGCCAAGTACATCGTCAACGAGATCCAGGACGTTTACCGTCTGCAGGGCGTGAAGATCAACGACAAGCATATCGAGACCATCCTGCGCCAGATGCTGCGCAAGGTCGAAGTGGCCGAGTCGGGCGATTCGTCCTTCATCAAGGGCGACCAGGTCGAACTGGTTCACGTGCTGGAAGAGAACGAAGTACTGGGCACCCAGGACAAGTTCCCGGCCAAGTACGAGCGCGTTCTGCTGGGTATCACCAAGGCCTCGCTGTCCACCGAGTCGTTCATCTCGGCGGCATCCTTCCAGGAGACCACCCGCGTCCTCACCGAGGCGGCGGTCACCGGCAAGCGCGACTTCCTGCGCGGCCTGAAGGAGAACGTGGTCGTGGGTCGTCTGATCCCGGCGGGTACCGGTCTGGCTTACCACAGCGAGCGCAAGCGTCAGCGCGAACTCGGCAAGCCGCAGCGCGTGAGCGCGAGCGAGGCCGAAGCAGCACTGGCCGAAGCGCTCAATCTGAGCGGTAACTAAGCCTCAAACGAAGCCCCGGTTGTCTTGACAACCGGGGCTTTGTCTTGACTGGCTTCCGTAAGCTCTTTAGTATCTTGTACCCCGAAAATTGGCAGGGCGCGTGCTCTGCCCATTTTCGTTTTTAAGTGTCGTAAGACAATCAGTGGAGCTATAGATGGCAACTATCAACCAGCTGGTGCGCAAACCGCGCAAGCGCCTGGTAGACAAGAGCGGCGTTCCTGCCCTGCAGAACTGCCCTCAGCGTCGCGGCGTATGCACCCGCGTATACACCACCACCCCGAAGAAGCCGAACTCCGCACTGCGTAAAGTGTGCCGTGTTCGCCTGACCAACGGTTTCGAGGTTTCCTCGTACATCGGTGGTGAAGGTCACAACCTGCAGGAGCACAGCGTAGTGCTGATCCGTGGCGGTCGTGTAAAGGACCTTCCGGGTGTTCGCTACCACACCGTGCGCGGTTCGCTGGATACCTCCGGCGTTAAAGACCGTAAGCAGGGTCGTTCGAAGTACGGCGCGAAGCGTCCGAAGTAATTTTGTTTTCCTATTTGCTGAGTCGATAAGAGTAAGGTCGGGCATCAAGTCCCGGATTACCTGAAGACCGTTTGAGGGCTTATCAATGCCAAGACGTCGTGTAGCGGCCAAACGTGAGATCCTGGCCGATCCTAAATACGGAAGCCAGATTCTGGCGAAGTTCATGAACCACGTGATGGAAAGCGGCAAGAAAGCCGTTGCCGAGCGTATCGTTTACGGTGCTCTGGACAAGGTCAAAGAGCGCGGTAAAGGCGACCCCCTGGAACTCTTCGAAAAAGCACTCGACGCCATCGCTCCGCTGGTCGAAGTGAAGTCCCGCCGTGTAGGCGGTGCTACCTACCAGGTTCCGGTCGAAGTACGTCCGTCCCGTCGTAATGCACTGGCCATGCGCTGGCTGGTGGACTTCGCCCGCAAGCGTGGCGAGAAGTCCATGGCTCTGCGTCTCGCTGGCGAACTGATGGACGCCGCTGAAGGTAAAGGCGCCGCTGTCAAGAAGCGTGAAGACGTACACCGTATGGCCGAGGCCAACAAAGCGTTCTCGCACTACCGCTTCTAATTACGGCAACACTACTTCTGCGAGGGCTTTATGGCTCGTAACACAGCAATCAACCGCTACCGGAACATTGGTATCTGTGCCCACGTTGACGCGGGCAAGACCACCACCACCGAGCGGATCCTGTTCTACACAGGTCTCAGCCACAAGATGGGTGAGGTGCATGACGGCGCTGCCACTACCGACTGGATGGTGCAGGAGCAGGAGCGTGGTATTACCATCACCTCCGCTGCGATCACCACCTTCTGGGAAGGTTCGCGCGGCCAGTACGACAAGTACCGCGTAAACGTCATCGACACCCCCGGCCACGTAGACTTCACCATTGAAGTTGAGCGCTCCCTGCGCGTACTGGACGGCGCTGTCGTTGTGTTCTGCGGCACCTCCGGCGTTGAGCCGCAGTCCGAAACCGTATGGCGTCAAGCCAACAAGTACGGCGTTCCGCGTATCGTTTACGTGAACAAGATGGACCGCGCCGGCGCCAACTTCCTGCGCGTCGTCGGTCAGATCAAGAACCGCCTGGGTCACACCCCGGTTCCGGTTCAGCTGGCCATCGGTGCAGAAGATGACTTCCAGGGGCAGGTTGACCTGCTGAAGATGAAGGCCATCTACTGGAACGAAGACGACAAGGGCACTTCCTATCGCGAGGAAGAAATTCCTGCCGATATGGTCGAGCTGGCCACCGAGTGGCGCAACAACATGGTCGAAGCTGCTGCCGAAGCCAACGAAGAGCTGATGAACAAGTACCTGGAAGAGGGTGAGCTGTCGATCGAAGAGATCAAGGCTGGCCTGCGTCTGCGTACCATCGCCTGCGAAATCGTACCGGCTGTCTGCGGCTCCTCGTTCAAGAACAAGGGCGTGCCCCTGGTTCTCGACGCCGTGATCGACTTCCTGCCTGCTCCGACCGAGATCCCTGCTATCCAGGGTATCCACCCGGATCACATCGACGACGGCGACGAAGCTCCGAAGGACGATCGTCCTGCCGACGACAATGCTCCGTTCTCGGCTCTGGCATTCAAGATCGCCACCGACCCGTTCGTAGGTACTCTGACCTTCGTTCGCGTCTACTCGGGCGTTCTGGAGTCCGGTAACTCCGTTATCAACTCCGTGAAAGGCAAGAAAGAGCGCGTTGGTCGTATGGTGCAGATGCACGCGAACCAGCGTGACGAGATCAAAGAAGTACGCGCTGGCGACATCGCTGCTCTGATTGGCATGAAGGACGTCACCACCGGTGACACCCTGTGCGATATCGAGAAGCCGATCATCCTCGAGCGTATGGACTTCCCGGAGCCGGTAATCTCGGTAGCTGTTGAGCCGAAGACCAAGGCTGACCAGGAGAAGATGGGCATTGCCCTCGGCAAGCTGGCTCAGGAAGACCCGTCGTTCCGCGTCAAGACCGACGAAGAAACCGGCCAGACCATCATCTCCGGTATGGGTGAGCTGCACCTGGACATCCTCGTCGACCGCATGAAGCGTGAATTCGGCGTTGAGGCGAACATCGGCAAGCCGCAGGTTTCGTACCGCGAAACCATCTCGAAGGACAACATCGAGATCGAAGGCAAGTTCGTTCGTCAGTCCGGTGGTCGTGGTCAGTTCGGTCACTGCTGGATTCGCTTCTCGACTCCGGACGTGGACGACAAGGGCAACATCACTGAAGGCCTGGTCTTCACCAACGAAGTCGTGGGCGGTGTGGTTCCGAAGGAATACATCCCGGCCATCCAGAAGGGCATCGAAGAGCAGATGAAGAACGGCGTTGTTGCCGGCTATCCGCTGATCGGCCTGAAGGCGACCGTCTTCGATGGTTCCTACCACGACGTCGACTCCAACGAGATGGCGTTCAAGATCGCTGCTTCCATGGCGACCAAGCAGCTGGCCCAGAAGGGCGGCGGCAAGGTTCTGGAGCCGATCATGAAGGTGGAAGTGGTGACTCCTGAGGACTACATGGGTGACGTGATGGGTGACCTGAACCGTCGTCGTGGTCTGATTCAGGGGATGGAAGACTCGGTTTCCGGTAAGGTTATCCGTGCCGAGGTTCCGCTGGGCGAGATGTTCGGTTACGCAACCGACGTGCGTTCCATGTCCCAGGGTCGCGCTAGCTACTCCATGGAATTCTCCAAGTACGCTGAAGCTCCGGCGAACGTCGTCGAAGCTCTGGCCAAAAAACAAGCTTGATTCAGCTCTTTTAGTAGAGGTTACTCTCGTGGCTAAAGAAAAATTTGAACGTAACAAACCGCACGTCAACGTCGGCACCATCGGTCACGTTGACCACGGCAAAACCACTCTGACCGCTGCTCTGACCAAGGTCTGCTCCGAGACCTGGGGCGGCTCCGCTCGCGCTTTCGACCAGATCGACAACGCGCCGGAAGAGAAGGCTCGTGGTATCACCATCAACACCTCTCACGTTGAATACGACTCGCCGGTACGCCACTACGCTCACGTAGACTGCCCGGGTCACGCCGACTACGTGAAGAACATGATCACCGGTGCTGCCCAGATGGACGGCGCGATCCTGGTTTGCTCCGCTGCTGACGGCCCCATGCCGCAGACCCGCGAGCACATCCTGCTGTCCCGTCAGGTAG
>NZ_JACVAT010000016.1:0-10035 GCF_014851985.1 Pseudomonas sp. PDM17
CATCAGCGGGAGGCGCATTCTACAGCGATCAAACTCGCTGTCAACCACCTCGGCGATCTTCTTTTCAGCTCGCTGCCGGAGCAGCTAATGAAGAGCGGCAAGTGAATCACCTGCCTGACCACCACCCCCAACTTCGAATCTCTGTAAGTACTTGATTTTCAAGTTCTTTCAGCGCTTCGTCGCTGGGAGTGGTGCGCATTATAGGGAGTTTAAATCGGCCGTCAACGACTTTTTGCAGAAAGATGACAAAGGGCCTCTCCCCTCCTCCTATCTATAGAAGCAGCACCTTCCTGCCCCACCACACCGGCGCATCAGCAGCGTCCTGCCGCCTATATAAAGAAGGCACCGCTGAACCTCACCTCCCCACTTCCCGGATCCCTACGCGCTTTGCAGGTTGCCGCCCCGGAAAACCCTCCGCCATCCTCCACCCGTCACGGTCAATCCCGTGACCTGGTTTGACGACCGGAACAGAGATGGCGCGAAAGCGCTGAAAGCGTATGCGGGAAACGGCGATGGTTTCCTGTAGGTCCTTTCATGCCTGTAGTATTTGCCACTGACTCTATGGCGGATCGCGCGGGGAGCCCCTCGGGTCTGCCGGTTCCATCTCCCGGCTCGTCAACCCTGCGCGGTCCGCCACCCTTCGCTTGATGACGACGCGTGGCGACTCCTCAACCTCGTAGATGGAGTTCCACCATGCAAAACGCCTATCGGCCAGTCGTTTTCCAACGCCACTCCCATCTATTACGCGCCGTCCTGATCAACGCCCACCGCCCCTACCGCCCCCCCCCAGCGCATGGACCCGGAACAGAAACGCGCCGTCATCCTGGAATACGCCAGCGGCCTGCGCGAAGAAGTCGAAGCCATCAGCGAATCCCCCGCCTACAAAGCCCTCTACCGTTTCTGGCGCCCCGCACACCGCAACATCACCCGCTGGCTCAGCGCCGAAGTCCTCCCCACCCTCCACGACGCCCAACACACCCCGAACACCCATCCGCACCGCGCCTTCATGACCTGGGCCAACCAGCGCATCGGCGTCATCAAATGGCAAGGCGAAATCTGGATAGCGCGACGGGACCTGCCGACTTTCCTGGCAGCGCATGATGATTGGGCAATGAGGGATGCGCCGAGCTGACGATCGATCTAGGTAATCCTTGCGGAAAGAGAAATGCAAAAAGGCCGGTTCATTGCTGAACCGGCCTTTTCAAATTTGGTCGGGACGGAGTGATTCGAACACTCTACCCCTTGCACCCCATGCGCTTATTTAATGGATTTACCTGGACGCTCATAGACACTGACGGAAAGCCTAAACCCTAGTAAATACGGGGCATACAGGCTAGATTAGCGTCCCTCACGCTCCACAAGCATCCACTGACAGCCAAGCGATTGGGTGGGGCAAAAGTGGGGCAAAATTTCAAAGCGACCGAATCGTGCAAGGGGTAGACGGTGGCGAAGCTGACGGCAAAGCAATTGGAAGCGCTCACCTCGGCCGACGACGGCAAGACGCTTCGTGAAGACGGCGGGCTGGTCGCCAAGGTTCGCGCGGGTGTGCGCGGCGTTACTGTCCTGTTTCGCTATGAATTCAAACTGGATGGAGCCAAACGCGATCATCGCCTAGGCAGCTGGCCCAAGAAGTCGCTGGCACAGATGCGCGCCGAACGCGACGAAGTGAAAGCGACCGTTACAAAGGGGATCGATCCCACTGCCGCCCGTAAGGCTGCCAAGATCGAAGCCCAAGCCGCTATCGCGGCCACCATTGCCGAAGCCGAGCGCCAGGCAGCGGAGAATAAGACAGTCGCCGACCTGTTCGAGGAATGGATGCGCGACGGCGTATCGCGTCAGGACGGCAATGCCGAACTGCGTCGCAGCTTCACCAAGGACGTGCTGCCGTTCATTGGCAAGACGCCTCTGCGCACCCTGACTGAG
Source organism: Pseudomonas sp. PDM17 (assembly GCF_014851985.1). Lineage (NCBI taxonomy): Bacteria > Pseudomonadati > Pseudomonadota > Gammaproteobacteria > Pseudomonadales > Pseudomonadaceae > Pseudomonas > Pseudomonas sp. PDM17. The sequence continues at coordinate 1,924 of NZ_JACVAT010000016.1, forward strand.
AAAGACCTGCTCAACGTCCTGCGCCAAGTCAAAGCCCGAGGCCTGAATCGCACCGTGGTGATTCGCAGCAAGGACATTGGCCAGATGTTGCACTGGGCCGAGAAGCGCAAGCCGTGGCGTGGCCTGATGGCCGACGGGAACCCAGCCGACCTGATAGACGTCAACAAACTGCTCGACCACGACTACGAGGAACAGCGCGACCGCCTCCTCTCCCCCGACGAAATCCGCGAGCTACGCGACATCTTTACCCGCCTGGAGCGCGACTATGACGCCCTCCCCGCCGGCCAAAAATACTCCGGCATCCGCCCGGTCAATCCGCGCGTGCAAAGCGCCGTCTGGATCTGCCTGAGCACCCTCTGTCGTATCGGCGAGCTGCTCAAGTCCGAATGGCGGCATGTGGATCTAGACAAAGGCACCTGGTTCATCCCTGCCGAGGCTACCAAGGGGCACAAGGGCAAGCGCCAGGATCATCACGTGTTCCTGTCACCATTCGGGTTGAGCCAGTTCAAGCGTCTGAAAGTAGAAACCGGTCATACCCCATTCTGCTTCCCAAGCAAGGACGAGAAAAGCCATGTCGACACCAAGACGGTCAGTAAGCTGATCGGCGACCGGCAGTGCCGTTTCAAGAACCGCAGCAAACCGCTTACCGGCCGCCACCATGACGATTCGCTGGTGCTAAGCAAGGGCAGCAAGGGCGAATGGACACCGCACGATTTGCGGCGCACAGGTGCGACTATGATGCAGGAGCTGGGTGTAACGCTGGAGATAATCGACCGCTGCCAAAACCATCTGCTGGGTGGTTCCAAGGTTCGACGACATTACCTTCACCACGATTATGCCAAGGAGAAAGCCGAGGCATGGAGGCTTCTAGGAGAACGACTAGAGGCAATCCTGTTGACTCCATCAATTGAGTAGCAGTCCGTGCAGGCTGCAACTGGCCGCTAGCAGTCGTCAGCGATGGCTGCTTTCGGCCAAAAGCGGATAGTTACGCAGGGTTAGCAGTCCTTCCTTAAAGCTTGAAGCCGTCTATAGGAGCAGGGCGACACCTGTGTTGAGATCTCGCCTAGACGAATCACGGTTGCGGGCGTAGACGGCAGGGTGCCATCGCACCTGGAGCAAGTGATTGCCATGTGCCACCACTCGAATCAGAATGTGCGCAAAGGAGTTTCGGTTAGGTCAGGTCGAACATGCAAAGGATGCCAGCACGAGTGCAAAGCCAAGGATGATTTTCGCCCTGGGTCTATCCGTCGCAGCGCCGCTTATCTCGCGCCTCCCCACTGGCATCAAGCACGCGCCACGACTTCCTGTTGCAAGAGCACCAACAACCGAACTCCTTCCAATCCAGCGCGGCCCATGCCCTCACACGAGGGAGCTGTCGGATCCCACGCGAATCTCTCATTGTGCCGGCGTCGTTTACACACGCTCCCCGGCACCATCAAGCTTTCACTCGCAAGACATGGTGGCTCCGTGGGCAAGCGTTCGCCTCAATGCTCGCAGCCACTCAGACAGTAATAGCCAACCACTACACATTAGGCGTTGCTTGCGGCGTATACGACCGCAACAGAAGGCGGTCGCTAGACTCGAGCGCCTCCATTCCTGGCACACCAGACCAGGGATGAACGACCTTGGAACATGGGCTGAATTATGAGTTCTGTAGCAAGCAACGGTTCCGAAGACCAAAAGAAAGATAGCGATCCCTACAGCGCCGGAGAGCAGGGGCTGGGCTACATCTTCCAACCCCGCTTTGCGCTGTACCAGGCATTAGAGCTTCCAGAGGACACCGCAATCCTCATCGAGAAGGAAGATGACCTCGATTTCCTGGAGTCCTCCGGAAAGAAGACACTGGCCTCTCTCAAGCACAAGGCTGTTGGTGAACGCCTGACTGACCTGTCTGTCGACTTCTGGAAGTCGGTCAATATCTGGCTAACCCGTTACCATGCCAATGGACGGGTTGAGTCTGACTATCAGTTTTTCCTGTTCACCACCTCGTCCGTCGCGCCCGGTTCATTCTTGAACTTCTTCCTGTTCGGCGCCGATACAACCACGGCTCAACCCAGCCTCTGGCAACTAACAGAGAGCACGCTCGCCACCAGCAAGGCAAAATCGTTCGCCAAGATCAAGGACTTGCTCTCGCAGCTGACATCGCTGGAGAAAGAGGACTTCGTATCGAGAATCACGATTATTGACAGCACGCCTCGGATTGGCGATCTCCCAGCACTCATCAAGGCTCAGAAAATGCGGCCAATCCGGGCCGAGCACAGGGATGCAGTCTTTGAGCGGCTGGAAGGATGGTGGAATGACCTGATCATCCAGATGCTCTGCGACCCTCAGAGCGAGCCCGTATATGCCCGGGACGTTTCGGAGAAGCTGTTCAGCTTCAGTGAGGAGTACAAGGATGACAATCTCCCAATCACCTTTGAAGACGCGACGCCTACAGCCCCCATAGATGCGAGTACCGATGACCGGCTGTTCGTGAGCCAACTCCGTGATCTGAAACTAAGCCCCAGCCGTAGCCCCCGCGGCGAGCTCGTTTCAGTTGTCCCATCCGCAGGCACCGAGCCCCCTCGGGTCTCAAACGCAGGTGCTGAGAATCTTTGACGAGATACTTCACCGCCTCGCGGACATGGGGCCGAATCGCGCGATCGCTTCGCAGGATGTGGCCGATACCACACTTATCCTTGTACTTTTCCTTGTCGTGGTTGCAGCTGTATATGCAGCCCTGGCCACGTGTAATGTCTTCCCATAGCTCATCGAGCTGGGTGGCCTTGTAGAGGTACCTCTGTACCTCGTTGCCATTGAAGAAGTAGGCAGCGTGGATGTGGTAGCCCCTGCCGTCGTCCCGATTCCCTTGCTCCACCGCGCAGATGTGGCCGATGAGGTGGTCGAAAATCGGGTTGCGCCTATGCTCAGCAATCAGCCGATCCAAGTCATCGAAAACGTGTTCAACACGTAGCCTGGCTTGAGCCTCAGGTCGGTAGTGAAAGTCGACTCTGACAATGGTGATGCGCGAGTACAGCTCGCAGAGTGCTTCCGCGTAGTCACAGACTCGGATCTCCTGCTGATCAGCCAGATCACGACGATCCCTAGCCCTACGCCGATACCACTGCTCACCAGTCAACTGACGGATCCGTGCGGTGAGGACGTTCATGCTGCGGAAATGGTCTAGCCACTTCGTCCCTTCTTCATTCAGACAGACAGGGCCATCAGGATGGAGCTCCAGGCCGATATCCTGGCAGGCCGCCTTGAACACTTGCAGGTGCTCACTGTAGCTGTAGTCCACACGGTCATCGAACAGGTCCACCATCTGCTGGATGTGATCGAAATACCGGGAAAGCCTGGTCACCTTGATTCGCTCATACCCAGACCGTGCCTGGATGAATCGGAAGGCTGGAGTGTCGTGACGCGCGATAGCCTGGACGAGTGACTCGATCCGCAGGGCAGTATCAGATTGGGAGAGGTGGGTATAGGTCTTGCGGTTGGTCATGGCGGTTACCTGGTGGGTTGTTCACATACCAGAATCCGGGGTAGTTCTAAAAAACTGATCCCCCATGACGGAGTAGAGAATGCTGATCCGGCTGAGTGGGCCTTAACTATCAGAATCAAGTGATTGATAGTAATTGCTATATAACTAGAAGCAGCTCACCTCGAATCAGGAAATCCCGGCCAGGCCGTACAACGAGGAACACGATTGCCGCGCCTGCCGGGAAATTTTCCGCACTACCTCATGGCAGAGTTAGCTGAGAATGCAGAACTCTTCCAAGCGGCATAAGCGCCATGACTAGCTAGCAACCGGTCATGGCGCAAATGGTGATTTCTAGCTGGCCATACTCAGGTGACCGGTGGAGCGCACTGCAACGCCCTCGGCCAGGTCACGTTCTTCGATCCTTGCCAGGATCCAGTCATGCACTTCGCTGTCGACCCAGCCGACGCAGCGGTCGCCCAGTGATACCGGTTTCGGAAAGGTGCCCTCCCCGATGTGCTTGTAGATGGTCGACCGCGCCAGGCCAGTCGAGTCGATGACTTCTTTCAGTCGGATGATCCTCATGAGCAGCCTCCTCTGTTAGCTCAGAGAATGTGCAGGTGCGGTAATAAAAAACCGCTCCGAGGCAACGAGCCGATCCGTGATACGTCCCCCTGCATTGAGGCAGGGAAGTAAATCCATTACGTCATGATGATCTAGTGCATTAACAAAAATATCCGGCTATGTTGGCTAGTAGTAGCCAACATAGCCGCCAAAAATGAACGATACTCAAAATATTAATTCTGAAGCTCGTGATGAACAGCCGCCCTGCACAGAGGATTGGCCGCTCTTCCACGAGCACAGCCTGCTAGAGAGCGCAGTCGCAGAGGCGGCTCGAGAGCTCCAGGTTTCCCGTGAAATGGCAATGATGTGTGCCTTTGGGGCCATGGCTACGGCTTGCCAGGGGCATGTCGACGTCCAAATGCCTACCGGGTACCGAGTGCCAACCTCACTGATGCTGCTGACCATCGCAGATTCCGGTGAACGCAAGACCGTCACCCAGAAATATTTCTTCGAGGCGATCAGCGCGCTGAATGATGCTGCGTATCGAGCCCACGAAGATGCCTTGGTGGACTACCGGATCCAACACGAGCTATGGAAGACGCATAAGCGGCATGTGGATCGCATGTACAGCAAATGCGCAGCCAAAGAAGACGAAGCAGCCACACAGGCGGCCTTGGAAGTAGTGGCTAAACATGTCAGAGCCGAACCGCAACCCACCCGCTCGGGGAAATTTCTCTACGAGGACACCACCCCGCCAGCCCTAGTACAGATGCTTTACGAAAACACGCCCAACGGCTGTCTGCTGACTAGCGAAGCCAACAGTATTTTCAGCGGAAAAGCCCTGGGGGAACTCGACAAGCTCAATACGCTCTGGGATGGCAGCAGCGTGATCGTCGACCGCATTTCGAGGGAAGGTTTTGTTCTCCAAAACGCCCGCCTGACTCTGTCATTAATGGCACAGCCGAGCGTGATCAGCCGCTTCATGGGCAAGCGCGGCGAAGAGGCTCGTGGCACAGGCTTTCTCGCCCGCTTTCTGGTAGCCAAACCCCGTCCAATGGCCGGTCAACGCAGCCAACCCAATCTATCTGCGTTGCAACGCAAACAGGCTTTCAATGCCCGCATCCGTGAGCGCCTGGGCTCCCTCACTTCCCCTGATCGTCAAGTAGTGCACTTCTCAGAGGCGGCCGCGAATCTTTGGTACCAGTACAGTCGGCAACTAGAGAATCAGATGCAAGAAAATGGCCTATACCACTACCTAAAAGATCACGCATCCAAGTTGGTGGAAAACGCCAGCCGCCTGGCGGCTATCCTGCATGTGTTCGAGCGCTCCTCAGAAACCGACATCGAGATCGACTCTCTCACCTTAGGATTCTGCTGGAAGTTCGCCCAGAACTGTTCAAGGCACTTCATCGAACATCTAGCTAACGAGCCGCAGATCGTGACGGATGCGAATCACCTGGCGCACTACCTCCTGCAAATCGCTTACAAAACAGGTTCTTCCGGCGACCGCGACGAGAACAAGCGCGGATACAATCCACCACTCGGCACACGCCAGTCTGATACAGAGCTACCTGATCATCTGAGGACCGGGGCCCAAACCATTTTCTCGCTGACCCAACTAAAGCAGCTCGGCCCCCACAGCCTAAGAGGACGAGCCAATAGCGAGCGCTTGGAGGCAGCCATTGGACTACTGACCAAACTGGGGCACATCAAGAAGGAAGGCAGCCGCTATCGATTCCAAGAGTCGATCCTACTCCAAGAGGGAGAGCCCGAACTGAAGAACGGCGAAATCATCAAAATCAGGGAGCTTCCCTCGTTCAGTGAACAAGTGCATTGGAAGCCTGGAGTAACGAGGGGATATGGACCCAAACCTGGATACTTCATCAAAACCAGCGGTTAGCTGTGAAATGCATTGACTTGACTACCTACTTGCATAACCACTGACCAGTCAGTTGCACTCCAGCTGACAACGCGCGTGCATTCAACTCGACCAGCGCATGCCGTAGTGACGACCGGCAGAGAACGGCCAGAAGCCACCATTCGACATCAAACTTCCAAAGCGCCCTAATGAATAAGCTAACGGGAGGCCAAAAGCGTAGCTTTGGACGCCCAGCGAACGAAGTAAGCGATAGTCGAGCGTATTTCACTGTGCTCGCTATTTCTTGAACAGCTTCTTCAAGTCAACACTGAATCCGTAAATCCCTGGTTTCGCCTCAATTGAGTTTAGCAGCCGCTTAAAGGTCGTTTCTGGAGGCTGGGGAGACTGATTTTTATGCTGGTACTCAACGCATTGCTGCATTAAACGGTGTACGGATGTAATAACATCGAAGGCAGAGTCTAGGTCACATTTATTTAGAGAAAAGAAATGATGCTGGCCATCTTCAATTTGTAATTTTGAAAGTATCGTGGTGGAGACAAGAATTCCGGGCAGCTGGCCTTGAAGCTCCCACCAGAACGCACCAAGAGCATTGCGTACTTCTGCTTCGATACGAGGAGTGTTGTGTCTGTTCGGCATCAAAATTGTCGCATGTGGGCCAAATTGATCTCCAACATGAGCGAGCTTGCCTTCAATCTGGCGAGTAAAACTCTCTTGTTCTCCGTTGTAGTCCTCGAAAAGATAGTACGCGTATACCTTAGGGTCTTTGTCCGGATCTCCTAGATAGCTTTGAGTTACCCACATAGTTAGTAATCACTCCCAGCCATAAACACAAGACACAAGAGATTAATATTTTCCACCTGCCACTCAAACTACGGAGTCGTAATAAGAAACCATGTCTTCGTAATATTTAATGCCTTTCGAATGACCAAGCTCTTTGCCTAGCTCGGATTTGAATTTCTTCGAAAAGCCGCGAAGAGTGAGTTTCGAACGATCAATCTTTCCCATGTATTCGTGAAGATACATAAGAGATTCGAACTCTCCAATATGGTGCTGCACTACGTGTCTATCAAATTCGCGTGTGATTCCTGAAATTTGACCTAGCCATTTCTTGAACTTCTCTTCTGAAAGCGGGGTAATATCGTCTGTCCCTCGTCGAAGTAGGCGTGGCTTTACATCGAGTTCTCGCCCGAACGCGTGACCAACACCATTCCTAAAGATTCGAATTTTGTCTAGGTCATTCACGTTATCCCTAATATCGGGAAGCTCGCCAAACAAGGACTTCAATTTCGAGTACCGAGACGCCCATGTACCTTTAGTGACGCCAGCCAGTATTTCTGAATAGTCCGGATCAATTCCGACTTTCAACCATTGGACGCCATCAATGGCCTTGGATTTACCGTGCAGCAGTGCAGGATCAGATTTGAGAGCAACCAGAACGGCCCGCTGAAAGTAGCTTTCCATCGCACCTGTAGCCGCCATGATGAAACTAGCGCGCTTCCAGTGCCCCATATCCTTGACATGCTTCAGGAAGAGATTTCTCTCTTCATCAAATCTCGCGGCATTAGGGCCGGAAGCTTTCAATATACTCCTAATTCCTTCATCTGGAGATTTTCTAACGTGATACATGGAAAATTGCTCAAGAGCGACAGAGGACCAATACATATGGTTCAGCTGCGCTTCGTACTCACTAAATTGCCATAGCGCCCAACTTGTTTGCTCCGGCTTTGTCCAGCGATCAAATAAATACGCCACTTGATGTCCTTAGAGAGCGTGTGATTAGTCGTTATTCTCGCCAAGCCTGGATGGCTAGTAGCCCGAATCTCAGTGCAGATAGAGATATTGGCTCAGTTTGGAGTGGAGTCTTTTGATATGTAATAGCGCTGAGCTAGAGCGGCAATCTCTTCAACAGTTACGACTCCAGCAGCTTTAGGATTTGATACATGGTCGAAGAGTGCGTGGATGATCTCCTCCACGTCCGGTATTTCTATTCCGATATTGCGGCAAAAAATTGTCCGAACACGCCGGCCTTGTTCTATTTGCCGTACCAGAATTTCCCACTGATGGCCGCCAGGAATGACTGTGTGGTCTGTCCCGGGCTGAGTGGACACTGACTTAAGGTGGATAATGCCCACCGCAAGGAGTGTTCATGACCCAGACCAGACGACGTTTTCCCGAATCCTTCAAACGCGAGGCGGTAGACCAGGTGCTT
>NZ_JACVAT010000017.1:2500-5260 GCF_014851985.1 Pseudomonas sp. PDM17
TATGGGGGGACCATCCTCCAAGGCTAAATACTACTGACTGACCGATAGTGAACCAGTACCGTGAGGGAAAGGCGAAAAGAACCCCGGAGAGGGGAGTGAAATAGAACCTGAAACCGTATGCGTACAAGCAGTGGGAGCCTACTTTGTTAGGTGACTGCGTACCTTTTGTATAATGGGTCAGCGACTTATATTCAGTGGCGAGCTTAACCGTATAGGGAAGGCGTAGCGAAAGCGAGTCTTAATAGGGCGTTTTAGTCGCTGGGTATAGACCCGAAACCGGGCGATCTATCCATGAGCAGGTTGAAGGTTAGGTAACACTGACTGGAGGACCGAACCCACTCCCGTTGAAAAGGTAGGGGATGACTTGTGGATCGGAGTGAAAGGCTAATCAAGCTCGGAGATAGCTGGTTCTCCTCGAAAGCTATTTAGGTAGCGCCTCACGTATCACTCCAGGGGGTAGAGCACTGTTTCGGCTAGGGGGTCATCCCGACTTACCAAACCGATGCAAACTCCGAATACCTGGAAGTGTCAGCGTGGGAGACACACGGCGGGTGCTAACGTCCGTCGTGAAAAGGGAAACAACCCAGACCGTCAGCTAAGGTCCCAAAGTTATGGTTAAGTGGTAAACGATGTGGGAAGGCTTAGACAGCTAGGAGGTTGGCTTAGAAGCAGCCACCCTTTAAAGAAAGCGTAATAGCTCACTAGTCGAGTCGGCCTGCGCGGAAGATGTAACGGGGCTCAAACCATACACCGAAGCTACGGGTGCATCGCAAGATGCGCGGTAGAGGAGCGTTCTGTAAGCCTGTGAAGGTGAGTTGAGAAGCTTGCTGGAGGTATCAGAAGTGCGAATGCTGACATGAGTAACGACAATGGGAGTGAAAAACTCCCACGCCGAAAGACCAAGGGTTCCTGCGCAACGTTAATCGACGCAGGGTTAGTCGGTCCCTAAGGCGAGGCTGAAGAGCGTAGTCGATGGGAAACAGGTTAATATTCCTGTACTTCTAGTTACTGCGATGGAGGGACGGAGAAGGCTAGGCCAGCTTGGCGTTGGTTGTCCAAGTTTAAGGTGGTAGGCAGAGATCTTAGGTAAATCCGGGGTCTTAATGCCGAGAGCTGATGACGAGTCATCTTTTAGATGATGAAGTGGTTGATGCCATGCTTCCAGGAAAAGCTTCTAAGCTTCAGGTAACTAGGAACCGTACCCCAAACCGACACAGGTGGTTGGGTAGAGAATACCAAGGCGCTTGAGAGAACTCGGGTGAAGGAACTAGGCAAAATGGCACCGTAACTTCGGGAGAAGGTGCGCCGGCGAGGGTTAAGGATTTACTCCGTAAGCCCATGCCGGTCGAAGATACCAGGCCGCTGCGACTGTTTATTAAAAACACAGCACTCTGCAAACACGAAAGTGGACGTATAGGGTGTGACGCCTGCCCGGTGCCGGAAGGTTAATTGATGGGGTTAGCGAAAGCGAAGCTCTTGATCGAAGCCCCGGTAAACGGCGGCCGTAACTATAACGGTCCTAAGGTAGCGAAATTCCTTGTCGGGTAAGTTCCGACCTGCACGAATGGCGTAACGATGGCGGCGCTGTCTCCACCCGAGACTCAGTGAAATTGAAATCGCTGTGAAGATGCAGTGTATCCGCGGCTAGACGGAAAGACCCCGTGAACCTTTACTGTAGCTTTGCACTGGACTTTGAGCCTGCTTGTGTAGGATAGGTGGGAGGCTTTGAAGCGTGGACGCCAGTCTGCGTGGAGCCATCCTTGAAATACCACCCTGGCATGCTTGAGGTTCTAACTCTGGTCCGTTATCCGGATCGAGGACAGTGTATGGTGGGCAGTTTGACTGGGGCGGTCTCCTCCTAAAGAGTAACGGAGGAGTACGAAGGTGCGCTCAGACCGGTCGGAAATCGGTCGTAGAGTATAAAGGCAAAAGCGCGCTTGACTGCGAGACAGACACGTCGAGCAGGTACGAAAGTAGGTCTTAGTGATCCGGTGGTTCTGTATGGAAGGGCCATCGCTCAACGGATAAAAGGTACTCCGGGGATAACAGGCTGATACCGCCCAAGAGTTCATATCGACGGCGGTGTTTGGCACCTCGATGTCGGCTCATCACATCCTGGGGCTGAAGCCGGTCCCAAGGGTATGGCTGTTCGCCATTTAAAGTGGTACGCGAGCTGGGTTTAGAACGTCGTGAGACAGTTCGGTCCCTATCTGCCGTGGACGTTTGAGATTTGAGAGGGGCTGCTCCTAGTACGAGAGGACCGGAGTGGACGAACCTCTGGTGTTCCGGTTGTCACGCCAGTGGCATTGCCGGGTAGCTATGTTCGGAATAGATAACCGCTGAAAGCATCTAAGCGGGAAACTAGCCTCAAGATGAGATCTCACTGGGAACTTGATTCCCCTAAAGGGCCGTCGAAGACTACGACGTTGATAGGTCGGGTGTGTAAGCGCTGTGAGGCGTTGAGCTAACCGATACTAATTGCCCGTGAGGCTTGACCATATAACACCCAAACAATTTGCGTGTTGTACGGTGAAGACGTAACGAACCGAAAGTTCGTGTGAACCGCAAATACCTGTCACATACCCGAATCTGGATGAACGTGTGCACTTGCCACGAGCGTCCATAAAGAATTGCTTGACGACCATAGAGCGTTGGAACCACCTGATCCCATCCCGAACTCAGTAGTGAAACGACGCATCGCCGATGGTAGTGTGGAGTTTCTCCATGTGAGAGTAGGTCATCGTCAAGCTCCTATCCCAA
>NZ_JACVAT010000018.1:0-3458 GCF_014851985.1 Pseudomonas sp. PDM17
CTACCTGACGGGACAGCAGGATGTGCTCGCGGGTCTGCGGCATGGGGCCGTCAGCAGCGGAGCAAACCAGGATCGCGCCGTCCATCTGGGCAGCACCGGTGATCATGTTCTTCACGTAGTCGGCGTGGCCCGGGCAGTCTACGTGAGCGTAGTGGCGTACCGGCGAGTCGTATTCAACGTGAGAGGTGTTGATGGTGATACCACGAGCCTTCTCTTCCGGCGCGTTGTCGATCTGATCGAAAGCGCGAGCGGAACCGCCCCAGGTCTCGGAGCAGACCTTGGTCAGAGCAGCGGTCAGAGTGGTTTTGCCGTGGTCAACGTGACCGATGGTGCCGACGTTTACGTGCGGCTTGTTACGCTCAAACTTTTCTTTAGCCATCTTGACCGCCTCCCGTAAGGAATTGAGAAAGTCACGTCACCATTAAAACAAAGGCAGATATTTTCATATCTGCCTTTGCGAGATGGAGCTCATGAGCGGATTTGAACCGCTGACCTCACCCTTACCAAGGGTGTGCTCTACCAGCTGAGCTACATGAGCAAGACATAAGCAACAAACTTGGAGCGGGTAGCGGGAATCGAACCCGCATCATCAGCTTGGAAGGCTGAGGTTCTACCACTGAACTATACCCGCGGAGCTTGCAGCTCACGCTTGAAAACTGGTGGAGGGGGAAGGATTCGAACCTTCGAAGTCTGAGACGTCAGATTTACAGTCTGATCCCTTTGGCCGCTCGGGAACCCCTCCGAGTGAGGCGGCATTCTACAGCCTGCCACCGCGTTGTCAACTGTTTTTCTTTAAAAAACTTGAGCTTAGCTCTTCGACAACGGCTTCCAGTGTTTGACCTTTTCAGGCCACCCCTGTGAAGCGGGCGCCATTCTATTCAAACTATTGAGGGCTTGCAACGTTTTTACACGGCATTGTTTGTTTTTGCAGTTCCGGGAAATCCGGGGCCAGCTGACGCACCAGGGAATCGTCCACCAGGCGCCCGCTTTCCGCGGCTATCTGCGCCCAGTAATCATGTTGCGAACGAGCAAGTTCGCGCACCAGAGCATCGTAGCCAGCGGTCTTCAGACGTTCGACAACGCTGTCCGCCGAATCCTTGCGCTGGAAAATTCCAAGGGAGATTCCGTCAGTCAGGTCACCCTCTGTAATGATGTAACTATCGATCTTGCGCGCCTGCAGCTCGCGCAGCTGCCACAACGAAGCCTGTCGCGAAGCCAGGGGCGGGAGATAAACCCAGTAATCGACACCAGCAGCGGCATCCACTGTCTGCAGCGAGGCCTGGACATCCAGGCTCAGCAAGCGCTGAACCAGCTGCCGAGCGCGATCTTCCGCAGAGAAGCTGCCCAGGTAGATACACGCAGACGGGGGAGTAACCGCCGGCTTCTCTTCTGCCGGACGGCGCTGGGGCGTCTCAGCAGACTCACTGAGCAGACGAATATTCTTCTGCTCAGCGTGGAACAGACTGAGCGGCGCGATCTCCTTTGGACGGAGAGGCGCCTGCTGTTGGTGCCAGACGTAGTAGAAGACGTTAAGTGCGAGCAGAAAAAGAAAGAACCAACGCATCGATCAGACTCACTCGATCGGACAGGCAAGCGCCAGGCCGAGAAATACCAGATCCGGAAGCACGACAGCACGCGCAGATTCATCCTTGACCAGCTCAGCGTCGCCCCCGGTCAGATAGACAGCACAGTCATCCCCCAGCAGCTTGTTGGCCAGATCGATCTGCTCCCGCACAAATCCGCGCAGCATCAGCACGCAGCCCCGCTCCACCGCCTCTGAAGTTTCCTGGCCTGGCAACAGGTTCTGCAGCGCCTCATGAGCCGCCTCATCGTCATAGCGAATACGGCGGGTGTGGGTTCGCAGCTGGCTACGCATCAGAGGCATGCCGGGAGCTATATAGCCCCCCAGGTGCCTTCCGCCGGCGTCGACGAGATCGGAAGTAACCGCGGTACCAAGATCAAGCACCAAGCAGCCACGCCCGGCGAGGCAATGGCCCGCCACGAGGGCTAGCCAACGATCCATCCCAAGACGCTGATACTCACGGTAGCCATTCAGCACACCGCTCAGCTCGGTCGCCGGCGCAGCAATCTGCACCACAATGGAGAATGCGTTTTCCAGCCCCACACGAAGCGCGTCGGTTTCCTGCTCGCTGCGTACGCTGACCATACGGCAATAGCGAATATCCACCACTTCGCTGGCCTGCAATTGCGCAAGCAGCGCCTGATCGGAATCAGCCACGCCTCCAGCGACAGTCACCAGGTCGTGCTTTCTGACCACCCGCCACTTGATCAGGCTGTTTCCGCAATCCAACTCAAGAATCATCCGACAACCTCAGACTCAGCTCGCCTCCGCTGTAGCTCTGCTCCTTGCCATCCACCAGGAGACGCAGCGCGCCTCTCTCATCGATACCAAGGGCACGCCCAACGATATTATTGGCGACAGTGGACAGCGTGACTTGCCGCCCCTGCCATAGATGAAGGGACTCCCACTCTTCGCGGCTGGCAGCGAATCCTTGCTCGCGATGACGGGAAAGCGCACAGGCAAGCTGCGACTCCAGCGCCTGCAAAAGCTCGTTGCGATCGACCAGCTTGCCGAGAGCCTCTCGCGCCGAGGTCCACGGCTGGTCGATGGCGTCCGCCTTGCGCATATTCACATTGATGCCGATGCCGATGGCAACGCTGCAGATATCTGCAGGATCGCCCGTGAGCTCCAGCAGGATTCCAGCGATCTTCTTGCCCCCCACCAGCACATCATTCGGCCACTTGAGGCCTACGTCCTTCACGCCCAGCGCCTGGATCGCCTTAGCTACCGCAAGGCCAACCACCAGACTCAACCCTTCCAACTCCTGAGCCCCACCGCGCACGGTGATACCCAGGGTGTAATAAAGGTTGGCGCCGAAGGGGCTTTCCCACTGCCGACCTCTTCTCCCTCGCCCAGCGGTCTGCCGCTCACCCAGGATGGCAAACGGCGCTGCGGCGCCCGCAGACAGTCGTCGCAGAACCTCGGCATTGGTAGAGTCGATCGAAAGAAGGACATCGAGAGACCACAGGCCGGAGTCGGACCTGGGCGAGATGATGCTCAAAGGCTCTTCCAGGCGATAACCACGGCCGCGCACGCGCTGCACGACCATCCCGTAGTCACGCTCAAAGCCCTCAAGGCGCTTCCAGACGGCGCTGCGACTTACTCCGAGAAGAGCACCCAGCTCTTCCCCGGAATGAAAGCGGCCATCGCTCAGCAATTTCAGCAAGGTCTGCATATCACCCCCGCAACAGTCAGGCACGCATCATATAGAGGCATGCCCGAATTGCCTACGCAGCGATGCGTCCGAGTTTTCCGCGCGCAAAAGCAAAACCCCCGGCCAGCGATGCTGACCAGGGGCTTTGGGATAGGAGCTTGACGATGACCTACTCTCACATGGAGAAACTCCACACTACCATCGGCGATGCGTCGTTTCACT
>NZ_JACVAT010000019.1:0-1251 GCF_014851985.1 Pseudomonas sp. PDM17
TGGTCTGTCCCGGAACTGGTGGACAGGTAGTTAAGAGCTACTGCTCGCATAGCGCCGCTCAAACTCCATCGGACTGAGATAGCCCAGCGTCGAATGGCGGCGACGGTGATTGTAAAAGCGGATGTAGTCGAACAGGTCGGTTTTCGCCTCGTGGTAGCTGGCATAGCGCGTCAGGTACACCCGCTCAGCCTTCAGCGAACGGAAGAAGCTCTCCATCGCGGCGTTGTCCCAGCAGTTCCCCGGACGTGAATGGCTGGGCACGATTCGATGTCGCCGGAGCAAAGCCTGGTAGTCGTACGCGCAGTATTGGCTGCCACGATCCGAGTGCAGCAGCACTTCTTCTTTCGGCTGTCGGCGTGCAACGGCCATCTCCAGCGCGGCGTGTACCAAGGCCTGCTGCATGCGGTGGTGCATCGCCCAACCGACGACGGCGCGTGAATAGAGATCGAGCACGACGGCCAGATACAGCCAACCTTGGGCCGTCCGCACGTAGGTCATGTCCGAGACCCAGTGCCGATTGGCGCGATCCGAGACGAACTGGCGATCCAGGTGGTTCGGGGCAATCGGCAGAGCATGACGACTGCTGGAAACCAGCCGCCAGCGCTTGCGCGAGCGAACGCGCAGACCGGCTTCGCGCATCAGTCGAGCAACCCGGTGGCGACCACACGCATGCCCCATGGCCGCCAACTCGGCCTTGATTCGGCGATGACCATAGATCCCATTCACCTCATGGTGGATGGTACGGATCTCTTTGCTCAGACGCCGATTTGCCATCTCTCTCGCCGAAGGAGGCCGCTGCTGCCAGGCATAGAAGCCACTGCGGGATACCCGCAGCAGCCGGCACATCGGCGCTACGGGATAGCGACCGGCCAACGCCTCGATAGCGCGGAACTTCACTTCGTGGGCTGCGAGAAGATGGCGAGCGCCTTTTTTAATACATCGCGCTCCATGGTGACCTGAGCCAGTTGCTGGCGTAGACGCCGCAGCTCCGCGCTCTCGCCTCGCTGCTTGCCGTTGCCCGGAAAGGCATCGTCACCTTGCTGCTCGTACTGGCGTTTCCATTTGCCCAACAGGCTTTCAGCGATGCCGAGAGTCTCGGCGACATGGCGAAGCGGCGTGCCGGCAAGCACCTGGTCTACCGCCTCGCGTTTGAAGGATTCGGGAAAACGTCGTCTGGTCTGGGTCATGAACACTCCTTGCGGTGGGCATTATCCACCTTAAGTCAGTGTCCACTCAGCCCGGGACAGACCA